>NZ_BSTB01000023.1:0-122179 GCF_030269285.1 Micromonospora sp. NBRC 101691
CCCGCCGCCCGCCGCCCGCCGCCCGCCGCCCGCCGCCCGCCGCCCGCCGCCCGCCGCCCGCCGCCCGCCGCGTTAGTTGGTTGCAGGGGACCCTTCTTCGACAAAAAACGGTAGGAAGGGTCCCCTGCAGGCACCCGGCACCCGGCAACCCGGCACCCGGCAACCCGGCACCCGGCACCCGCCGGTTTCACGTGAAACGCCACCGACAGAGGGGGCGAGCACTGAAGTTCGTTGCGTCAGCGCGGCAGTCTCTTCCGGCCAGCGGTGTGGGCAACAGCGGGACGCGCGGCTGGGGTGCGAGCGGTTATCCACAGCCACGCGGAAAGCGTCGCGGATATCCACAGGAGTTATCCACAGGCAGCCCCGTTTCACGTGAAACAGCGCGTAGAACGACGTGGCAGCCTGTGGATGACGGGTGTGATGTGCGCCTCGATCGCCGGGATCCGGGCGTCCTGTCGAGCCGAAGAGCCGCCCGGGGCGATGGGCGGACGGCGCGGTCCGGAGCGACGACCCCGATGTGGCCCCTGACGACGAGTGTCTACAGGACCACGCATTCGGGTGGGGACAGGGGGTCTCGTACTCGGTTAGGGTCAGCCTCGTGCCCCACACCCCTCCTGCTGTCCCGGACTTCACCCAATGGCCCTCCTTCCCCTTCGACGGCGACCTCCGTATCAAGCAGCTCGATGATCCGGTTCCGGTCGAGCCTCCCCGCAAGGGCGAGGCGGACCGGGAGTGCACCGCCTGTGCCGCGCCGGACGAGGCGTACATCTGGGTGGGGGAACGCTGGCGGGTCCGGGCGATGGACCGCCCGACGGGTCTGCCGATGGTGCTGATCCTGGAGTCCCGCTCCCACCTCGACCTGGGAGACCTGCCGAATCTGCTCGCGGCCGAGCTGGGCGTGATGACGGTACGTCTGGAGCGGGCGATCCGGTCGCTGGACGGGGTGGCCCGGGTACACGTCAATCGTTGGGGTGACGGCTCCTCGCATCTGCACCTGTGGTTCCTGGCCCGCCCGTACGGCCGGCTGCAACTTCGTGGGACGTTCCTCTCCCTGTGGGACTCGATCCTGCCGCCGATCTCCGAGGCGCAGTGGCGGGAGAACCTGGCCCTGGTGGCGGCCTGGCTCGGTGAGTTCGGCGGCCGCCCGCTGGCCGAGCCCTCCCGCATCCAGTGGCAGGCCCCGGCGAGTTTCAGCGACTCCTCCCGGCAGGAGTCGGGGTCCCCGGAAAGCGAGATCGGCTCGGTGATCGAGGCGGCCGGGGAGACCGACGACGAGCTCGAAAGCACCGACGGCGCGGCCAGGAGCACCGACGGCGCGGTCGGCCGGATTCCCGCCCCACGCACCGATCCGGACCAGCCCGATCCGGCGGACCAGAGCCGCGTCGAGGAGGCGGACCGCCCGGGCGCCACCCCCTGACCGCGAACGGCCCGACGAAGGCGACACCGGCCCGGCTCGTCGACGGGGAGAGCGGGCCGAGCGGAAGCAATCAGGGCCGGGCGGGAGACCGCGCCGGCCCTGATGCGTGGTGGGAATCGGTGGGACTGTTACGGGCGGCGACCGGCGGCCTGCACCACCAGCTCTTCGAGTACCCGCCCGAAGTCGAGCCCGGCGGCCTGCACCGCCAGCGGCAGCAGCGAGGTCTCGGTCATGCCCGGCGAGACGTTCACTTCCAGTACGTGCGGTTGCCCGGAGTCGTCCACGATGAGGTCGACCCGGGAGAGATCACGCAGTCCGAGCGCGGTGTGCGCCGCGACGGCGACCTCGGCGACGCGGGCCGCCGCCTCGTCCGCCAGCCGCGCCGGGGCGTGCCAGGTCGTCCGGCCGGCGGTGTAGCGGGCCGCGTAGTCGTAGACACCGTTGCGCGGCACGATCTCCACCGCGGGCAGCGCCCGGGGGCCGCCCCCGAGGTCGATCACGGTGACCGCCACGTCCATCCCGGGGACGTACCGCTCGACCAGTGCGGTCGAGTCGTACGCGAAGCAGCCGACCATCGCGGCGGGCAGCGCGGCGGCGTCCCGGACGACGGCGGCGCCCAGCCCGGAGCCACCCTGCGCCGGCTTCACCATGACCGGCAGCCCGATCCGGTCGACGATCCGGTCGAGCACGGCCACCGCGCCCAACTCGGAGAACCGGTCGTGCGGCAGGGCCACCCAGTCGGGGGTGGGGATGCCCGCTTCGCGGAGCACCGTCTTGGCGGAGGGCTTGTCCCACGCCAGGCGGGCGGAGCGGGCGTCGCAGCCGACGTACGGGATCCCGCAGAGGTCGAGCACACCTCGGAGCGAGCCGTCCTCACCGGTCGCGCCGTGCAGCGCGATCACCACCGCGTCCGGCGGGTCGGCCGCGAGCGCGGGCAGCAGGGCGACGTCGGCGTCCCGCAGGTCCGCCTCCACCCCCGCCGCGCGGAGCGCGTCGAGCACCCGGCGGCCGGACTTCAGCGAGACCTCGCGTTCGTACGACAGGCCCCCGGCGAGGACGAGGACCCGCAGCTCCCCGGCGGCCGGGGCGGGCGACGGCGAACTGGTGGAGCCGGATTGGTCGGTCAGGCTGGCAGGCATGCCGAGATCATGCCAAGTCGGGTCCGGGTGCGTCCGCACCGGCCTGCCCACGTCGTCCCTGCTGGCTGACCTGGCCGAAGACCCGCCGCATGGCGATGTCCTGCTCCATCACACCGGCCAACCGGCGGACGCCCTCCCGGATCCGTTCCGGGGCGGGGAACGAGAAGTTGAGCCGCATGTGACCGCTGCCGGAGCCGTCGGCGTAGAAGCCGGTGCCGGGCACGTACGCCACCCGGGCGGCGATGGCCCGGGGCATCATTGCCTTGGAGTCGAGCCCCTCGGGCAGGGTCGCCCAGACGAAGAGACCGCCGGCCGGTCGGGTCCAGGTGGTGCCGGCCGGCATCAGGTCTGCCAGGGCGGTGAGCATGGCGTCCCGCCGCTCCCGGTAGACCTCGCGGTAGACCTTGAGTTGCTCCCGCCAGGGCATGGTGCCCAGGTAGGTGGAGACGGCTGCCTGGGCGTAGCCGCTGGGGCAGAGGATCTGCGCCTCGCTGGCGATGACCAGCTTGTCGCGAACCGCGTGTGGGGCGAGGATCCAGCCGACCCGCAACCCGGGGGCGAACGTCTTGGAGAACGTGCTCAGGTAGAAGACGCCGTCGCGCCGGCGGGCGCGCAGCGGCCGGGGCGCCTCCGACTCGAAGCCGAGCTGCCCGTACGGGTCGTCCTCGACCACCAGCAGGCCGGCCCGCTCGCAGATGTCGAGGACCCGCTCGCGCCGTTCCTCGCTGAGCGTCACGCCGGCCGGGTTCTGGTAGGTGGGGATGGTGTAGAGGAACTTGACCCGCCGTCCGGCCCGGGCGCAGTCGGCGACGGCCGCCTCCAGCGCCTCCGGGATCAGCCCCTCGTCGTCCATCGGGACGTGCACGACCTGCGCCTGGGCGGACTGGAAGACGCCGAGCGCGCCGACGTAGGTGGGCCCCTCGGCGAGCACCACGTCACCGGGGTCGAGGAAGAGCCGGGCGACCAGGTCGAGGGCCTGCTGCCCGCCGACGGTCACCACCACGTCCTCCGGGGAGGCACCGCACGAGGCGTCGATGCCGGAGAGGGCCATCACCTCGCAGATCCGCTCACGCAGCTCCGGCAGGCCCTGGCCGATGCCGTACTGGAGGGTGGTGGTCCCGTGCTCGGCGCCGAGCCGCCCGAGCATCTCGCCCACCGCGTCGAGCGGCAGCGCGGCGATGTAGGGCGCACCCCCGGCGAGCGACACCACCTCGGGACGGCTGGCGACGGCGAAGAGCGCGCGGATCTCCGACGCGGTCATGCCCCGCACGCGCCGTGCGTACCGGTCGGTGTAGTCGTCGAGCGTCGTGCCGGTCATGACATCACCTCATCGGCTTCCCTCGGGTGGCTCCCGCCCAGGCTGCGGACCGCTGCGGCGACGCCCCTGTCCCCGCCGGACGGCCCCTGGCGACGCGGGACACCGGTTGGTCGATCCTAGTCGGTGCTGGTCGGAACGGGGATGGAACGTGAGGAGGCGTCCACATCCCGGACTGCGGCGACGACCTTCCGTGGGGTGGTGTTCGCGCGTCCCCTCCCACCGGCGCGGGTTGCGGCGTACGATCGCTCGTCGGGGACAAACGCGGCGGCGTGCTCCGCGGTGTCGTCACCTCCAAGCCTATTGTGGGGATGCGCCAATGTCGCGACGTCTGGTCAGCCTGACCCTCGACACCCTGGAAGACCTGCCCCGTCCGTGCCGGCAGTGCGTCTTCTGGGAGCTGGATCCGGTCTCCGCCGACCGCGCCTGCGCCGCCGGTGACCCGGGCCTGGAGAAGGAGGCGTGGGTCTCGCAGACCCTGCTGGAGTGGGGCTCCTGCGGCAAACTCGTCTACGTCGACGGCATGCCGGCCGGGTTCGTGATGTTCGCCCCACCGGCGTACGTGCCCCGCTCGATGGCCTTCCCCACCTCCCCGGTCTCCGCCGACGCCGCGCTGCTGACGACCGCGCACGTGGTGCCCTCGTTCGCCGGGGGCGGGCTCGGCCGGATGCTGGTGCAGGGGGTCGCCCGGGACCTCACCAAGCGGGGCATCAAGGCGATCGAGGCGTTCGGGGACGCGAAGTTCGGCGACGTCGACGACCTGGCCTCCGGTGGTTGTGTCGCCCCCGCCGACTACTTCCTCTCCGTCGGCTTCAAGACGGTACGCCCGCACCCGCGCTATCCGCGCCTGCGGCTCGAACTTCGCACCGCGCTGTCCTGGAAGTCCGACGTCGAGTACGCCCTGGAGAAACTGCTCGGCTCGATGAGCCCGGAGACCCTGCTCCGGCCGGTCCGCCCGGCCACCAGCACCACCGCCGGCTGACGCCCCGGGAAGGGCTCGACGTGCCGGGCCCCGGGTCACTCCGGCGCGCGTCCGGCGGCCACCACGGCGCGCAGCTCGCTCACGTCGATCGAGCCGGTCGGCACGTCCCGTTCGATCGGGAAGTACATCCGCTGCACGGCGGCGACGATCGCCTCCACGATCCGGTCCCGGAACCGGGGGTCGACCAGCCGGCGGCGGTCCTCGGGCGAGGTGAGGTAGCCGACCTCGACGCGGACCGCCGGCATCCGGGTCAGCCGGAGCAGGTCCCATGCCTTGGCGTGGGTACGGCAGTCCCGCAGCCCGGTCCGGGCGACGATTTCCCGTTGCACCAGTCCGGCCAGTCGCTCGCCGGTGGCCGAGGTGACGCCGTTGTCCGTCCCGTAGTGATAGGTGGCGACCCCTTCGGCGGCGGGATTGTGGTGCTCGTCGGTGTGCAGGGAGATGAACACGTCCGCGCCGAGGGAGTTCGCCAGTTCGGCCCGGTCGGTGTCCGGCAGGCACCGGCCCGGCGACGGTCCCCGGGTGAGCTGCACCCGGACGCCCGCCGCCGCGAGCCGCCCCTCCAACCGGCTGGCCAGGTCGTGCACCAGGTCCGCCTCGTTCCAGCGCAACAGGCCGTCGTGGACCACCGCACCGGGGTCGGTGCCGCCGTGTCCGGGGTCGATGACCACCGTCCGGCCGACCAGCGTCGGCCCGGACTGGCGGATCGCGTCGGACTCGCGTAGCCACTGCGGACGGCCACCGACCACCTTCCGCCCGAGCCGGCGCAGCGCGTCCAGGGTGTGCGGTCCGCAGGAACCGTCCGGGGTCAGCCCCACCTCCCGCTGGAACTGGGCGAGCGCGCGGGCGGTGCGCGCGCCGTAGATGGCGTCGGCGCGTCCGGCGTCGTACCCCATCTCCAGGAGGCGTTCCTGCAACGACCGCACGTCCTCGCCGGTGATCGGCTCGGGCACGGCGTGGTAGAGGGTACGGGCACCGAGCCGCCACCGGGCGGCGTCCAGCGCCCGCCAGGTCTCCGCGCCGACCCGCCCGTCCACGCTCAGCCCACGGGACTGCTGAAAGGCCCGGACGGCCCGTTCGGTGGCCGCGTCGAACGCGTCGACGCTCCGTTCGGAGGGAAGCAGGTCGAGGTCGGTCAGGACCCGGCGGATCTCGCGCACGGCGGGTCCCCGGTCACCGGGGCGGATCGGACGCACGGATGACCCCCTTAGCGGCTGCTGACTTCTCGCCACCCACCGCGGTACGCAGGGGCTCTCTTCGTCGAGGACGCTTACGGAGCGTACCGTGGCCGATGACGCGGCGTTACCGGTTGCCGGAAGCGGCCCACCCACCCCCGGGTCAGGGAGGTCCGGTCCGGTGCGGCGCACGACGGTCCGGGAAAGGCCGGAGCCCCGCACCCGGGGCGGGTACGGGGCTGGCGGAACGCGTCGGTCAGAGCGCGGCCTGGATCAGCTTGACCAGATCACCCTTGGGCTTGGCACCGGCGATCGACTGCACCGGCTCGCCGTTCTTGAACACGGTGAGGGTCGGCACCGACATCACCCGGTAGGCCCGAGCGGTCTCCGGGTTCTCGTCGATGTTGAGCTTGACGATCCGGACCTGGTCGCCCATCTCGCTGGCGATCTCCTCCAGCAGCGGCGCGACCTTGCGGCACGGCACGCACCACTCAGCCCAGAAGTCCACCAGTACCGGCTTGTCGGACTTCAGTACGTCAGTGGCGAAGCTGGCGTCGGTGACCGCCGTCGTTGTACCCACTATGACCCTCCTCCGGGACTGTCTACGGGTTTGTCAGCTCAGGGTGGCGATGAACCGCTCGGCGTCGAGCGCGGCGGCACAGCCGGTGCCGGCGGCGGTGATCGCCTGCCGGTAGGTGTGGTCGACCAGGTCACCGGCGGCGAAGACACCGGGGATGTTGGTGCGGGTGCTCGGCGCGTCGACCCGGACGTAGCCCTCGTCGTCGAGGTCGACCTGACCCCGGAAGAGTTCGCTGCGCGGGTCGTGGCCGATCGCGATGAAGACGCCGGTGACGTCGAGCACCTTCGCCTCGCCGGTGTGCACGTTACGCAACCGGACGCCGGTCACCTTGTTGTCCGCGCCGAGGATCTCCTCGACGGTGGTGTTCCACTCGACCTTGATCTTCTCGTTGCTCAGTGCCCGCTCCGCCATGATCTTGCTGGCCCGGAACGAGTCACGCCGGTGCACGATGGTGACCGACTCGGCGAACCGGGTGAGGAAGCTCGCCTCCTCCATCGCGGAGTCGCCGCCGCCGACCACCACGATGTGCTGGTTGCGGAAGAAGAAGCCGTCACAGGTGGCGCAGGACGACACGCCGTGGCCGAGGTACTCCTGCTCGCCGGGGACGCCGAGCGGACGCCACGCCGAACCGGTGGCCAGGATGACGGCGCGGGCCCGGTACGCGGTCTCGCCGACCCACACGGTGCTCGTCGCACCGGAACCCGGCGTGCCGGTGTCGACCAGCTCCACCCGGGTCACGTCGTCGGTGAGGAACTCCGCGCCGAACCGCTCGGCCTGCTTGCGCATGTTGTCCATCAACTCGGGACCGAGGATGCCGTCGGCGAACCCGGGGAAGTTCTCCACCTCGGTGGTCGTCATGAGCGCGCCACCGGACTGCACACCCTCGATGACCAGCGGCTTGAGGTTGGCGCGCGCCGCGTAGACCGCCGCCGTGTATCCGGTGGGCCCTGAGCCGATGATGATCAGGTTGCGGACCTCGTCCACTGCCGTCTCCCGAGTGTGTGTGTTCGGCACCGGCGCGCGCACCGGTGTCGATCCGAGTACCGACGCCTGGCATCGTCGGCGACTGACATCCAGAACGTCATCGTACGAAGTGGGGATTCCCGGTCCGCTCGTCCGGTGGGTGACGTCACGTGGAAGGGCGGACGTCCGGCGACCGCGACCTCACCCTACCTGCGTCCGGTAGCGGGTGTCCGCGCCGGATCCCGGCACCCCGCAGTCCGGACCGGCCACCACGACCCAGCGGCCGCCCTCGGCGTCCACCAGGCCGACCACCAACGCCGGTTCGCCCTGGAACGCCGCGTACTCGACCCGGTCCACGGTGATCCGCCCCCGGCCGTGCGCCGCACCGACCGCACCGAGGCAGGCGTCGAGCGCCGTCCGGTCGGTGAGCCGGTCGAGGCCGGTGCCGCGTTGCGGCCGGCGGGGATCCGACTCGGGCTGCTCCGTCGGGTTGGCGCTGTCGGTGGAGAGCACCCCCGGCGCGGCCGGGACCGTGCCGACGGTGTCCGGGGTGTAGCTGGCGCCGGTGCGGGTGGGATCGGTGGTGAGCCGGAACGCGCCGGCCGGCGCGTTGCCCGCCACCGCGTTCTCCGGGGCGGAGCCCGCGTCCCGCTGCCCGCCCCCGAGGCCGACGAGCTGCGTGACGCCGAAGCCGCCCGCGACCATCGCCGCTGCGGCGACCAGCACCGGGGCTGTCCGACGGGACCAGCGCCGACGGGAACGACCGGGGGAGGTCGGGCGGGAGGACTCGCCGACCACGGCCACCGTCCGGCTCGACGGGCCGCCGGAGGTGCCGCTGGCCGCGGTGGCCGGTGACGGTGACACCTGGGCGGGCACGGTCGCCGGTGCCGCCGGACCGGCCCCGGCGAGCGCGGCGGTGAGGCGGTCGGCCACCGTCTCCGGCATGGTGGGGGTCGTCGCGCCCCAACCGGCCAGCGCGGTGCCGACCAGGGCCGTCGCGGCAGCCAGTTCGTCGTGTGCCTGCGCCCAGGCCGGGTCCTCCGTCACCAGCCGGGCGACCGTGGCCTCGTCGGGCGTGCCGTCCAGCGCGCCTCCGACGTAGTCGGCGAGCAGGTCGTGGTCGACCTCCCCGAACCGCCCGGCCGTCACGTGTTCTCCCTCTGGTCGGTGTGTTTCCGGGATCGCCCCGGCCCTGATCCGACGCCCTCGGGTGCTCGTGGGTTCCCGCTCGTGACGCCGGGCACGTCCGGCTGGCCGGGCCGGGAGCCACCGGTGTGCTCCGACGGCCCGTCAGCGCCGGTGCGGAGATGCCCGAGCAGGACGGCCAGCCGCGCCCGGCCCCGGGCACAACGGCTCTTCACCGTGCCCTCGGCCACGTCGAGGATGCGGGCCACCTCGGCCACCGGGTAGCCCTGCACGTCGACCAGGATCAGGGCGGCCCGCTGCTCGGGCGGCAGCTGCCCCAGGGCCTGCCGGACCACCAGAGCGGTGTCGTGGTCCGGGGCGGGGGCGGCCGGCTCGACGCCGCCGACGGCCGTGGGGTCGTCGGAGCGGTTGCCGTCCGGCAGCGGCACGGTGGGATGGGCCTGCCGGCGTCGCATCCGGTCCAGACAGGCGTTCACGACGATCCGGTGCAGCCAGGTGGTGACCGCCGAGTCGCCCCGGAACCGGGCCGCCGCGCGGTGCGCGGAGAGCAGCGCGTCCTGGAGGGCGTCGGCCGCCTCCTCGCGGTCGCCGATGGTGCGCACGGCCACCGCCCAGAGCCGGTCGCGGTGCCGCCGGAACAGCTCGGTGAAGGCGTCGCGGTCCCCGGCGACGTGCGCGGAGAGCAGTTCGGCGTCGGTGGCAGCGGTGTCGGCGGCGATCAGGGGTGACGGACCGGCCGGCCCGCCACCCGCGTTCGCGCCACGCCCGGTCATCGCCACGCCCCGTGCGCGGGGTGGCCGGGTCGCCGTGGCCGCCGGTTCACTGCACCTGGACCGTGATCTCCTGGACGATGAGCTTGAACCTGCCCTGGTCGACCTCCGGCAGGTCGGTGACCCAGAAGAGGAGGTACTGGTACTTCTTGTCGGCCTCGAAGCCGTCGAAGACCATCTTCGCGCCGTGGTTCTCCAGCGTCGGGCCGATCTGGCTGCTCTTGTACGCCTCGACGAGGGCCTTGTCGCCGGACGAGGTGGACGGGTGGTCGGCCGTGCCGCCGTAGAGCTGCCCGGTGGCGCCCCGGTTGGACAGCACCGCCTCCACCGACTTCACCGTCTGGGGCTGCTTGAGGTCGATCAGGATCCCCATGCCGGCCTTGAGGTTGCTGAACTTGGCGTTGTAGTAGCTGTCGGTCTGCCACGCCTCGTCCTGGTCGCCGTCGACGACCTTCTCGATGCCGTCGAACTCGTCCCGGGCCCGGCTGTCGGGGTCGATCACGCGGACCTGGTCGGGGCCGAGCTTCAGGGTGCGGATGGCCGCCGGTGCCGGGGCGGGCGCGTCGTCGCTGGCCGCCGGGGTCGGGTCGGCGGCCTGGCCGCCGGGGTCGTCCCCGCCGCCCAGGGTGGTGACGCCGATGAGCAGACCGATCAGGGCGACCACGAGCAGGCCGGCGATGCCGAACACCACCTTGCGGCCACCGGCCGGGGACAGCGGCGTGCGCTCGTCCTCGCCGTCGGAGGAGGTGAACCGGAGCGGGCCGGCCTGTTCGAGGTACTGCTCGTCGGCGGGCACCTCCAGCCGGGCCAGCTCGGCGGTGAGCACGTCCGAGGAGGGCGGCGCGATCTGCCGGTCGAGCAGGTCCATGGTGAGGTCGTCGAGGTACGCCGGCACACCGGCGCGGATCTGCCGGGGGGCGGCCAGGGCGCCGCCCGCATCCCGGACCGCGTCCGGGATGACCGCCCGGCCGTGCCCGGCGGTGGCGCCGTGCAGCGGGGCCTCGGCGTGCGGCCAGTGCCCGGTCAGCGCGAAGTAGAGGACACCCCCGACCGCCCGGATGTCGTTCTCCTGGCTGTCCGCGCCGTCGGTCCGTGCGTCGGCGAGCACCACCCGGCCGTCGTCGCTGATCATCACGGTGCCCGGGTGGACGTTGCCGTGGACCATGTCGGTGGCGTGCACCGCGGCCAGGGCGTTGGCCACGGCGTGCCCGATGCTGGTGGCCCGCGCCGGATCCAGTGGACCCTCGGCGGTCAGCTCGCGTAGCGACCGGCCGTCCACCCACTCGCGGACCACGTACGCCCGCTCGGCCTCGTCGATGGCGTCGTAGACGCCGACCAGGTTGGGGTGGATCACCCGGCTGGCGGCGACCGCGGCCTGGAGCATCTCGGTGGCCGAGTCGCCACCGGGGTGCCGCAGCACGACCGCGACCGGGCGGCGCAGGATGACGTCGACGCCACGCCAGACCTGCCGGCCCGCGCTGTCGTCGTTGATGTGCTCGACCAGTTCGTACCGTTCGGCAAGGATCTCACCGACCGTGGGAGCACCGAAGGTCATGACGGACGGAGCGCTTTCCTCCGCCTCCTGACCCTCGCCGACCTGGGTCACCCGTCCTCCCTCGGTGATCGTGTCGATCGATGGACCCGAACTGCTGGGCATGTGGCTTCCCGCTCTGCCTCGTCAAGGAACCGGCTCGTGTCGTCGACGCGGAGCGCCGCCGGCGGCCGTACCCGTCGAGAGCGACCTTACCTGGGTTGCGTCTCTCCCCGACATGTCATCTTGCCGCCGTACCCGCACAGGGTGTCGGTTACGGGTGGCGTGTCCGGTTACGACCGTTGTCTGCCACGTTGCTGGCACATGTACGTGCCAATCTAGAGGCTGACCGCAAGCGCTGACCGGAGGGGCCCGCCGAAACCGGGTGACCGGGTCGACCGCCGACGGGTTCCCCCCGATCGTCTGGTCATGCTCATCCGTACGGTCGGTTATCCACAGGCCGAACCGGTAGGTGAGCGGTGGCTCGCTGAGTTATCCACAGGTACATCCCCAGGTTGGTGATCCACCGTCACGCACTGTCCACAGGTTGACGGATCACCGACCGAGCCGGCGACGGACCATGCCGACCACCTCGGTGATCTCGCTGATCCGCAGCAGCATGGCCAGCCCGAGGTACGTGCCGGTGATGACCGCCCCGCCGACCACGAGCTGGACGATCGCCTCCAGCCGGCTCGGCGTGTCGTCCCCCGGCAGCAGCCAGATCACCAGCAGGCCGACCAGCGCGGCCCCGGCGGCGGCGACCAGCACCCGGCCGAGGGTACGGACGATCGCGCCGAGCCCGATCCGCCCCACCCGCGGCCGCAGCAGCCAGGCCGAGCCGATTGCGGCGGCGAGGTACGACACCGCGTTGCCGATCATCATGCCGGCGGCGGCGAAGCTCGCCGAGAAAGCGGCGAAGAGCACGATCTGCACGCCGATTCGCAGCGCCACCACCGGAATGTTGATCAGGGCCGGGGTGCGGGTGTCCGGCAGCGCGTAGAAGGCGAAGGTGAAGAGCTGGCTGACCGCGAACGGGACCAGCGCGACCGCGGCGACCAGCAGCACCAGCGAGGTGGCCTCGGCGTTCTCCGCGCTGAACGCGCCGTACCGGAACAGGGTGGTCGCCAGCGGGGTGGCCAGCACCGCGTAGCAGACCGCGATCGGGGCGAGCACCGCCGACACGGTCCGGGTGCCCCGGGACAGGTCGGCGGCGAGGTCGGTGTAGCGACCGTCGGCGGCGGCGGCGCTCATCCGGGGCATCAGTGCCGTGATGATCGACACGGCGATGATGCCGTGCGCCATCATCAGCAGCAGGAAGACGTTGTTGTAGATCAGCGGACCGGCGGCGTTCTCCCGCCCGGCTCGGTTGAGCAGGTTGAAGAGCACGATCAGACCGACCTGGCTGACCGCCACGTAGCAGAACATCCAGCCGCCGAGGCGGCCCAGCTCGGCCAGGCCCAGGGCCCGGAAGTCGAAGCGGAGCTTCCACCGGAAGCCGACCTTCCGCAGCGCCGGGAGCAGCCCGATCGACTGGATGGCCACGCCGAGCAGGGTGCCGCCGCCGATCAGCAGGATCCGGCCGGTGGTCATCTCGTCCGGGTCGATGATCTCCGCGCCGAAGATGGCGATGTAGAGCCCGGCGGTGCCGATCACCACCAGGTTGTTCAGGATCGGGGCCCACATCGGGGCGGCGAAGTGCCCCCGGGTGTTGAGCACCGCGCTGATCAACGCGCTCAGGCCGGTGAAGAAGATCATCGGCAGCATGAGGTACGACAGCGCTCTGACGAGTTCCGGATAGCCCTCGCCCGACTGCTCTCCGCCGTAGAGCGCGGTGAGGACCGGAGCGCCGAGCAGCGCCAGCAGCACCGCGACGCCGAGCGCGAGCACCGCCAGGCTGAGCAGCCGCTGGGCGTACGCCTGACCGCCGTCGGCGTCGGCCTTGCGCCGACGGACCAGCACCGGGATCAGGACGCTGGTCAGGATGCCGCCGAGGAGGAACTCGTAGACCATCCCGGGGAGGATCTGCGCGGTGGTGTACGCGTCACCGACCAGCGCGCCGCCGAGCGCGGCGGTCAACGCGAGCGTGCGCAGGAAGCCGGTGCCCCGGCTGACCAGGCTGCCGATCGCCATCACCGCGCTGTTCGTCGCCGCGCTGGTCTCCGCCACCTGCTCCGGCGGCGGGGCGGTCGACTCCAGCGCGGGCTGGTTCAGCGGCTCGGCCGAGATGTACGTGGCACCGTCCGGCCGGTGGTCGTTCCCCCAGCCGGCGTTCGCGCTGCGGTAGAGCCCGCCGCTCATCGAGCCTCCAGGGGTACGAGATGGTTGGGCACGGGCCCGTACACGACCAAGACATTAGTCAACGCGTCCCCAGGTCGCGCCCGCCGGACCAGTTCACCCCCCGGACCGCTAGGCTGGCGCTCCGATGTCCGAAGCCTCCGTACCCCACGTCGCCGACCGTCGCCAGCTCACCGCAGCGCAGCGCAACGCCGTCGCCGAACTGCTCCGCGTCTCCCCGGTCGCCGACGAACTGGGCCGCCGGTTCGCCCGCGCCGGCCACGAACTGCACCTGGTGGGCGGTTCGGTCCGGGACGCCCTGCTCGGCCGGCTCGGCGAGGATCTCGACTTCTGCACCGACGCCCACCCGGACCAGACGCTCAAGGTGCTCAAGGGCTGGGCCGAGTCGATCTGGGAGACCGGGCGCGAGTTCGGCACCATCGGCGCGCAGCGCGGCGGCCTCCGGCTGGAGATCACCACCTACCGCGCCGAGTCGTACGACCAGGTCAGCCGCAACCCGGTGGTGGCGTACGGGACGAACCTGATCGACGATCTGAAGCGGCGTGACTTCACCGTCAACGCGATGGCGGTGAGTCTGCCCGAGCACCGGTTCACCGACCCGTACGGCGGGCTGGACGACCTGGCCGCCCGCGTGATCCGTACCCCGGGCACGCCCCGGGAGTCCTTCGGTGACGACCCGCTGCGGATGCTGCGGGCGGCGCGGTTCGCCGCGCAGCTCCGGTTCGCCGTGCATCCGGACGTGCGTGTGGCGATGACCCGGATGGCCGCCGACCTGGACCGGATCACCGCCGAGCGGATCCGGGACGAGTTCACCAAGCTGCTCTGCGGCGCGGACCCGATCACCGGGCTGCGGCTGCTGGTCGACACCGGGCTGGCCGAGCGCTTCCTGCCCGAACTGACCGGGCTGAAGCTGGAGATCGACGAGCACGCCCAGCACAAGGACGTCTACGAGCACACCCTCACGGTGGTGAGCAACGCGGTCGCGCTGGAGGAGGACGGTCCGGACTTCGTCCTCCGGATGGCCGCCCTCATGCACGACGTGGGCAAGCCGGCCACCAAGGCGGTCGGCTCGGACGGCCGGGTCAGCTTTCACCACCACGAGGTGGTCGGCGCCCGACTGACCAAGGTCCGGATGAAGGCCATGCGTTACCCGAAGGACGTGACCGCCCAGGTCACCAAGCTGGTCGGGCTGCACCTGCGCTTCTACGGCTACGGCCGGGGCGAGTGGACCGACTCGGCCGTCCGTCGGTACGTCACCGACGCCGGTGACCTGCTGCCCCGGCTGCACAAGCTGACCCGTTCGGACTGCACCACCCGCAACCGGCGCAAGGCCGCCCAGCTCGCGTCGGACTACAGCGCGCTGGAGGAGCGGATCGCCCGGATCGCGGCCGAGGAGGACCTGGCCCGGGTCCGTCCCGACCTGGACGGCAACGCGATCATGGAGTTGCTCGGCGTACCGCCGGGGCCGGTCGTCGGGCGGGCCTGGAAGCACCTCAAGGACGTCCGGCTGGAGCACGGCCCGCTCGACCGGGACGCCGCCGAGGCGGAACTGCTGCGCTGGGCCCGTGCCGAGGGGATCGTCGAATGACCGCTCCGACCTTCGTCTTCGTCCACGGCGCCGGGAGCAACTCGTTCACCTGGGCGCCCATGCAGCGTGAACTGGCTCTGCGCGGCCACCGGTCGCTCGCCGTGGACCTGCCCGGGCACGGCTTCGGGGCGACCTTCCCGGCGGCGTACCAGGCACCGCAGGATCTCGCCGCGCTGGCCGCCGCACCGAGCGCGATGGCCGGCATCGGCCATGCGGACAACGTGGCGCACGTGCTGGAGGTGCTGCGGCGGGTGCGCGTGCACGGGCCGGTGATCCTGGTCGGGCACAGCCGGGGTGGTCTCACCCTGACCGGGGTCGGCAACGCCGCGCCGGAACTGGTGGACCGGCTGGTCTACATCTCGGCGTGGTGCTGCGTCGACGACACCCCGGCCGGCTACCAGACCTCGGCTGAGAACGCGTCGAGCGCACTGCACGACGTCGCCGACCTGATCGCCGCGAATCCGATGGAACTCGGCGCGCTGCGTTTCAACTGGCGTACCGCCGATCCGAAGCTGATCGCCACGCTCCGCGAGGCCATCCTGGCCGACGGCACCGACGACGAGTTCTACGGCTACCTGAACACGCTGGAGCCGGACGAGAGCCTGGACGCCGGCGAGGAGCGGGCCGACGCGGCGACCTGGGGCACGATCCCGCGCACCTACGTACGGCTCACCGCCGACCGTTCGATGCCGATCGCCCTCCAGGACCGGTTCATCGCCGAGGCCGACGCGCTGACCCCGGACAACCGGTTCGACGTACGATCGCTCGACCTCAGCCACGCCGGGGTGCTGGTCCGTCCGGTCGAGACGGCAGCTCTGCTGTCGTCACTGGTCGAAGCGTGACGAAGCGGTCCGCCCGGCGGCAGGTCGGGCGGGCCGAGCAGCACCGGTGGGGGCGTGTCGTCCCGGGTTGGGTGCCCGCCGGGGGCGTGGCGCGCTGACTCCGGTCAGCCTCCGCAGCCCCGTCGGCTGCACGAAGATCGACCGGTGGGCAACCGCGTCGCCCCTGTCGTCGGTGGTCCTTGGCCCGGCCGCAGGGCCGACGTCATCACCGCCCTGCGGGCGGGACACATCCCCTCCACCGAGGCTTTAGAGCTGCCCGCACAGACGGGGCAAGACTCGCGGGGCAGCCGGGAGGCGCGGGCGGCAACTGCCGGAGGTCGGCCGCCTGCACCCCGACGGGTCCGAGGGCGATCCGAGGCGGCGAGGGCGGTCCGAGGGGGCGAGGGCGGTCCGAGCCTGGGCGCACGGACGGGGCAGCTCTAAAGGGACGCTGGGAGGTAGCCAGCCACCCCGCCCGGTCGCCGTCGCCCGCACCCGTGGCACCTCCCGCCGAGCCCTCGCCGCGCACCCCCGTGGTGCGCACCCCGTTGGCGCGACGGCGGACCCCCACGTGGGTGCCCGGCCCAGGCTTCGACGACCGCGCTGCCACGTCGGCAGGCGGCGGGTGCGATCGGGGTGGTGTCAGTCGGCGACCGGGGCGGTCAGCTCCCAGAGATGCCCGTCCGGGTCGGCGAAGACGCCGGTGTACCCCCAGGGCTTCGCCGACGGCTCGGTGACCGTCTCGGCGCCTGCGCCCCGGACCCGCTCGAACGCCCGGTCGACCTCGTCGGACGTGGCGAACCCCAGGTTGAGGAGACACTCGCTCTGCCCGCGCGGGGCGACCTCGTGGGGACCGATCACCCAGCCGAACCCGCCGCTGGGCACCAGCATGAGGTGCAGACCGTCGTTGACGACGAACCGCAGCGGCTCGGGCACCCCGTCGGAGGCCAGCTCACCGACGGCGGTGAGCCCCAGCGCCTCCTGATAGAAGCGGTACGACTCCCGTCGGTCGGCGATCGGCAGGGCGACCACCACGGGCGAGTGGAAAGGCACGGCAGCGTCCATACCGCGATGCGTACCACGTGGTTGTGACAAGACCCCGCCCACAGCGCTGGTGGGCGGGGTCTCGAAGCGGGCTGTGGTTACTTGCCGGCCTCGACCGCCGTGGTCGTCACCGGGGCCGTGCCCTCGGTCCGGCCCGCGCCGAGGCGGGCGAGCAGACCGGCCAGGTCGATGCCGGTCAGGTCGGTGCCGAGCTGGAGTCCCTGGGCGACGTTCCCAGCCACCGACTTGGTCAGCGACGACGCGCCGTCGGTGGAGATGACGGTCATCTTGTCGATCGCGCCGATCGGGGCGCTGGCCGCCTCGACCACCTGCGGCAGCACCCGGACCAGCAGGTCCAGCACGGCCGCCTCGCCGTACGCGGCGAACGCCTCGGCCTTGCGGGCCATCGCCTCGGCCTCGGCCTGTCCCTTGGCCAGGATTGCCTCGGCCTCGGCGCGACCCTCCCGCTCGACCGCCTCGGCGATCGCCGAACGCCGGCGCTGCTCGGCCTCACCCTCCTTGGCGCCCTCGATCGCGTTCGCCTCGGCCAGCGCGGCCCGGCGGGCCCGCTCGCCCTCACCGGTCAGTCGGGCCTGCTCGGCGGCGGCCTGGGCGGCGGCGATGGTGGCCTGCCGCTGCGCGTCGGCGTTCAGCACCGCCGCGTTGCGCGCCGCCTCGGCCTCCTGCTCGACCTTGTACCGGGCCGCGTCGGCCGGCTTGCGGACCTCGGTGTCGAGCTGGCGCTGCTTCAGCTCGGCGTTGCGCTCGGCCACCTTCTGCTGCTCGGTGAGGATCGCCTGGTCCCGCTCGGCCTGGGCGAGCGGACCGGCCGCCGCCGACTTCGCCTTCGCCGCGTCGATCTCGGCCTGGATGCCGGCCTGCTTCAACGCCAGGTTCCGGTTCGCCTCGGCGATCACCTCCTCGGCGAGCAGCCGCTCCTGCTCGGCCTGCTGCCGGGCCCGCGCCTCGGCGATGGACGCGTCCTTGAGCACCCGCGCGGCCTCCGGCCGACCCAGGTCCTGGAGGTACGACCCCTCGGCGAGGATGTCCTGGAGCTGGAAGGTGTCCAGCACCAGGCCCTGGTTGGTCATCGAGTGCTCGGCCTCCTCGGCGACCGCGCTGGCGAAGGCCGCCCGGTCCCGGATGACCTCCTCGACGGTGAGCCGGCCGACGATCGAGCGCAGTGCGCCGGCCAGCACCTCGCGGGTGAAGTCCTCGATCTCGTCCTGCTGGTGCAGGAACCGCTGGGCGGCGGCCCGGATCGCGTCCTCGGTGCCGCCCACCTTGACGATGGCGACGCCGTGCAGGTCGGTGCGGATGCCCTGCTTGCTCACCGCGCCCTTGATGCCGACGTCGATCCGTCGGCTGGAGAGGTCGAGGGACTGGAGCTTCTGCACCACCGGCAGGACGAAGACCGAGGCGCCGAGGACGACCTTCTGCCCGGACATGTCGGTGGACCGGCCGCCGTCGGCGGTGTGGGTGGTCCGGCCCTTGCGGCCGGTGACGATGAACGCCTCGTTCGGCCCGGCCACCTTGATCCGGGACAGCACGAACATGACCAGGATGAGAAGGAGTAGTACCGCTCCGCCGATGGCGATGAGGAGGGGCATGTGGGTCCGTCTTTCTGCGGGAAGGTTCAGTACGGCTCGACGTGCACGCTGGTCTCGCTGAGGCTCTCCACGACGAAGACCTGGATGCCGGCGGCCAGCGGCCGGTCGGCGCGGGCGTTGAGCTTCACCGGCTGCCCGGCGAGGCGTACCCGGACCTCGCCGTAACCGGTGGTGGGGATCGGGGTGACGACCACGCCGAGCGCGCCGACGAGATGGTCGCGGGTGGGGGTCGGATCGGTGTGCATGGTCCGGGCGGCGCGACCGAGCCGGGCCGCGAACCACGCGGCGGGTACGGCGGCGAGGACGCCCACGCCGGCCGCCCCGGCGATCATGGCAGGGCTGTCGGCGCCGATCAGCTCGTTGGCGATGGCCCCGCCGAAACCCAGGGCACCGGTGAAGCCGGCCACGACCTCCAGGGAGACCGGTCCGTCGACGTTGGGGTGGACGACGTGCCGCAGTTCCCCGCCGAGCAGGGCGAACGCCAGCACCACGACGCTCACCGCGCCGATGACGAGGAAGACGAGCGTTCCGGTGGCCACACCCGCACGCTAGCCACCAGGGGCAACCCCACCGGGTGACCGACCGGACACACCGTTCCCGGGTCACCCGCAATAATCATGATCTATGCGTCCTCGACTGAAAGCCCTCGTCCTCGGTCTGCTCGTGGCCGTCATCGCCCCGGTGACGCTGCCCGGACCGGCCGTCGCCGCCGACGACCCCCGGCTGACCCAGGTCACCACCCGGGACGCCGCCGCGTTCACCCTCACCCCGGACTTCAGCCTCACCGGCTACGCCGACGCGCTGGCCGGCACGATCGGCGCGGACAACGTCGCCACCGTGCTGGAGACCGCCAACCGCCAGACCAACTCCTGCAACAGCAGCCAGCTCGCCGCCCAGCCGCAGTACTACGACCGCACCGACATCCCGCTCGCGCCGCAGGACATCATCAGCTCCTCCGACCGGTTCTGCTGGAACACCGAGGACAGCACGACCCGACACTGGCTGCCGCAGGGCGTCACGGGCTCCTCGGACGCCGACGACGACCACCTCTGGGGCGCCCACCAGGTGATGGTGGTGGCCTGGCACTACTCCGCCACCACCGCCGGCACCTCGTACGACAAGGGGGCCCGGATCTCGGTGGTGAACCGGGCCACCGGCGAGTACCGGCACGTGCTGCTGGTCGAGCCGACGAAGACCAGCACGCCGAACTACCGGGCGGTCGGCATCCACGCCGGTGGGATCGCCTGGCTCGGCAACTACCTGTACGTCACCGACACCGAGGACGGCATCCGCGTCTTCGACATGCGGAAGTTCCTCTGGGTGGACGCCGCCGACGGCGACAAGGTCGGCCTGCACGGCGGCGTGTACAAGGGCCACGGCTACTCGTACGTGCTGCCGCAGGTCGGGATCTACCGGCAGGCCAACATCCAGACGAGCTGCGTACCGGCCACCTCGTCGCTGTGCTTCTCGTCGCTGACCCTGGACCGCAGCACGAGCCCGGACACCCTGGTCGTCGGCGAGTACCGCAGCGGCGTCGACACCGCGAACCTGAACGTGGCCGGCGGCCGGGTGGTCCGCTACCCGGTGGACGCCTCGACGCGGCAACTCGTCCTCACCGGTGGCGAGGTGGTTCCGACCGATGCGGTGACCAGCCCGAAGTCAAACGTGCAGGGGGTGCAGACCTGGGCCGGCACGTACTACCTGGGCCGGTCGTCGGCGGAGAAGCACAGCTTCATGTACAGCGGCCCGAAGGACGTGACCATGGACCGGTGGAGCTGGGCGATCGGCCCCGAGGACCTTTACCACGAGCACAGCGGCAGCGGTTCCAGCATGGGACCCGGCAAGATCTGGACGGCCACCGAGCACTACGTGGACCCGTACACCGCCGCCGTCATCGACAAGCGGGTGGTCTTCGCCGTACCGCTCGCCGAGATGTCCTGACCGACCGCTTCCGGCCGTGGCCCCCGGGTCACGGCCGGAACCCGGGGTCACCGCCGTCGGCACGAGCAGGACAATCGGGGTCATGCGCTGGACCGTGCTCGACACCCCGATCGGTGAACTCTCCGTGGCCGTGGACGACACGGCGGTCTGCGGCGTGCACTTCGGGCGTATGGAGTCGGCCGGCCCGCCCCGCGACGAGCTGTCCCGGCGGACCGTGGCGGAGCTGGACGCGTACTTCGCGGGAGAACTCGTCGAGTTCACCGTGCCGGTGGTCGCGCGGCGCGGCTCGGAGTTCGAGCGGGCGGTCTGGCGGGAGATGACCCACATCCCGTACGGGGAGACGGTCACCTACGGCGAGGTGGCGAAGGCGGTCGGCGACGCCGGTGCGGCGCGGGCGGTCGGGGTGGCCTGCAACCGGAACCCGCTCCCGGTGATCGTGCCGTGCCACCGGATCGTCGGCGCGGGCGGGAAGCTTGTCGGTTTCGGGGGCGGCCTCCCCCGCAAGGTGCACCTGTTGGAGTTGGAGGCCCGGGTGGCGCTCCAGCGTGCCTGGTCCTGACCCGTTCCGCGGCCCGGCACCCCGTTTTCACGTTGCAGTCGTACCGCCAACCGGCTACGGTCGTTGCAATACAGTCGTATTGCAAAGGCTCGGAGGTCAGGCGTGCAGGTGATCCCGTTGTCCGAGGCGACCGCCGACCTCCTCGACCTCGTGGGTGGTAAGGCGGTCGGTCTGGGCGAGTTGATCCGGCGGGGCGAACGGGTGCCGGACGGCTTCTGCGTCACCACCGAGGCACACCGGCTCGGCGTCGTCCCGGAGACGGAGATCGCCGACGCTTACCAGCGGCTCGGTGCGGGCCCGGTGGCCGTACGGTCCAGCGCGACCGCCGAGGACCTGCCGGAGGCGAGCTTCGCCGGGCAGCACGACACCGTCCTCGACGTCACCGGCACCGCCGAGGTGACCGCCGCGGTCGCCCGGTGCTGGGACTCGCTGCACGGCGACCGGGCCGTCGCCTACCGCGACGCCCGGGACGTCGACGGTCGGGCGGTACGGATGGCCGTCGTCGTGCAACGGATGGTCCCCGCCGAGGTGGCGGGGGTGTTGTTCACCGCCAACCCGGTGAGCGGCTGCCGTACCGAGATGGTGGTCGACGCCGCGCCCGGTCCCGGCACCGCCGTGGTGGACGGCACCGGCGCGGTGGACCACCACGTGCTCGACGGGTCGGAACCGCAGGAGGCGGGATGCCTGACGGCGGCGCGGCTGACGGAGCTGCGGGCGACGGGTGAGCGGCTCCAGGAGCACTTCGGCTGCCCCCAGGACGTGGAGTGGGTCGTCGACCCGCAGGGCCTTCTGTGGCTGGTGCAGTCCCGGCCGATCACCACGCTGTTCCCCCCGCCCCCGCCCACCGACAAACCCCTGCCCCGGGTCTACCTGGAGTTCGGTCACGTGCAGGGGATGCGGCAACCGGTCACCCCGATGGGGATGTCGACCCTGAAAGCACTGGTGGCGGCGATGCTCGCCCCGCTCGGTGTCCGGGCCGACATCGTCGACATCGGGGGACGGCTCTACGGCGACCTGACGGACATGGCCCGCAACAGGTCCGGACGCCGGCAACTGGTCAGACTGCTGGCGGTGGACTTCGGACCACGGGCCCAGGCGGTCATGCGGCACGTGCTGACCGACCCGCGTTTCGACCCGGCCGGGGACGGGACGCGCCCCGTACGCGGAGCCAAGGGCGCCTCGCTGCGGACGGCCGGGCGGGCGGTCGCCGGGATCCTCCGGGCGCTGGCCCGGCCCGACGCGGCGCGGACCCGGCTGTTCGACGCCGTCGAGCGGCTACGGCTCGACTCCGTCCCGCCCGCCGACCTGACGACCACCGCCGAGCGGCTGCGCTTCGTACGGGCGCAGGAGACGGACGAGAGCCCGGACGACCTCGTCTGGCCGATCGCGGCCGGCATGCTCGCCGCCGCGCTGCCCGCCCAACTCCTCAAGGGCATCGCCGGTCCCGACGAGATCCACGCCGTGATGGGCGGGATGCCGCACAACGTCACCATCGAGATGAACCTGGCGCTGTGGCGGCTCGCCCAGAACGCCGGTGAACACCGCCGGCTGCTGCTCGACACGCCCCCCGCCGAACTGGCCGGGCGGTACCTGCGGGGGACGCTCCCGGACATCGGGCTCGCGGCCTTCCTGGACTCCTACGGTCACCGCGGGGTGGCCGAGGTCGACCTCGGCGTGCCGCGCTGGGACGAGGATCCGGCACCGGTCTTCGCCATGATCGCCAACCTGCTGCGGGTCACCGATCCGGAGCAGGCGCCCGACCGACGGTTCGCCCGCGCCGCCACGACCGCCGAGGACACCCTGCGGGAACTCGTCACCCGGGCCCGTCGCCGCCGGCCGGTGCGCGGCCGGATCGCCGGCTTCCTGCTCCGGCGGGCGCGGTCGCTGGCCGGCCTACGGGAGGCGGGCAAGTTCGCCGGCCTCTACCAGCTGCGCGAGATGCGACGACAACTGCTGCTCGTCGGCGTCGGCCTGACCAGCGGCGGACTGCTGGACCAACCCGACGACATCATGTACCTGACCCTCGACGAGGCGCACGGCGCCGTCCACCACGGCGACGACCACCGGGACACGGTCGCCGTCCGCCGGGCGGTGCACCGGAGGGAGACGGCCCGCCGGCACGTACCCGTGGCGCTGCTCTCCGACGGCACCGACGTCGAGACCGTCCTGCCGGCGGCTCCGGTCGACGGCGCGCTCACCGGTGTGGGCGCGGCGGCCGGCCGGGTGACGGGACCCGCCCGGGTCGTCCACGATCCCGGCACCGCGCACGTCGAACCCGGCGAGATCCTGGTGACCGCGACCACCGACCCCGGCTGGACCCCGCTCTTCCTCACCGCCGGCGCACTGGTCACCGAGACCGGCGCGGTCATGGCCCACGGCCCCACCGTGGCCCGCGAGTACGGCATTCCCGCCGTCATCTGCGTGCCCGACGCCACCCGGAGGATCGCCACCGGGCAGATCGTCACGGTGGACGGTGCGGCCGGAACCGTCACTGTGGAAGCATCGTCGGCGTGCCCAGGAAGGTCGACCACCAGGAGCGACGCTCGCTCATCGCGGACGCGTTGATGCGGGTCGCCGCTGATCGTGGCCTGGAGGCGGTCAGCCTGCGTCACGTGGCGGCCGAGGCCGGTGTCTCGGCGGGAATGGTGCAGCACTACTTCCGTACCAAGGACGAGATGATGGCGTTCGCCCTGGACGTCGTCCGCGAGCGCAACCAGGTCCGGGTCACCGCCGCGGTGGCCCGGCTCGGCGACGATCCGCCCCCACGGCTGCTGCTGCGGACGATGATCGCGGCGCTGCTGCCCCTCGACGCGCAGACGCGCGACGACGGACGGGTCGCCCTGGCGTTCCTCGCCTACACCGCGGTACGCCCGGCGGTCGCCGCCAGCCTGCGCGAGGACACCGCGCAGATGGTCGGCTTCCTGGCCGGCGTCCTGCCCGGCCCGACCGCCGCCGAGGCCGCTGCCGGCCTGTTGGCGTTGATGGAGGGGCTCGGTGTCTACCTGCTGGGCGGCCACTACACCGGTGAGCAGGCCATGAACGTGTTGGACGCCCACCTCGACCTGCTCTTCGCCCCGTTGCCGCAGGAGGACTGACCGGTCCTGTGGACAGACCCGAGGGCCGGGTCCGTGCGGACCCGGCCCTCGACGGTGTGCGGTGGTCAGCGCGTCAGCGCTCGACCTCGCCGGCGATGAACGCCTCGACGGCGGCGTGCGCGTCGTGGTCGGCGTACTGCACCGGCGGGGACTTCATGAAGTAAGACGAGGCCGACAGGATCGGGCCGCCGATCTTCCGGTCCAGCGCGATCTTCGCGGCGCGGACGGCGTCGATGATGACACCGGCCGAGTTCGGCGAGTCCCACACCTCCAGCTTCAGTTCCGCGTTCAGCGGGGTGTCGCCGAAGGAACGGCCCTCCAGGCGGATGTACGCCCACTTGCGGTCGTCGAGCCACGGCACGTGGTCGGACGGGCCGATGTGCACGTCGCTCTTGGCCATCTCGTGCGGCACCTGGGAGGTGACCGACTGGGTCTTCGAGATCTTCTTCGAGACCAGGCGGTTGCGCTCCAGCATGTTCATGAAGTCCATGTTGCCGCCGAAGTTGAGCTGGTACGTGCGCAGCAGCTCGACACCCCGGTCCTCGAACAGCTTCGCCAGCGCCCGGTGCACGATGGTCGCGCCGACCTGGCTCTTGATGTCGTCACCGACGATCGGCAGGCCCGCGTCCTCGAACTTCTTGGCCCACTCGGGGTCGGAGGCGATGAAGACCGGCAGGGCGTTCACGAAGGCGCAGCCGGCGTCGATTGCCGCCTGGGCGTAGAACTTGTCGGCCTGCTCGGAGCCGACCGGCAGGTAGGAGACGACGACGTCGACCTGCGCGTCACGCAGCGCCTGCGCCACGTCGACCGGCGTGGCGTCGGACTCCTCGACGATCTCGCGGTAGTACTGGCCCAGGCCGTCGAAGGTCGGGCCGCGCTGCACGGTGATGCCGGTCGGCGGCACGTCGCACAGCTTGATCGTGTTGTTCTCGCTGGCCACGATCGCCTCGGCGAGGTCCATGCCCACCTTCTTGGCGTCCACGTCGAACGCCGCGACGAACTGCACGTCAGAGACGTGGTAGTCGCCGAAGGTGACGTGCATGAGACCCGGGACGCGATCGTTCGGGTCGGCGTTCCGGTAGTACTCCACGCCCTGTACCAGGGACGAGGCGCAGTTACCCACACCGACGATGGCGACGCGGACGGAGCCCATAGCGTCTGCCTCCTTCTTCCTCATCACGGCCGCTCTTCTTTCCTGGACTCTCCAGGCGGAGGCGGGTTGGTGTCTTCTCGTCGGCCGTCGGCCGTCCCACTGCCGGGGGCGGTCGGGGCCCGGCCGGAGCGCTCGTTGGCGATGAGCTCCTCCAGCCAGCGGACCTCGCGCTCACAGGCGTCCAGGCCGTGGCGCTGAAGTTCCAGGGTGTACGCGTCGAGGCGCTCGGCCGCCCGGGCCAGCACGTCGCGCAGACCCTCGCGGCGCTCCTCGATCTTGCGTCGCCGACCTTCCAGGATCCGCAGGCGGGTGGCCTGGTCGGTGCGGGCGAAGAACGCGAAGTGCACGCCGAAGCCAGTGTCGTCGTAGGTCTCCGGACCGGCCTGGGCGATCAGCTGGGCGAAGCGTTCCTTGCCCTCTGCGGTGATCTTGTAGACCACCCGACCGCGTCGGCTGGTCAGCGCGGGAACCTCCTCGGCGGTCGCCGGTGTCTCGTCGGCCTCGGTGATCCATCCCGCCGCCTGGAGCCGGCGCAGCGTGGGATAGAGCGAGCCGTAGCTGATGGCCGCCCGGATCGCGCCCAGCTTGGCGGTGAGCTCCTTGCGGAGCTCGTAGCCGTGCATCGGGGACTCCTGCAACAGGCCGAGGATGGCGAACTCGAGCACGGGCCATCCTCTCTGTCCCCGTGGCCGCGGACCGGGTGGTCGACGCGATGTATCGGACCGATACATCGCAACTTAGCGGGTCGCCCTCATCGGGGCAAACCCCGGTAGCGGATTCGTGTCGCTACCGAACGTGAGCGTTGTCGCTCCGTCCGGCTGGAGCGCGTACCCTTTGCCGCATGCGTACGCAGCGCCAGGTGGTCGACTACTCGCTCCAGAAGCGGGCGGTGCTGCGTGAGGTCCTCTCCGGCCGGGTCGGCACGTACGACGTCTGCGACGCGTCGCCGTACCTGAAGAACGCGGCCCGGTTCCATGGCGAACCGACCGACCAACGGTGTCCGATCTGCCGACGGGAGAACCTGACCCACGTCCACTACATTTACGGGGACGAACTGAAGCAGTCCGCCGGCCAGGCGCGCACCCGGGCCGAGCTCCCCGTCCTGGCGATGACTCTGCGTGAGTTCCAGGTCTTCGTGGTGGAGGTGTGCCTCGGCTGTGACTGGAACCATCTCGTCGAGCAGTTCCTGCTCGGTCGGGACGGTCTGGTCGCGGGCGTGGACGACGGGCAGGAACAGGACGCGGTCGGCGCGCCGACCGCGCGACGGAGGCGAGAGGCGCAACGGTGAACTCCGTGCCTCGGCGGCCGCCGACAACGACGACGAGCGGGGCGAACGGCGGCCAGCCAGCCGGCCCGCCCCGGTCGGCGCAGATACCGCGGCTCACGTCCCGACGTGCTCGGGCGCGGAGACCGCGTGGCACAGCTCACGGCAACCCGGTGGTGGCGTACTCGCGTCCCACCGCGACCGGCAGGGTGTGAAGAATGAACTCGTACGGCGATCCCAGTTCCCCGCATGGGCGGGCCCGGATTCCGGGTCCGAACGGTGACCCCGGGCCGGGGGCGGACGACGTGTACCGCCGTCCCGGCGCGGAGGACCGGGGAACCGGATGGTCTTCCGGGCACGACGGCGCGACACCCACCGGCCGGGCCACCCCGACACCGCGGGCGGCCGGCCGGGGTGGACGCGCCTCGGTGCCCGGCTCGGCGCCGGTGTCCGGCTCCGCCTCCGTGGCGCGCGGTGGTGCGTCCGTGCCGCGTCACGGTATGGCCCCGCCGATCAGCCCGCCCCCGTCCGGCTCGGCCTCGGTCGGCCGGGCCGGCTCCGGGCGGGCGTCGGTGCCGGTTCCCCCGGCGACCGGCGGCGCCCCGGCGGGGCGGGCCCCGGTGGGGAACGGCTCCAGCGGCCGGGCCTCGGTCGGCTCGGCGCGTCCGGTCAGCCCCGCCTCGGCGGGCCGCGCGTCGGTGGGCGGCCCCAGTGGTCGCGCCTCGGTCGGCTCCGCCGCCGTGGGGGGCGCGGCGGCCGGTGGGATGGCGGGCCGGGCGACCGTCGCCCGGGCCAGCGTCTCCCCGCCCGGCGGCCCCGGTTCCGACGTCGGCGGCCCGGGCGGTCCGACCGGACCCGGTCGTCGTAGCCGCAGCCGCAACCAGGACCCGGACGCCCGGCGACAGGCGAAGCGGCGCAAGCGGGTGAACATCCTGATCGCCAGCTTCGCGGTCCTGGTCATGCTCGCCGGTGGCGGCGTGGTCGGTTTCACCTACTACTCGACCAACGTGCCGGTGCCGGACCAGCTGCCGATGCCGCTGGCCACCACCGTCTACACCTCCGACATGAAGACCGTGGTGGCGCGGCTCGGCAACGAGAACCGCCAGTTCGTCACCATCAAGGACATCCCGGATCACGTCCAGAAGGCTGTCGCCGCCGCCGAGGACCGCAACTTCTACGAGCACTCCGGCGTCGACTACAAGGGCATCGCCCGGGCCGCCTGGAACAACTTCAGCGGCGGCGACAAGCAGGGCGCCTCGACCATCACCCAGCAGTACGCCCGCAACGCCTACGAGAGCCTGAAGGACGACACGTACGCCCGGAAGGTCAAGGAGGCGATCCTCGCCTCCAAGCTCAACGAGAAGTACGACAAGCCGACGATCATGCAGCACTACCTGAACACGATCTACTTCGGCCGGAACGCGTACGGCATCGAGGCGGCGGCGCAGACGTACTTCGGCAAGTCGGTCAGCAAGCTGACCCCGGCGGAGGGGGCGGTGCTCGCCTCGGTGATCAAGCAGCCCGAGCCGAGCGCCACCCACAAGGGCTACGACCCGGCGATCAACCCGCAGGCCGCCCAGGAGCGGTGGACCTACGTCATCGACGGCATGGTGGAGAAGGGCTGGCTGGACGCGGCCCAGAAGCCGGCCGCCTACCCGACTCTCCCCAAGGTCAAGCAGGCCAACTTCAGCGTCAAGACGCCCAAGGGCAACGTGGTCAACTACGTCCGCCAGGAGTTGGCGCAGTGGGGGCTCTGCACCGACACCGCCGAGCCGGTCAGCGAGAAGCCGACCTGCGCCGCCCTGCTCCGCTCCGAGGGCTACCGGATCAAGACCACCATCGACAGCAAGAAGCAGAACGCGATGGAGGCGGTCATCCGGCAGGGCGCCAAGGGCTCGGTGCTCGCCGACCAGCCCCAGAACCTGATGGCCGCCGCCGTCTCGATCGACCCGAAGACCGGCCGGGTGCTCGCCTACTACGGCGGTGACGACGGCACCGGGTTCGACTACGCCGGCAAGAACACGATCGGTGGAAACCTGACCGGCGGGCACCCCCCGGGCTCGTCGTTCAAGGTCTACACCCTGGCCGCCGCGCTGGACGCCGGCATCTCGGTGAAGTCGCACTGGGACGCCAAGCCGTTCAAGCCGGAGGGCTTCGCCAACGAGGTGCAGAACGCGGGCCGGGACGTCAGCGCCAACGGACGCTGCAACCGGTGGTGCACGCTCCAGGAGTCGACCGTCGAGTCGTACAACGTGCCCTTCTACCACGTCAGCACCGAGATCGGCCCGGACAAGATCGTCGACATCGCGCGCCGCGCCGGCATCACCACGATGTGGACCACCTCCGACAACCCGCCGAAGCCGATCGACCTGACCAAGGAGAAGGCGGCGGAGGTCGCCCCGGACCCCTTCTACCACGTGGTCGGCTACGGCCAGTACCCGGTGACCGTGCTCGACCACGCCAACGGCCTGGCCACGCTCGCCAACGAGGGCAAGTACAACAAGGCCCACTTCGTGATCTCGGTCGAGAAGCAGAACGAGGAGACCGGCAAGTGGGAGAAGGTCCCCGGTACCGGTGAGAAGCTGAACAAGGGCGGCGGCCAGCAGCTCATCAAGCGCGAGGTCGCCCGCGAGGTCAGCGCGGTGCTCAAGGAGATCCCGGGCAAGAACAACCGGGGGCTCGACGACGGTCGCTCGGCGGCCGGCAAGACCGGTACCTGGGAGTACGACAAGAAGGACAACGCGCACGCCTGGATGGTCGGCTACACGCCGGACCTGGCCACCGCCGTCTGGGTCGGCAGCGAGGACTCCAAGAAACCGCAGATCCGCGACAAGAACGGCAACGACGTCGGCGGTAGCGGCCTCCCCGGCGCGATCTGGGAGCGGTACATGAACGCCGCGCTCAAGGGCGCGGACAAGAGGTCCATCCCGGACGTCACCGGCATCGGCGACCAGGACAAGGGCAACGGCGTCGAGCCGCCGCCCCCGCCGCCGCCGACCACCCCGCAGCCCGGCCAGAACCCGCCCTGCAACGACCCGCTGAACCCGCTCTGCGGCATCCCGGGCGGGCCGGGTGGACCGGGTGGGCCAGGTGGACCGGGTGGGCCAGGTGGACCTGGCAGCCCAACCGGACCTGGCAGCCCGACCGGTCCGGGCGGTGGTGGTGGCGGTGACCAGGTGTCGCCACCACCCCGGTACAGCGACGACGACTGAGAACAGCACACCCGCGCACGGCGGTCGGACCTCGTCCGGCCGCCGTGCGCGTTTTCCGCCCGTCGGGACAAGGTCCCCGACGGGCGGGACGCGGAGCCCTCGGGTACGGCAGGATGCCTGGTTATGAGCACGCAGCCGACCGCTGGCATCGACGACGCTGAGCGCAGCGACCATCCGTCCCGGTCCGACGGGTTCGTCCGGGGCGCATCCCAGCTCATCGGCGGCCCGCTCGGTGACCACGCCGCCGCCCTGGACCGGCCCGCCGGGTCGGAGCGACGCTTCTGGACAGCGGTACGCATCGTGCTCGCCCTGACCTGCCTCACCCTGGCCCTGCACTGGGTGCAGAAGTCGCCCTGCCAGGACGGGGCCTGGCAGAACAACGTCCAGTACACCCGGTTCTGCTACACCGACGTGCTCGCCCTCTACTACGCCGAGGGGCTCAACGAGGGCAAGGTCCCCTACCGGGACCACCCGGTCGAGTACCCGGTGCTGACCGGATACTTCATGGGGGTGCTCGGCCTGCCGGTGCACGCCCTCGGGGTGGACGACCCCGGCATCAACCAGGGCATGTGGTTCTACAACCTGAACGTGCTGGTGCTCGGCGCGCTGGCGGTCGTCACGGTCGCCGTCATCCTCGCCCTGCGCCGCCGACGACCCTGGGACGCCGCGCTCTTCGCCCTCGCCCCGGCCCTGCTGCTCACCGCCACCGTCAACTGGGACCTGCTCGCCATCGGCCTCGGCGCGCTGGGCCTGCTGGCCTGGGCCCGGAGCCGGCCGGCGCTGGCCGGGGTCCTGCTCGGCCTGGCCGGCGCGGCCAAGATGTGGCCGCTGTTCGTCCTCGGCCCGATCCTGGTGCTCGCCCTGCGCGCCGGCAAGGTGCGCGCCGCGCTCACCGCCTTCGGTACGGCGGCACTCACCGTGGTCGCGGTGAACCTGCCGGCGGCCGTGCCGTACCGGGAGAACTGGGACCGCTTCTTCGAGCTGAACAGCACCCGACCGATCGACTGGGGCACGCTCTGGTACATCGGCCGGTACCTCGACGGGAAGATCAACCCGGGCAGCCCGACGGAACAGGGGCCGTTCGAGTGGTTGAACGTCAACATCCCGACGCTCAACTACCTCTCGTACGCCCTCTTCGGGCTGGCCTGCCTCGGGGTGGCCGCGCTGGCGTTGCTCGCCCCGCGCCGTCCCCGCCTGGCCCAGCTCGCCTTCCTGGTGGTCGCCGCCTTCCTGATCTTCAGCAAGGTCTGGTCCCAGCAGTTCGTGCTCTGGCTGCTGCCCTTGGCGGTGCTGGCCCGACCGCGCTGGGGAGCGTTCCTCGCCTGGCAGATCGCCGAGGTCGGCTACTTCGCCGCGTTCTACGGCGAGCTGCTCGGCTCGGCGACCAGCCGGCCGGTCATCCCGGAGGGCGTGTTCGTGCTGGCCTCGACGCTCCGTCTGGCCACGGTGGTGCTGCTCTGCGTGCTGATCGTGCGGGACGTCCTGCACCCCGAACGCGACCCGGTCCGGGCCACCTACCCCGACGACCCGGACGGCGGGCTGCTCGACGGAGCACCGGACGCCCCCTGGTACACCCGCTGGCGGCAGCGGTCGGCGGCACCGGAGCCGGAACCGGTCGGCGCGGCCGCGACCTGACCGGCCGGAGCGGCGGGCCTCGGCCTCCTCGGAGGCGACGGCCCGCCGCGAGCGACCGGCAGGTGCGCGTTCCCCGGTGGCGGTGGCCCCGGGGCGGCTCCTCAGAGGTGGTAGACCACCGCGTCGCCGATCTCCTCCCGGCGGATGCCGAGCGCGTCGACCGGCATCTCGACGGCGAGCTCGAACGGGGTACCGGCCGCCTGCCCACGCGGGACGACCACGGTCCGCACCCCGAGCCGCCGCAGGTGGTCGATGCTGGCCGGGTCCGGGAAGCTCTGCGTCGCCTCCCGGGTCTCGGCCAGCTTCGCCGGGGTGAAGCCGCTGCCGCCGTTGACCACGTCCTGGAATCTGGTGGTCGTCCAGAGCATCACCGGCTGGTCCAGGTTCTGCCCGCTCGGCAGCACCAGCACCGGCCCCTGCACGGTGCGCATCGCCGCCGGCTGGGGCGGCACCACCGGGTGCGGCGTGGCGTTCAGCCCCTCCACCACGACCAGCAGCAGCGGCAGCAGGGTCGCCGTCCGCAGCCAGGGACCGGGCCAGGCCGGGACCCGCTGGGCCGCGATCTCGCGTACCCGCATGGCGAAGGCGGTGAGCGTGCCGGCGGCGAGCAGCCCGAGCAGCAGGGTGGTCCAGAGCATCAGTCGACCCGGTGTCCGGATGCCGTCCCAGCCGGGCACGTGTTCGACGAGCGGAACGTAGGTGAAGGTGCCGCCGAAGAACCGGGTGCCCATCGCCAGCACCATGCTGACCAGCACGCCGACGAGCAGCAGCAGCCGGTGGCGCAGCCGCCACACCGAGAAGAACAGCCCACCGAGGGCGAGCGCGTAGAGCACGAAGCCCGGCAGCAGCGTCATCTCCGGGTGCCAGGGCAGTGCCGCCCGCGCGCCTTCGTGCAGGCCACCCCAGATCCGTGACTCGGCCGGCGCGGTGAGGAAGCCGACAGCCGGCGGCGAGTAGATGTCGATGTCGGCGATGCTGCGCCGCGCGTTCGGGTGCTGCTCCGCCACCGTGAAGTACGGGATGGACAGCAGCACGCCGGTCGCGGCGAAGACCAGGCCCCCGACCACGTCGGTGATCAGCAGCCGGGCGCCGAACGGGTGCCGGACCGGGCGGATCCAGTACCGCCGCAGGTACCAGGTGAGCGTGGCGACCAGCACCACCCCGGCCAGCACGTACGCGAACGGCAGGCCGATGCCGAAGCCGAGACTGAGCTGCCAGGCGGCGACCAGCCAACCGGCCAGCGCCCACCCGGCGTGCCGCCGCTTCGGACGGTAGCCGTACCGCAGCGACCAGCCGTGCCCGCGGGCCAGCATCGCCAGCGCCAACGGGATGCCGCCGTTGGAGATGACGTGCAGGTGACCGGCCTGGGCCAGCAGCCACGGGGCGTAGGCGTAGCTCACCCCGGCCACCGCCGCGCCGATCCGGCCCGCACCGAGCTGCCGGGCCAGCGCGTACGCCCCCAGCGTGGCCAGCGCGTGCGCGAGCACGAAGAGGATGTTGTACCGGAGCATGGCGGCCTCGGGACCGGTGCCGATCATGCCCGCCGGGGCGTACCCGAGGAGGGTGTCGGAGAAGGCGAAGCTCCACGACTCCGGGTAGAAGGTGTTCGCCTGCCACAACTGGGCCGGGTCGGTCAGCAGGATGTGCCCCGACCAGGCGATCTGCCAGGCCTGGAGCGCCGGGTCGTAGAAGTCCTGCGGGAGCGTGTAGAGCGGGTAGCGCAGCGTCGGCCAGGTCAGCAGGACGGCCAGCACGAGCGAGCCGAGGGTCGCCAGCGTCCACTCGTGGACCAGGAACCGACCGACCGCGCGGGTCGCCCGCCTGACTCGGCCCGGCACGGTGACCGGGGCCGGTCCGAACGCCTGCCAGGGGTCCGCCGGCTCAGCGTCGCTGTCGGCACCTTCCGGAGCGTCCTTGCCGTCCTTCGTCGTGCCGCTGTCCTCGGTCTTCTTGCCGTCCTCGGTCTTGCTGTTGTCCTTGGCGCTCTCGTCGTCCTCGGTCTTGCTGCCGTCCTTGGCCTTCTTGCCGTTCTCGGCCCGGTCGTCGTCCTCGGTCTTCTCGCCGTCGTCAACGGCCTTCGAGGCCGGGGCGTCCCCGGAAGTCGGGGCCGGGGCGGAGTCCGGACCGGTGGCCTTCGGCTCCTCGGCGACCTCTGCCTTCCCGGTCTTCCCCCGCCTCGCCGGGACGTCCGGGCGCACGGCATCGCTCGGCTGCCCGGCGTTCACCGGCTGGGCAGCGGTCTCCGGGTCCGGGGCGGGTGCCCCGGTCGCGGTCCGGTCGCCGTCGGCTTCCGGGCCGGGGCCGGTCCGCGTCGTGTCGGACGTCCCACTGCTCATGCTGTCGTCCCGCCCAGGTGCTCCCGGAGGAAGGCGATGTCGGTGCCCTGCCCGTCGGCCCCGCCCGGAGTCTCCACGATCACCGGCGCGCCGGCCGCCCGGATGACCGCCACGAGCAGTTCCGGGTCGATGGTGCCGCCGGCCAGGTTGTCGTGCCGGTCCCGCCCGGAGTTGAAGGCGTCCTTGGAGTTGTTGGCGTGGATCAGGTCGATCCGGCCGGTCACCGCCTTGACCCGGTCCACCAGGTCGAGCAGCTCCTCCCCGCCGGCATGGGCATGGCAGGTGTCCAGGCAGAACCCGACGTCGTACTCGCCCACCGCGTCCCAGAGCCGGGCCAGCGCGTCGAGTCGCCGGGCACAGGCGTTGTCCCCGCCAGCGGTGTTCTCGATCAGAACCGGTACGCCGAACCCACCGTTCTCGGCCGCGTACGCGAAGGTCTTGCGCCAGTTGTCGAAGCCGATCGCCAGGTCGTCGCCCGCGTTGACGTGGCCGCCGTGCACGACCAGGCCCTTTGCGCCGATCCCGGCCGCGCCGGTCGCGTGCCCGAGCAGCAGTTTCCGGCTCGGGATCCGGATCCGGTTGTTGGTCGTGGCGACGTTGACGACGTACGGCGCGTGGACGTAGACGTCGACCTCCGCGGCGCGCAGGCGGTCGGCGTCCTCCCTCGGATTCGGTGCCTTCCAGCCCTGCGGGTCGGAGAGGAAGAACTGCACGGCGTCGGCGGCTCGGGACGCCGCCTCCGCGAGCGGGTCGGCCGGATCGACATGGGCTCCGATACGCATGCAGGCGAGCCTACGTGGCGGTCGCCGCCGTCGGGTGACGGCAAGGCGGCGTCGCCGTGCCCGGGTCGCACCGTCCCCGGGGCGTCGCCGGCCCGCGTCACCCGGACCCGGAGCGGTCGTTGATCCGGTGGGAGTCGACGACCCGGGAGGCGTCCGGTCGGACCGGATTCTCGGCAAGGCAATCAGGTCATTTGCCCCAACAGGTAACAAGACCTGCGGTAACGTAAGGTAACAACACGATATAGCTCCGCGGGGCGCTCCCGGTCCAACCTCATCGGTGTGGTCGTTCCTCCCCAGGTCCCACCCAAGGAATGCGGACGGGACGCCCCGCGGCCCAGTGGATCAGGGTCCTCTTCCGTCGTGTGCGACGAACGGAAGAGGACCCTGGTTCCGTTGGCGGACCGGCCGGCGCTCCGACGCCGGTCGTCGGCCGCTCCGGCCCTTCCGGTCCGGCCGCCGGGTCGTCCTCCGGTTCGCCACGCGGCACGCCCGGCCGTCGCGGGCATGATCGTCGGGACCGGGTATCCTTGCCCGGTTGCCCGCCGCCGACCGGGTTCCCCCGGGACCGGATCGGGCACGACGCACGACCTCCTGCCACGGAAGGACCGTGGCCGCCTAGCCCACAGGAGGTGAGCACGTCTTGCGTCATTACGAGATCATGGTGATCCTCGACCCCAGCCTCGAGGAGCGCACCGTCGCCCCGTCGCTCGACACGTACCTGAACGTGATTCGGACCGCGGGTGGCTCGGTGGAGAAGACCGACGTGTGGGGCCGCCGGCGCCTCGCGTACGAGATCAGCAAGAAGACCGAGGGCATCTACGCCGTCATCGACCTGCAGGCGACGCCCGCAGCGGTGGCCGAGCTGGACCGTCAGCTGCGCCTCAACGAGTCCGTGCTGCGCACCAAGGTCATCCGGCCGGAGATGCGCTAACCGTCCACCCCCGGTTCGCCCGGATCGATCTCGTCGGCTCTGTCATACGGCTCTGCGAGCCTGTGTAACGGCTGACGAGTGTGCGAGGAGATGGTCATGGCAGGAGACACCACCATCACGGTCATCGGCAACCTGACCGATGACCCTGAGCTGCGTTTCACCCCCTCGGGTGCGGCGGTCGCCAAGTTCCGGGTCGCTTCCACGCCCCGGTTCCTGGACAAGGCCTCCGGCGAGTGGAAGGACGGCGAGCCGTTGTTCCTCTCGTGCACCGTCTGGCGCCAGGTCGCCGAGCACGTCGCCGAGTCGCTCCAGCGGGGCAGTCGGGTGATCGTGTCCGGTCGGCTGCGGCAGCGGTCGTACGAGACCCGCGAGGGCGAGAAGCGCACCGTCATCGAGCTTGAGGTCGACGAGATCGGCCCGTCGCTGCGCTACGCCACGGCGAAGGTGCAGAAGATGTCCCGCTCCGGTGGCGGAGGCGGCGGCTTCGGTGGTGGCGGTGGTGGCCAGGGCGGCGGAGGCAACTTCGACGACCCCTGGGCCTCGGCTGCACCGGCCCCCTCCCGCGGCGGTTCGGGCGGCGGAAACTTCGACGAGGAGCCCCCGTTCTAATGGCGCCGAGCGCCCGCGATCGCAAACCAGGAGCACGAGCAATGGCCAAGGCTGCGGCACTGCGCAAGCCGAAGAAGAAGGTGAACCCGCTCGACAAGGACGGGATCACCTACATCGACTACAAGGACACCGCGCTGCTGCGCAAGTTCATCTCCGACCGCGGCAAGATCCGCGCTCGGCGGGTGACCGGCGTCACCTCGCAGCAGCAGCGCCAGATTGCCCGTGCGGTCAAGAACGCCCGTGAGATGGCGCTCCTGCCGTACACGGCCACCACCCGCTGAGAGGAGGCACCGAAATGAAGATCATCCTGACGCAGGAGGTGTCCGGTCTCGGTGCCCCGGGCGACATCATCGAGGTCAAGGACGGCTACGGCCGTAACTACCTGCTCCCGCAGGGCTTCGCGATCGCCTGGACCAAGGGTGCGGAGAAGCAGGTCACGGTGATCAAGCGGGCCCGCTCGGCCCGCGAGATCCGCGACCTCGGCCACGCCAACGAGGTCAAGACGCAGCTCGAAGGCCTCAAGGTCAGCCTGAAGGCCCGCGCCGGCGACGGCGGACGGCTCTTCGGCTCGGTCACCCCGGCCGAGATCGTCGACGCCGTCAAGGCAGCCGGCGGCCCGACCCTCGACCGGCGTCGGCTGGAGCTGTCCAGCACCATCAAGTCGCTCGGCTCGTACCCGGTGCGGATCAAGCTGCACCCGGAGGTCACGGCCAAGTTCGACCTGAACGTGGTGCAGAGCAAGTAACCACGGCACCACCCGCGAGAGGCCCGCACCGACCGGTGCGGGCCTCTCGGCGTCGTCCGGGCAGTCCACAACCACCGATGCCGGCCGGATCAGCCGATCGGCTCGCCGGTGACCGCGCTGATCAGCACCGTGGAGAGACCCCCACCCACCACCGACGACGCCATCGCCAGCGTCGCCGTCCGCCACGTGGTCCCGATCCGTCGCAGCACCATCGCCACCAGCAGGCTCGTCACCAGTGCCAGCCCGAACCGGGGCCCCCCGGAAACGAACGAGTCGATCGCATGGGCCCGTGGCGAGTCACAACCGCCACCGGTGAAGTCCGTGACACACCCCGCCGGGACCTGACCGCTCAACGTGAGCAGCCAGACGAAGACCGCCAGCGCCGGCAGCACGTAGCAGGCGACCGTGTAGAGCAGGGACCGTATTCCGCCACTCGGATCCGGATCGAGCAGATCCTCCTCGATCCGGCGGGCCGGCGGCACCGTCACAGCCCCACCCGGACGACCCGACCGGGCAGCAGGACGACGTGACGGCCCAGGCACAGGCCCGGGCGACGGCAACAGGGCCGCACCACCCGACGGCACGGGAGCCGGACGCCGTCGCGTCACCGGGCCCGGAAGCTCCCACTGCCCGGTGTCGGTGAACTCCGCCCACCGGTCGCCGCCGTTCGACCACCCACGCCCCGAAGGCGTCGGCCGGTCCCAGACGTGCACCCCCGAGGTGTCCCACCCATCGGCACCCGACGACGGTGCAGGCCCCCCGTCCTGCTGTTGGTGCCACACCCCACGTTCCCGGACCGGCGGCTCCGGACCAACCCCCCGGAGCGGAACACCGTCCGGCGCGGGCCGGCCCCGCCGGGTCGGCCAGGGTACCTCCGGACGTCCCACCGGCCCGACCGGATCCTCCACCCCGGACGGCTCCGCCCACGACCGGTGCGACGGAGGAGGGCGGTGCCAGCTCGATGGCAGACCCGTCCGACCCGGAACACGGCCGTCATCCGCCCGGCGGCTCCCGACGTAACCTGGCGAGCCGGACGGCTCGGCGGGCCGCCCACGGGTGAACTCCGACCAGCCGGCACCGGAGGCCGGCGCCCCGGTCCCCGCCGGGCCCTGCCAAGGCGTCGTTCCGGTCCCCGCCGGGCCCCGCCAGCTCGTCGTTCCGGTTTCCGCCGGCTCCCGCCAGCCCGTCGTTCCGGCACGCCATGCCGCGTCGCCCTGCCAACCGAGGTCGACCCGGGGCGGGGCGTGATCGGGGGCCAGCGCATCGTGCCGGTGCCGGCCGCCACCCGATTCCGGAACGACCCCCTCCCGTGCCCACCGGGGCACGTGATCGCCGACCGGCTCCGGCTGGCCACGCTCGGCGCCCAGGGGCCGGCTGCTCGTCGGGTGACCGGCGGAGGAGGGTGGATACGGCTCGGCCGGATCACCCCACGGGGACCACGGCGCACGCTCACGCGAGCGGACCTCGTGCCCCCAGTCCCGGTTACTCACGGCCGGAGCGTGACCCTTCTCAACCGAAAGTGCAATCCGCTCCCCAGGCGGAGCCGATGCCCGAGATAGTACGGTACGACGCCGGGCCCGATCGGCCGGGAAAAAGTTCATCCACAGGCTGTGCGCATAGTTTCCGCAGCTCAAGGGCCTAGTGATCTGTGTTACTCGCAAGTTATCCACAGTTTGTGCACAAGCTGCACACACCCAGGGACCCCCTGTCCACAGGTTGTCCCGAGGCTTGTCCACCGGGTTGCTTGAGCCCTCCACCTCGGGTTCCGTATGGTTGGCCCCCGACCGGCCCCACGATGGCCCCCGATCGCCGGACCGGTCGGCGGCGAGCCGCCACGCCGGTGGCCGGCCGGACGCGATCCGACGCAGCGGAGGGGGAGCCGGTGTCGGTCACCGACGACATGCGCACAGAGTCACGGTCCAACGGGCAGCCACCCGCTCCAGCCCAGCGGGACGGTCAGTTCGACAAGACCCCGCCCCAGGACGTCGCCGCCGAGCAGTGCGTACTCGGCGGGATGCTGCTGTCCAAGGACGCCATCGCCGACGTCGTCGAGATCCTCAAGACACACGACTTCTACCGGCCCATCCACGCCACCATCTTCGACACGATCCTGGAGATCTACGGCCGCGGCGAGCCGGCCGACTCGATCACCGTCGCGGCGGCGCTGGCCGACTCCGGCGACCTGGTCCGGATCGGCGGCGCACCCTACCTGCACACCCTCATCGCGAGCGTGCCCACCGCGGCGAACGCCGCCTACTACGCCCGGATCGTCGCCGAGCGGGCCGTGCTCCGCCGGCTGGTCGAGGCCGGCACCAGGATCGTCCAGCTCGGCTACGGCACCGCCGCCGGCGGCAGCCGCGACGTGGACGACGTCGTCGACCTCGCCCAACAGGCCATCTACGACGTCACCGAGAAGCGGGTCAGCGAGGACTTCGCCGTCCTCGCCGACATGCTCCAGCCCACCCTGGACGAGATCGAGGCGGTAGGGGCGCAGGGCGGCGTGATGACCGGCGTGCCGACCGGCTTCAGCGACCTGGACCGGCTTCTCAACGGCCTGCACCCCGGTCAGTTGATCATCGTGGCTGGCCGGCCGGGTCTGGGTAAGGCGCTGGCGCTCGACACCCCGTTGCCGACGCCCGACGGCTGGACCACGATGGGTGAGGTCGCGGTCGGAGACCAACTGCTCGCGGCCGACGGCAAACCCACCACGATCACCGCCGCCTTCGAGGTCATGTACGACCGCCCGTGCTACGAGGTGGAGTTCTCCGACGGAAGCGTGATCGTCGCCGACGCGGAACACCTGTGGAAGACCACGACCCGGGCCAGCCGCCGCCAAGGGGCGGTGACTTCGAACCGGTACTGGCCCGAGGCGGCCCTGACGAATCTGCGCCAGGCGTACGAGCAGGTGGGCAGGGACGCAGAGCGCCTGGTCACCATCTCCCAGGTACTGGCCGACGTGGGCCCGGAACTCAGAAACGTCGTGCACACCGTGGCACGGCAGGTCGGAAGCCGGGGCCGGATGGCCCGACCGGTGAACCGGGCGGGCAAGGTCCGGAACTGGAGCGCCCCGGCCTACCCCGCCGGTCCGCTGCTGGCCGGGCTGCTCGAACGGGCCGAGCGCCCGGTCAACGCCGGCTCCCGGATCCGACACGACGGCGTCGTGACCACTGCTGAGATCGCTGCCACCCTGCGTACCAGGACGGCGGACCGGCGACTCAACCACGCGGTCGAGAACTGTGGTCCGCTGCAACTGCCGGAACGGGATCTGTTGATCCCGCCCTACACCCTCGGTGTCTGGCTCGGCGACGGACATACCGGAGCCAGTCGCTTCACGACCGCCGACCCCGAGGTGCTACGGCACGTCGAGCGGGACGGGTTCGTCGTCCGGCCCAGCGGGCGGATGGTCTACTCGATTCACCTGCCTTTTCCCGAGGCTGCCGCCGACCGCACCTGCCACCACTGCCATCGCTCCACCCGCGCCCTGCGAGAGAATCCCGCGACCCGCCGATGTGCCGGGTGCCGCCGTCGGTACGGCTCCTTCCTGGCGCTTCTCCGCACGCTCGGAGTGGCCACCGAGAAGCGCATTCCCGTGGAGTACCTCCGGGCGTCGGAGGCACAGCGTCGAGCGTTGCTGGCCGGTCTGATGGACACCGACGGCACGGTGGCCCCCGCCGGCAACCTTCAGTACACCTCGACCTCGAAGCGGCTGGCTGGAGACGTCTACGAGCTGGTGGTCAGCCTCGGCTACCGATGCACGGTGAACGAGAAGACGGTCCGTGGCCGCACCGAGGCGTCCTCGACGGCGTACACGCTGAACTTCTCCACCCCTGACCTGGTCTTCCGGCTGGAGCGGAAGCGTCTGGCCCAGATGGCACGCAGAGCCGCCACCTCTGACGTCCGCAGCTCGTCCCGGTTCGTCGTCGACGTACGACCGGTGCCGAGCGTTCCGGTTCGATGCGTCACGGTGGACAACCCCGAGCATCTCTACCTGGCTGGTCGGGCGATGATTCCGACCCACAACAGCACGGCAAGCATGGACTTTGCCCGAAATGCCGCGATTCGCGCGAATCAGGCGGCAGCCATCTTTTCGCTGGAAATGAGCAAGGTCGAGATCGTCATGCGACTGCTCTCGGCCGAGGCGCGGGTGCCGCTGCACGTGCTGCGCAGCGGGCAGCTCTCGGACGACGACTGGACCAAGCTGGCCCGTTGCATGGGCGAGATCAGCGAGGCCCCGCTCTTCGTCGACGACACCCCGAGCATGAACCTGATGGAGATCAGGTCGAAGGCGCGCCGGCTCAAGCAGCGGCACGACCTGAAGATGATCGTGGTGGACTATCTCCAGCTCATGACGTCGCCGAAGCGCACGGAGAGCCGGCAGCAGGAGGTCGCGGACCTGTCCCGAGGACTCAAGCTCCTCGCCAAGGAGGTCGAGTGCCCGGTCATCGCGGTGAGCCAGCTGAACCGTGGTCCCGAGCAGCGCACCGACAAGCGGCCACAACTATCTGATTTGCGTGAGTCTGGCTGCCTGACGGCAGAGACCCGGGTGGTGCGAGCGGACAACAACTCCGAGGTCACGCTCGGAGAACTGCTTGCGGCCGGGGCCCGGGACATCCCGGTGTGGGCCCTGGACGAGAAGCTACGCTACACCCCGCGGACGATGACGCATGTGTTCCCAAGTGGAAACCGTGAAATCTTCCGGATGACTCTCGCCTCCGGCAAACAGATCGACGCGACTGCAAACCATCCGTTCCTTACCTTCGCCGGTTGGGTACCACTGGGTGAGTTGACGAACGGTGCGCGTGTTGCTGCCCCTCGGCACATACCGCCGCCATTAGCCACCCGCCCCTGGCCGGAAGCCGAGATCGTGATGCTGGCGCATCTTCTCGGTGACGGGTCGTTCGTGCGTCGTCAGCCCATCCGGTACGCCAGTTGCGACGAATTGAATCTTCAGGCGGTCGCCGAGGCTGCTAAACACTTCGGAATCTCGGCTGTCCGCGACGACTACGCAGCCGCTCGGGTTGCAACGTTGCGGTTGCCGGCGCCGTACCGGCTGGCCAGGGGACGGCGTAATCCAGTTGCCGAGTGGCTTGACGCCTTGGGTCTGTTCGGCCTGCGGTCGCACGAGAAATTCATTCCGCAACCGGTGTTCGGACTGCCCAAGGAACAGATCACCACCTTTCTCCGTCATCTTTGGGCGACCGACGGGTCGGTCTGTGTCAACAAATCAGGCCGCGGTGGCCGGGTGTACTTCAGTTCGACCAGCCGGCGGATGCTGGAGGACATCTCACGGCTGCTGCTCCGTTATGGCATCAGCGGCCGACTCAAGACGGTTCCGGTAGCCCGTCACCGACCTCAGTACACGCTCGACATCTCTGGTCGGGACGATCAGCTCCGGTTCCTGCGGGAGATCGGGGTGCACGGGGCGCGGTCGGCGAACTGTGCAGATCTGACCGCCTCCTTGGAATCCATGGAGAGCAACACCAATGTCGACACCGTGCCGACGGAGGTGTGGACGCGAGTTCGGGAGCTACTGGTCGAGCGCGGAATGACCCATCGTCAGTTCGCGTCGGCAATCGGGACCCAATTCTGCGGCAGCGCGCTCTGGAAGCGTTCGCCCAGCCGATCGCGACTGGCGAAGATTGCTGCGGTCCTGGACGCGGCCGACCTCGACCTGCACGCTACCAATGACATCTTCTGGGATGAGATCGTATCGATCGAATCGATCGGTCACCAGGACGTCTACGATGCCACGGTGATGGGTACCCACAACTTCATCGCCAACGGAATCGCCACGCATAACTCGATCGAGCAGGATGCGGACGTTGTCATCCTTCTGCATCGGGACGACTACTACGACAAGGAGTCGCCCCGGGCCGGGGAGGCGGATTTCATTGTTGCCAAGCATCGGAATGGACCAACCGACACCGTTACCGTGGCCGCGCAACTGCACCTGTCGCGGTTCGTCGACATGGCGATCGTCTGACCGTCGTTCCCGTTCTGCGATTCCGCCTCAGCCGACGCCGAGTTGGCGTGTCGCCGCCTCCACCGTCTGGGCCAGCAGGACCGCGATGGTCATCGGTCCGACCCCGCCCGGAACCGGGGTGATCAGGCTGGCCCGCTCACGGGCGGACGCGAAGTCGACGTCACCGACGTTGCCCGGGTGGTAGCCGGCGTCGACCACCACCGCGCCCGGCTTGATGTCCGCACCGGTGATCAGGCGCGGTCGGCCGACGGCCGCGACCAGGACGTCGGCCTCGCGGGTGATCGCGGAGAGGTCGGCCGTACGGGAGTGGCAGTAGGTGACCGTGGCGTTTCGCCCGAGCAGGAGCAGCCCGGCCGGTCGACCCAGGATGGGGCTTCGACCCACCACCACGGCGTGCTTGCCGGCCAGGTCGACCCGGTACTCGTCGAGCAGCCGCAGGATGCCGCCGGGCGTGCAGGAGACGAAGCCGGGCAGCCCGAACCCCATCGCGGCGAAGGAGCGCATGGTGACGCCGTCGACGTCCTTCTCCGGGGCGATGGCCTCGAAGGCGGTGCGTTCGTCGATGTGCTCCCCGACCGGGTGCTGGAGCAGGATGCCGTGCACCTCGGGGTCGCGGGACAGGGCGGCGATCGTCCCGACGAGTTCGTCCGTGGTGGTCGAGGCGGGCAGGGCGACGTGGCGGGAGCGGATTCCGGCCTGTGCGCAGCGGTTGCGTTTCATCCGGACGTAGGTGGCGGAGGCCGGGTCGTCGCCGACCAGCACGGTCGCCAGGCACGGGGCGGTGCCGGTGCGCCGCCGCAGCTCGGTGGCGCTGGCGGAACTGGTGTCGACGATGCGCCGGGCGAGGTCACGGCCGTCCATCAGCCGGGCCGGGGGCGTCTGGGCCATGGGGCACTCCTGAGCCTTGTGGAAGGGGCGCCCAGGCGTACGGCATCGACGGTCGTCGGGCCGCTCCCCGGTGGTGCTCCACCTCAACGCCAGTAACGGCCCGGTCCACAGTGTAGTCGTCGGCACCGGGCCGGCGCGGGAGCGCGGCTTCCGTTCAGCCCAGTAGGGGGAACCAGCCGGCGACCTCGCCCAGTTCGCTCCGGTCGGCGTGGGTGAGCGGGAGCCGGCCGGTCACCTTCAGTAGGTGCTCCTCGTCGGTCCAGCCGGCGGGCCGGACCGCGTCGTCGCTGAGCAGGCCGTCCATCGTCGTCACCGCCACGGTACGGGCCAGCGGTCCCGGTCCTGGCGCGTCGGGCAGGTCGACGGTGAGGTCGAGGTGGTGCACCGCCGCCTCGGTGGTCAGGGTGGCGAGCAGGTCGGCGACCCGGAGTACGTGTCCCTGGGTGCCCACCAACTGGTCCGGGTCGGCGGCGGTCGCCGCGCGGACGGCGGCCGGGGCGGTCTCGGTCCAGAGCCGGACGACTCCGGTGGGACGGTCGAAGGCGACGGCGGACCGGCGGGCCCACCAGGCGTGGCGGGCGGAGTCGGCGTCGCCGGCCGGGAAGGAGCGCCAGTAGGTGACGTCGTCGACGTCGGCTGGGCCGTGGGTGGGGCTGGCCAGGGCGACCAGCGCGCGTTGGGCGTCGGCGAGCAGGTGGTGGAGCAGGTCGGCGACGAGCCAGCCCCGGCAGCGGGTGGGTCGTTGCAGGTCGTGGTCGTCGAGGTCGCCGACGATGGCGGTGATGCCCGTGTACGCCTCGGCGAGCGCTTCGTGCTGCCGGAACTCGGTCATGGTGCCGAGCGTCGCACGGCTGGTGGGGTTCCGCCGGGTGACGGGCGACCGGACCGGTGGGAGCCGGTCCGGTCGCGACGGTTCGTGTCGGCTCACCGGGCACCGGGTGGGTGGGCCCACGGAGCACCGGGTGGGTCGGTCCGGGGACCGTCGGGCGGCTCAGCCGCCGGCCGGGCCGGCGGCTGAGCGCCGCGTGGATCAGCCGAAGAAGTCGCCGAGGAAGCCGTGCTGCTTCTTACGGCGGTAGTGCCCGTGGTAGCCGTGGTGCTGGTGGCCGTGGCTGCCGTAGGCGGGTGCGGGCGCGGCCGGGTAGCCCGGCGGCGGGGGCGGGGGTGGGGGCACGGTGCCGTAGCCGGGCTGGTGCGGTGCGGCGCCGGGCGGCGGGGGCGGCGGGGGTGCGTAGCCGCCCGGCTGGCCGGGGGCGTGCCCCGGGGCGTGGCCGGGTGCCGGCGGCGCGGCCGGGTTCTGCTTGTTCCAGTTGGCCTCCGCCTCGAACAGCTTTTCGAGTTCGCCGCGGTCGAGGAAGATTCCCCGACACTCGCCGCACTGGTCGACGACGACTCCGCTGCGCTCGTACTGGCGCATTTCTCCTCGGCACTTGGGACAGGTGAGCTGCATCTCTCGACCGTACCCGGTCAACCTGAGGATGCTCCGGTGAGCGCTCCGGTGACTTCCTGGTCCGAGACCTCGTGGAAGTCGTCGTAGTAGCGGCTGACCGCGCCGAAGTCGGGGGGTGTCTGCACGCAGACCACCTGGTCGGCTTCGGCGGCGAGCATGTCGTACGCCTCCTGGGAGCCGACCGGGACGGCGACCACGACGCGGCGGGCACCGAGGTGGCGGGCCACCTGGACGGCGGCGCGGGCGGTGGCGCCGGTGGCGAGGCCGTCGTCGACGACGACGGCGGTCCGGCCGGTCAGGTCCAGTGGTGGACGGTCGGCTCGGTAGAGCTGCTCCCGGCGGTCCAGTTCGGCCTGTTCGCGGCGGACGACCTGGGCGATCTCGTCGGGGTCGATCCGGCTGGCGACCGCGTCGTTGAGGACCCGTACGTCGGCGGGGCCGAGTGCGCCGAAGGCCACCTCGGGTGCCCAGGGCATGCCGAGTTTGCGGACCACCAGGACGTCCAGGGGTGCGCCGAGCCGGTCGGCGACCACCTGGGCGACCGGGACGCCGCCCCGGACGAGTCCGAGTACGACGACGTCCGGCTGGCCGGTGAGTCCGCCGAGTTGGTCGACGATCGCCTCTCCCGCTTCGGCGCGGTTGCGGTAGGTGGTCATGTCTCAGGTCTACGCCCTGTCGGCCGCTCCCGCAGCGGAGTCGGCGGAAGAGGAGCCGTCGGGTGCGGCGAGTCGGAGGGCGGGTGCCCAGACCAGGAGGGCGAGCGGGTAGAGCAGGTATCCGAAGCGGGTGGCCGGCATCAGGGCGATCGCGGCGAGTAGGCCGTACCCGCAGATCAGGGCGCTGGTGGCGGCGGTGCGGGGCGGACGGCGCAGCAGGTGCACGGCGATCGCGATTCCGGCGGCGAGCAGCAGGCCGGTGGCGACGGCCCGGCCGCCGGGGAGGCCGGTGGCGATCAGGTGGCCGGGGAACGGGGACGCGGCGGGGCTGGTGACGAGACCTTGGCCGAGGGGGAAGCGGAGCACGTTCTCGACCAGGGCGTCGCGGTCGACCAGGAGGGCGGGCAGGAGGGCGGCGACGGGCAGGCCGAACGCGCCGACGGCGTAGCGTCCTGCGGCCCGGCGGGTGACGGCCCAGAAGAGCAGGACGAGGGCGATCGGCCAGGCGAACAGCTTGAGTGCCCCGGCGAGGCCGACGGCGATGCCGGCGCGGCCGGGGCGTCCGGTGGCGGCGTGGGCGAGGGCGAGCAGGCAGAGCGCGAGGACGGGCAGGTCGTCGCCGCCGGTGGCGAGGGTGAGGGCGCAGACCGGTAGGACGGTGGCGGCCTGGACGGCGCGGAGCAGCGCGGCGTCGGTGCGGGTGCGGTTGCCTGCGGCACCGTCGCGACCGGTGCCGTTGCGCAGCGCGCGGACGGCGAGGGCGAGGGCGAGCGCGGTGGCCAGGGCGAACCAGACGCGTGCGTCGGTCCACCAGGTGTCGAGGGCGGCCCGGGGCAGGCCGAAGAGGGCCATGCCGGGTTGGTACGGGGTGTAGCCGAGCAGTTGTTCTCCCGGCGGCAGGGCGGCGATGGCGTCGTGGCCGAGGTAGGGGGTGCCGTCGTGGATCAGGCGTGCGCCGGAGTGTTCGACGACGACGACCTCCTCCTGTGCCCGGTCGGTGCGCCCGGCCGACCGTTGCGCGGACTGCCACGCGAGTGGGAGGAGGGCGGTGGTCGTCCAGGTCAGGGCGGTGATCGCGGTGCGGGCGGCGGTGCCGGCCAGCGGGCTGTCGGGGCGGCGTCGGCGGGCGAGGAGCTGGCCGGTCGCGAGCAGGGCGGCGACGAGGTAGCCGATGCCGGCGACGGCACCCCAGGCCCGGTGGGGCGGGAGGGTGGAGGTGACGGCGGTGATCCCGGCGAAGGCGGCCGAGAAGGCGTAGAGGCCGAGGTCGAGGGGGAGTCCGCCGGCCGCGCCGTCGATCGTCTGCCAGATCCGGTGGGCGCGTGGGACGGGCGGGCGCTGCCCGGAGGGTGCGGAGCTGCTGCGGGGCGCGGGCCGACTGGTCACGCGGGAGAGTGTGGCAGACGGTCCGGCCGGTTCCGTCCGTTCGGTCGGCGGCCGGGGGCGAGGCGGATCACCGCGCCGGCGTCGTGCAGGGGTGGGGCGAGGGTGCCGGGTCGGCCGCCGGCGCCCCGGTGCAGGGCGGCGAGGAAGCGGTTGGCGGGCATCGGGCGGGCGAAGAGGTGGCCCTGGCCGGCGAGGCAGCCGAGTTCCCAGAGGGCGCGGCGTTGCGGTTCGCTCTCCACGCCCTCGGCGACGACGGTGAGGTCGAGGCTGCGTCCGAGGTCGAGGGTGGAGCGGATGACGGCGGTCGCCTCGGCGGAGCTCTCCATGTCGGTGACGAAGGTTCGGTCGATCTTGATTTCGTGTACCGGGATCCGGGAGAGCAGGGAGAGCGAGGAGTAGCCGGTGCCGAAGTCGTCGAGGGCGAGGCGGACGCCCTCGTCGCGGAGCCGGCCGAGGACCCGGTCGACGACGTCGAGTTGGCTGAGCGTGAGGTTCTCGGTCAGCTCCAGCATCAGCCGGTCGGGGGGGAGTTCGTGGGCGCGCAGCCGGGCGAGGACGGAGCCGGGGAAGCGGGCGTCGAGGAGGCTGCGTGGGGAGACGTTGACCGCGACCGGGATGTCGAATCCGGCCTCCCGCCAGCTCACCAGGGCGAGGAGGGCCTGGTCGAGGACGGTCTCGGCGAAGGCGGGGAGGAGGCCGGAGCGTTCCACGGCTTCCAGGAAGCGGGCCGGGTCGACGGTGCCGTTGGTGGGGTGGTGCCAGCGGGCGAGTGCCTCGGCGCCGACCACCTCGCCGGTGGCGAGGTCGACGATCGGTTGGAAGTTGACCGCGAACTCGTGGTCGGCGACGGCCCGGGGCAGGTCGCCGCCGAGGGACAGTCGGCCGAGGTCGGCGGTGTCCCGGGCGGGGGTGTAGCTGGCGATTCGTTGGCCGTTGCGTTTTGCCTGGTACATGGCGACGTCGGCGCGACGGAGCAGTTCGGCCATGCCGCCGGTGCCCGGGGCGGTGGCGATGCCGCCGCTGGCCTCGACGCTGATGCGTATGCCGTCCAGGTCGAAGGGTTCGTGCAGGGCGCTGAGCAGGGCCTCGGTGCGGTGGGCGGCCATCGCCGGGGCGGGCAGTCCGCGCAGGAGGACGGCGAACTCGTCGCCGCCGAGGCGGGCCACCAGGTCGTCGTCCCGGGTCGCCTCGCGTAGCCGGGCGGCCACCTGCACCAGGATCCGGTCTCCGGCGGCGTGGCCGAGGGTGTCGTTGATCTCCTTGAAGTGGTTGAGGTCGATCAACGCGAGGGCGGTGACGCCGTCGGCGTGGCGGCCGTTGAGCTGGGCGCTGCCCTGGTCGAGCAGGTGTCGGCGGTTGGCCAGGCCGGTGAGGGCGTCGTGGGTGGCGGCGTAGGCGTGGTCGGCGGCGGCGCGGGCCAGTTCGGCGTACGCCTGGGCGTTGCGGACCGCCGTGCACAGGGCCGAGGCGAAGGTCCGCAGGGTGTACTGCTCGCGTTCGTTGAGGCGTACCGGGCCGCGGAAGCGTAGGCGCAGTACGCCGACGTCGCTGGTGCGGTCGTGTCCTTCGAGCGGGATGGGGATGACCGAACCGTCCACGCTGGTGGGCTCGCCGACCGGGCCGTCGTAGGTGATGGTCTGGCTGTTGCCGCGGACGCTGCGGGGGCCGTCGCGCAGTTCGACCTCCACCTCGTCGGCGGAGAAGAGTTCGGCGGCCTGGGTGACCGCGGTGGTGAGCACCCGGTCGAGGTCCACCGAGTTGAGTGCGTCGGTGGTGCGGGCGAGTCGCTGCCAGGCCTGCTGTTCGGTGCGGGTCTGGATGCGGTGCGAGTAGGCCAGGTGCAGGCTGATCACGAGTGGTGGCACGGCCAGCAGCAGCCTGGTGTCGGCCTGGAGGATGGCCAGGGTGCAGAGGGCGACCGCGAAGCGCACCGCGAAGCCGGTGAGGCGCAGGTCGAGGTTGCTGCGGAACTGCCGGGAGACGCGGGTACGGGAGGCGAGCGCGATGACCGGGATGGCCAGCAGGTCGTCCACGAGGGCGGCGGCGAGGTAGGCGACGGCCACCGGTACGACGAGGTCGACGAGTCCGGGTGGGGGCCAGGACCAGCCCAGCGTGGCGAGGACGAGGCCGGCGGTGCCGGCGACCAGAACGTTCTTGCCGATGCCGAAGGCCATCTTGATGGCGGGCAGCTTGCGCGAGCCGAGGGCGACGCCGAGGCCGGTGCAGAAAATCACCCAGGGCGTGGGGGCGATCGCTATACCGATGATGATTGCCGTTTCGTTCCAGCTGATCGAATGCGTGGTCGACCGGATACGAATTCGTGCCTTCGTCGACGCGCTGACGAAGATCATTAGGGTGAGCATCACCAGCATCGCGACGTCACTGGCGGTGGTCGGGAGTCTGGTGAGCACGGCGGCGCAGACGGCTGCCACCTCGACGCCCAGGGCCACCACGACGACGAGACCGACAAGCAGTCGGAGCTGCCGATCGGTCTCATTCATGTGTCGCCTGAGAACAGCCACAGTTCGTCCCCGGGGTTCGCTGGCCTCTGCAGCGTACCGCAGGGAATCTTCGCTTCCCGGGTCTAATTCACTCCCACTCGCTGCCACGCATGGCCCGACCCTTTCTGCCTTTCCGGCCCCGTCAGGGTGCCGGTGCCTGCCTGCTCTACCTGCAGCTTAGGCAAGGATATGGCAGCTTAGGTACGATAAATGTCGCTATATGCAACATTAGTTAAGAGTCCGACCTTTTGTTACTTTCTGTCCATCCGCCCTGAGCGGAGCGAGGCGATCTGCTTTCGCTCCGCATTCAAACTGTCGCTTGACGCTGTGGAATGCGCACCGGCGGGTCGGCGGGTCGGTGACGCCGTCCGGCGGATCGGTCGGTGACCGGACGGTCACCGAGGGCTGGAGAAGGCGGCCGCCCCGAATCGCCGATGAGGGTCATTGTGGGTCACCTCTGATCCTCCGGAATTGCCCGGGAAGCGGAGAGTAATCGGGGCGCGGTCGTCGTGGAGTGGTCGGGTTCGCGGCGACACCGGCGCGGAGACACCTTTGCTGTGCATCTTCGGATAGATCCCCGGCATTTGGAAACCCCGCCGGGAGTGACCTCTTCCACCACCACCGGCGGCCCGGGGAGTCCGCGACCGCTCCGGGCGTCGCGACGGGGTTAGGCTCACGGGCGTGACCGAACCCGCGCAGCTGACGCATCTCGACCCGGCGGGCGCGGCCCGCATGGTCGACGTCTCCGCCAAGCCGGTCTCCGGCCGCCGGGCCGTGGCCGCCGGCCGGCTGCGGACCACGACCGAGGTGATCGGATTGCTCCGGCGGGACGGTCTGCCCAAGGGCGACGCGCTCGCCGTGGGTCGCCTCGCCGGCATCATGGGCGCGAAGCGCACGCCGGAGCTGATCCCGCTCTGCCATCCGATCGCCCTGCACGGGGTGACCGTGGACTTCGAGCTGACCGAGGACACGGTGGAGATCACCGCGACCGCGCGGACGGCGGACCGGACCGGGGTGGAGATGGAGGCGCTCACCGCGGTCGCCACCGCCGGCCTCGCCCTGGTCGACATGGTCAAGGCCGTCGACCCGTCGGCCTCCGTCGACGCGGTACGCGTCCTCCGCAAGGAGGGCGGCAAGACCGGCGACTGGCGGCGGCCGGAGGACCGGCCGTGATCCGGGCCCGGGTGATCGTGGCGTCCAACCGTGCCGCCGCCGGGGTGTACGCCGACACCAGCGGCCCGATCCTCGTCGCCGGCCTCCGGGAACTCGGCTGCGTGGTCGACGACCCGGTGGTGGTGCCCGACGGCGATCCGGTCGGCAGGGCCCTGCGCGCCGCCGTCGCCGACGGCATGGACGTGGTCCTGACCAGCGGCGGAACCGGTGTCACCCCCACCGACCGGACCCCGGACGTCACCCGCGCGGTCCTCGACCACGAGATCCCCGGCATCGCCGAGGCGATCCGCGCGCACAGCCGGGCCACCGTGCCCACCTCGGTGCTCTCCCGGGGGCTCGCCGGGGTGGCCGGACGGACGCTGGTGGTGAACCTCCCCGGCTCCACCGGCGGAGCCCGGGACGGGCTGGCCGTGCTCGGCCCGATCCTCGCCCACACCGTCGACCAGCTGCGCGGCGGCGACCACTGACGGTCGCACCGCGTTCGACCAGCTGCGCGGCGACCCACCGACGGTCGCACCGCGTCACGGCCCGGGTGGACCGGCCGGCCGGCGGAGGCACGCCGGGCACCCCGTGCCCCGATAGGGTGGTCCGCGTGAGCGTGCGCAGTGAGCTGACCGGGAGCGACACCGTCGGGGATCCGGGTGGCGCGCCCCCGCCGGCCGGCTGGGAGGAGGCCCGCGCCCGGGTCTACGCGGTCGGCCTGGCCGCCGCGCTCCCCGTCGTCACCCGGCCACTCGCCGAGGCCGACGGGCACACCCTCGCCGAACCGCTGACGCCCCGTACCGACCTGCCCGCCTTCCCCACCTCCAGCGTGGACGGATGGGCGGTGCGCGGCCCCGGACCGTGGCGCGTCGTCGGCCGGGTGCTCGCCGGCAGCACCCCGGAGCCCCTGACCGGGGACGGCACGACCGTCGAGATCGCCACCGGTGCGATGGTGCCCGAGGGCACCTCCGCCATCCTGCGGATCGAGGAGTCCACGCGCACCGCCGACGGTCGGGTGCGCGGCACGCCCCGGCCCGCCCCCGAGTGGCGACCGACGGGCGAGGAGGCGCGGGCCGGCGAGGAACTCCTGCCCACCGGCACCCCGGTCGACCCGGGGGTGATCGGGCTGGCCGCCTCCTGCGGCCACGACTCGCTGCCGGTCCGCCGGCCACCCCGGGCCGCGCTGCTCGTCTTCGGGGACGAACTGCTCACCGCCGGTCCGCCGGCCGCCGGCCGGGTCCGCGACGCGCTCGGCCCGGCGGTGCCGGCCTGGCTGCGGCGGTACGGCTGCCAGGTGCGTCCCACCGACGTCGTCGGCCCGGTCGCCGACACGCTCCCGGCCCACGTGGCCGCCCTGCGCGCCGCCCTGACCGGGGCGGACCTGGTCTGCACCACGGGCGGGACGATGCACGGGCCGGTCGACCACCTGCACCCCGCGCTCCAGGCCCTCGGTGCCGACTACGTCGTCAACACCGTGGCGGTCCGGCCCGGCTTCCCGATGCTGCTGGCCCGGCTGGTCGGCGACGACGGACGGGCCCGCTTCGTCGCCGGGCTGCCCGGCAACCCGCAGTCGGCGATCGTCGCGCTGGTCTCACTGGTCGCTCCGCTGCTCGCCGGACTCCAGGGCCGGTCGATGCCGGCGCTGCCGTACGCCACCCTGGCCGAGCCGGTCCGGGGCCGGGGCTCCTACACCCACCTGGCCCTGGTCCGGCTGGACGCCGCGTCCGGCACCGCCCACCCGGTCCGTCACGTCGGCTCCGCCATGCTGCGCGGACTGGCCGGTGCCGACGGGTTCGCGGTGATCCGACCGGACACCACCGGGGAGGCCGGGGCACGGGTACCGGTCGTGCCGTTGCCGCTGCTGCCCGGGGAGCGTGCGTCGTGACCGTCCACCCGACCACCGACCACACGGTGGTGATCGCCGAGGTCACCACCGCGCCGCTGGACGTCGCCGCCCACGAGGCGGCGGTCGGCGACCGCCGGGCCGGTGCGGTCGTCACCTTCCAGGGGGTGGTCCGCGACCACGACCACGGCCGGTCGGTGCACACGCTGGAGTACGAGGGGCACCCCAGCGCCGCCGAGGTGCTCCGTGCGGTGGCCGCCGAGGTGGCCGCCGACCCGGACGTGTACGCGCTCGCCGTGTCGCACCGGATCGGTCCGCTGGAGATCGGCGACGCGGCCCTGGTGGCGACGGTCAGCACGGCCCACCGGGCGGCGGCCTTCGCTGCCTGCGCCCGTCTGGTCGACGAGGTGAAGGCGCGGCTGCCGATCTGGAAACGGCAGGTCTTCGCCGACGGCACCGAGGAGTGGGTCAACTGCCCCTGACCGGACGACCGGTGCCGGCCGACGGCTGACGGCTGACGCAGGCGCGGGCGACGGTCAGCGGCGGGCGACCAGGTCGGGTCGGCCCAGCCGGTCGGCGTAGAAGGCCGGCTCGGCGCCGGGCCGCCACGGCAGGGCCGCCACCAGCACGATCAGCGCCAGCGCCAGCGAGTTCTCCATCAGCGCGCCGAACAGGCCGTCGGCGTAGTGCGACACCTCGGGAAGCTGGTGCTCGTACGGCCAGATCGGCGAGACCAGGAAGAGCAGGTAGAGCAGGACGGCGGCAGCCGCGTGCCGGAACCCGGTCATGGTCGGGTACCAGATCGGCGGGCGGAGGCCGTTGACCCCGGGTGGGCCGCCGTACGACGCCGCTCCGGAGCGCTGCATCGGCCCCCGGCTCGCCTCACGCCGCCGTAGCGCGGCGTCGGCGAGCACCACGATCGCCGGGATCACCCAGACCAGGTGGTGCGTCCAGGAGATCGGACTGATCACGTTGGTGGTGAGCCCGACCAGGGTGAACGCGGTCAGCTCGTCGCCGTCGGCGCGGGCGTTGGCCGCCCGGGAGAGACCGAGCGCGAGCATCAGCACCGCGAACGCCAACCAGAGCAGTCCGGGCGTCTCGATCGAGTCGTAGAGCCGGGCCAACAACCCGGCGAGGGACTGGTTGGGGGTCATGTCGGCCGCGCCGACCCGCTCGGTCTGCCAGAGCACCCGGGTGAAGTACGCCCGGGACTCCGTGCCGGCCAACGTGAACATGCCCAGCGTGACACCGATCGCGGTGCCGACCGCGGTCGCCGCCGCCCGCCACTGCCGGGTGATCAGCAGGTACACGATGAACAGCGCCGGGGTGAGCTTGATCGAGGTGGCCAGCCCGATCCCCGCGCCGGCCCAGACGCCGCTGAACACGAACCGGCGCAGCGGGCCGTCGTCCCGGCGGTACCGGGTGCCCCGCCGGGACCGCCACCGCAGGCCGATCAGGTCGGCCATGACCAGCGCGAAGAGCAGCAGGTTGACCTGGCCGTAGCCGAGCGTCTCGCGGACCGGCTCGATGGCGACCGCGAGCGGCACCGCGACCGCGACCGTGAACCACAACGGCTGTCCGATCCGGTCGACGACCGGCCGGAGCAGCCCGGCCAGGACGACCGCCAGCGCGGCGGTGCTCCCGAGCGCGTTGAGCCAGCCGGCGACCCCGACCGGCAGGTGTGCCATGGGCAGCATGACCAGCCCGCCGAAGGGCGGGTAGGTGAAACCCAGGGTGGTGTCGGGGGCGATGAAGTCGTACAGCTCGTTGCCGCTGGCCCACCAGACCATCGCGCCGTGGTAGATCTTCATGTCGAAGAAGTTGTACGGCCGGCCGAACTCGCCGATGGCGATCCAGGCGGCGTAGACCGCGGCAGCCACGATCCCCAGCCGGACGGCCGTACGGCGGTCGAACCCGCGGGCTGCACGGCGCACGGGGGCGAGTCGGTCCGCCCGTCTCCCGACGGTCGCCGGCATGGTGTGGCCACCCCCGTACCAACTTCGTCCTGTCCGTCCAGGTCCCGCACGGAGCCTAGAACGGTGCCTCACGTTGATGCCTCCCGCGTTATGCGACCGTGTCCGATCCCACACCAGTTTTTGACATTTCCACCGCGTTAACGCCTCGCGGGGGGTTCAGGTGATTAGCGGCCTTAGCGGGGGTGCGGCCCTTGGACGGGGGAGTGCCCGGCCAGGTCAGCCGGGCTGTCGACGGGGCGTGTGTCGGGGTGGGGCGACCGGTCAGCCGGGGAGCCGCCGGGCTGCCGCCGCGGTCCGTACCGCCAGCCGGGTCTCCCGGCGCGCGGTCCGGACCGCGCGCTGTACCGAGCGTCGGGAATGGCCGATCCGGTGCCCGGCACGCCAGCGCAGACTCGGCCGGCCCTGGGTGTCCGCCGCGGCGAGCAGCAGGCCGCCGAGCAACCCGAGGTTCTTCAGGAAGTGCACCTGGTGGTTCTTGCGCGTGGCCGGGTCCTCGTCGGTCCAGAAGGGATGACCGGCGAGCGTGGTCGGCACCAGCGAGCCGGCCAGCAGCAGCGCGGCGGGCCGGGTGAAGTGCCCGGTGGCGAGCATCAGACCGCCGGCCACCTGCGCCGCGCCGTTGGCCCGGACCAGCGTCTCGGCGTCGCTGGGCAGGGCCCCGCCAGCCTGTTCGAGCAGGGGGGTGACCCGGTCGGTGACCGGCTTGGCCTGCGCGGTGAACTGCGCCGGGTTGCGCAGCTGCTGGACCCCGCTGGCCAGGAAGATGCCGCTCAGCAGAGCACGGGCGAGGGAGCGTACGGGTTTCATGGCTCAGTCATACCCCGTGGCGGCCAGGATCATGGCTGCAACCGTCGATCTGCCCGCGAGTTCCGTCCCTGGTGTGTCGGGCCCCGCCGTCGCGGTCCGGGGCGGCCGGCGAGTCCGTCCCGGGTGGACCTGGCGGGACGGTAACGTGCCCGGGGTGACCACGCTGCGGCTGCGACCCGAGGGACCTGCCGACGCCGACCCGCTCCGCCGGGTGCTCGCGCAGGCCTTCGCCCGCCCTGACGTGCCGGTCCCGCCCGAGGTGGGGCTGGTCGACGAGCTGCGCGGCAGCGACGCCTGGATCCCGGAACTGGCCATGGTCGCCGAGTACGGCGGCGAGGTGGTCGGCTACGCCCTGCTGACCCGGGTCCGCGTCGACCCCGGCCCCTTCCCGGCCCTGGCGCTCGGACCGGTGGCGGTCGCGCCGCACCGGCAGCGGATCGGCCTCGGTGCCTCCGTGGTGCAGGCCGCCCTGGAGGCGGCCACGGAACTCGGCGAGCGGCTGGTCGTGGTGCTCGGTGACCCGGCGTACTACCGGCGGTTCGGGTTCGACCGGGCGGACCGGATGGGACTCTCCAGCCCCTGGTCCGGCCTGGGCGAGCCGTGGCAGGCACTGGTGCTGCCGCCGACCTTCGGCGGTGAGGTCGGGGTGCCCCGGGGCGAGGTGGTCTTCCCGCCCCCCTGGTCCCGCGTCTGAGTCGCGGCAGCATGCGGAGTCGGCGAGCCCGCAGGTGCGGCAGCGGGTCCGGGCGAGGCGTCGCCCGGACCGGATCGCCGACGACGCCCCGCTGGCCGGTCAGCCCGGCTGGGTCCGCAGGTAACGGCCGAAGTGCGGGACGGTGAACGCCACCGTGCCGCGCTCCCCGGAGTAGATCAACCCCTTCTTGATCAGCGCGTCCCGGGCCGGGGAGAGACTCGCCGGCTTCCGCTCCAGCGCCCGGGCGATCTCGGCGGTCGGCACCGCCGCGTCCATGTCGTCCCGGCTCTCCCCGGGGTCGCCGTCGACCCGGGACAGGGTCGCCATCGCCCGCATGTACTCCCGCTCGGCCGGGGTGGCCCGCTCGAACCGGGACCCGAAGAAGCCCACCGCCAGCTCCGCCTCGGCCTCGGGCGCGGCCACCCGGACGTCGGCGGCGGTGATCGGCGAGCGGGGCGCGTGGTCCCAGGTGGCCTTCCCGTACGCCTGCACGAAGTACGGGTAGCCGCCGGAGGACTCGTAGAGCAGGTCCAGCGCCTTCGGCTCGTACTCGACCTCCTCCCGGGCGGCCGGTGCGCAGAGGGCCTGGTCGGCAGCGATCCGGTCGAGCCGGTCGATGCGCTGGTAGCGGTAGAGCCGCTCGGAGTAGGACTTGGCCGCGCTGAGCACCGCCGGCAGGTGCGGCAGCCCGGCACCGACCACGATCAGCGGCGCGCCGAGTTGGGACAACTCGTGGCAGGCGGCGCAGAGCGCGCTGACGTCCTCCGGGCCGACGTCCTGCATCTCGTCGATGAAGACCGCGATGCCGGTGCCGACGTCGGCGGCCACGCTCGCCGCGTCGGTGAGCAGCTCCACCAGGTCGATCTCGATGTCCCCGGAGTCGGCCCGACCGCTGCTGGCCGGCACGTCGATCCCCGGCTGCCAGCGGTCCCGCAGCCGTGGCGCGCCGGCCCGCCCACCCACCGTGGACGCACCACGCTGGGCGAACGCCTTGAGCACGCCGAGGAAGGCGTCGATCCGTTCGGGAGCGCGGTGCCGGGGCGCGAGTTCCCGGACCGCCATGTGCAGGGCCGCCGCCACCGGCCGGCGCAGTGACTGGTCCGGCCGTGCCTCGATCTTGCCGGTGCCCCAGAGCCGGCCGATGGCCTGGGACCGCAACGTGTTGAGCAGCACCGTCTTGCCCACCCCGCGCAGGCCGGTGAGCATCAGGCTGCGCTCCGGGCGGCCCCGGGCGATCCGCTCCAGCACGATGTCGAAGACGTCCAGCTCCCGCCCCCGGCCGGCCAGCTCGGGGGGACGCTGCCCGGCGCCCGGGGCGTACGGGTTGCGGACCGGATCCACGTCTCGCACCGTATCGGGCCGTCTAGCGCCGCAGCTAGACATACGTAGAGGACGGCATCGGCGTGTCTCGCCGGACGAGAAGGATCGAGCGGAGTCTAGGGGATTCTGGCGTCCAGGCTAGACAGCCCTAGATTCGGTTAGCGGCTCCGGCCCGGTGCGGGTCAGCGCAGTCTCAGGCAGAGCACGAAGTCGAGGGTGTCCAACTCGCTGTTGTAGAAGTACCAGTCGGTGTACCCGTCGACGTCGGCGCACTTCGCCTCGGCGTCCCTCTCACCGCTGGTCGCCTCGTCGAACCGTCGCAGCACCTCGTAGGTCTTCGGCGCGCACCCGGTGACCAGCAACTTCGGCCGGCCGCCGGCCGGGGCGTCGTTGCGGACGCACTGCCCCTCCTTCGCGAAGCGCGGGTCCGCCGACGACTCGGGCGCCAGGGCGTTCGGTGAGGCGTCGACCCCGCCCGGCTGACCGGACGGGGTGGCCGAGGGCGGCGCGGTGACCGGCGGTTCGGTCTCGTCGACAAGCGCGACGTGGAACAGGGCCGCACCGCCGCCGAGCAGCAGCAGCGCCAGCACGGCGACCACCGCGACCGTGCGGCCCCGCCCGCCGGGCCTGGGCCGTTCCGCCGGCTCCGGGGGAAACCGCTCCGGCCGGTAGCCGTGCCACGGGTACTCGTCCGGCGGTTCGTGCCACGGCTCCGGGCGGTTCGCACCCGGTGGTCCGTAGTTCGCCATGCTCGCCTCCTGGGCACGAGTGGTCGGCGGCCGGACACCACGGGGACGCCCGCCCTGGTCACCGTAGCGTGACCGACCCGCTCCGCTCATGCCCCACGCATGCCGTCACCTGCGGTGGGGTGCCGCCCCGCAGGGCACCGCGACCGGGAGGTGGCCGGTCACATCAGACGGAGCTGACGGTTCTTCGGCCGGGCCGGCTCCTCGCCGCCGAGGCGCTCGAAGAGGCCCGGATCGATCACGTCGAGGAAGGGCGACGGGCGGCAGTCCCGTTCCGACCCGTGCCGGGTCCGCCGTGCCGCGTGGCTGACGTAGAGCCGGTCCTGGGCACGGGTCAGCCCGACGAAGAACAGCCGCCGTTCCTCGGCGATGTCGTCCTCGTCCGGCGTCGAGCCGGGCCAGCGCAGCGGCAGCAGTCCGTCCTCGCAGCCGACCAGGAAGACCACCGGGAACTCCAGGCCCTTCGCGGCGTGCAGGGTGAGCAGGGTGACCGCCTCGGCGCGCGGGTCCAGCGCGTCGACCTCCGCTCCGGTGGCGAGCTGCGAGAGGAACAGCGGCAGGTCGTCGCCGCAGCGTCGGGCCAGCGGGGTGAGCAGGTCCACCGCCGTGCGGACGTCCTCGGGGCGGACCGAGCCGGTGGAGTCCAGGGTGGGCGTGGCGAACCGGTCGGCGAGAACCTGCCCGACCAGGCGGACCCGGGCCGGCAGACCACCGTCGAGCCCGTCGGCGTGCCGCAGCTCGCGGGCGATGGCCGACACGCCGGGGCGGTCCCGCAGCCGGTCGTGCGAGCGCTTCTGCACCGGGATGTTCGCCCGGGTCAGGGCGTCCAGGATCGGGGCCGCCTGGGCGTCGGTGCGGTACAGCACGGCGATGTCGGAGAACGAGACGTTCGACCCCCGCCCGTCGATGCGTCCGGAGTCCAGCGACCGGTGGGAGAGGCCGCCGACCAGATCGTCGATGGTGCGCACCACGAAGTCGGCCTCGTCGGCGACCGAGGCCGCCGGGTAGCGGCCGACCAGCGGCGCCTCCGGGTCGAGTCGGGCCGGGTCCAGCCGGCGGCCCCGGACCAGCGAGGACGGCGCGATGGCCTGCACCGCGGCGGCCAGGATCGGTGCCGACGAGCGGTAGTTGCGGTTCAGCCGGACCAGCCGGGCGTCGGTGAAGTCCTGCGAGAACCGGAGGAAGTAGCCGACGTCCGCACCCCGGAACGAGTAGATCGCCTGGTCCGGGTCACCGATCGCGCAGAGGTTGCCGTCCGCCGGGCTGAGCAGCCGCAGCAGGTCGTACTGGACGGCGTCGACGTCCTGGTACTCGTCGACGAAGATCCACCGCCACCGCTCCCGGTACCGCTGCACCAGCTTCCGGTCGCCGCGCAGCAGCTCGACCGGGAGGGTGAGCAGCTCGTCCAGGTCGACGAGGTGCTGTTTGCGCAGCAGGTCGGTGTAGGCGGACTCGTCCTCACCAGCCTCGGCACGGGCCGCCGTCCGGTCCGTGTCGTCGGCGATCCGGAAGTCCGGCGGCAGCCCGGCCGCCTCGGCGTTCTCCCGCAGGATGGCCAGCCCGAGCGAGTGGAAGGTGCCGACGGTGACGTCCTCGGCGACCGGTCCGAGCAGCCCGTCGAGGCGGTGCCGCAGCTCCTCGGCGGCCCGCCGGGTGAAGGTGATCGCCAGGCAGGTCTCCGGGAAGACGTTCAGCTCGGCACAGAGATAGGCGATCCGGTGGGTCAGCGTCCGGGTCTTCCCGGTGCCCGGACCGGCGACGATCAGCAGCGGCCCACCGGGCGCGGAGGCGGCCACCCGCTGCATCGCGTCCAGCCGGTCCAGCAGGCCGGTGCCGACCTCCTCCATCCCGGCGAGCATCGGCTCGAACGGCTCGTGCGGCGAGGGTACGGGCGCGATCGGCGGCGCGGGCGGCGGAGTCTCGCGGGCCGGCCGCCGTTTCGGTTCGGCCGCCACCGGGGCCTTGACTTTCGCCGGCTCCTTCTTCGGCGCCCGCTGCCTGGGCACGGGTACGTCGAACAGCGTCTCCTGCCCGGCCGAACCGCCGCCCGAACCCAGCTCGGCGGGGTCGAAGAGGGTGATCACGCCGTACTCGCCGTCGAAGCCCGGCACCCGGCGCACCTCGCCCCGCCGGAGTCGGCTGATCCCCTCGGCGAGCAGTTCCCCGCCGACCCGCTGGAGCTCGTCGAGCGGGGTGGTGGTCAGGATCTCCAACTCCGGGCCGAGCGCGGCGACCAGGTCGTTGAGTTTTCCCTCGACCTTCTTCGACCGGGGACCGACCTTGTTGATCTCGCCCAGGATCTCGGCGAGCGGCACCAGGTGGGTGACGTCGCGGGCCCGCTCCGGGCGGTGCCCGTCCGGCCGGTTCGCCAGCTCCTCGACCCGGCTGAGCACGCCCACGGTGAGCGGCTTGCCGCACTCCGGGCAGCGCCCGGCGGCCGCCCGGGTCTGCTCGGGCGACCAGTTCACCCCGCAGACCCGGTGCCCGTCGGCGTGGTACTTCCCCTCCTCCGGGAAGAACTCGATCGTCCCGGCCAGCCCGTCGCCGGTCCGCAGCGCGTCGCGGATGGCGAAGTAGTCCCGTCCGGTGGCGAAGACCGTCGCCTCGCGGGCCAGCGCGGGCGGCGAGTGCGCGTCCGAGTTGGACACCAGCCGGTACGCGTCGAGGCTCGCCACCCGCCAGTTCATCGCCGGGTCGGAGGAGAGCCCGGTCTCCACCGCGAAGATGTGGTCGGCCAGGTCGGCGTAGCAGTCGGCGATCGCGTCGAACCCGGACTTCGAGCCGAGCGCCGAGAACCACGGCGTCCAGATGTGCGCCGGGACGAGGTAGCCGTCCGGGCTCGCCTCCAGGGTGATCTCCAGGAGGTCGCGCGAGTCCAGCCCGAGGATGGGACGGCCGTCCGAGCCGATGTTGCCGATCCGCCCGAGCGTGGTGTTGAACCGCTCGACCGCGTCCAGGTCGGGCAGGTAGATCAAATGGTGCACCTTGCGCGTCCGGTCGCCCCGCTTGTAGATCGTGGAGATCTCCACGCTGAGCATGAACCGGACCGGGTCCGCCTCGGCCGCGTCGGCCAGCCGGGGCGGGAGCCGACGGGCGATGTCCCGCTCGGCCTCCGGGCCGAGCCGGTACAGGCCGGGCTCGGCCGGGTGCAGGGTCTCCCGCAGGTGGTCGTACCAGGCGGGGTGGGTGAAGTCGCCGGTGCCGAGCACGCCGATGCCCTTACGCCGGGCCCACCAGCCCAGGTTCGGCAACGTCAGGTCGCGGCTGCACGCCCGCGAGTACTTCGAGTGGATGTGCAGGTCCGCGACGAACGGCGAGGGGCCACCGGAGGGTACGGCGCTGAACGGAGACACGCCGCATCCTGTCACGCCCGGCCGGAGGCCCGCTCCCCGCCACGCGCGGCGGTGACGTGGGTAATCCCCGTGACGCTCCGGCGTCCCATCGTCGCCCGACCGCCGGGACGTGACGCCAGGGTGACGGCCCACCTGGTGTCATGACGCTCTCAGGCAGAGGAACGGGCGATGAGAATCCTCGATCAGACACGCAACCGTCCCTTCGAGACGGTGGTCATCGTGGTGGCGCCGGTGTGTGGCGCGCTGATGATCGCGCTGGACGTCCGGCCTCCCTCGGTGGAGCAGGCGATGCCGGACCTGGTCCGGACGGGCTGGCAGTTCGGCCTGGTGGCCGCGGGTCTCACCGGGCTGCTGGGCATCCTCTGGCCGGGGCGGAGCGTCACCCGGCTCGGAATCGAGCTGGCCGCCGTCCTGGTCCTCGCCACGGTGACCGGCATGTACGTGCTTGCCCTCTCCGCCACGGCGGGGCGACAGGCGATCCCCGCCACGTCGTTCATCGCCGCGGTCGCCGTCGGCTCGGTCTGGCGTTCCGTGGAGATCGTGCTCGTGCTGCGTCGGCTGTCGGAGAACGGCCGGGAGGTGGAGCACGAGTCACCGTTCGGGCGTACACCGTGAGAACGCCGACCGAGGGGCCGGCCGCGAGTGTTCCGAGCGCTCCCCAGTGGGTTCAGGTGCTGCTCTCCGTGCTCGGCGTCGCGGGTGGCCTCGGCGGTGTGGGCGCCATCGTCGCGGTCCTCTTCCAGCGGGGCAAGTTCAAGGCGGACGCGGCGGACACGCTCACCGACGCCGCCCTGACGCTGGTGCAGCCGCTGCGGGCGCGTCTGGTGGAACTGGAGCGGGAGATGGTGGAGTCCCGGGCCGAGCTGGCGTCGGCGCAGCGGACGATCGCCCAGCTCAGCGCCCGGGTGTGTGAACTCCAGGCCCTGGTCGAGCGGTGGCGGGAAGCGATCAACGACCCCGAGGCGACCCTGCGCAAGGTCCGCACCATCGTCAGCCGCAGCTACCGGCCACCGCCGTAGCCGAACCCCACCCGCAGGTCAGCGGGAACGGAGTTCGACCAGGGTGATCTGGGGCTCCGCGCCGACGCGTACCGGCGGGCCCCAGAAGCCCGCGCCGTTGGTCACGTAGACCTTGGTGCCGTCCACCTCGCCGAGGCCCGAGACGACCGGCTGTTCGAGTCGGACGGCCACGTTGAACGGGACGATCTGCCCGCCGTGCGTGTGCCCGCTCAGTTGCAGGTCGACGTCGAACTTCGAGGCCTCCAGCGCGGCCACCGGCTGGTGGGCCAGGAGCACCACCGGCCGGGAGGTGTCCCGGTCGGCGAGCGCCGCCGCGTAGTCCGGCCCGGCGGCCAGACCGGTGCCGCCCTCGCCGGACGGGTCGTTGACCCCGGCCAGGTCCAGCACGCCACCCCGGGCGGCGATCTCCAACCGCTCGTTCTGGAGCACCCGCAGGCCGAGCCGGTCCACCTCCTGCACCCACTCCTCGACCCCGGAGTAGTACTCGTGGTTGCCGGTGACGAAGAAGCTGCCGAAGCGGGAGCGCAGGTCACGCAGGGGAGCGGCGGCCTCCCCCAGTTCGGCGACACTGCCGTCGACCAGGTCACCGACGACCGCGACCAGGTCGGCGTCGAGTCGGTTGATGGCGGCCACGATCCGCTCGGTGTGCGCCCGCCCGCGCAGCGGGCCGAGGTGGATGTCGGAGACGGTGGCGATGCGCAGCCCGTCCATGCTGCGGGGCAGCTTCGCCAGCGGGATCTGCACCCGGTCGAGCTGGGGCGGACCGAGCGCGGTGCGGATGCCGTACCCGGTCACGCCGGTCGCGGTGAGCCCGGCGAAGATCGCCGCGCCACGGGCCAGCAGCAGCCGGCGGGAGGGGTCGTGGTCGGGTTGCCGTACCGCGTCGGCGGCCGGCGGGTCGGCGGTGCCGGCGGCCCCCACCAGGGCCGGTTCCGGGGCGGCGGCGGTCGGTTCGGCGGCGGCGACCCGGCGGCGCAGCACCAGCCGGGCCACCAGCATCGGCACCTCCAGCGCGACCAGGACGACCAGCAGGTAGAACATCACCGCCAGCCAGAGGTACCCGGGCCAGGCCAGCCAGTAGAGGCCCGCCTGGGTGCCGACCATGGTCACCGGTACGAGCACCGCCAGCACCAGCACGGTGACCGTGCCGATCCGCCGCCAACGACCGGGGCTGGTGGTGTCCCGGACCAGTCGCTTCCAGAGGTAGAGGTGGATCAGACCGGTGACCAGGGCCAGGGTGCCCACGAAGCCCAGGACCGCCAACACGCGTTGCCTCCCTCAGCCCCCGGCGAACGGGGGCAGGACGTCGATCGTGGCCCCGGCGGGGAGCGGGGTCCGACGATCATGACAGGTCACGCCATCGACCAGGAAACTCGCGGCCCGGAGCACCCGGGCGAGCCGGTCGCCGTGCCGCCCGACCAGGTCGTCGAGGACCTCGTCGAGCGTACGCCCGGCAGCCGCGTTCTCCTCGGCGCGTCCGGCGGCGGCCCGGGCCCCGGCGAAGTAGCGGATGGTGACCTGTGTCTCAGGCATCCCCTGCGGGGTCCGGGTGTCCGGTCGCACGTCAGCCTCCGATCGCCGACATCGGCCGGGCGGGTTGCAGGAAGGTCGGGTCGTCGATGCCGTGTCCGGCGGCCTTGTCCCACATCGCCCGCTGCCAGCGGCGGGCCAGTTCGGCGTCGTCCGCCCCGGCGCGCAGCGCCCCGCGCAGGTCCGACTCCGAGGTGGCGAAGAGGCAGGACCGGACCTGCCCGTCGGCGGTGAGCCGGGTGCGGTCGCAGTCACCGCAGAACGGCCGGGTGACGCTGGCGATCACCCCGACCCGGGCCGGGCCGCCGTCGACCAGCCAGCTCTCGGCCGGGGCCGCCCCACGTACGACCGGGTCGGGCCTCAGGTCGAACGCCCCGGTCAGGGCGGTGAGGATCTCGTCGGCGGTGACCATGGCGGACCGGTCCCAGCCATGCTGGGCGTCCAACGGCATCTGCTCGATGAACCGCAGCTCGTAGCCGTGGTCCAGGGCGAAGCGGAGCAGGGCGGGCGCCTCGTCGTCGTTGACCCCGCGCATCAGCACCGCGTTGACCTTGACCGGACGGAGCCCGGCCGCCGCCGCTCCGGCCAGGCCGGCGAGCACGTCCGCGAGACGGGGGCGCCGGGTCAACCGGACGAACCGGTCGGCGTCCAGCGTGTCCAGGGAGACGTTCACCCGGTCCAGCCCGGCGGCGGCCAGCGCGGGCGCGACCCGCTCCAGTCCGATCCCGTTCGTGGTCAGCGTGATCCGGGGGCGGGGACGCAACATCGCCACGGCGGCCACGATCCGGGTGAGCCCGGGGCGGATCAGCGGCTCTCCGCCGGTGAACCGCACCTCGGTCACCCCGAGCCGGCGCACCGCCACCCCGACCAGCCGGACGACCTCGTCGTCGGCGAGCAGGTCGGGCCCGGCCAGCCAGGGCAGTCCCTCCGCCGGCATGCAGTACGTGCAACGCAGGTTGCACTTGTCGGTCAACGACACGCGCAGGCTGCGGGCGGTCCGGCCGTACCGGTCGACGAGGCCGCCCGCGTTCGGCTGGTCCGCGCTCATTGCTCGACGGTAGCGCGGTCGGGGGTTCCGTCGATCACCTCTCGGGCACACCGGCCGACCGCCTCCCGCCAGGTCGCGCCGAACGCCGCGGTGTGCACCAGCAGCAGGTGGAGCTGGTGCAGGGGCACGCGCTCGCGCCATCCGTCGGCCAACGGCCACGCCTCCCGGTAGGCGGCCAGGATCCGGTCCAGGTGGGGTGCGCCGCCGAAGAGCGCCAGCTGGGCCAGGTCGGTCTCGCGGTGACCACCGTGCGCGGCCGGGTCCACCAGCCAGGCCCGCCCGTCCAGGCCCCAGACCACGTTGCCCGGCCACAGGTCACCGTGGATCCGGGCCGGCGGCTCGTCGCCGCCGTACTCCCCGACGGTGTCGATCACCCGCTCGACCAGCGCGGTCTCGGTGGCGGTGAGCGCGCCGACGTCGACCGAGCGCCGGAGGTACGGCAGGAGCCGGCGCTGCGCGAACCAGGTCGACCACGGCCCCGGATCGGGGGTGTTGTCCTGGTCGAGCGCGCCGACGAAGCCGGGCCAGTCGGCTCCGAACACCGGCGCGCCGCTGCGGTGCAACGCGGCCAGCTCCCGCCCGAACCGCTCGGCGGCGGCGGGGGTCGGTTCGCCCGGCTCGATCCAGTCGACGGCCAGCAGCTCCGGCAGCGCCACCAGCACCTCGGGTACGGCCACCGCGTCCGCGTCGCGCAGCCAGCGCAGTCCGGCCGCCTCGGTCGTGAAGAACCCCACCGGGACCGGCTGTGCGGCTCCCTCCGGCCAGGTCTTGGCGAAGACCGAGTGGCCGTCGTCCAGGGTGAGCCGGGAGGCGGCGCAGATGCTGCCACCGGAGACCGGCGTCTCCCGGATCCGCTGATGGGTCAGGAAGGTCGGCAGGTGCGCCGGGTGCGCCCGCAGGTAGGCCAGGTCCATGTGCGCAAGGTAGCCGGTCGGCGGCGGCATGGTGCCCGTCGGGACGCTGTCGAGCTGCCCCGGCGGTGCGCCCACCGGTCGGCACGGCGCCCCAGCCGTCTCGCCTGCCGCCGCGCACGCGATCCTGCACTGACTGCACGTTCGCGCTGACCTGGGCCGGGGCGCCCCCGACCTGTGGACGGAACGCGTGTCGTCCACAGGGCCTCCCCGCCGGTCCGTCCCCGGCGCAGGCTGCGGGCATGAACTCCACCGACCGCCCCCGGCTCGCCGTCCGCTCCCCCGCCGACCTGATCGCCGCCGTGCCGTACCTTCTCGGCTTCCACCCGGCCGACAGCGTGGTGCTGGTCGCGCTCCGGGAGAAGCAGATCATCTTCGCCGCGCGCGCCGACCTGGCACCACCCGGCACCGACGCCGGTCCCGTCGCCCGCTACCTCGCCGCCGTGATCGGTCGGCAGGGCGCCGACGCGGCCACCGCCATCGGGTACGGTCCGGCCGCCCGGGTCACCGCGACGCTCGACGCGGTCCGCCGGGAGCTGGACGGGATCGGCCTCGCCGTGTTGGACGCCCTGCGGGTGGAGGACGGGCGCTACTGGTCGTACCTCTGCGTCGACCCGGGGTGTTGCCCCCCGGAGGGCACCCGGTACGACCCCCGGGCCAGCCAGGTCACCGCCGCCGCCGTCTTCGCCGGCCAAGTCGCCCTTCCCGACCGGGCGGCGTTGACCGCTCAGGTGGCCCCGGTGGAGGGACCGGCCCGGGAGGCGCTGCGGGAGGCCACCGTGCAGGCCCGGGAGCGTCTCGGCGACCTGATCGGTGCGGTGCCCCCCGAAGAACTGGTCTCCGGCCGGGCGATGATCGGGGCGGCCCGGCAGGCGCACCGCGCGGCGGTGGAACGAACCCGACGCGGGGAACGGTCGACCGACGACGACGTCGCCTGGCTCGGATTACTGCTGACCTTCGTGCCGGCACGGGACGAGGTGTGGGAACGCACCGACGGCGCGGACGAGCACCTCACGCTCTGGGCGGACGTGTTCCGCCGGAGCGAGCCGGAGTTGACCGCCGCCCCGGGCTGCCTGCTGGCCTTCGCCGCGTTCCGGGCCGGGCAGGGCGCGTTGGCGGCGGTCGCCCTGGAACGGGTGCTCGCCCGCAACCCCGACTACTCGATGGCGTTGCTCCTCGACGACCTGCTCCGCCAGGGCGTGCCACCGTCCCGGCTGACCGACTGGCCGGTGCTCAACGACAAGCGCACCAGCCGTCGCCGCCGTCGGCGGGGCCGCCGCTGAGCACGACGCCTACTCGGGCACCGCGCGACGCTGGCCGGTGCACGCCAGAAGAGGCGTCCCGGCCGGCACGACCCAACGCCATCCGGATCGGCGGCGGTGACGCTGTGCAACGCGCGATCCGCGGCATGGGCGAGCGTTGGATCTGCCGCGACTGTCAGGGTTCCGGGTCGGGGCGGAGGTCGGCCTTGGTGGCGCCGGTGGCTGGGTCGTAGGGGTAGGACAGGTGCTGATGGATCAGCAGCCAGGTGCCGTTTCTGCGCTGGAAGATCCGGGTGCCCCGGGACCAGCTCTCGGCAGTGTGAGCGTCGGTCGGATTCAGCCGCATGTGATTGAGGCCCCACGCGACGGCGAGATCGCCGTCGACCAGTATCTTCAGGTCGGGAACGGTCCAGGTGACAGTGCCGTCGCCGGACACGTCGAGGCCGGCCTTGCAGACCTCGCGCATGGCCTGGACACCGGTGTACTGCAGCGGCTGCTCGTGCTCGTAGGAGATGACGTCGTCGGCGACGGGAGCCATCAGGCCGTCGAGGTCTTTCGCGGCCGTGCTGTCGAACCAGCGTTGGTGTAGCCGGCGCAGGTCCTGCGTGACGGTGTCCCGCTCCTGGCCGCGATCGGGGGCATCCGCCGTGGTGGTGCCGTCGGTGAGCGGAAAGGAGTGGTGCTCATGGGCGACAACCCACCTGCCGTCCTGCTTGCGCAGGCCGAACGTCAGCCGCAGCCGGTTGTCAGGATTGTCGGCGAAGTCGTGCTCGGTGCCACAGCGCAGCAGGGCGTACGCGAAGGCGACGTCGTCGCCAGCGGTGACGTCCAACGACTCGATCTCGAACGAGGCACCCTGGGCCTGCCACCGGAAGAACGGCGGCCAGGTCTGACCGTATGCGTCGAGGCCACGCACGCCCTGATGCGGTGGCGGCACGTCGAACATGACGATGTCCTCGGCGTGGTCGGCAAGGACCGCGGTGAGGTCTCCGGCGTGGACCGCCTGGGTCCAGCGTTCGATCAGGGTACGGATCTGTTCCTCATCGGTGGACATGCTCGGCTCCGTTCGTGCGGGTTGGTGCGTCCGTCAGGACTACAACCCGCGCCGGTCGGCAAAATCATCGCGCGTCAGACGAATCATTTCCTGTCAGCTGGGCCGGCAGGCCGAAGGTCGGAAAGTCAGCGTCGAGGAACGAGACCACCTCGACGATCCGCTGGCCGCGCAGCGCCACCAGGTCCAAGCCAGCCGGGGCGTATACGCCCCGCTCGTCGTTCCACAGATAGGTTCCGAACGCGAGCTGCCCGTTCGCCCACGCCGGCAGGAAGCGCCACCGATGCCGCAGCGCGGCGTCGACCAGGAACCCGCGGATCCCGTCGTAGCCTTCGTACCAAACCCTCAGCGGCGGCATCGAGTAGCGTGCGTCCTCGGTCAACATCGCCACAATGGCGTCGACGTCACCGGCCTCCCACGCGCTCATGTACCGCTTGGCCAGCTCCCGCTGCGCAGCGTCGCCCAGCGCGTCGAGCGTCTGGTGCTGGCTGGTGTCCGGAAGCAGACCGGCAAGCACCTTGCGGGCCCGTTGCAACGCGCTGTTGACCGCAGGGACCGTGGTGTCCAACAGGTCGGCTGCCTCGCTGCTGGCGTAACCAAGGACATCGCGCAACAGCAGGACAGCGCGTTGCCGAGCGGACAGGTGCTGCAAGGCGGCGACGAACGCCAACTCCACGCTCTCCCGCGCGAGGACGCGGGCTTCCGGACCCAGCCGCGTCGTCCAACCCATCAGCCGATCCGGGTACGGCTCCAGCCACACCGCCTCCGCCAGCGGAACACCGTCCGGGCTCAGATCGGTGGGCAACTCGCGCCGCCCCCGACGCTCGATAATCGTCAGCGACCGGTTCGTCGCGATCTTGTACAGCCACGGCCGGATCGAACCGTGATCCTCGAACCGGTCCAGGCTGCGCCACGCCCGATCCAAGGCCTCCTGGACCGCGTCCTCCGCGTCATGAACCGACCCGAGCATCCGGTAGCAGTGCGCGCGCAGCTCGTCCCGCAACGGCCCGACCAGACGGCCGAATGCGTCACCATCACCCGCCCGCGCCGCCACCAACAACTGCGCCACGTCGGACTCGCCAACCCGATCCAATCCACTCCCAGGATCGCCGCCATGACCCACAACCGTCACGCTACAACGACACCACCGACGCGGCCCGGCCACGCCTACCTCGTCGCGGCCACCGTGATCAGACGCACGCACATCGGCATGTCCGGACGTCGTCGCACCTCTACACGCCTCGTACATGGCAAGCCCGGACGTCATCCGCACACACAGCGACGACCGGTGGCCCGTCGAAGGTTCCCCTTGCGGATGACCTGAAACTGGTTGCGAAGCACCAGGCTGATCACGAGATTCAGGGGGGAGCCAGATCCGCATGGGTGGGCACCGGCGTCACCGCTTGGGTGAGCCGACCCGATCACCGACCATGACGCTGCGTTTCCTGGCCTCGAACTCCTCCGCGCTCAGGGCTCCCGAGGCCCGCTGGCCGGCCAGCTCTCGGATCAGGACGACGCGGTCGGTCGCCGGCGGCTGCGAGCCCTCCGGCTCGGAGCCGGCCAGGTCGGCTTTGAGCGCGTCGAACTCCTCGCGCGTGAGCGCTCCGGTGCTCCGCAAATCGTTCAGGGCCTTCAGCCACACCCAGGGGGCGCGTACGGCACCCGTCGGACCGCCTCGACGCCGCGGGTTCCCGGTCCGGGCACCGCCCTTCGTCCGTGGTGACCCGCTGCCGCCTGCACCCCGCTGCCGTACGAGTTGCACGAGCCCGACGACCCCGACGACCAGGCCCATCGGAATGGAGACCGCGGCCACGATGGACGCCCCGAGCCGCGCGTCCGGTGGCATCGACGGCTGGGTGAGTACCTTGACCAGCAGGGCGGCACCGCCTCCGGCGAACCCGGCCGTCCACAACACCTGCCCGGCGCCCGGCTGGAAAAAGGCCTGCTTGCTCGCGACGATGCCCAACATCCACATGATCGCACCGGTCAGCGACAGCCAGAACAAGGCCGTCGAGCCCTCGGGGCAGGGACGTGCGGTCACATACGGACCCCCCGACGCGCAACTGCCGATGTCGAGCACGTGATTCAGCCCGATGCCCAGCAGCACGATGCCGATCAAGCCGATCACCAGGCTTGCGATGTCACGTGCGGCAGTCTTCATCCACGCTCCAGATGCGGTCGAGGCCGCGATGATCGCAAGCCTCGCCAAGGGTGGCATCACGGTGATCGGGATCGTGTCCGGAAGCCGACCGCCCGGCGTCCGACATCAGCGGCCACCGACACGCCGTACGTATCCGACCGCACCGGACAGCCGAGAACCGTGCGTGGTCGGTTGTCGAGTTCGGCGGCCACGGCGCTGAGCGCTCACGCCAGCAGCCGCTCACGCACCGCCACGAGTGCCTCTGCCCCGACACCCGCCGCCAGCAGGTACGCCCGGAGGCCGCCGTGGTGCTGGTCGAGGTGGGCGAGGGTGTGCCGCATCGGCTGCGGCGAACAGGCGTCGGTGAGCGCGTAGTCCGCGGCGACGTCCTCGGCGGTCACCCCGGCAACGGCCAGCAGGAGCGCCACCAGGACGCCGGTGCGGTCCCGTCCGGCGGTGCAGTGCACGAGGACACCGCCCGGCGGCGCCTCGGCCACGGCCCGGAAGGCTGTCCCGATCCGGTGGCGGTTGTGGTCGAGCATCGGGGCGTAGGTGTCCGTCGGCCGTGGAAAGACCCCCGAGGTCACGGGCGTTCCGACAGCCGGACCAGTCAAGCATCCTTCGATCCTCTGTACGCCGATCACGCGTCAGCGGCTGATCCGGTGGTCGCCGGTGTAGACGTTCATGGTGTCGCCACGGAGGAAGCCGACCAGGGTCATCCCCGCCTCGGCGGCCAGGTCGGCGGCGAGGGTGCTCGGCGCGGAGACCGCCGCCAGGAGCGGCACCCCGGCCATCCACGCCTTCTGGGTCAGTTCGAAGCTGGCCCGTCCGGAGACCAGGAGCAGGTGCCCGGCCAGCGGCAGCCGCCGTTCCCGGACGGCCCAGCCGACCACCTTGTCCACCGCGTTGTGCCGACCGACGTCCTCCCGCAGCACGACCAGCTCCCCGGTCGGGGTGAACAGGCCGGCCGCGTGCAGTCCGCCGGTGCGGTCGAAGCCACGCTGGGCGGAACGCAGCGTGTCCGGGAGCGCGGCGAGCACGCTGGCCGGCACGGTCGTCGGATCGTCGGCGACCCGGTACGCCGAACGGGTACGCACCGAGTCGATGCTCGCCTTGCCGCACACCCCGCAGGAACTGGTGGTGTAGAAGTTGCGGGCCGGGTCGGTGGCCGGCTCGGGTACGCCGGCGGCCAGCACCACGTCGACCACGTTGTACGTGTTCGGCGTCTCCGTCCCGGCGCAGAGCTGGGCGGTGTGCACGTCGTCGGTCGACCGGATCAGCCCCTCGGTGAGCAGGAAGCCCAGCGCCAGGTCGAGATCGTCGCCGGGCGTCCGCATGGTGACCGCGAGGGGACGCCGACGGGCCGGACCGGCCGGGCCGACCCGGATCTCCAGCGGCTCCTCGGCGGCCAGGTTGTCCGGCCGGCGGACCACCCGTCCGTCCGGTCCGAGGTCGATGCGGAGCACGTTGCGTCGGTCAGTCGCCCGTCCCATCCGCCCATCCTGCCCTGCCCGGCGACCGCGACGTGCACCCGGCGAGGGCTACCGTGGGTGGATGTCCGGCTATGCGGCGGTGGTGTTGACCGGCGGCGCGGCGCGTCGGCTGGGTGGGGTCGACAAGCCCGGCCTCCCGATCGGGGGACGCCCGATGCGGGACCGGGTCCTGGCAGCGGTCGCCGACGCGACGCCCCGGATCGTGGTCGGCCCGGACACCACCCCCGTGCCCGCCGACGTCCGGCTGACCCGGGAGGAACCCGCCGGTGGCGGGCCGGTCGCGGCCGTCGCCGCCGGACTGGCCCTGCTGCCACCGGGGACGACCACGGTCGCGCTGCTCGCCGGTGACCTGCCGTTGCTCACCGCCCCGGCCGTGGGCGAGCTGCGCCGGGCGCTCGCCGCCGACCCCAACGCCGACGGGGTCTGCCACGTCGACCCGGAGGGCCGGCGGCAGTCGCTCTGCGGTCTCTGGCGGGTGGCTCCCCTGCGGGCTGCCGTCGACCGGCTCACCGCCGACCGGGGCGGGCTCACCGGGGCGTCGGTCCGGGCGCTCCTGGCCGGGCTGACCGTGGCCGAGCTGCGCTGGTCCGGGGAGGGCCCGCCGCCCTGGTTCGACTGCGACACTGACGACGACGTACGTCGGGCGGAGGAGTGGACGCGATGACGCGGATGGACGACTGGGTGGCGGCGGCCTGTGCCGAACTGGACCTCGACCCGACCGGGGTGCCGGTGCCGGAGGTGCTCGACCTCGCCCGGGACGTCGCCCACAACGTGCTGCGTCCGGGCGCGCCGGTCACCGCGTACCTGCTGGGGCTGGCGGTCGGTCGGGGCGCGGACCCGGCGGCGACCGCGGCGCGGCTCGGCGGGCTGGCCCGGTCCTGGCCGGTGGAGTTGGGCGGTGCGGGCACCGCGGGTTGATTCGCCCGCCCGGTGCCCTGGGTAGGGTGGCCCTGACGGACGGAGGCGATCATGACGGCAGACCACCCCTCGACGCCGGCCGATGGCGCGGCCGGCGCCATGCCGGATCACCATGAGTCAATCCTTCTCGACGAGCCGACCACGGCCGACCTGCGCGCCAAGGTGACCGAGGCGTGGCGGGAGTTCGCCCGGGCACTCGCCGCGCGGCTCGGCGACCTGCCGGTGGGCGCGCACCTGGCGGTCACCCTCGACCCCACCGCGTCCGGCACCGGCGACGCCGTCTACTCGATCAGCGTGGACGTCGACGACGAGGGGCGGCTCGTCGCCCGCGCGGTCGGCAACGCCACCCTGCCGGAGGGGTACCGGCTGAACCGTGCGGCGGTGGCCGACATGATCGCGCTCGGCTGGTCGCCGCCGGGGGTGGTGGAGGGGTCCGGGGAGTACTTCGGCCTGATCGGCGCCGCCGACGGGGCGACCCGTCTGGCGGCGGTCGTCTCCCGCACCCTCCGGGACGTCTACGGGGCACCACACCCGGCGTTCCTGGTCTACCTGGTGCACGACGTCGAGGGAGAGCCGCTCCCGACGGGTCCGCTCGGCACCGCGCGCAGCGAGTTCGGCCCGGACCGCGACGTCGAGGCGGATCTCGACGAGGCACTCGCCGCCGCGGCCACCCAGACCGGGACGAACGACGTCATGGCGCTGGCCGAGCAGGTCCGGACGGTCGTCTCCAGCATGCTCAAGTCGGACTCGGACAAGCTTCAGGTCGACTCGGACGGTGACATCAACATCCGGGCCGGCTCGGCGATGGTCTTCGTCCGGGTCCGCGACAATCCGCCCCTGGTCGACGTCTTCTCCCCGGTGCTCACCGAGGTGGAGCCGACCGAGCGGCTGTACGTCAAGCTCTCCGAACTGACCAACCGGATGCCGATCGGGCGGCTCTACTGCGCCGAGGACACGGTGTGGGCCTCCATTCCGGTCTTCGGCCGGAACTTCCAGGCCACCCACCTCATGCTGGCCGTGCAGGTGATGACGGGGCTGGCGGACGAACTGGACGACCGGCTGCACGGCGAGTTCGGCGGCAAGCGGTTCTTCGGGGAGGGCGACAAGCCCAGCCGGCGCGAGGAGGAGTCGGGCGAGCACCGGACCGGCATGTACCTCTGACGCGGCGCCCCGACCACCTGCCGGTCGTGGCACCGCTGACGGGGAGGCGGGTGGGGCCCGGCAAACCCCGAGAGCCGGGCCCCACCCGTTGAGGGGAGGAAGGTTCAGGTCGCCGGGATCCAGCTCCGTCCGGCGAGGTTGGTCGGGTCGGTGGCCTGGAGCCCGACGTCGGAGAGGGTCCAGAGGGTGTCGCCGACGATCAGGGAGCGGATGACGCCGGCCCGGTGATCGTCGCCGGGGTGCGCGACGCGGCCGACCTCGGTGAGCCGTGACCCGTCGGTCCGCAGCACCAACGCCTCCTGCCCGACGGGCCGGTGCCCGGACACCGGCAGCACCACCAGTCCGCTCGCCGGCCAGTACAGCAGGGCGTGCGGGTCGTGCTCGGCCGGCGAGTACGTTCCCGGCCGGTGGTAGTGGGCGATCCGCGTCGGCTTCGCCGGATCGGCCACGTCGAAGAGGGAGACCAGCAGCCCCTGGCGGACGCCCCGCTCGTTGGCCTCCTGCCCGACTCCGAGCAGCCGACCCTCGCCCACCGGTTGCAGGTGCCCCGAGTAGCCGGTGATCTTCAGCTCGCCGGTCACCTTCGGCGCGGTCGGGTCGCGCAGGTCGAGCGTGTACAGCGGGTCGGTCTCCCGGAAGGTGACCACGTACCCGGTGTCGCCGAGGTAGCGCACCGAATAGATCCGTTCACCCCGGCCGAGTCCGTCGACCATGCCGACCCGGCGCAGTTCGTCCCCGTCGGTACGCAGCACGTACACCGCCGAACTGGACTCGCCGGCGCGGGACCGGCCCTCCGGTTCGGTGGTGGTGGCGACCCGCAGGTGTCCCTTCCACTCGGAGAGCGCGTACTGGTTGAGCAGGTGACCGGGGACGGATCCGGAGGCGGTGTAGCGGGGTTGGCCGGGCGAGGCCAGGTCGAACCGGTGGACGACCGTCTCGGCGGGCGGGCGGGGCCCGCCCATCCGGAGGGTCGCCGACCGCGTGCCCAGGGTGTCGGCGACGTAGAGGTTGGCACCGGTGCCGTAGACGGTGTCGCCCTCCGCCACGACGCTCGTCGGTTCGCCGTCGCCCAGTTTTCCGGTGCCGAGGTCGAAGCTGAGCAGGCTCAGCAGTCCGCTGCCGGTGTGCCCGGTCGGCCGGGACAGCCGGTTGCAGGGGAGCTGCCCGGTCCGCCGCTCACCGCCGTCGGTCCACTCGTAGCGGGGCAGCCAGTCCTCCACCGGAGCCCGGTCGATCGCCGCTTGGTTCGCCGTGGTCCGCTCCGCGTCGGTGGCGTCCTCGGCGGGCCGGGGGAAGGAGATCCGTGGGCGGGACCGGACCACCACCCGGGCGGTGTCGCCGATCTTGCGGGCGTCGACCAGTTCCCCGTCGATGCGGTACGAGCCGAGCACCCGGGGGGTACCGGACAGGTCGATCAGGAGGGCCCGGGTGTCCGTCGGAAGTCCGACGCTCGGCCGGACGATGCCGGCTGGTGGGTCGTACGCGGCTGCGGCCAGGACGATCGCCCGGTCCCCGTGCAGCAGCAGCTTGCTCAACCACCAGTGACCGGCCCCGGCGGCCCGGCTGAGTTCGAGCTGGCCGGTCCGGACCCGGCGGGCGGGGTCGACGACGAGCAGTTTGCTCCCGACGATCGAGACGATCCGGGTGCCGTCGGTCTTGATCACGTCGGGTTCGTCGGCGGCGGCCTCGTGGTTGTTGGTGGCCGAGTGCTGCGGTGGCGCGTCGGCCGGGGCGGCACCCGAACGTGCGCCGCCCCCCTCGGCGCCGACGAGGTCCGGCGCTTCCTGGGGCCTCGGCAAACCCCACGGACCGACCGCCTTCCGGGCGGCGGCGCGCAGGTCGGTCAGGGCGTCCGCGCAGGAGTCGAAGGCGACCAGCCGAAGGGTGACGGTGGAACGCTCGGTGCGGTCCGGCTTCGGAGTGCCGGCCGTGCAACCGGCCACCAGGGCGAGTCCGGTGAGAGCGACGATTCCCCGCTTCATGCCGATCCGACGCAGCACGGGTCGAACTGGTTCCCCACCTTGTCCGGATTGGTGGGGCGGCGCGGCGCTCAGCGGGTGGAGGGACCGACCCCGGGTGACTCGACCAGCCGGGACAGCACGATGGCGCTGCGGGTCGAGGTGACGAAGGGCTCCGCGCGGAGCTTCTCCAGCGCCTGTTCGAGGTGGCTCATGTCGGCGGCCCGCAGGTGCACCAGGGCGTCCGCCTCGCCGGAGACGGTGTAGGCGCCGACCACCTCCGGGTGGCGGCGGGCGACCGCGCCGATCTGGGCGGGGGTGGTCCGGCCGGCGCAGAACAGCTCGACGAACGCCTCGGTGGTCCAGCCGACAGCGGCCGGGTCGACGACGGCGGTGAATCCCCGGATCACCCCGGTGGCGCGCAACCGGTCGACCCGCCGCTTGACCGCCGGGGCGGACAGCGAGACGCGCGTGCCGATCTCCGCGTACGAGGCACGGGCGTCCGCGACGAGCAGCGCAATGATTCGCTGGTCCACGGCGTCTATCTGCAACGTTCCGCCCCTCGGAAGCAATGGTTGTGGCTGTTGACGACGGTCTACCGTACCTAACCTTGGTCATCGTGAACCAGCAGCGAGTGCCGCGAAAGCGGACATATCTCATGTGCTCGCCCGGGCACTTCGCGGTCGAGTACGCGATCAACCCGTGGATGGACGTCACCGCGCCGGTCGACGCCGCCCTGGCCGTCAAGCAGTGGGACCGGCTGCGGGAGACCCTGGTCAAACTCGGGCACACCGTGCACCTGCTGGAGCCGCAGGCGGGTCTGCCGGACATGGTCTACGCCGCCAACGGCGCGTTCGTGGTCGACGGCATCGTCTACGGCGCGCGCTTCAAGCACGAACAACGCGCCGCCGAGGCCGCCGCGCACCGCGCCTTCTACGAGGAACAGGGCTGGCGGTTCATCGCCCCGAACGAGACCAACGAGGGCGAGGGCGACTTCGCGTACGTGCCGGAGGCGCACGGCGGTCTGGTCCTCGCCGGGTACGGCTTCCGCACCGACCCGGCCGCCCACGCCGAGGCGCAGGAGGCGCTCGGCCGTCCGGTGATCTCGCTGCACCTGGTCGACCCGCGCTTCTACCACCTGGACGTGGCGCTTGCCGCGATCGACGACACCAACATCGTCTACTTTCCCGGCGCGTTCTCCCACGCCAGCCAGCGGGTGCTGGCCCAGCTTTTCCCGGACGCGGTGGTCGCGGACGACACCGACGCCCTCGCCTTCGGGCTCAACCTGGTCAGCGACGGGGCGAACGTGATGCTCAACAGCGAGGCCACCCGACTGGCCGAGAAGCTGAAGGCCGCCGGGTACACCCCGGTGCCGATCGAGTTGACCGAGCTGAAGAAGGGCGGCGGCAGCGTGAAGTGCTGCATCGCCGAGTTGCGGCACTGAGCAGTCGGCTGGTGGCCCGCCGGGTGCCGCCCCGAGCTCGACCGTCACGGGGTCGGCGACCGGACCACGGTCGCCGACCCCGTACCGGTCCCTCAGCCCAGCGTCGCCAGTTCGCTGACCAGCATGTTCGCCAACACCTGGCCGTCGAGCTGCACCCGGCGCAGATACCACCGCTGCTGGGGCGTTCGGGGCTGGTTGAACTGCCAGGACCCGCGTGGGCTGTCGATCTGACCGACCTTGCCGAGGGCCAGGTTGACCTGCTGCGAGTTGGCGTCCGGGCCGGCGAGCCGGATCGCCTTGTCCAGCACCTGCGCCGCGTCGTACGACGCCATCGCGTACGTGGTCGGCGAGGCGTTGTGCTTCTTCCGGTACGCCGCCGCGAACCGCCGGTTCGCCGCGTTGTTCAGGTCGGCGGAGTAGTTCAGCGAGGTCATGATGTTCGCCGCCTCGGCCGGCTTGATCTCGCTGAGCACCGAGCCCTCGGTGAGGAAACCGGGGGCGTAGACCGGTCCCCGGTACCCGGCGCCGCGTAGCTGGCGGATGAACTGCACCGCCGCCGAGCCGGCGTAGAAGCAGAAGATCGCGTCCGGGTCGCGGGCCAACGCCTTGCCGATGTCGGCGGCGAAGAAGCCGCCGTCCGGGTCGGTGGAGAAGCGGGTCCAGATCGGCTCACCGACCAGTCGTGGGTCGGACGCCCCGAACTCCTGGGTGAACCCCTTGACCACGTCGAGGCTGCCGACGTTCTCCGGGGCGACGATCACCACCCGGCTCCTCGCCGGCATCTGCTGCTTGAGGTAGCGGCCCAGCGCCCGGCCCGGCTCGTCGAGCACGTACGACGTCCGCCAGATGTAGACGACGCTCTGCAGGGTGGCGGGGGAGGCGTCCGAGCCGACCAGCGGCACCCTGGCCTGCTCGACGGCGTCCCGGATGCCGACCATCACCGAGGAGTTGACCACCCCGGTCAGGGCGAGCGCCCCCTGCTGGAGCAGGTTGTCGACGGCCGCCTTGCCGGTGGTGGCGTTCTCCCCCTCGTCGGCGGTGAGCAGGGTGACCGGCCGGTTGCCGAGGTGCTGGTCGTTGAGGTCGAGGAAGAGCTGGAAACCGTTCAGGAGCTCGTCGCCGATCGGCTTGTAACCACCGGTCCGGGGCGCGATCAGCCCGATCTTGATGGGGCTGCCGGCAGCCGCCGTGTCGTCGTCCGTGCCGGTGCCGCACGCGGCGGTCAGCCCCGTCGTCCCGACCGTCGCGGCCAACAGTTGGAGCACCCGCCTGCGGTTCATCTGCTACACCGAGTTCCTTCCGGGAGGTGGTGCCTGGTCAGTCGCGGTCCCCTCGGCGTTCTACTCCCTCTCCCACGCTCCGTCAATGGTCATTGATCTTGTTGTAATGATCGCAGCGCACGCGTCACCTGTGGCCATGCCGGCGAGGTCGGATCGATAACACCGAAATGCTCGCAGTCGGGCAGTTCGACGAGCGCCGCACATGCCCCGGCTGCGCTGGCCTTCGACACGAATGTCCGACTCAGCGCGATCGGCACCTGCTCGTCGCGGGCACCGTGTACGACCACGGTCGGCGTCCGCAGCGGAACCGTGGTCGACGGGTCGGCGAGCGCGTACCGGTCGGGCACCTCCGTCGGGCCGCCGCCGAGCAGCGCGGCCACCGCCCCGCCGTCCAGATCCCGCCGGTACGCCTCGACCAGGTCCGCCACCGGGGCCAGCGCCAGCACCCCGGCGACCGTCGCCGGAGCGACGGCGGCCACGTGCAGCGCGAGCTGTCCACCGGCGGAGTGCCCCACCAGCAGCGGCGGCCCGGGGGCCACCCGGTCGGGGAGCGCGGCCACTGCCAGGCCGGGCAGCGCGGCCACCGCGTCCCGTACGTCGGTCAACGTGCCCGGCCAGCCGCCCCCCGGCTGCCCGGTGCGTCGGTACTCCACCTGGGCCACCGGATACCCGAGCCCGGCCAGGCCGACCGCCAGCGGACCGGTGTGCGTACGGTCGTACTCCGCCCGCCAGAAGCCGCCGTGCACCACCACGACCAACTGCCGGGGCCCTCCGGCGCCCACCGGCCGGCGCAGGTCGGCCACCTGGTCCGGCAGGTCGCCGTAGGCGACCGTGACGTCCGGGCCGGGGACGGGGCGGGTGAGTACCGCACGGGGGTCGGCAGACATGCCGCGACGCTAGCTCCCCCGGCCGGGGAGGGACAGGTGCGGGAGCCGGCCGGGAAAGCGGATGCCGGCCGGACCGGCCGTCGGTACCGTGCCCGCCATGTCCCCCCTGGAGGTAAGGCCGTTCGAGGCTGCCGACCTGGCCGACTGCGGCGCGCTGCTGGCCGCCCGGCACCGTCGTCACCGCGCCGCCCAGCCGTTGCTGTCCCCCCGGTTCGAGGAGGTCGACGCCGCGGTCGCGGAGCTGACCGCCGTCTTCGGGACGGCGGAGGCGTCCGGCGCGGTCGCGCTCCGCGCCGGTGTGCCGGTCGGGTTCCTGCTCGGCGCCCCGAAGCCGTCCCCGGTGTGGGGCCCGAACGTCTGGGTCGAGGCGGCCGGGCAGGCGGTGACGGAAGCCGAGGTGATGCGGGACCTATACGCGGTCGCCGCCACCCGCTGGGTGGACGAGGGCCGCTCGGCGCACTACGTCCTCGTGCCGGCACACGACACCGAGCTGACCCGCGCCTGGTTCCGCCTGGGCTTCGGCCAGCAGCACGCACACGCCGTCCGGCCGGTGTCCGGACCGGTGACGCCCCCGACCCCCCGGCTGTCGGTCCGCCGGGCCACCCGGGCGGACATCCCGCAGCTCGCCCGACTCGACGTCGAGTTGCCGCTGCACCAGGGCCGCGCCCCGACGTTCTCCGCCGGCCGGGTCGGCACGGTCGAGGAGAGCCTCGCCGAGTGGGCGGACGACATCGACGACCCCGTCTACGCGACGTTCGTGGCCGAACGTGACGGCGAGGTGATCGGCTCCGCGGTGGGATGCGCGCTGGAGCGGTCGAGCAGCCATTCCGGCCCGGCCCGCCCGGAGAACGCCGGGTTCCTCGCGTTCGCCGCGGTCTTCCCGCAGGCCCGTGGTCTCGGCGCCGGCCGGGCCCTCGGGACGGCGGTGGTCGACTGGGCCGCCGACAGCGGATTCGACAGCGTGGTCACCGACTGGCGGGTGACCAACCTGCTCTCCTCGCGTGCCTGGCCGGCGCTCGGCTTCACCGAGACGTTCCTCCGGCTGCACCGTCTCGTCGGCTACTGAGCCGGCCGCCCAGCCTGCTTGCCGACCAGGAGGCCGCCCGGCGAGCGGCGGCACCCCGGCCTGGGTAAAGATGGGTGCCATGACCGAAGGACGTTCCGCTGCACAGAAGGACGAGCCGGGCCGGGACGGCACCGGGCACTCCGGCACCGTGGTGGTGGTCGGCCCGGACGGCCGACCGGTGGGCACGGTGCAGACCGACGAGGCACACCAGGAGGACCCGGCCCGTCTGGTCGAGCAACCGGCCAAGGTGATGCGGATCGGGAGCATGATCAAGCAGCTCCTGGAGGAGGTCAAGGCCGCCCCGCTCGACGACGCCAGCCGGCACCGGATGCGGGAGATCCACGAGCGGTCGATCGTCGAGCTGAAGGAGGGCCTCGCCCCGGAACTCCGCGACGAGCTGGAGCGGATCTCGCTGCCCTTCACCGAGGAGAAGGCCCCGAGCGAGGGCGAGCTGCGGATCGCCCACGCCCAGCTGGTCGGCTGGCTGGAGGGTCTCTTCCACGGCATCCAGGCGGCGCTGGTCGCCCAGCAGATGGCCGCCCGGGTGCAGCTGGAGCAGATGCGGTCCGGCGGTCGGCAGGCGCTGCCCAGCGGGCCGGGGGCCGTCATCCCCGGCATGCCGGGGATGCCCCAGCCGCCGTCCGGCGAGGGGCACAGCACCGGCCAGTACCTCTGACCGAGGGCTCAGACCGGACCGAAGACCCGGTCCAGGTACGCTGCCACGCCGTCCTCGCTGTTCGCCGCGGTCACCTCGTCGGCGATCGCCAGGACGGCGTGGTGCGCATTGCCCACCGCCACCGCCCGTCCGGCCCAGGTCAGCATCGGTACGTCGTTCGGCATGTCGCCGAAGGCCAGCACGTCCCGGGCGGACAGCCCCTGCCGGGCGCAGTACCAGGCCAGCCCGGCGGCCTTGGTCACCCCGGAGGCGGAGATCTCCACCAGCCCGGAGCGGGACGAGTGGGTGGCCTCGGCCAGCCCGGCGAGTGCCTCCGCCACCACCGACGTGAACCGGTCCGGGTCCTGGACCCCGGCCCGGGCCAGCAGCTTGACCGCCGGGGCGGCGAGCAGTTCCTCCGGTGTCTCGATCGCCCGGATCACCGTCGGGTCGGCGTCCCAGGTCAGCGGGAAGTGCGCCTCGTGCCGCATCTGGCGGCTGTCCACCACCTCCACCGCGAGGCTCACCCCCGGCACCGCCGCCCGCAGCCGCCGGGCCACCTCGGCCAGCAGTTCCGGGGCGAGCGGGTCGGCGCGCAGCACCTCGTCGGCGGCCGGGTCGTAGACCACCGCCCCGTTCGCGCAGATCGCCGGCAGCGGCGCGTGGAGCTGGTCGTACACCACCTGCAACCAGCGGATCGGACGGCCGGTGACCAGCACGACCGGCGTGCCCCGCGTGCTGATCCGCTCCAGCACCCGCGCGGTGTAGGGACTCAGCGCCCGGTCCGGGCCGAGCAGGGTGCCGTCGATGTCGGTGGCGACGAGCCGGGGGACGGGACGGACGGGGGTAAGTGGAGGGGTCGGATCCATCAGCCGGAGAGTAGCCGGTCCAGGTACACCGCCACCCCGTCGTCGTCGTTCCGCAGGGTCACCTCGTCGGCGGCGGCCCGCACCATCGGGTGGGCGTTGGCGACCGCCACCCGGGCCCAGCCGGCCCACTCGAACATCGGCAGGTCGTTGGGCATGTCACCGAAGACCAGCACGTCCGCCGGATCCACGCCGAGCGCCTCGGCGACCACGGTGAGACCGGTCGACTTGTCCACCCCGGCCGGGCAGATCTCCACGAAGCCGAGCCCGGCCTGGGTGAGCGTGGCCACGTCGGCCGGCACGATGGCCCGCGCCGCCTCCAGCAAGTCGTCCACGTGGTGGTCCTGGGTCCGCGCGAACGCCTTGATCACGTCGTGGGTGAGGCACTCCGAGCGGGTACGCGCCTCGAACAGGTCCTGGTAGGGCCAACTCGGGTGGTAGTCGCCCCAGAGCGGGGCGCCCGGGTCGTCCAGGGCCTCGACCATCACGGTCAGCGGGCCGACCGCCGCCTCCAGGTCGGCGACGATGCCGGCCAGCGCCGTCGCGGAGAGCCGCTCGTCGCGGAGCACCACCGGCCCCGCCGGGTCGCTCTGGTCCACCACCCGTCCGCCGCCGGCCATCACCAGGTAGTCGGCGGCCCGGATGTCGTTGCGGGTCAGTTCCGTCAGTCGTGGCCCCCGACCGGTCGCGCCGACGACCGGGATGCCGGCGGCCCGGATCCGGTCGAGCACGCCGTGGGTGAACGCGGAGACCGTCTCGTCGCTGCGGACGAGCGTTCCGTCGAGGTCGGTGGCGATCATCTTCGGCAGTCCCGGGCGGGTCATCGCTCCTCCTTCGCCCGCCGCCGCCGCGCCAGCCGAACTGGTCGTCGGAGCCTCGCCGTGCGTGACGGCGGGCAGCAACCGTACCTCGCCCGACCGTTCGTAACCATGGCTTCACGGCGAATCGACCACCAACCCCCGGTGTCGGTCCGGCTGCCGGCCGGCCCTGGCCGGTGGCCGGCGCTCCGTGCCGCGTAGCGGGTCGCCGAGGCCGCCGTGCGCCGGGCGGTGGAGCACGCTGCGGAGCCGGAAGCGAACAGCCGACGACCCGGTGCCGGCGGTCAGCGGTCGGTGGGTGGCTCGGGACGGGCGAACGGGGCGGAGGGCTCCACCGTCAGCCCCTCCGGCGCGGGCGGCTCGTCCTCCACCGCCCGGCTCCGCCGCCTCGGCCACCACGACCGTTCGGCGGGCTCCGACACCGTCGAGTCGCCCGGCCCGGACGTCGAGGGGTACGGAGAGTCGGCCGCGTCCTCCGGTGCCGCCGTCCCGGGCCCGGGGGACCCGTCCCCCGGATCCGACCGGCGGTCGGCCGACCCGCTCAGCCGTAGCGCCGCCCCGAGCAGGGCCACGCCCACGAAGGCCATCACCAGACCCCGCCCGTACTCGACCTGGAAGCCGCTGTCGGCACTGTAGAAGAGGGACCGCCGGGTGGAGTCGTCGAGCGAGACGGCCGCCGCGGCGAGGAGCGCGAGCAGCGCCACCGCGAGGCCCGAGCCGAGCACCCGGGCGTTGCGCCGGGCGTCCCGCGTGCCGCCGAGTGCGAGTGCCGCCGCGCCGGTCAGGCCGAGCAGCCCGACGAGATAGCCGATCCCGAAGCCGCCCACCTCGGAGACCCCGCCGGGGACGCGGAGGCTGCCGCTGCCCTGCGGCCCGTTCTCCGGCACCGTCATCACCAACCACTCGCCCATCAGCGAGGCGAGCGCGGCGGCACCACCCAGCCCGACCAGGACGACCGGGAACCGGGGGTCCCGGCCGAGCCCGGCCACCGTACGGGTGAGGCCCTCCGGCGCGGGAGCGGACGGTCCCCACTCCAGGACGGCCGCTTCGTCGGACCGGTTGCCCTGGCGGGGAATGGGGAGATCCTGGGACATCGGCCACCCTTCCGCGGTCGCGGGTCCGAGCTGCAACGTTCGCGGGTCTGTGCCGAATCATGACACAGCCGACTGGGAACGGCCCGATCGCGCCGCCCGTGACGGCCGCGCTGACCTGGGTGTGGATGGTTGCAGGGGCCCCCTCCTACCGCATTTTGACGAGGAGGGGACCCCTGCAACCACCCCCGGCCGCGAGACCCGGCGGCGCGATCGGGTCGCGGCCGACACAACCGGTCGCCGGGTGACGGCTGGTCGGATAGCGTCGTGCCATGCCTATCCGTAACGCATCCGCCCGCTGGCAGGGCAACCTGACCGAGGGTTCCGGCACGCTCCGCACCGGTCAGGGAGGGTACGAGGGGAACTACTCGTTCAAGTCGCGCTTCGAGGAGGGCGAGGGGACCAACCCGGAGGAACTGGTCGGCGCGGCGCACGCCGCCTGCTTCTCGATGGCCCTCTCGAAGGCGCTCGCCGACGCGGGCACGCCGGGCACCTCCGTGGAGACCACCGCCAAGGTGCACCTGGACAAGACCGACGCCGGCATGACGGTGACCCGGATCGAGCTGGACACCACCGGGCAGGTCCCCGGCATCGACGAGGCGAAGTTCGTCGAGCTGGCCGAGGCCGCCAAGCGCAACTGCCCGATCTCCCGGCTGCTCTCCCCGGGCGCCGAGATCAGCCTGACCGCCCGCCTGGCGTCCTGAACCCACCGCCGCCGGGCATGAGCGTCGCCCCGGTGCCCGGCGGCGGGCACCGGGGCGACACCGACCCCACCGGACTGCGGCAGAATGGGTGACGTGCCGGTCGAGATGAGTCGCGAGCGCTTCGAGGAGCTGGTCGGCGACGCCCTCGACGAGGTGCCCGAGGAACTGCTCGCCCTGATGAGCAACGTGGTGATCCTGGTCGAGGACGACCCGCCCCCGGGCGACCCCGAGCTGCTCGGCCTCTACGAGGGGCACGCGCTGACCGACCGTGGCTGGGACTACTCCGGCGTCCTGCCGGACCGCATCCTCATCTACCGCCGGCCGATCCTGCGCATCTGCGACAGCGACGAGGATGTCGTCGACGAGGTCGCGGTGACCGTGGTGCACGAGATCGCCCACCACTTCGGCATCGACGACGACCGGCTGCACGAGCTGGGCTGGGGCTGACCGGGGCCGGTCAGCCCCCCGTCACCGGCCGGTGGGCCGGTTGCGGTGCTCCCCTACCCTCCAGCAGGACACCCCGAATCAGGAGGAAGACCCATGCGCAGCGCGCTGTTCTCCGCGGAGAACCTCGAGAAGGAGTCCGCTCAGCCCGGCATGCGGCTGCAGAACTCCAAGATGCTCAAGATCGAGCTGAACGGCGAGGCGATGGCCCGCGTCGGCTCGATGGTCGCGTACCAGGGACAGGTGCAGTTCCAGGCTCTCGGCTCCGGTGGTCTCGGCAAGTTCCTCAAGCAGAAGCTCACCGGTGAGGGCGTCCCGCTGATGAAGCTCACCGGCCGGGGCGACGTCTTCCTCGCCGACTTCGCCAAGGACGTGCACATCATCGACCTCGAACCCGGCGACGCGCTGTCGATCAACGGTTCGAGCGTGCTGGCCTTCGACTCCAGCCTCCAGTACGACATCAAGATGGTCGGCGGCACCGGGATGGCGGCGTCCGGCCTGTTCAACTGCGTCTTCAGCGGCCACGGCCGGATCGCCATCACCACCAAGGGCAGCCCGGTGGTGCTCAACGTCGACGCCCCGACCTACGTCGACCCGCAGGCCGCCGTCTGCTGGTCGGCGAGCCTCCAGACCGGCTACCACCGGGCGGAGCAGCTCGGCCTCGGCACCCTGCTCGGCCGGACCACCGGTGAGGCGTTCACGATGAGCTTCGCCGGTCAGGGCTTCGTGGTGGTCCAGCCCTCCGAGGAGCCCCCCATCCAGGGCAGCGGCACCCAGCAGCAGCAGGGCGGCCTGCTCGGCAACCTGCTCAGCTGATCCACCGACCGGTTCGCCGGGGCACCCTCCCGCCGGGGAGGGTGCCCTTTTCCGGTGCCCCGTCCGGGCAGCGTGGCACGGGTCAGGGCTGGGCGCCGGCGCGGATGCGGGCCAGCCACGCCGCCGCGTCGGCGTAGTCGGCGTCGGAGAGACCGGCGGGGGCGGGGACCGGCCGGTCACCCGCCGCGCCACTGAAGCGGTGCCGGGGGTACGACCCCAGGAAGCGGACGTCCGCACAGACCCGGCGGAGTCCCTGCAACGCCTCCCCGAGCCGCACGTCGGCGACGTGGCCGGTGCAGTCCAGGAAGAAGACGTACCGGCCGAGCGCCTCGCCGGTCGGGCGGGACTCGATGCGGGTCAGGTTCACGCCGCGCACGGCCAGCTCCATGAGCACCGACAGCAGGGCCCCGACCCGGTCGTGGGCGATGTAGACGGCCAGCGAGGTGAGGTCGTCGCCGGTCGGCGGGGGCGGCGGACCCGGCCGGGAGACCAGCGCGAAGCGGGTCACCGCGTCCGGGTGGTCGGCGATCTTGTCAGCGAGCACCGCCAGCCGGTGCCGGGCGGCGCCGATCGGGGCGCAGACCGCCGCGTCGTACTCGCCGGAGGCGACCCCACCGGCGGCGGCCCCGTTGGAGAGGACGTCCACCACCACCGCGTCCGGCAGGTGGCCCCGCAGCCAGTTCCGGCACTGGGTGGAGGCCTGGGGGTGGGCCGCCACGCTCCGGACGTCGTCGAGCGTGGTGCCGGGGCGGGCGCCGAGGACGAACTCCACCGGCAGGACCACCTCCCGGGTGATCACCAGCGGCTCCCCCTCGGCCATCTCGTCGAGGGTCACGCCGACCGCGCCGCCGATCGAGTTCTCCAGTGGTACCAGGGCGGCGTCGGCCTCGCCCGCCCGTACGCTGTCCAGCGCCTCCCCGACACTGCGCGCGGGCGTACGGGTGCCGCGTTCGGCGGCGGGGACGGTGCGCAGCGCCTGCTCGGCGAAGGTGCCCTCGGGGCCGAGGTAGACGAAACGTGTCGGCGGTGTTCCCGGCATGCCGACCAGCCTACGCACCCGGCAGGCCGCCCGTGCCGTCACAGGCGAGGGTCCGGATCCCGGTCGGCGCGGCGGTGCGCACCTCGATCGTGCAGACGTCTGTGCCGGCCGTCACCAGTCGCAGCGACCCCGGCCGCCCCCGGGTGACCACGGTCAGGTCCTCGTACCCGGAGACGGCGAGCACGGTGTGCTGCCAGTCGTCCGCACAGAGCGGGCCGCTGCGCACGCTGACCCCGGTGCCGCCGGGCAGCACCCCGGACGAGCCGCGTACCACCCGGAGGACCTGTTCCCGGGACGGACCGTTGGTGCAGGCGACGGCGATCGCGCCGGAGGAGCCCGGGGTGGTCGGCAACGCCGTCGGCGGCGGGAGCGGAAGACCGGTGGGCGGGCCGGGCGAGGCGGTGGGGGACGGCGCGGCGGTGGGGGTGGGAGTGGGCGTCGGCCGGGCCGAGCGCTGTTCCAGCTCCGGGGGAGCCGCGCACCCGCCGAGTACGACGGTCAGCAGGCTGAGCGCCAGCAGCCGGGAGAGCGTGGTGGGCACGAACCGGTCCTTGGCATAGGTGGACGTCGTTCCGACGGGGGGCCTTGCCCATGGTAGGACGCGAGAGGCCCGGGGTGAAGTCAGTCGGTGACCCGGTGTCCGGCTCCACGTAGGGCGGCCGTCGCCTCGGTCAGGCGTACCGCCGGCACCAGCAGGTGGTCGGTGTCGTAGGTGGAGAACGCCACCGCGTTGACCCGCGCCTCGGCGAGCGGGCCGACCAGCGCGGCGAGCGTCCCGGTCACCGCCAGGTCCAGCGGGCCGACGACGCGGAGGCACCGCCAGGCCGTCTCCACCGGGAGGCCGCCAGGCACCCGGTCCATCGGGCAGATCAGGGAGACCCCGTCGGCGGCCCAGCTCACCGAGACGACCTGCCCACTGCCGAGATCGCTCCAGAGCGCGGGTGGGAGGGCGGCACCGGCGGTCAGCCGGCACACAGCGTACTCGCCCGGCAGCAGAGCGACATCCAGCATGAGGGCACCTTACGGCGTCGGGGAGGTCCCGGCATACGCCGTTCTGCCGCGTTGCCGGAGGTCAGACCTCGGAGAAGAAGGTGAGAGAGCCCGCGACCACGCCGTCGGCGAGCACCGGCGTGGAGATGGCGTCGACCGTGGCGTCCGGCGCGTCCGCGACGGAACCCTGCACCCGGAGCAGGCCGCGGGCGAGTCGACCGGAGGAGAGGGCCAGTAGCGGAGGAATCTTGTCGACCTCCTGCTCGGTCAGTTCGCCCCGGTTGGCGGTGAAGTCCAGCAGGCGCAGCCCGCCGTCGAGCAACGGCAGTCCGATCAGCTCGTCCGGGGCGCCCAGGCAGAGCAGTTCACAGCCGGACGCCGACACGGCGGCGACCTTGGTGTCCAGGTCGATGAGCAGGCAGGGTTCCAGTGCCCGGGAGACGGTGGCGGACCATTGTTCGAAGTTGCCGAACCCGGGCTCTGTCGGGGTCCGTGCCGCCGGCACGAACACGTCCGAAAGCGAGAGTTCGACGTGGGCCACCGAGCCTCCTCTGTGCACCGCCGGGCTGTCCATGTTGGCCGGCCGCCCGCCCACCGGCGACCCGCGGAAGCCACCGGACCGCAGGTGGGGCGGGTGCCCGTCAGCGGATGACCGGCGACGGCGCGGACCTGTGGTGAACCTCCGGCCGCGTAGCGTCGCCGGTGACGTTACCGGTGGTTGGCCCGCTTGTCAGCGGCCATTCGGCTTTCCTAGTACCACCGGTAGTCGGCCGTTGGACGGTACGTGCCGTTGCTCCAGGTGCCGGGGTACTGGGCGACCTGCGCGAGTTTCTCCGCCGTGGCCGGGCTGATCCGCGCGCCCCCGGCGATGAGCAACCGGTCGAGTTCGCGGTGGGTGGCCATGAGGATGTCCTTCGGCAGGCCGTAGACGCTGATGTCGCCGGAGCCGACGAAGGCCAGCACCGGCGTCACCGGGATGGTCTTGCCGACGGCCTTGGTGAGCGCCTTGCTGGCCCGCTTGGCGTCCCGACGGGCGTCCGCCACGTACGGCGGGCGCTTGCCGTTGATCTGGACGACGTCCCCGGCGACGAGCACCCGGGTGCGGCCGTGGTCGACGATGCTGATCGCGAAGAGCCCGCTGGGACCGATGGCGAGGAAGCCGGCGCGGTCGTCCTGGACCGGGTCGAGCACCGTGTCGGCCAGATCCGCCCGGGGCCACTCGATCACGTGCCAGGCCGGCCCGAGGGTGTCGAGCTGGCCGAGGGCACGCGCTCCCGCGGCCTCCAGGCGGCGGGCGCCCTTCTCGGCGCGCCGACGACGCGCCCACCCGAACGGCGAGGGCCGGACCGGGGCGGGGAGGCCGGAAGCCTCGACGTGGGACTGTGGACCCCCCCTGGGCGGCAGTGCCCGGCTGGTGGATACGGCTCGACGTGCGGGAAAGACAGACATCGCGACCTCCGGCAAAAGGTCCCTCGAAGTTATGTCCTCACTACCCTACGTGGCTAGTCCGGTGTGTCGGCAAGTCGAAGCACCGGAGTGAGTGCGGATGAATGCCACATTCATGCCCATCTCTTTTCCCGGATGCCGTCAACCACTGGCCTAGGCTGCGTGGGTGACCCACTACGTGGACAGTGAGGTCGGCCGGCTCCGCACCGTGCTCCTGCACCGGCCCGGCCCCGAACTCGCGCGACTCACCCCCCGCAACAACGACTCACTTCTGTTCGACGCTATCCCATGGGTGGGTAGGGCACAGGAGGAGCATGACGCCTTCGCCGCCGCCCTACGCGAGCGCGGGGTGGAGGTGCTGTACCTCGCCACCCTACTGGCCGAGACACTGGCCGTCGCGGAAGCCCGCGCGGAGCTGACCGACCAGGTGCTACGGGACCGGCGCCTCGGTGACACGCTGCGCCGCCGGGTCGCCGACCACCTCACGTACCTCGACCCGGCCGCCCTCGCCGACGTGTTCGTCGCCGGCCTGGCCCACGAGGAACTGCGCACCAGTTGGGACCGCCCCGGGGGGCTGGTCTACACGCTCATGGACCGGCACGAGTTCGTCATCGACCCGCTGCCGAACCTGCTCTTCACCCGCGACTCGTCACTGTGGATCCGGGACCGGGTCGGGGTGACCAGCCTCGCCATGCCGGCCCGGCGGCGGGAGACCTCGCTGACCGGCGCGATCTACCGGCACCATCCCCGCTTCGCCGACTCCCGGTCGGTCTACGAACCGGGGCTGGAGCACCTCGAGGGCGGCGACGTCCTCCTGCTCGCCCCCGGAGTGGTGGCGGTGGGGGTGGGCGAGCGGACCACGCCCGCCGGCGCGGAGCGGCTGGCCCGGCGGGTCTTCGCCGCCGGGCTGGCCCACACCATCCTCGTGGTGCCGATCGCGCAGGAGCGGGCCACCATGCACCTGGACACCGTCTGCACCATGGTCGACGTCGACGCCGTGCTGATGTACCCGAACGTCGCCCACACGCTGTCGGCGTACACCGTGGTGGCGGGTCCGGACGGCGAGCCGCAGGTGGACGGGCCCGCCCCGTTCCTGCGCGCCGCGGCCGACGCGATGGACCTCGACGCGCTCCGGGTGATCGACACCGGCCTGGACCCGGTGACCGCCGAGCGTGAGCAGTGGGACGACGGCAACAACACGCTCGCCCTGGCCCCCCGGCTCTGCGTCGGCTACGAGCGCAACGTCGAGACCAACGCCCAGCTGGAACGGGCCGGCATCGAGGTCATCCCGATCGCCGGATCCGAGCTGGGTTCGGGCCGGGGCGGCCCGCGCTGCATGTCCTGCCCCCTGGTCCGCGACCCCCTGCCCGGCTGAGCCGCCCGGCCGAGGTGCCCGGCTGAGCCGCCCGGCCGAGGTGCCCGGCTGAGCCGCCCGGCCGAGGTGCCCGGCTGAGCCGCCCGGCCGAGGTGCCTGCAGGGGACCCCTGCTCATCAAAAAACGTGAGGAAGGGCCCCCTGCAAACACCCGGGAGAAGCGCCGGCCCGACTCAGCGGAGCGTCAGCTGGCGGCCGAGGAGGCCCTGACGGGCGCGGCGGCCGGCCGCGTCGAGCGGGGTCGGGTCGGCGAGTGCCTCGGCGTACCGCTTGGCGAACTGCGCAAGCGGCTCCTCCCACTCGGTGGCGGGCGGCCCGTCGGGCAGGTCCCAGACCGGCACCAGCCGACCGTGCGCCCGGAACATGCCGGCGAAGCGGGTCCCCTCGCCCAGCGTCAGCGTGCCGGCGGCCCCGAGCCGCGCCAACGTGTCCAGGGCCGTGTCCTCGTCGTCCGGGAGGACCCAGCGCACGTGCGCCTTCTCCGGCACCTGGCACCAGTAGGCGGCGCGGGCCGCGGTCAGCTTGACGGTCGGGTAGACGGCCGCGTTGGCCCGCTCCAACGACGCCTGCACGTTCGGGTCGTCGCCCGCGCCGGGGTCCAGCCAGAACTCGAACCCGTCGTGCATGGTGACCTCGAGCGGCCCGTCGACCAGCACGTCCTGAAGACGGGGACCCGGGCCGGGCAGCGGGGGCACCGGCACCGACCGGCCCGGCTCGGTACGAAGCGCGCAGAGCAGCGCCTCCGCCAGGTCGCGGGAGACGTCACCGGACTGGAGGTGCCGCTGGAGCCCGATGAAGATCCGCCCGTCGGGCTTGGTCATGGCCGGGGTGGCCATCGGCAGCACCGTCGCCAGGATCACCGGGCGGTCGCCGTACTCCTCGACCAGGGCGGGCGCCAGGCGCAGCGGCGCGGACGCGGCCGGCACCAACTCGCGCAGGGCGATCCACTCCGCCTCGTCGGTCAGTCCCTCGAAGGGGCGGGGGACGAAGATGTCCCGCACCTTCTCCCGCTTCGGGGTGTCTTCGGCGGCCCGCTGGTTCTTTCGACGCTTGCTCACGGCGAGACAGCCTAAGGGCCGGGCGGGACGGATGTGGGGTGCGGTGCGTCCGACGCCGGTCGGCGCGTCCCGACCGCCCGTCTGCGAACCGTCAGCCGGCGGCCACCAGGTCGACGCGGCCCACCTCGGCCGGGTCGAAGTCGGCCCAGACGCTCTGCCCGAGACCGTCGCGGTCGACGCCCCACCGGCTCGCCAGGCCGGCGACGATGTGCAGCCCACGCCCGTCGGCCGCGTCCAGCCCGGCCGCCCGCATCCGGGGCGCCGAAGCCGCCCCGCCGTCGGTGACCCGGACCAGGACGTGCTGCCCGTCGCCCTCGGGGCGTAACCGCCAGGCCACCCGGACCACTCCGCCGGGTAGGGGGTCGGCGTGCCGGACCGCGTTGCCGACCAGTTCGGCGAGGACCGCCACCAGGTCGGCCAGCAGGGCCGGCGGCACCTCGTCGGCGAGCACGGCGGCCAGCCGATGCCGGGCCAGGCGCGCTCCACTCGCGTGGTGGGGCACCACCACGCACCAGGACCGCTCCGCCGACCTCGCCGACACGCCCGTGCCTCCTTGCCGCCTACCTCGTGCCGGGGGATCTCACCCGCGCGGCAGCCGCACCTCTGCGACGGTACCCCCACCCGTCCCTGGTCGGAGCGATACCCACCCGTTCCGCCGCTCCACGATCCGGCGGACGAGGTAGAGACCGAGCCCCGCGCCGGGATAGCGCCGCCGGTCGCCCGACTCGCCCTGCCAGAACCGCTCGAAGGCGCGTTCCACGTGCTCCGGCCGGATGCCGATGCCCTCGTCGACGACCCGGAACGCGACGGTCCGCTCGTCGGCGTCGGCGCTGATGCCGATCGGGGAGCCGGGCGGGGAGTACTTGTCGGCGTTCGTGGTCAGCTCGGTCAGGACGGTCGCCAGGTCGGCCCGGTCGCCGAGCGCCGGCGGCAGGCCGGCGGGGAGGTCGAGGACGATCCGCTGTCGCAGCTCGGTGGGGAGACCGGCGACCGCCGACCGGAGCGCCTCGACGAGGTCGAGCGCGGCCGGCGGGGTCTCCGAGCCCGGCCCGAAGTCGGTGGCGGAGGAGAGCAGCCGGTCGACCAGGCGGGCCAGCTCGTTGGCCCGTTGACCGATCACCCGGGCCGCCTTTCGGCGGTCCGCGTCGGTGAGGGAGTCCCAGTGGTCGGTGAGGGTGTTCGCGTACCCCTTGATGACGGTGACCGGGGTGCGCAGCTCGTGGCTGGTCACCGCGACGAAGAGATCCCGTTCCTGGTCGCGGTGTTGCTGGTCGGTGACGTCGCGGAAGGTCGCCACCCGCAGGGCGCCCGGCCCGGGCAGCTCACCGGAGGTGATCCGGAGCCAGCGCCCGTCCGGCAGCCGGTGGTCGAGCACCTGCCCGGGCGGTGGCAGCGGGAACGGCAACGGCTGGCCGAGGGCCTGCCCGGTGCCGCGGCCGGTCACCTGGGCGGCGGCCGGATTCCACAGCCGCACGTAGCCGTCCCCGTCGACCACGGCCAGCCCGTCGGCGAGCGCGGCCACCACCGGCCCGTCGCCGTGCACCGGCAGTCCGGTCTGGTCGCCGTACATGTGCGCGATGCAGGTGGCGAGGTAGCCGATCACCGCGCTCTCGCCGGTGGCCTCCCCGTCCGACGTCGGATGCAGGGCGTGCAGGCTGCCGACCGCCCGGCCGCCGATCTCGGCGCGCGCCGCGACCAGCCAGCAGAGTCCCCGTCGGGCCAGCTCCTCGGCGAGGTTGCCGGTGAACCGGTCGGCCCGGACCCGCTGCACCCGGGGGCCCTGCATGAGGAAGGCGGTGGCCGGGTCGGAGGGGGGCAGCGGACGACCGATCGCCCACTCGGCCGCGCCGGTCGCGGCGATCACCCGCCCACCGTTCGGGGTGAACTCCACGAACGCCATTCCCGCCGCGCCCAGGGCGGGTTGGGCCACCCGGAGCAGTTGGGTGAGCACGGGCAGCCCGGAGTCGCCCGAGTTGATCCTCTCGACGACGACGGTGTGGCCGGCGACGAGAGCGGCGTAGTCGGGTCGCTCCGGCATGCCCCAGAGTGTGCCTTCCCGATCGGGTTCCCGACACCCCAGGCCCGGTTCGCCCACGCCGTCCCGGCCGGTCACGGGGCGCGGTTCAGCCACGTCGGGCCAGGGCCAGGGCCGGGCGGTCGGTGATGATGCCGTCCACCCCGGCCGAGAGGACCAGGTCGAGGTCGTCCGGCTCGTTGACCGTCCAGACGTACACCTGGTGGCCGGCGGACCGCAGCGTCGGGACGAGCTGTGGCCGGGACCGGATCAGGGCGATGCCCGGTCCGGCGATCCGGGCGCCGAAGGGCAGCCTGCCCGGTCGCAGCCAACCCGGCAACGAGTCCAGCAGCAGCACGGTCGGCAGCGCCGGGGCGAGTTCCCGGGTACGCCGCACCGCCAGCGGCGAGAACGACATCACGGTGACCCGTACCGGGTCGTCCGGTCCGGGCTCGGTGAGGCCGTACCGGCGCAGCATCTCGACCAGCCGCCGTTCGACGTTCCCGCCGTACCGGGTGGGGTGCTTGGTCTCGACCAGCAACCGGACGGGTCGGCCGGCTTCGCGTACCGCGTCGAGCAGCCGCTCCAGGGTGAGCAACCGGGTCCGCGTGGGATCGACCGGTTCGTCGGCGTCGAGCGGCCCGCAGCCCGGGTGCCACGAGCCGAAGTCCAGCGCGTCCAACTCGGCGAGGGTACGCGTGCTGACCCGGCCCCGCCCGTTGCTCGTCCGGTCCAGCCGCCGGTCGTGCACGCAGACCAGGTGCCCGTCCCGGGTCAGTCGGACGTCGCACTCCAGTCCGTCGGCACCCTCGTCGAGTGCCCGAAGGTACGCCGCGAGGGTGTGCTCGGGCAGTGCGGCGGAGGAACCGCGGTGGGCGAAGACCAGTGGCCCGCTCATCGCCGTCGGCCTAGGCGACCTGACCCGGGGCTCCACTGTCGGTGGTCACCGGCCGTCCGGCGGCGGCCCACTGCTGCATTCCGCCCTCGACGTTGCGGACCCGGTCCCACCCGTTCTGCATCAGGTGCGCGACGACGTGCGCCGAGCGACCGCCGGAGCGGCAGATCACCGCCACGTCGACGTCGTTGGGCACCTCGGCGAGCCGGCCGGGCAGTTCCGTCATGGGCACATGGTGCGCGCCGGGGGCATGCCCCGCCGCCCACTCGCCGTCCTCCCGCACGTCCAGCAGGTAGGTGGCGTCGGTGATCTCGTTCACGGTCACGGTGGGAATCTCAGGTCCGAACACGGGTACCAAGGTTAGACCCTCGTGCCCTCTCAGAGTGAGTTCACCCACTGCGGATTCGCGGCGGCCCAGCGCGTGATCCGCTCGCCCCGGACGGCCCGGAAGAGTTCGGTGCCGCCGCCGTCCAGGACGACGTACGACACCTGGCCGATGAGCTGTGGAGACGAGGGCACCCGGACACCGACCAACCCGTCGGCGGGAAGCGCGCGCAGCGCCAGGACCAGATCCTCCAGGGGTACGCCGTTGGTGTCCACGGTCAACGAGTCCCCCACCGCCCGGATCAGTGAGTCCAGCTTCAGCGGGTCGCCGAGCAGGTCGGTCTGGCCGGCCCGGTCGAGCATCGCCCGGAGCAACTGCTGCTGGTGTCGTTGCCGGTCGTAGTCGCCGCCGGGCAGGTCGTAGCGCTGCCGGACGTAGTCCAGCGCGGCGGCCCCGTCCATCTGCCGGCAGCCGGGGGCGAAGACGGTGCCGGTGTGCACCGACCGGACCTCGGTGTCGACGCACATCCGGACGCCACCGAGCAGGTCGACCACCTGGCGCAGCCCGGTGAAGTCGACCACGGCGGCACCGTCGAACTTCAGGCCGGTGAGCCGGTGCAGGGTGGCCGAGAGCAGCCGGGCGCCGCTTTCGCCCCCACCCCCGAGGTCGTACGCGGCGTTGACCTTGTCCTCTCCGCCGTCGTACCCGTTGCCTGCCGGCGGAATGGTGACCAGCAGGTCGCGCGGAACGGAGATCAGGTACGCCTGGCGCAGCCCGGCGGGCAGGTGCACGATCAGGATGGTGTCCGAGCGCTGGTCGGCGTCGTCGGCGCCCCGGAACCGGTCGGAGCCGATGAGCAGGTAGTTCAGCGGCCCGTCCGGGTCGGTCCGGTTCCGGCGTGCGTCGTCGTCGAGCAGCTGCCCCCGGGCCACCGAGCGGTCGTACCGTTCGGTGAGTGCGCGTACCCCGACCACCGCGGCCACCGCGATCAGGGCCAGGGCGAGACCGACGCCGACCAGGACCCGGGCCCAGCGCGGCGCGGCGGTGCCCACCGGCCCCGAACCGGTCCGCGCTGACCTGGACGTGACGCCTCCCCCGTAGCCCGAGACGAGCCTTGCTCACCTCAGGCTACGAGTCCGTTTCGCGTTACGGACGGCATTTGCCCGATCCGAGGGCCTGCCCTGGCCGACCGGGACGGATCACGTGGACCGGGGCTCGGTCACTTCCGGGTGGAGAGGACGGCCGGGTTGGCGAAGACGAACTCGGCGAGCTGGTCCTCCTTGACCGCCTTGAACATGTCCATGGTCAACGGGCTGAGCGCCTCGCGGCCGTGCTCGTTGCCGTGGTAGGTGCCGTTGTTCGTCCGCAACATCGTCAGCTCGTTGTCGGTGACCCCACGCATGGTGAAGACCAGGTCCGCCATGTTCGCCCGGCCGGTGTCCAGGATCAGCGTGTCTCCGGCCGCGTCCAGCAGTGCCTTCAGCTTCATCGGGTTGGTCATCGCCCCGTCGCTGATGGCCTTCTTCGCCATCGCCTTGATCAGCTGCTGCTGGTTCTGCTGGCGGTCGTAGTCGCTGTTCTTCAGGCCGTACCGCTGGCGGGAGTAGTCCAGGGCCTCCCAGCCCTCCATCTCCCGGCAGCCCTTCTTGTGCACCACCGGGGTCCTCTTCTTGCCGGTCTTCTTGGCGTCCGCGTTCCACATCGGCTTGCCGTCGACGTACGACATGTGGATCGACTCGACCTCCTGGCTGACGCAGATGCGTACGCTGCCCAGGGCGTCGATCACCTTCTTGAAGCCGCCGAAGTTGATGATCGCCGCGCCGTCGAAGCTCACGCCGGTCATCTGCTTGATCGTCTGGGCCATCAACTGGGCGCCCCCGGCCCAACCGCCACCATTGCGGGCCCCGTACTGGAAGGCCGCATTGATCTTGTCGGTGGCGCCGGTGAAGCCGGTCTTCTTGAAGGCCGGAATCTGCGCCTCGGTGTCCCGGGGAATCGAGATCAGGTACGCCTGGTCGTGCGTCGCCGGAATGTGCAGGACGATGATGCTGTCCGCCCGCACGTCGTCGGCCGCCCAACTCGCCCGGGCGTCCACGCCGAGCAGCAGCATGTCGATCGGCCCTTCGAGGGTGTCACCACCCTCGGCGTCGCTCTTGCCGGCGTCACCGAGCAGGTTCTGCTGGGAGATGTTCCCCGTGGCCTGACCGATGAGCGCCTTGCTGCCCACGATCGCGGCACCACTTGTCATCATCAGCATCGCGCCGACGATCACGGTGATCCGGGCCCAGAGCGGGTCCTTGCGCCGCTTCCGCTTCGGGGTGGTGTCCGTACCACGACCGCCACCCCGGCGGGGCGGCGGAACGACGGAGGCCGAAGCGCGTCCTGCGGAGGCGGATTCCCGCGACGGAGGGCGACGGCGGGTCTGAACCGGCATGCGTGCTCCAGTTCGATATCGGGGGCGGGATCACTTTACGGATCCGTCCCCGATCTGGCGAGTTCATCCTGCCGTTATTTTCCGGTCCACCCGCTGTCACCGCCGATTGCTGGCCGAACGGCTGATCCGCCAAAACCGATCGGCGGCTGGTGCGCCGGTAGAGGGCGACCCGCCGCCGAGGGGTGCTGACGTCTGTCGAAGCCTCAGCCGCCGTTGGATTTGGCGGGCTGGTTCGTCTTGACCCATTCGGTCATCCGGTCGCCGGCCATGGCCCGGTACATCGCCAGCGCCTTCTCCCGGTCGGAGACCACCACCGACTCGCCGTCGATGGTCTCGCTGCCCAGGTGCGGGCTGGTCACGAAGGTGAGGTTCTCGCCGCGCAGCTTCCGGAACTGCACCGCCATGTCGACCAGGGAGAAGCCCTCGTCCACGGTCACCGCGTCGGTCACCGACTTGAGGAAGGCGTTCAGCTTGCGGGGACTGCCCAGCGTGCCGCTGCTGGCCGCCTTGTCCATCAGGGCCCGGAGGAACTCCTGCTGGTGCCGCATCCGGGCGAAGTCGCCGTCCGGGAACTGCTTGCGCTGCCGGATCCAGTCCAGCGCCTCGGCCCCGTTCATGTGGTTGACGCCCTTGGTGAAGGTCCGGTACGGCTTGTGGATCGAGGTGACGGTCTGCTCCACCGGCAGGTCCACCCCGCCGAGCGCGTCGGTGACCTGCTTGAACCCGGCGAAGTCGACCGCCATCACGTGGTCCAGGTGCACGTCGGTGAAGCACTCCACCGTGCGGACGGCCAACGGCAGGCCACCGAAGGCGAACGCCGCGTTGATCTTTCCGCGCTGGCCGGACCCGCACTCCGCGTTCGCGCTCTCGGGGATCGGCACGTAGAGGTCGCGGGGGATGGAGACCAGGTAGGCCTCGGCGTGGCTCGACGGGATGTGCATCACGATGATGGTGTCCGCCCGCCACTTGCTGGACTGGTCGACGGGCGCGTCCGGGTCCCGCGAGTCGCTGCCGACCAGCAGGATGTTGAGCGCGCCGTCGACCGCCTTGGGCGGTCGTCCCTCGGTGATCTCCGTGAACGGGTCGGTGCGGGCCAGGTCGTCGTTCAGCCCGCGCGCGTAGACCCAGGCGCCCAGGCCACCGAGGAGCGCCAGCACCAGCACGGCGACGCCGGCGACCAGCGCGATCCGGCCCCACCGGGGACGGGGGCCCGGCCGGCCGGAACGCCCACGTCCACCCGGACCGGTCGGACCGGTCGGACCACCCGGACCGAGTGGTCCGTCGTCGTCCGGGGCGGCGGCACCGGCCCGGTGCCGCTCGACGACCGGCCGTTCCGGGCCGGACCGTCGCCCCGGGCCGGAGCCCGGGACCGAGGCACGCCCGGCAGAGCCCCGGTGCAGGTACAGGAGCGGAAGACCGGCTGACGAGGTCGCTGACATGTAACTCAGGGTACGGACCCGGAGCCAGTCACGCCTTCAGGTGAAGCTCAGCCAACCGCAGAACACCTGTGGAGAAATCAGCCCAACCGCTTGCGGAAGTGGTCGATCGTGCGTCGGAGGCCGTCCTCGGGCGCGACCCGGGGCTCGTACCCGAGCAGGTCCCGGGCCAGGGTCAGGTCCGGCCGCCGCATCTCCGGGTCGTCGGCGGCACGGGTGACATAGGTCACCTCGGACGTGCTGTCCGAGAGCGACACGATCAGCTCGGCGAGCTGCCGCATCGACATCTCGTGCTCGGTGCCACAGTTGATCGGCCCGGTCTCGGTCGAGTCGAGCAGCAGCAGGATGCCGCGCACCAGGTCGTCGACGTAGCAGATGGAGCGCGTCTGCGCCCCGGTGCCGTGCACGGTGATCGGCTCGCCCCGCAGCGCCTGGGCGACGAAGGTGGGAATGGCCCGACCGTCGTCCGGCCGCATGCGCGGGCCGTACGTGTTGAAGATCCGCACGATGGCGACGTCCAGGCCGTGGCGTCGGTGGTAGGCCATCGTGGCCGCCTCCGCGAACCGCTTGGCCTCGTCGTAGACGCTACGGACGCCGATCGGGTTGACGTTGCCCCAGTACGTCTCCCGCTGCGGGTGCTCCTTCGGGTCGCCGTACGCCTCGGAGGTGGAGGCCAGCAGGAACCGGGCCCCGTCGGCGACCGCCCGGTCGAGCAGGTGCAGCGTGGCGACCGAGCCGACCCGGAGGATCTCGATCGGGATGGTGGCGAAGTCGGTCGGGCTGGCCGGAGACGCCATGTGCAGGATCGCGTCGAAGCGCTCCGCCAGCGCCGGGTGGTGGGTCGGCAGGCCGTCCGAGATGTCCGCCTCGACCAGCGTGAAGGTGGGGCGCTCGGCGAGGTGGGCGACGTTCTCCTTGGAACCGGTGACGAAGTTGTCCACCGCGACCACCGTGCAGCCGCGATCGAGCAGCACGTCGACCAGGTGCGACGGGACGAAACCGGCGCCGCCGGTGACGAGAATGCGGTGACCGGCACCGAAACGGGGAGCTACCTTCATGCCGGCCAGCCTACTCAGCGCTGCCGTTCCGCGCCGTGCCGCACGCCGGGGCCGGGTTGTTTGCAGGGGCCCCCTCCTACCGCATTTTGAGGAGGAGGGGACCCCTGCAACCGCCGGAGCGGTCAGCGACGAGCCGGACGACCTGATCTAGTGGGCGCCGGCCCCCGTCACGGCACGGACCTCCAGTTCGGCGTACTTGTCCTCGTCGCTCTCCTTCGAGATGACGGTGCCGAACCAGCCGCAGAGGAAACCGAACGGGATGGAGAGGAGCCCCGGGTTGGACAGCGGGAACCACTGCCAGTCGTGCTCGGGGAACATGGACGTCGGCTGCCCCGACACCACCGGCGAGAAGAAGACCAGCAGCACGGCCGAGAGCAGGCCGCCGTAGATGGCCCAGACCGCTCCGGAGGTGTTGAACCGCTTCCAGAACAGGCTGTAGAGGATCGCCGGCAGGTTGCCCGAGGCGGCGACCGCGAAGGCGAGCGCCACCAGGAACGCCACGTTCAGGTTCTGCGCATAGATCGACAGCAGGATGGACACCGCGCCGATGACCAGGGCGGAGAGGCGCGCGACCCGGACCTCCTGCCGCTCGGAGGTCTGCCCGTTGCGGAGCACGTTGGCGTAGAAGTCGTGCGCGAGGCTCGACGACGAGGCCAGGGTCAGCCCGGCCACCACCGCCAGGATGGTGGCGAAGGCCACCGCCGCGATGATCGCGAGCAGGGCCGCGCCGCCCAGGTCGCCGCCGAGGAAGTCCACGCCGAGCACCTCGGCGAGCTGTGGTGCGGCGGTGTTGCCCGCCTTGTCCTGGGCGGTGATCGCCTCACCGCCGACCAGCGCCGCCGCCCCGAAGCCGAGGGCCAGGGTGAGCAGGTAGAAGGTGCCGATGATGCCGATCGCCCAGAGCACGCTCTTTCGGGCCGCCTTGGCGGTGGGCACCGTGTAGAAGCGGATCAGGATGTGCGGCAGGCCCGCCGTACCGAGCACCAGGGCGATGCCGAGCGAGAGCAGGTCCATCTTGTTGTAGAACGTCTGGGTGGCGTTCCCGGCCACCTCGACGCCGTACCGGAGTCCCGGTTCGAGGAAGGCGTTGCCCTTGCCGGACGAGGCGGCGGCGTCACCGAGCAGCGCGGACAGGTTGAACTGGTACTTCGCCAGCACCAGCAACGTCATGATCAGCGCGCCGCCCATCAGCAGGAACGCCTTGACGATCTGCACGTAGGTGGTGCCCTTCATCCCGCCGACCGTGACGTAGATGATCATGAGGGCGCCGACCAGGATGATGGTGGCGACCTTGGCGGTGTCCGCGTCCATACCGAGGAAGGTCGTTCCCGGCCGGATGCCGAGCAGCAGCGCCACCAGCGCGCCCGCGCCGACCATCTGGGCCAGCAGGTAGAAGATCGACACGGTGATGGTGGAGGCTGCGGCGGCGGTCCGGACCGGCCGCTGACGCATCCGGAAGGCCAGTACGTCGGCCATCGTGTACCGGCCGGAGTTGCGCAGCAGTTCGGCGACGAGCAGCAGGGCCACCAGCCAGGCGACCAGGAAGCCGATCGAGTAGAGGAAGCCGTCGTAGCCGTACAGGGCGATGATCCCGGCGATGCCCAGGAACGACGCCGCCGACATGTAGTCGCCGCCGATCGCCATGCCGTTCTGGAAACCGGAGAAGGACCGGCCGCCGGCGTAGAAGTCGGTGGCCGTCTTGGTCTGCCGGCTGGCCCAGATGGTGATGGCGAGGGTGGCCGCCACGAAGACCAGGAAGAGGGCGATGGTCAGGTTGCGGGCGGTGGTGTCGACCGCCTCAGCCGCGAGCATCGTCGTCACGGGTCACCTCCCCGATCTCGGCACGGATCCGGTCGGCGACCGGATCGATCTTCCGGTCGGCGTACCGGGCGTAGAGCCAGGCGATCAGGAACGTCGAGACGAACTGGAGCAGCCCGAACACGAGCGCCACGTTGATGTTGCTGCCGAAGAGCTTCGTGCCCATGAAACCCCGCGCGTACGCGGAGAGGATCACGTAGAGCGCGTACCACAGGAAGAAGGCCACGGTCATCGGGAAGACGAAGCCGCGCAGCGCGCGGCGCAGACCGGCGAACTCGTCCGACCGCTGTACGGCGAGGTACCGCTCGCGGTTCGTCGGGGCGGGAGTCGGTGTGTCCGTCGACATCTGTAGATCACCACCTTTCGCAGGCGTGGGATGTTCCGCGCACCGTAGGGACGGTGCTTCCCGCCGGAAAAGGCAAAGATCGGTGCCGGTCGCTCGCTGCGCCGAACGGGCGATTGGCTGCGCCGAGTGACCTGGGTCACGTAGTTGAACGGTCGTCGTCGATCGCCGACCACCCACGCTCCCCGATCCGAGGGGGCGCGGTAGGGCCGGGTCCGTCGCCGGGGGTCAGCCGCCCAGCGTGCGGTACCGGCCCCGGTGGTGCAGCAGCGGCTCGGCCTGGTCAGGTGCCTCGGGCAGTTCGACCACCTCGACGGTCGCCTCGACCAGCAGCGCCCAACCGCACTCGCGGCTGCCGTCCAGTCGGCAACCCACCCAGCCGCCGGCGTCCGCCGGCACCGGACCGTACGGGGTGTCGACCCACTCGTCGAGGGCGAAGAGGCCGCCCGGAGACGGGAAGAGGCCCGCGAACCGGTCCGCGAGCTGTCGGTGCGTGGGGCCGAGGACCGCGACCGCGAACCGGCCCGCCTCCTCGGCCGCCGCCCACAGGTCGGCCTCCGGATCCACCAGCCCGAGCAGCCGGTCCGGCTCCCCCTCGGCGACCAGGGTCGACGAGACGGTCAGCCCGGCCGGTCCCGGCGCGGTCCACAGGGTGACCGGGGACGCCAGCCGTCCCCGCAGCCGGCGGACCGGTGACCGCTGCCCGGCCGGCGTGGCGAACGGATCGACGTGGTGGATCTCCGCGCCCGCTTGATGATTCACGTGAAACATTGTGACCCGGCCGGCGGCTCCGTGGGCCTCAGCGCTCGCCATCCGACCGGGCGGCGGCCACCACCACCGGGTCGGTGCAGCCGGCCGCGAAGCCGGCGATCCGGCGACGGATGTCCCGGCCGAGCAGCCACGTCCCGATCCGCTCCGCCGCCGGACGCAGGAACGCCGGACGACAGCGGAAGCTGTACCGCCAGGTGGCGACCGTGGTGTCCGGCTCGGGGCCGGGGGCGAACCGCCAGCCACCGGCGAACACCTCGAAGAACCACGGGCCCCGGACCATCTTCATCCCCACGTGGCTCGGCGGGACGTACGAGACGTACTCGCTGACCATGAGCAGCCCGTGCCGGGACCGGGTGACCGTGCGTACCCCCTTGCCGGGTCGGGTCGCCCCGTCGGCGAAGTGCTGCTCCCGGACGAACGGGTCCCACCGGTAGCGCACCGACCCGACGGTCTGCGACACGGCGAACGCCAGCTCCGGGGGCACGGGGACGGTGACGACCGATTCGACGACGGGCATCGGCCCATTGTGCCGCCGCCCCCCAACCCGGGCACCGGCCGGACGGCGGCTGACCAGCGGGGGATGCGGGTGGCCTCTATCGTGCCGGGCATGGCCCCTGTGACACCGCAGCAGCTCGCCAGCAGTCGACTCGTCATCGCGGAATCCGTGCTCCGGAACGAGGTGGACTTCCGCGGCTACCCGCACCGGCACCTCGCGGTCGTCACCCGGCCGCGGATGGCGAGCAGCTCCATCACCCAACTGCTGGAGGCCGTCGAGTACCTCTCCCACTTCGGGTGGGAGCTGGTCAGCGTCACCGGGGCCAGCGACAGCCGCATGCTCTACGCCTTCCTTCGCCTGCGCTGAGCGGAGCGCCCGGCCAGCACCACGCAGCCACGCGGCGGAGCGAGTAGCGCACCCGGTCAGCGGCGGGGGGTCACCGCCGTCAGCAACTCCGGGGCCCGGTTGTCGAGCACGTCACCGGCGAGGTACGCGCCGAGCAGCGCCGCGCCCAGGCCGTACCCGAGCCCGAGCGGCGCGGCCAGCCAGAGCCAGGCGTCGCCGAGCAGCGCCGCCGCGACCACCATCGGCACCGCCGCGACCGCCGAGCCGAGCATCGACACCAGGGTCAGCAGACCCTTGGTGATCCCGGCGCCGCTGTTCAGCGCGAAGGGGTTGCTCGTCTCCGGCAACGAGTACGCCCCCAGCACCGAGACGAACGAGTTGATCGCCAACCCCGCCCCGTACGTGGCGAGCAGGCTGCCCGCCATCACGCCCAGCCACGCCGGCCGGCCCAGCAGCACCGCCAGGACGACGGCGACGACGGCGAGCATCGGCAGCACGTACACCGAGAACGCGGCCATCCGGGCTTGCAGCTCCAGCCGACCGGGCACCCCGGCCACCACGTTGGCCGCGTACGCGCTGCCGTCGAAGCCGAACTGGTTGGCCAGCGTGACCGCGGCGAGCAGACCGACGAAGACCATCGAGACGCTGACCGTCACCGGGGAGGAGTCGGGGGTGGCCAGCTCCATGCCGTCCCCGGCCGTGAAGCTCGCCCCGCCGAAGTTGACCATCACCGGCACGAAGAGGCCGACCACCGCGATCGTGATCAGGTTGGCCCGCCGTCGGGCGTCCCGCCACCAGTAGCGGCACTCCCGGGCCACCAGCGCGCCGAACCGGTCCCGCCGGACCCAGCCCACCACCCGCGGGAAGAGCTGCGCGACCGCCCCGCCGACCGGGCCGCTGCGGGTCCTGGCCGGACCGGAGCTGACCGCCCCGACCATCGCCGACTCCAACGACCGGGACCACCACACCAGCAGCGCGCCGATGGCCGCCACGGTGATCAGCAACTTCACCGGGACCGCCCACGCCCGCCCCTCGGCCACGTCGATGCCGACCGTCCAGGGAGCGCCGAACGGGGTCCAGCCGACCACCCGGGCCACCCCGGCCAGCCGGTCCCAGTCGGCGTCCTGCACGGCGGCGAGCACCACCAGCTGCAACGGGCCGAGCAGCGCGGCGAGCACCGCGAGCAGCACGGCCGCCAGGTCGCGGACCCGCCGGGACCGCAGCATGGTGGCGAAGGCGCTGGTGATCGCCCGGCTGGCCGCCACGCAGAGCAGCAACCCGGCGACCACCCCGACGACGGCGGCCACGGCCGCCGCCGCACCACCGAGCAGGCCCGAGGTGAGCACCAGTCCGGTCATGGCGAGCAGGGTCGCCACCGCCGGCACACTGACCAGCGCGGCGGCGAACAGCCCGGTGACCAGGGTGCGCCGGGAGATCGGCAGCAGCGCGAACCGGGCCGGGTCGAGCGTCTCGTCCACGCCGAAGAAGACCAGCGGCAGCAGCAGCCAGCCGAGCACCACCAGCCCTCCGCCGAACGCGGCGGCCATCAGCGCGTACCGGGACTCGTCGGCCAGCCCGGGGGCGGCGAGCAGGAAGAACCCGGTGCCGGCGAACCAGAGCCCGGCGACCACGCCGCCGACGAAGAGGGCGATCCGCCAGCCCTGGCCCCGGAAGTTGTTGCCCATCACCCGCAGCTTGAGCCGGACGAAGTGGCGGGCCGACACCGGGCGGACCCGCTCGGCAGGCTCCGTCACCGCGACAGCCACGACAGCTCCTCGCCGGTGGCGGTGCGTCCGCCGACCACCTCCACGAAGACCTGTTCCAGCGAGCGCTCCCCGCGTACCTCGTCGAGGGTGCCGACCCGCTTGATGACCCCCTCGGCGAGGATGGCCACGTGCGAGCAGAGCCGCTCCACGACCTCCATGACGTGGCTGGAGAAGACCACCGTCCCGCCGCCGACGACGTACCGGTGCAGGATGTCGCGGATCAATGCCGCCGAGACCGGGTCGACCGCCTCGAACGGCTCATCCAGCACCAGCAGTCGGGGGCCGTGCAGCAGCGCGCAGGCCAGCCCGATCTTCTTCTTCATCCCGGCCGAGTAGTCGACCACCAGGGTCCGGCCGGCGTCGCCCAGGGCGAGCACGTCGAGCAGCTCCGCCGCGCGCTGGTCGACCACCGCCGGGTCCATGCCGCGCAGCAGGCCGTGGTACGCCAACAGTTCCGCGCCGCTGAGCCGGTCGAAGAGGCGTACGCCGTCCGGCATCACCCCGAGCAGCTGCTTCGCCCGGACCGGGTCACCCCAGACGTCCTGCCCGAGCACCCAGGCGCCACCGGCGTCCGGCCGCAGCAGGCCGACGGCCATCGACAGGGTGGTGGTCTTGCCGGCGCCGTTCGGGCCGAGCAGGCCGTAGAACGAACCGGCCGGGACGTCGAGGTCGACGCCCGCCACCGCGACCTTGGTGTCGAACCGTTTGGCCAGCCCACGCAGCTGGAGGGCCGGGTGCGCAGAAGTCATGACCCGAAACTATCCGCCGGACTCCACCTGACTCTCCTGCTCAGGGACGATCTCGACCTCCACCTCAGGGGACCGCCCTCACCCGGGCGGCTGACCCTGGTGGTCGACGGCGGTCACCGAAGCGCGGGCGCGGAGCACGCGTCCCACCCGTGTGACGAGCACCGCGAGGCAGCCCAGCGCCCCGACCGTCAGCAGCAGCGTGACCGTCGGATACAGGTAGACGGCCTGGAGCCAGGAGATGTCCATGCCCCGGTAGAGGTAGCTCACCACCCGGTGCAGCCAGCCCAGGAGCGGCAGGGGAAGCAGGTACGGCAGCAGCCGGACGAGGGTGGTCAGGCCCGGTCGACGCCGCTCCGCCCAGCGGCGGGACCGCCGGACGCCCCGGACGGCCAGGAACCCGGTGCCGATCGTGAGCAGGAGCAATCCGACGTCGATCAGGACCAGCGGGGTGGACGAGGGGGCCGGGGACACCGGACGGCCCTCGATCAGGTCGACGAGACGCGCGCCGAGTTCGGGGGCGTCCCCGTACTGGCTTCCGGCGTTCGCGAGGACCACGACGCCGTACCCGCTGGCCGGGAGCAGGGCCTGGTACGCGGTGACGGTGATCAGGCCACCCGTGTGGTCGACCAGTGGCGCGCCGGACGGCGTCTCGCCGATGGTCCAGCCCAGACCGTACGAGCCCGTCGCGGGGCGGCGGTGCGTCTCGGCCAGCGCGGCAGCGGAGACCACCGGTGTGCCGTCCGGTCCGCGTCCGCGGTCGTTCTGGGCGACCAGCCAGGCGGCCATGTCGTGCGCGGTGCTCAGCACCCCGCCCGAGCCGGCGCCGAAGGCCGGCGGTTCCGGCAGGGCGACGGCCGTCCCGGCGACCATCCGATGGCCGCGGGCCTCGGGCGGCAGGTCGTCGGCGGTGGCGCCGGTGCGGCTGTCGGTCATCCCGAGCGGCCGGAACACGTGTCGGCGCAGGTAGTCGTCGAACGGCCGGCCGTCGACCACCTCGACGAGCCGGGCGGCGACCTGGTAGTTCGGGTTGTGGTACTCGAACCGGGCGCCGGGGGCCGCCGCCAGCCGGGCGGTCCGCAACGACGCGACCACCTCCCGGAGCGTCCGCCGGGTGGGCCCGCTGAACGGCCGGTACGTCGTGTCGGACATGCCGGAGGTCTGGTCGAGCAGGTGGCGCACGGTGATCGCGGTGGCGCGGTCGTCGGCCATGGTGAACTCCGGCAGGTACTCCCGGACCGGCGCGTCCAGCCGGACCCGCCCGGCGTCCACCAACTGCATCACGGCGAGCGCGGTGACGGACTTGCTGAGCGAGGCGACGGCCATCACCGACCGGTCGGTGACCGGAGTCCCGGTCGCGGTGTGCCCGTACCCGGCGGTGCGTACCACCTCGCGACCCCGGGTCACGGCGACCGCGATCCCCGGGATGCCGGTCGCTTCGCGGTACGCCCGGACGACGGAATCGATCGAGGCGGCGTCGACCGGGGGAGCGGGCGCGTGGACGGGGGCGGCCGGGACGGCGAGGACGAGGGCGGCGAGGGCACGGATCAGCACCGTCCGAGCCTGGGGCGCGACCGGGTCGCCCCGCATCGGACCGTGGTCCGAGGCGACACCGGAGCGACGTCGATACGGTTGGTCCCGTGGCACCACCGGCGAGGACTCTCGCGCCCGTTCCGCCCCGGCTCTGGCGGTGGGCCTGGATCGCGGTCGACGCGCTGGCCGCGGCGGCCGTGGTGGCCGCGGTGGTGCTGATGAGACCCGCCTCGGGCTGGTGGGTGTGGTGCCTGGCCGGGCTGCTCGGGCTGCCGCTGGCGGTCCGCCGGTGGTGGCCGGTGCCGGTCCTCGTCGTGGTGCTGCTGACCACGGCCACCGCGCTGGTCGTGGGGATCGGCGTCGAGATCGTCGTGTACGTGGTGGCGGCGGCGCTCTACCCGGTGGCGCTGTCGTCGGCCCGGGCCGCCGCCTGGGGCCTCGCCGCCGCGCTCGGTGGCGTGCTGGTGCCGGGTCTGGTCGACGCGTTCGTGGCCGGGTTGCCGATCGTCCCGGCCCGGGAGGGCGTGGAGTCCTTCTCGACCACGCCGCTGACGGTGACCGGCTACGGCACGGCGGTCGTCGCCGCCTCGTGGGCCCTGGCCTGGGCGGTCCGCACCCGGCGGCGGCACGCCAGCCAACTCACCGATCTGCGGGTCGCGCGGGCGATCGCCGAGGAACGGCTGCGCATCGCGCGGGACGTGCACGACGTGGTGGGCCACAGCCTGAGCCTGATCACCATGCAGGCGGCGGTCGCGAACCACCTGGGCAGCGGACGGGAGGCCGCGTTGCGCACGATCGAAGAGGCGAGCCGGAGCGCGTTGGCCGACGTCCGGACGGTCCTCGGCGGGCTGCGCGAAGAGGACAGCGGTGGCGCACCGGGCCCGGTCGACCTGGACCGGCTGGTCGAGGAGACCCGGGCAGCCGGCGTGGCGGTCACCGTCGACCGGGCGGACCTGTCGCGCGTACCGGCCGGGGTGCGGACCTCGGCGTACCGGATCGTGCAGGAGGCGTTGACGAACGTACGCCGCCACGCCCGTGCCACCCGGTGCCGGGTCACGGTCGCGGCGACCGACGGCGAGCTCAGCCTGACCGTGGTGGACGACGGCACGACGCCCCGGCGGACCGACCGACCCGGTCACGGGTTGCTGGGCATGCAGGAACGGGCCACCCTGCACGGCGGCAGCCTGTCCGCCGGACCCGAGCCGGACGGTGGGTTCGCCGTCCGGGCGACCCTGCCCTTCCGGACATGACCACCGCTGCCGTCCGGGTCCTGCTGGCGGACGACGAACCGCTGTTCCGGGGCACGGTGAGCCGGCTGGTCGACGCGACCCCGGGGCTGGCGGTGGCCGGCGAGGCCGGCACCGGCCGGGCGGCGGTCGCGCTCGCCGCGGCCCGCCGGCCCGACGTCGTCGTCATGGACGTACGGATGCCCGACCTCGACGGCATCGCCGCCACCGCCCGGATCACCGCCGTGGCGGACCCCCCACGGGTCCTGGTGCTCACCGCGTTCGACCTGGACGACCACGTCTACCGGGCGTTGCGGGCCGGGGCGAGCGGCTTCGTCTTCAAGGACATCACCCCACCCCGGCTGGTCAACGCGATCCGGACGGTGGCGGCCGGCGAGTCGCTGCTCGCGCCGAGTGTGACCCGGCGGCTCATCGCCGGCCACGTTCCCCGCCTGCCCCGGCGTCGGCTCGACGGGGTGACCCCACGCGAGCACGAGGTGCTCGCGCTGGTCACGCGGGGCCTGTCCAACGACGAGATCGAGGCGACCCTGCACATCAGCCGGGGCACTCTCAAGACCCACATCGGTAGCCTGCTCGCCAAGCTGGCGGCCCGGGACCGGGCGCAACTGGTCATCGCCGGGTACGAGGCCGGCCTGGCCGACCCCTGACCGGTTCCCCTACAGCCGCAGGGCCTCGGGGGTGTGCAGCCGGAGCATGGTGGTGGCGACGTCGGCGGGGAGACGGCGGCGGGAGGCCACCGAGACCGCCACCATGACCGTGAACGCGAGCGGCACCGTCCAGGCGGCCGGCTGGGCGATGAGCGTCGCGGGCCACCCGGTCAGGGGTGGGCCGACCACGGTCAGCAGCACGGCGGTGACCGCCGCCCCGCCACCGGTGAGGATGCCGGCGGCGGCCCCCACGTCGGTCAGTCCCCGCCACCAGATGCCGAGCACCAGCAGCGGGCAGAAGCTGGACGCGGCCACCGCGAAGGCGAGCCCCACCACCTGGGAGACGTCCATCCCCGAGACGTTGAGCGCGAGCAGCGCCGGTGCCGCCCCGGCGATCACGGTGGCCAGCCGGAAGCCGCGGACCGAGCCGCGTCCGAGGACGTCGGTGGAGATCACCCCGGCGACGCTGGTGAGCAGCCCGGAGGAGGTGGAGAGGAACGCCGCGAACGCCCCGGCGGCGACCAGCGCGGCGAGCAGCCGGCCGGTCACCCCGTCGCCGAGCGCGGCGCCGGGCAGGAGCACCACCACCGCGTCGGTCTGCCCGGTCACCAGCAGTTGCGGGGTGTAGACCCGGCCGAGCACCCCGTACAGGGTGGGCAGCAGGTAGAAGGCTCCGACCAGGGCCAGCACCACCAGGGTCGTCCGCCGGGCCGCCGCGCCGTCCGGGTTGGTGTAGAAGCGCACCAGCACGTGCGGCAGCCCCATGGTGCCGAGGAAGGTGGCCAGGATCAGCGAGTAGGTGGCGAACAGTCCCCGGTCGTCGTCCCCGGCGGTGCTCGGCAGCAGCCAGTCGGCGGCGTTGGTGACCACACCGGAGACCGCCGGCACCGGGTCGCCGGCCGCGAAGGCCAGTTCGTCGCCGGGGCGTACCTCGCGGGTGGTGCCGTCGGCGAGCGTGAGGGTCGCCGGATGGTCGACCACGACGGTGGTCGCGGTCCGGAACGCCGGTCCGTCGGGCGGGGTCACCTCGGGTCGGCCGTCGGCCTGCCACTGCAACACCAGGAAGATCACCGGTACGGCGAGCGCGGTCAGCTTCAGCCAGTACTGGAACGCCTGGACGAAGGTGATCGCCCGCATCCCGCCGAGCGCCACGTTCGCGATGACCACCACCGCGACGACCAGCGCTCCGACCGGGTACGGCGAGCCGGTCAGCGTGGTCAGCGTCAGTCCCGCCCCCTGGAGCTGCGGCACCAGGTAGAGCCAGCCGATGAAGATCACGAAGACGGTGGCGAGCGCCCGCAGCCGGCGCGAGTGCAGCCGCAGCTCGCAGAAGTCCGGCAGGGTGAACGCCCCGGACCGGCGCAGCGGGGCGGCCACGAAGAGCAGCAGCGCCAGGTAGCCGGCGGCGAAGCCGACCGGGTACCAGAGCACGTCGACGCCGTACTTGAGGATCAGCCCGGCGATGCCGAGGAAGGAGGCCGCGGAGAGGTACTCCCCGCCGATCGCGGCGGCGTTCCAGGTCGGGCTGACCGCGCGGGAGGCGACCAGGAAGTCGGAGGTGGTCCGGGCCACCCGCAGCCCGTAGAAGCCGATGGCGAACGTGGCCAGGGTGACCGCCACGATCGCCGGGACCACGTAACCGTTGTCCACCTCAGCGCTCCGGCCGCTGGACGAGGTCGGAGAAGTCCTGCTCGTTCCGTTCGGCCAACCGCACGTACGCCCAGCCGACCGCGACCAGGAACGGGAAGGCGGCCACCCCGAGCAGCAGCCACGGCAGGTTGACGCCCGCGACGGTGACCCGGCCGACCGCCGGCGCGATGGCGAAGAGCCAGGGCAGCCCGCCGAGTCCGACCAGCACCACCACGGCCAGCCGCAGTGCCAGCGCGAGCTGGGCCCGGACCAGGCCCCGGACCAGCGCCTCGCCGACCCGGGTCTGCTCGGTCAGCTCGCTGCGGGTGCGGTCGGTGCCCCGCCGGGACACCTCGGCGAGCACGATCCGCGTTCGAGGCTCCGGTCGCCGGGGTGGGGGTACGGGGTCGGTGGGGGCGGCCACTGACGCAGTCTCACCGTCTCCACCCGGATGTCAAGACCGGACGGCATCCGGGCCGGCTGTGCACAACCTGTGGACAACCGGCCCGGAGCCTGTGGAAAACCCGGTCAGCCTGTGGACACCACCAGGTCGGCGGTGAGCGTCCCGGTGGTTGGCACGGTGAACCGCGCCAGCCGGCGGACGCCGTCCGGGTCGACGACGGTGTACCTGCCGGCGTGGTAGCGCCCCTCGATGCCGACGTTGTAGGTGAGGTAGACCCGCTGCCCGCCGAGCGCCGTCATGCTGAACCGGCCGTTCTCGACCGCGCTCCGCCCGACGACGTCACCGGTCTCGACGTTGTGGGCAGCCACGTACCCGTCGGTGAAGGGCTTCCCGTCCGGGGTGGTGAACGTGCCGCTGACCGTGCTGCCGGTCCGCATGGCCACGTCGTACGTGGCGGTGGTGCCGCTGGTCACGGTGACCGGCGTCGCGGTGTAGCGGTTGACCGAGTTCCCGGACCACTGGTGGGGGAACGGGTGACCGGCGAACACCACCGGCCAGGCGTACGGGCCCAGCCGCTCCAGGGTGTAACGGCCGTTCTGGTCCGTCGTCGCGTCGTCCGTGCCCAGCCAGGGATGACCGGTGAGCACGGACACGTCCACCCCACCGGCCGGCGTGCCGGTCGTCGCGTCGGTGACCACTCCGGTGATCTTCCCGGCCGGGTCCAACCGGACCTGCGGACCGGCCACCTCGGTGCCGGCCGTGGCGGTGACGGTGACCGCCTGCCGCTCGTCACCGGTCCCCCCGGTCGCCCCGACCCACTGCCGGCCGTACGCGGTGTTCCGAGGGAACGCGAAGAGCCGGTACGTTCCGGTCACCAGGGGACCGATCCGCATCCGGCCGGCGCTGTCGGTGCATTCACCGAAGCCCTCGGGCAGGGCGGCCTGCTTGGGCAGCATCGCCGCGACGCAGACCCGCGGGACCGGGGTGCCGGTCTGCGCGTCCACGACGGTCGTGGTGATCACCGCGCCGGGACGCATCTTCGGCGCGAGCCGGGTGGTCCGGTCCGCCACCACCCGCACGTCGGCCAGTTCCCGCTGGAAGTACCGCAGGTCAGCGGTGTACAACGAGATGTCGTGCCGGCCCTCCGGCAGGCCGGTGACGGTGACCTTGCCGGTGCCGTTGCTGCAGACCGACCTGGCGCAGAAGTTGGCGACCGGGGCACCGGTCACCGAGTCGACAGCGGAGATCTCCACCGAGCCCTCGCCGAGCAGGCTCTCGGCGACGGTGGTGCTCTGCCCACCCTGCACGGTCACCACGTCGGCGTCCTCGTGGGTGAGCTTGCCCCGGTAGAACTGCTGCCGGTCACCCACGTAGAAAGCGATCTTGTAGGCCCCGGCGAGCAGCGCCGGCACGCTGAACGCTCCGTTGGCGTCGGTCTGCGCGTCCACCGCTCCGTACATGTTCGCGGTGTTGACCGACACGTGCGCCTCGGCGACCGGTTGGCCGGCCGCGTCGGTCAGCGTGCCGGAGAGGCTGCCGGTCGGCAGCACGGTCTCGTCGACCACGATCTCCGCCCCGGCGGTGACCGCGTACCGGCCGGCCGCCTCCTGGTCGAGCTTGCCGGGGACGTACTGGCTCTGCCAGATTCCCTCGATCGGCTGGAAGGAGATCCGGTAGGTGCCGGCCAGTACGCCCATCCGGTACCGCCCGTCCGGGTCGGTCCGGACGTGGCTCCGGACGTACGTGTCCACCTCGACGGCCTCGATCAGCAGATCCGACACCGGGGCGCCGGCGGCGTCGCGGATCTGGCCGCTGACCGTGCCGGTGGCGAACAGTTGGTCGTCCGCCGTGGTGGTGTCGCCCGCCGTGACGGTCACCCGGTCGGCGTCCCAGGGGGTCGACTTCTGCCGGTAGTACTGCTCGGGAGCGTCGGAGGGGTGGAAGCCGACGGCGTAGCTGCCCGGGGCCAGGTCGGTGACGCTCCAGTTGCCGTTGGCGTCGGTGCTGGTCGAGCCGGCCCCGAAGAAGTCGGGGGTGTAGACGATGACCAGGGTGTCGGCGGCTCCGGCCCCGGTGCTGGTGGTCAGCCGTCCGCTGACCGTTCCGGTCTCCGCCGCCTGCGCCGGGAGTGCCCCGGGTGCGAGCAGGGACGCGGCGACGACGCCCACCAGGGCGACGCGACGCGTGAGGGACAGTCGCATGTGTGTCCAAACGTGAGGGTGGTGGGGCGCCCGCGCAGCACGACGCCGCACCGACCCCGCGCCCCGTACCGGATCGGCACCGGGAGCATAGGCGGTCGGCTATCTCTGGCGACTCCACTTTTCGGCCGGGTACGTGACGGCCCTGACCTGTGGGAAGCCGGCGACGCCTGTCGGTGATTCGACAGATGTCGGGCATGGAGCCATCCGCCGACTCTTGGCAGAGTTTGCCCCTATAGGCACTACCGTCTGTCGATTGCGTCGAAGGGAGCAGATCATGCGTCACGGTCGCAGCGTTCTCGCACTCGTCCTGGCCCTGGTGGTCGTCAGTGGTGGGTTGGTCGTCACCACCGGGTCACCCGCACAGGCCGCCGTCTCGTGCTCCGGGACCGTCACCTACAGCAGGACCTACGGTCCGGGCGAGTTGACGATCTTCTACAACAGCTCCAACGGCGGTACGAACAGCGCCTGCTTCTACCACAAGGGTGCCGCGTACGGCGTCTCCGCGCCGACCTACGTACGCGCCTACCGGTGCACCGAGCGGTCCGGCGAGGGGCAGCCGTGCACGATCGCGGTCAGCTCCAGTGCCGACTCCGGCAACTACGCCTACTACGCGGGACCGCGCGGCGTCACCGGTGCCGCGAACTACTGCGTCGCCGCGGTCGGCTACATCGACTGGCAGGGCTACCGGTACCAGATCAGCAGCGGACGACAGGGCTGTTGACCCGGCTCGCCCGGCGGCCGTCCGAGGATGGTCAGCGGTTCCAGTCCTGCTTGGCGGCGCGGACCAGCCGGTCCTTCAGCTCCCGGGTGTGCCGGCGGCTCACCGGCAGCTCGGTGGAGTCGACCACCACCACGTAGCCCGAGTTGACCAGCCGTAGCTCGGCGATCAGCCGCAACTGCACCAGGTACGACCGGTGGATCCGGACGAAACCGGCATCCGCCCAGCGGTCGGCGAGGGTGGAGAGCGACACCCGGACCAGGTGCGACCCGTCCGCGGTGTGCAGCCGGGCGTAGTCGCCCTGCGCCTCCACCCACCGCACCGCCGAGCGGGGCAGCATCCGGGTCGTCCCGGCCAGCTCGACCGGGATGGTCGGATCGTCCTCGGCCCGGGCCAGCGCGGCCGGGTGGCTCGGCACCACCCGCGCCCCGATCACCCGGCGCAGGGCCTCGGCCAGCCGTTCCGCGCGCACCGGCTTGCGGACGTAGTCGGTCGCGCCCAGGTCGAAGGCGTCCGCCGCGCCGTCGTCGTACGCGGTGACGAAGACGATCGACGGGGGGCGGGCGAAGCGGCGCAGCACCCGGGCCAGCTCCATGCCGTCCAGGCCGGGCATCCGGATGTCCAGGAACACCACGTCCACGTCGTCGTCGCGGAGCACCCGCAGCGCCTCGGTGGCGTCCGAAGCGGTGTGCAGCCGGGCCACCCGGGGGTCGGCGCGCAGGTGGTACGCCAACTCGTCAAGCGCCGGGGGCTCGTCGTCGACCGCCAGCACCCGCAGGAACCCGCCGGTCACGAGCCGGCCCGGACGCCGGGGTGGAACTTCGGGATCCGCATGCTCACCTTCGTACCCGAGCCGAGGCCGGTCTCCACGACCAGGCCGAACCGGTCGCCGAAGGCCGACCGGAGCCGCTCGTCGACGTTGGAGAGTCCGACGTGCTGTCCGGAGTCGTCCCCCGGCCCGCCCGAATGACCCGAACCGCCCGGATGTCCGGTCCCGCCGGAGCGCCCCACGCCGTCCGGCTCGCCGGCCGGCCCGGCCAGCTCGGCGATGCCGGCGGTCAGGGTCGCCGGGTCCATTCCCACGCCGTCGTCCTCCACGGTGATGTGGCACTCGGCGCCCGCGTCCCGGGCCTCGATGCTCACCATGCCCGTGCCGGGCTTGCGGGACAACCCGTGCCGGACGGCATTCTCCACCAGCGGTTGCAGACAGAGGAAGGGCAGCGTCACCGGGAGTACCTCCGGGGCGATCTGGAGCCGCACCTGGAGACGGTCGCCGAACCGCGCGCGCTCGATGGTCAGGTAGCGGTCGATCGAGCGCAGTTCCTCGGCCAGCGTGGTGAACTCGCCGTGGGCCCGGAAGGAGTACCGGGTGAACTCGGCGAACTCCAGGATCAGCTCCCGGGCCCGCTCCGGGTCGGTGCGGACGAACGAGGCGATGGCGGTCAGCGCGTTGTAGATGAAGTGTGGGCTGATCTGTGCCCGTAGCGCCCGGACCTCGGCCCGGGCCAGCCGCTCCCGGGACGAGTCCAGCTCGGCTAGGGCGAGCTGGTCGCCGGCCCAGTCGGCGGTCTCCAGGGTGGCCTGCACCAGCCCCGGTGCCGGAGCCTCGTCGGCGACCGCCACCAGCGCCCCGACCACCCGCCCGTCCGGGCCGCTGAGCGGGGCGACCACCGCACCGCGTACCGGGCAGTCGACCCGGTCGCAGTGCAGTTCCACCTCGCCGAGCACGGTCGAGCGGCCGGCGGCCACCGCCTTCCGGGCCGCCGCGCGAAGCTGGGCCGCGTGGTGCGCGCCGCGCCCGTCGAGGGCGAGCAGGTCGTCCCGGTCGGCCAGCGCCAACCCGACCGCGCCCACCAGGGCCCGCAGGTGACGGACGGCCTTCGCCGCGCCGGCCTCGTCCAGCCCGGTACGCAGCGGGGCGGCGGCCAGCCCGGCGGTGTGCAGCACCTCGTACGTGGCCCGCTGGCTGGCGGTGGCGATGCCCCGGCGGGCGCGCAGCCGGCCCACCCCGAGCAGGGCGGCCACCAGCGCGGTCACCAGCGCGACGACCGCGAGCACCTCGGGAACGTTGCCGCTCACCCGATGATCCTGTCCGGTCGGGGCACCACCCGCCAAGCCCCTACCGCCGGCAGCGGTCAGTACGCGCCCTTGCGGGCGAGCACGACCCCGACGGTCCGCCAGAGAATGCTCAGGTCGTACGCGAGCGACCAGTTGTCGACGTAGTACAGGTCGAGTCGGACCGCCTCGTCCCAGGAGAGGTCGGAGCGGCCGGAGACCTGCCACAGACCGGTCATTCCGGGCCGGACCAGCAGTCGACGCCGCACGTCACCCAGGAAGTCACCGTCGTCGGCGGGGAGCGGGCGTGGCCCGACCAGGGACATCTCGCCCCAGAGCACGTTGATCAGCTGGGGCAGCTCGTCCATCGAGGAGGCGCGCAGGAACCGACCGACCGGGAAGACCCGCGGGTCCTCCTTCATCTTGAAGAGCATGCCGTCGGTCTCGTTCTGGTCCACCAGGCTGGCGAGCCGGTCCTCGGCGTCGACGTACATGGTGCGGAACTTCCAGACCCGGAACGTACGCCCCTCGTGTCCCACCCGGGGCTGCCGGAAGAAGACCGGTCCCGGGTCGGAGATGCGGATGGCGACCGCGATGGCCAGGAAGACCGGTGCGAGGACCAGCAGTCCCAGCCCGGCCGCCACCCGGTCCATCAGGTTCTTCATCAGCAGCGCCGGGCCGGAGAGGGTCGGCTCCTCGACGTGCAGGAGCGGCAGGCCCTCGATCGGGCGGATGTGCACCCGGGGCCCGGCGATGTCGGTGAGCTGCGGCGCGACCACCAGGTCGACCCCGGAGCCCTCCAGTTGCCAGGCCAGCCGGCGCAGTTCGCCCGGCTCGGAACTGGCCGAGCCGCAGACCGCGATGGTGTCGCCGCCGACCTCGCGGACCAGGGCGAGCACGTCCCGGCCGGCGTAGACCGGCACCGGGGTCTCGATCCCCCGGACCGCCGCGTAGCCGTCGGTGACGTGGATGGCGACCGGCACCAGACCGGCGGCCGGGTTACGGGTGACCGCCGCGTAGACCTCCAGGCACTCCGGCAGGGTGCCCACCAGCACCATCCGGTGCGCCGCCTGGCCGGCCCGTCGCCGGACCCCGTGCAGGGCGAACCGGGCCACCATCCGACCGAACAGGATCAGCACGGCCGCGCCGAGCAGCGCGGTGCCCACCGTGTACCGGGAGAGCTGGGTCACGGTGGCGAAGGCCAGGAACGACACGCTGGCGGCCACCGTGACGGCCGCCCGCATCACCCGCTTGAACTCCTCCGGACCCAGACCCAGGTAGCGGCGGTCGTAGGCCCGGTTGCTCCAGAGGATGACCACCCAACCGAGCGGGAGCAGCACGAACGACACCGTGTGGAACCAGGTCGGGTCGTTCTCGGCCTCGGTGAAGCCGGAGGCCGCCTGGTCGAAAAGCTGGATGGCGATCCAACTGGCCAGGGCCGCCGCCCCGAAGTCGAGCAGCAGGAGGAGGAGGGTGTAGGGCCGGTGCCAGCGGGACACCCGGCGGCTGGCTCTCGCCCACGCCAACCGGGGTACGCCGTTGTGCGACGACGGCGTCGGCGGCTGGATCTCGAAGCTGTCGACGTGCCGCACGATTCTGCTCCGGCCTTCGTTGTCCACCGGGCGCTGGAGGCTTGTCGTCACCTCAACTGTGTCCTCCCGCATGACACGCGCCGCCCACACAGTGAGGGGCCCGGTCGCCCACCGTTACCAGTCTCCCACGCGAGCCCCCACACCGCCGTCGACCCTGTGGAGATGACGACGGTGTTGGGACCGGGATCCGGCCGGCTCCGATCAGCGGGAGCCGGGGACCGAGCCACTATACCGATGGATCGGGGCAGGGGTAGAGCCACGCAGCCGACGGTGGGGAACCGGGTGGGTGATCTTGATACCTCTGTCCGTTCTGCCGTCACTCAGCGTACGATCCGGGACAACCTTCGGTCAGCGAGCGGCTTGCCGCCGGTCTGGCACCCGGGGCAGTACTGGAGGCTCGAATCGGCGAACGCGACCTCCCGCACGGTGTCTCCGCAGACCGGGCAGGGCAGCCCGGTCCGGGCGTGCACCGCCAGCCCGGAGCGCTTCTCCGCCTTCAGTTCCGCCGCCCGCTGACCCACCGAGCGGGTCACCGCCTCCCCGAGCACCCGCCGGGTCGCTTCGTGCAGGGCGGTGATCTGCGCGTCGGTCAGCCGGTCGGTCAGCGCGAACGGCGAGAGTTTCGCCGCGTGCAGGATCTCGTCGGAGTAGGCGTTGCCCACCCCGGCCAGCACCTGCTGGTCGGTCAGCACCCCCTTCACCTGGCCCCGCCGGCTGCGCAGCCGTTCGGTGAAGGTCGCCAGGTCGGCGTCGAGGGCGTCCGGGCCGAGCCGGGCCACCCCGGGCACCTGCGCCGGATCGGTCACCAGGTACGCGGCCAGGCTCTTCTGGGTGCCCGCCTCGGTCAGGTCGAAGCCGGAGCCGTCGTCGAGGCGTACCCGCACGGCGATCGGCCCCTTGCCGGGACGCAGCGGCGTGGCGGAGGGGAACGACTCCCGGTGGTGCAGCCAGCCGGCGCGGGCCAGGTGCACCACCAGGTGCAGGTCACCGTCGAACACCACGTCGAGGAACTTGCCGTGCCGGCGGGCGTCGGTCACCGCCCGCCCGACCGCCGCGCTCGACGGCGGGTCGTACGTCTTCAGGGCGCTGATCGCGGCGATCTCCAGCCGCTCGACGTGGTGCCCGACGGCACGTCTGCGCAGGTGATCGGCGAGCGCTTCCACCTCGGGTAGCTCCGGCACTCCTCAACGGTAGCCTTGACACCCGTGAGCGTGAGGAATGAGCTTGCGAGTCCCGCAATCGCGAACAAGAGGCTGGCCCCGTGAAAATCGTGGTGGCGCACAACCGGTACCGCCAGGCCCAGCCCTCCGGTGAGAACACCATCGTCGACGCGGAGATCGCCCAGCTCACCGCGGCGGGGGTGGAGGTGCTGCCGTTCATCCGCAGCTCCGACGAGATCCCCACGATGCCGAAGACGGCCAAGGCGCTGCTGCCGATCTCGCCGATCTACGCCCCCCGCGCCCAGCAGGAGCTGAGCCGGCTGCTCACCGAGCACAAACCGGACGCACTGCACCTGCACAACCCGTACCCGCTGCTCTCGCCCTGGGTGGTGCGGACCGCGCACAAGCACGGGGTGCCGGTGGTGCAGACGGTGCACAACTACCGGCAGGTCTGCTCCTCCGGGGTCTACTTCCGCGACGGCGCGATCTGCCAGGACTGCAAGGGCAGGGCGCTCGGCGTGCCGGCGATCCGGAACCGCTGCTACCGGGGCTCGACGGTGCAGAGCGCCCTGATGGCGACCACCCTGGCCGTGCACCGCCCCACCTGGCGCTCGGTGGACCGGTTCGTCGCGCTCACCTCCCAGATCGCCACCCACCTGCGCGAGTACGGCATCCCCGCCGACCGGATCGTGGTCAAGCCGAACGGCATCCCCGACCCCGGCCGCCCCGCCCCGCTCGGCGAGGGCTTCTTCTACCTCGGTCGACTCTCCCCGGAGAAGGGCCTCGGCCTGCTGCTCGACGCCTGGCGGCGGCACCCGGACGGCGCACTCGGCCCGCTGCGCATCGCCGGGGACGGTGAACTGCGCCACCTCGCCGAGCAGGCCGCCGCCGAGCGGTCCGACGTGACCTACCTCGGCTCGTTGGACCGGGACGGCGTCCGGGCGGTGATGGCGCAGAGCGCCGTGGTGATCGCCGCCTCGCTCTGGCACGACGTGCTGCCGACCGTGGTGATCGAGGCGATGGCGAGTGGCCGGCCGGTGCTCGGCACCGACCTGGGCGGCATCCCGTACCTGGTCGGCGCGGACGACCCGGCCGGCATGGTCGGCTGGGTGGTGCCCGCCGACCCGGCCGCCATGGCCGCCGCCCTGCCGACGGCGGCAGCCGGTGCCGCCGCCCTCTCGGCCCCCGCCCGGCTGCGCTACGAGCGCACCTTCCACCCCGACGTGGTCACCAAGCGCCTCATCGACGTGTACGCCTCGCTCCGCTGAAGCCTTCCGGGCAGCTTGATCAACTCAAGTTGCGGCATCTCGGGCTCTTCTCCTGCTCGGAGACCCCGAGATGCCGCATCTCGTTCGGGCGTCCCCTACGGACGACCCGGCTGGAGTGGCAGCCAGAGGGTCGGCCAGAGCCGCCGGAGCAGGTCGGCGTCAGCCGTTGAACGCGGCGAGGGTTTGGGCTACGACGCGGAACAACCCCGACCCTCGGGTTGTCCGCCCGGTCGGTGACGATCTCCGCCTTGCCTTCCATCCGCTGATGACGCACGACAGTTAAGCCGACGGCTGCGTCCCACCGCTGGCGGTGCGCCGAACGGAGCCGAGGATCCTTTGCGCACTTGACAAACAGATGTGCGAAACGTCCTCAATAGTTAGTTTCGCCCAGGCCCGTCTGTGCCACGATGGCTCGACCACCGGCTTTAAGCGCCAGCAGCGACCCGGCCCAAAAAACGGCCCCGAAGGGGCCGTTCCTGCCGTATCTCTCGGCGTCGTATGACCCCACCATACACGCAGTAGAAGACCGAATGGTGTAAATCCGGGCACAAAGCACTGTGGTTCCATGTCATCGAGTTGGTGCGCCCGCTCCGTCCGAAGGACGACGTCAAGCGCATTCGCTGCTTCTCCGCGATCGTGAAGGGCGAGCCGACGGCGGCTCAGAACCAGATCGACTACATCGAGGCACTCACTCAAAGACGGGGCGGCCCAAGCAGGGCGATCCCCTGGGTAGTGCAGCTAGCTCCTGTCACGACGAACCAGCGGAGGGTTCCCCGGCGCGGGCTGACGACCACCCCGCCGAGGAGTGGGGGCGGGAGTGGAGACCTTCCGCAGGCCGGCTTGTTGGACGAAGAGTTCTCGTCGGGCGACTGCGTCGCCCTTCTTGTTCAACTGGTACCCGTCGAGCCACAGCCATCCGTCGAACGTCGGCCGGTCGAGGACGCGGATGAGCCGGAACATGATCGGCGTAACGAACTGGACGCTGGCGGCGCGGGTGAGATGGAGCAGGTCACCGGCCCTGAGTCGGACTACCGCTGGTGGAACCGGTACCACGCCGTGAGCCGCGTTCGCGCGATCTGGACGTCCTGGCACCAGCCGCTTTCCGTGCAGTGCGGGCAGCGGTGGTGTCGGTGGTATTCGAGCACGTACCAGGCGGTCTGGATCGCCTGCGGCGTTCGTCTCGCCGTCATGACCGGTACCCCGCCCGGTGTTCGCCGGCGAGGGTCAGCAAGGGCCGCTCGGGCAGGTAGGTCACCGGGTCGACCCCGATCGCCCGGTACGCGGCTGTGTCAACGCCGCCTCAATCGTGACCACCGTGGTCCGGCTGAAACTGGACCACCTTGGTTTGGTTGATCTTTAGTCGTTGGTCTTGCTGGCTGCGGGGACGCGGCCGAGGTCGCGGTCCTTGAGTCGG
>NZ_BSTB01000024.1:0-112325 GCF_030269285.1 Micromonospora sp. NBRC 101691
TGGTCGTCGGTGCGGCCGAGGAAGTGCAACTGGCCGGCGGCGTCCCAGCGGGCGAGGTCGCCGGTGCGGTACATGCGGGTGCCGGCGGGTCCGTGGGGGTTGGCGACGAAGCGGGTGGCGGTGAGGTGGGGTTGGTTGACGTAGCCGCGTGCGGTGCCGGCTCCGGCGAGGTACAGCTCGCCGGGTACGCCTGCGGGGACGGGTTGGAGGTGTTGGTCGAGGACGTGGAGGTGTGTGCCGCTCAGTGGGTGTCCGAGGGGGACGGTGGTGCCGGCCTGTTCTCCGTGTTTCCAGGGGTACTGGGTGACGCAGAGGGTCATTTCGGTGGGGCCGTAGGTGGTGCGGACGATGGTGGTGGGGCAGTTTTGGAGGGTGTGGTTGACGGCTTGGGCGGAGATGATGTCGCCGCCGGTGGTGACTTCGGTGAGTCCGGCGAAGGCGTCGACGAGTTCGTCGGCGACGACGCGGAAGAGGCCGGCGGTGAGGCTGAGTCGGGTGATTTTGTGTTGGTGGATGAGGTTCTGGAGGGCGGCGGCGTCGAGGTTGCCGGGTGGGGCGATGACGATTTGTCCGCCGGCGAGGAGGGGTCCCCAGAGTTCCCAGGTGGAGGCGTCGAAGGCGTGGGGGCTGTGGAAGAGGGTGCGGTCGTCGGTGTGCATGGTCCAGCTGGGGTCGCGGACGAGGTCGACGACGCCCTGGTGGGTGATCTGGATGCCCTTCGGTTCGCCGGTGGAGCCGGACGTGTACATCACGTAGCAGAGCTGCTGTGGATGCACCCTCGGCAGCGGCCCGTCGTCCGCCACCGGGTCGGCGTCGCAGCCCAGCACCCGACGCCCGGCGGAGACCTGGTCGGCGACCAGCTCGTGGTCGCGGAACGCGTCGTCGACGAGGATCACCGGAGATCCGGACGCCGCGACCACCGTCCGCATCCGGGCCAGCGGGTAGGCGGTGTGGATGGGCAGGTAGGCGCCGCCGGCCTTCAGCACGGCGAGGATGGCGACGACGAGGTCGACCGACCGTTGCATGAGCATCGGTACGGGCGTCTCGACGACCACCCCGGCCGCCCGTAGCGTCCGGGCCAGCCGCTCGGCGCGCTCCCGCAGATCCGCGTACGTCAGGACGGTCGAACCGTCAGTGACCGCGAACGCGTCCGGGCTGCGCGACGCCTGGTCGTCGAACGCCCCGACCACGCTGCACGCCACGGCCGCCGGGGTCGACGTCTGCGCTTGCCGTGCCCGCTCGCCGTCGACCAGGACGTCGAGCCGGCTGATCGGGGTGGCGGGTTGCCGGGCGACCTGGCGCAGGATCGCGTCGAGGCGCTGCCCGAGCAGTTCGACGGTCTCCTGGACGAAGAGGTCCCGCGCGTAGCCGATCGCGATGTCCAGGTCCCCGTCGACCGGCTCGTCCATGACCGTGAACTCCAGGTCGAACTTGGCGATGGCCAGCCGGGTCGGTTCCGGCGTGCAGTCCAGCCCTGGCAGGGGAGTGGCGCTCGGGGCGCGGTCGGCCCGGGACAGGGCGACCTGGAACAGCGGGTGCCGACCGAGGGACCGCGCTGGTTGCAGGTGCGTGACCAGTCGCTCGAAGGGGAGGTCCTGGTGGTCGTAGGCGGTGAGGTCGGTGTCGCGTACGCGGTGGAGGAGTTGGGTGAAGGTGGGGTTGTCGGTGGTGTCGGTGCGCAGGACGAGGGTGTTGACGAAGAAGCCGATCAGCTGGTCGAGGGTGTCGTCGGTGCGTCCGGCGACGACGGTGCCGAGGGGGATGTCGGTGCCGGCGCCGAGTCGGGTGAGGAGGGTGGCGATGGCGGCTTGGACGACCATGAAGAGGGTGGCGTCGTGGTTGCGGGCGACGGCGCGTAGCGCGGTGTGGGTGGCGGGGTCGATGGTGAGGTCGACGCGTCCGGCCCGGTAGGTGGCCTGGGCGGGGCGTGGGTGGTCGGTGGGCAGCGGCAGTTCCTCCGGCAGCCCGGCCAACGCCGTGCCCCAGTAGTCGAGCTGGCGGCTGACCTCACTGTCCGGGTCGTCGTCGGCACCGAGCAGTGCCTGCTGCCAGAGGGCGTAGTCGGCGTACTGGACCGGCAGCGGTTCCCAGTCGGGAGCGCGACCGGTGGCGCGGGCGCTGTAGGCGGCGGCGAGGTCGCGGGCGAGAGGGGCCATGGAGGCACCGTCGCCGGCGATGTGATGGAGGTTGACCAGGAGGAGGTGCTCCTGTTCGCCGGTGGTGATCAGGTGGACGGCGAGAGGCACCTCGCGTGACAGGTCGAAGGGGTGCGCCGAGGCGGTGGCGAGGAGGGCTTCGGCCTGCTCGGGGGTGACGGTGTGGTGCGTGAAGGTGGTGATTCCGGGGGCGGGGTCGAGGATCTGCTGGCCGGGTTCGCCGTCGGTCTCGGTGTAGAGGGTGCGGAGGATTTCGTGTCGGTTGACGAGGTCGTCGACGGCGGCGCGGAGGGCGTCGGCGTCGACGGTGCCGTGCAGGCGGGTGGTGACCGGCACGTTGTACGTCGCCGACGGACCCTCGATGCGGTGCAACACCCAGAGCCGACGTTGGGCGAACGACACGGGCAACGGATCCGGTCGCGGGGCGACGGTCAGCGCCGGGCGGGCGACTCCCGTGGTCAGGTGGGGTTCGAGGGTGGCGACGGTGGGGTTTTCGAAGAGGTGACGGACGGTGAGTTCGACGCCGAGGGTGGTGCGGATGCGGTTGACGAGGCGGGTGGCGAGCAGGGAGTGGCCGCCGAGGTCGAAGAAGTTGTCGGTGGTGCCGATGTCGGGGAGGCCGAGGACGGCGGCGAAGAGTTGGCTGAGCACGGTCTGCCGGGCGTTGCGGGGCGCGGCGTGGGTGCTGCTGGTGGTGTGGGCGGGGGCCGGTAGGGCCGCGCGGTCGAGTTTCCCGTTGGCGGTCATGGGGAGGGCGTCCATGGTCACGAAGGCGGTGGGGACCATGTAGTCCGGTAGCTGTGCGCCGAGATCCCGACGGAGGTCGGCCACGTTCACGGTGGTGTGGTCGGTGGGGACGAGGTAGGCGACGATCCGCTTCTCGCCGGGTTGGTCTTCGCGGGCGATGACGGCGGCGTGGCGGATGTCGGGTCGGGCGGTGAGGGTGGTTTCGATTTCGCCGAGTTCGATGCGGAAGCCGCGGATCTTGACCTGGTCGTCGGTGCGGCCGAGGAAGTGGAGGTGGCCTGTGGTGTCCCATTGGACGAGGTCGCCGGTGCGGTACATGCGGGTGCCGGCGGGGCCGTAGGGGTCGGCGACGAACCGGGCGGCGGTCAGGGCGGCCCGACCCAGGTAGCCACGGGCGAGACCTTCCCCGGCCACGTGGAGTTCGCCCGGCACACCGACGGGGACGGGCTGGAGGAACTCGTCGAGGACGTAGAGGTCGGTGTTGGCGACCGGGACGCCGATGGTGACGGGTCGGCCGGTGGGCAGTGGTCCGCCGCTGGCGCAGACGGTGACCTCGGTGGGGCCGTAGGAGTTGACCAGGCGGTGGTCGACGGACCAGGTGTCGACCAGCCATTGCGGACACGCCTCGCTCGCGGTGATCACCATCGCCCCGGCGGGAAGAACATCGGGACGGAGGGAGGCGAGCAGCGAGGGCGTGACCGTGACGTGGGTGGTCCGGGCGATCAGGCCGGCGTGCTCGTCCCCGGGGTCGAGGAGCCGTTCCGGGGCGAAGGGGACGACGGTGCCGCCGGCGAGCAGGGCCATCAGCACCTCCCAGACCGAGCCGTCGAAGCCGATCGAGGCGATCTGGAGGATGTGACTGCCGGGGCGGACCTCGAAGTCCTGCTGGTAGCGGTGGGCGAGGCGGCTGATGCCCCGGTGGGTGACCGTGACACCCTTCGGCGCGCCGGTCGACCCCGACGTGTAGATCACGTACGCCGCGTTGTCCAGGTGCAGCGGCGGGAGCCGGTGACCGGTGGGCGGGTCGGTCAGCCCTTCCCACGCCGCACCACTGGCCACGACGACCACTGCCGTCGCGGGTGAGGGCTGGGCTGCGGCGTCGTCGACGATCAGGACCGCCGGTGCGGCGTCACGGAGGATGAACTCCCGGCGGGCAGTCGGGTACGCCGGGTCCACCGGCACGTAGCAGCCACCGGCCGTGCTCACCGCGAGCAGGGCGACGACCAGGTCCACCGACCGTCGCATGCAGACCGCCACCGGCACGTCCGGCCCGACCCCGAGCCCCACGAGGTGGTACGCCAGCCGACCGGCCCGCGCAGCCAACTCCCGGTACGTGATCCCCACGTCGTCACCGTGGACGACCGCGACGGCGTCCGGGTGCTGCCGTACCTGCCGGTCGAAGAGCGCCGGAAGGGTCTCGCACGGCACCCGGGGCGTGGCGCGCTGGAAGCCGCCGAGGACCTGGCGGCGCTCCTCGGCGGTCAGCACCTGCACCGTGCCGACCCGCAGTGCGGGGTCGGCGGCGACCTGGACGAGCAGGGAGATCAGTCGTCGCCCCAGCGCCTCCGCGTTCGTCCGGGTGAACAGGTCCTCCGCGTAGATGAGGCCCAGCGTGAGTTCTCCCGAGCGGTGCTGCGGGACGAATCCGAAGTAGAGATCGAACTTGGCCGTCTCGAACGGTGGCCTCTCCGCGACGACGTCGAGTGTGTCCAGGTCGAGGACGAGTCCGCCGTCGACGGCGAACGCCACCTGGACCAACGGGTTACGCCCGGGCGACCGGGTCGGTCTGAGGTGTTCGACGAGGCGTTGGAAGGGGAGGTCCTGGTGGTCGTAGGCGGTGAGGTCGGTGTCGCGTACGCGGTGGAGGAGTTGGGTGAAGGTGGGGTTGCCGGTGGTGTCGGTGCGCAGGACGAGGGTGTTGACGAAGAAGCCGATCAACTGGTCGAGGGTGTCGTCGGTGCGTCCGGCGACGACGGTGCCGAGGGGGATGTCGGTGCCGGCGCCGAGTCGGGTGAGGAGGGTGGCGATGGCGGCTTGGACGACCATGAAGAGGGTGGCGTCGTGGTTACGGGCGACCGTTCGCAGCGCGTCGTGGGTGACCGGGTCGATGGTGAGGTCGACGCGTCCGGCCCGGTAGCTGGCCTGCGGCGGGCGTGGGTGGTCGGTGGGCAGCGGCAGTTCGTCCGGCAGCCCGGCCAACGCCGTGCCCCAGTAGTCGAGCTGGCGGCTGACCTCACTGTCCGGGTCGTCGTCGGCACCGAGGAGTTCGCGCTCCCAGAGGGCGTAGTCGGCGTACTGGACCGGCAGCGGTTCCCACTCGGGAGCGCGACCGGCCGTGCGGGCGGCGTACGCCCGGGAGAGGTCCCGGGCGAGCGGACCGAGTGACCCGCCGTCCCCGGCGATGTGGTGCAGGTTCAACACCAGCAGGTGTTCCCGCTCGGTGAGGGTGAACAGCCGTACCCGCAGCGGCAACTCGGTGGACAGGTCGAACGGCCAGCGGCAGGTCTCCGCGACCGCCGCGTCGACCCTGTCCGCCTCGACCGCCAGATGAACGGCGTCGACAGACGCGCCGGCAGCCGGCAGGACGCGCTGCACCGGTTCCCCGTCGACCTCCACGTACACGGTGCGCAGGATCTCGTGCCGGCCCACCACATCCCTTACCGCGGCGAGCAGCGCGTCGGCGTCCACCCGGTCACGGATGCGGGTGACGATCGGGATGTTGTAGGTCGCCGACGGCCCCTCCAGCCGGTACTGGAACCACAACCGCCGTTGCGCCGACGACAGGGGGAACTCGGTGCTCGCGTCGGCTCCAGCGGGATCCATCCCGGCAACACCTCGTACTCTCCGTGAATGGCCAGCTTCCCTGCGCCGTCGGAGTAAGGATCGAGGTGGACGCTCACCGGCAGCTTCCCGGATCCTTCCCGCCGAACCGCCGGGCGGTCGCGCCATGGTCCGGGCGGGAGCGTCGAGTCGTCGGGTCGGGCGAACACGAGTAAATTGCCGTTTTGGCCCGAATGATGCGCGTGCGGCTGCACACTGTCGAGGTAGGCGGAATGGGCTCGACAAGGAGGAGGCCGACGATGAAGGTGCGCACCCTGCTGCTGGCTCTCGCGGCGCCAGCCGTCGTGGCGCTCACGACGGGCGCGCAGCCCGCCGGCGCGCAGCCCGTCGCTGAGCTGCCCGAGCCGGTGATCATCGATTGGCCGACCCAGGACAAGCTCCTCGACTGGGCGGCGGCCGTGGAGCGCGAGGGCCAGCAGAATCACCCCGAGGCGTATGCCGGTGTGGCGATCGACCCCATCCTCGGCACGGTGATCGTGCACCGCGTCCCCTCGACCGGGTTCGATGACGCCGTACGCCGAGTGCTGCCACCGTCGGCCGCCGTGCGGTACGTCGACGCCGTGTACCCCGAACGGGAACTCGCCGCCTGGGCGGCCGGAGTGGTCGCGGACACCGACTACTGGCGGGAGCGCGGCGTCGAGCTGAACCTCGTCGGCAGCGTGCCCGGTCAGTGCGTCCTGGTGGGCACCGAGGAACCCGCGCGTGATGTCGCCCCGATCAGCGCGCGGTATCCGGGGTGGCCGCTCTGCCTGGAGCACGACGGCGGGGCGGTGCTCCTGACCGGCGACGAGGCCTGAGGTTTCCCACGCGGCATCGGGAAGAGAACCGCTGTGCGGCGAGCAGGGCCACGCCTGCCGGAGGCGGAGGTGCGGCGGTCCGCGTCAGGCGGCCGGGCGGACCAGGTCGTCGAGGTGGTGGACGAGGGTGGCCCGGACCCGGTCGGGCGGCATCACGTCGGGGTGCAACAGGGCGTGCAGGGCGAGCCCGTCGACCAGGGCGTGCAGCCGGGCCGTCTCGCTCGGCACGTCCCGGTCGGCGGCCACCAGGCCGGCGTCGGCGAGCGTGACGACGGCCAGTTCGGTGGCCCGCCGTACGCCGTCGTCGGCCTCGGCGATCCGGGCCCGTGCCACCGGGTCGGCCGGGCTCCGGGCGGCGAGCAGCAGCCACACCTCCATCTCCCGAACGCGCTGCCGGTCCAGGGGCAGGAACTCCTCCAGCATCCGTTGGACGACCTCGCGGACCGGCCCGGTCCAGTCCTTGGCGTGGAAGCGCCGGGTCGCCTTGGTGATGACGTGTTCCATGGCGAAGGCGAGCAGCTCGGTCTGGGTGGTGAAGTAGTGCCGCAGCGCGCCGGGTGACCAGCCGGCCTCGGTCGCGATGCTGCGGACGGTCGCCGCGGCGGCCCCGTCACGGTAGACGACGCGCCACATCGCCTCGGCCAGCTCGGCGCGTCGGGCCTCGTGGTCGACGATCTTGGGCAAGGCCCCTCCGGTCGGTGTGTGCGACCCGCTGCTACGGTTATCGCACAGCGTACTAAAAACGGGGTGGGACATGCTCGTCGGACTGATCATCGCGTGTGAGGTGGCCTTCTGGGTGGTGCTGGCGGCCGGGCTGATCGCCCGTTATCCGCTGCGGCGCCCTCGACTGGGTGCCGCACTGCTACTGGCGGTGCCCCTGGTCGATGTCGTGCTCCTGGTCGCCACCCTGATCGACCTACGCTCCGGAGGCACCGCCACGCTCGCGCACGGCCTCGCCGCCGCGTACCTCGGCTTCTCGGTGGCCTTCGGTCACAGCGTGGTCCGCTGGGCCGACCAGCGCTTCGCGCACCGCTTCGCCGGTGGCCCGCCGCCGGTCAAGCCGCCCCGCTGCGGCTGGGCCCGGACCCGGCACGAGTGGCGCGAGTGGGGCAAGGCCCTGCTCGGCTGGGCCGTCGCCTGCGCCCTGCTGGTCGGCGGGATCGTCCTGGTCGGCGACCCCGACCGGACGCGGGAACTGGAGGCCTGGATCGGCCGGCTCAGCCTGGTCGTCGTGGTCTGGCTGGTCTTCTGGCCGCTGTACTACACGGTCTTCCCGAAGCGGGAGCCGCGCCACTGACCCTGCCCGGCCGACCGGCGGCGTCGCTCCCGCGCCTCGTGGTCAGCCGCGGTCGGGGACGGCCATCTCGCCGAGCAGGGACCAGTCGTCCTGCGGGACGGTCACGTTGACGATGCGTGGCGTCTCGGCGAGGTGCGGTGGCAGGGCCTGCTGTGCCGCCGTGAAGTGTGGGGACTGGACGTGCGCCGCGCCGGCGGCTTCGTCGCGGAACGCCTCGATCAGGACGTACTCCGTCGGGTCGTCGACGCTGCGGGACCAGGCGAACCACAGGCATCCCGGCTCACGGCGAGTGGCCTGGGTGAACTCGTCGGCGATCTCGGGCCACCGGTCGGCGTGCTCGGGCAGCACCCGGAACTTGGCGGTAATGAAGATCATTAGTATCTCCCGTTTCGTCTTCCTGCTGTTCGGCCGGGGTCGACCGGCTCGGATCGTGCCGTACCCGATCCACCCCACCCTTGCACGTGCCCGGCCGTACCTGCGCTGATTCCACAGCCGGCGCCAACCACATGCCGATGAGCTCCTTCGTGATACGTTCGGCCCCGCTGTGCGTCGCTGCGACCTGAGGAGGTGAGACCGATCAACGCTGTGACAGGTCGGGGCTCCCTCCCTCGCATGGCCTAGGGAGTGCCCGAGAGAAGGCATCCCGAAAGGCTCGAAACGCTGTGCGCTTCACCTCCACGACGTCGTCCGATGGCGTCCTCGAACAACTCTTCACCCTCGGTGAGATTCCCGGCGTGCTGTGGACGCCGGTAGACGCCGTCGGTCCTCGCCCCCTTGTCCTGATGGGACACGGTGGCGGCCAGCACAAGAAGGCCCCCGGCGTCCTGTTCCGGGCACACCGCTTCGTGACCGCGTGCGGGTTCGCGGTGGCGGCGGTCGACGTGCCGGGCCATGGCGACCGGCCGAAGGACGAGGAGTACCACCGGATCGCGACCGAGAACCAGGCCCGCGTGGACGCCGGGGAGGAACTTGCTCCGCTGATCGCCGCTTTCCAGGCGCTCGTGGCGCGCCAGACCGTGCCGGAATGGCAGGCGGTCCTGGACGCGCTTGAGCAACTCGACCACGTCGGGGCTGGTCCGGTGGGCTACTGGGGGGTGTCGTTGGGCTGTGGGCTCGGCGTGCCGTTCGTCGCCGCCGAACCCCGGGTCCGGGCGGCCGTGCTCGGCCTGGGCGGGGCCCTCGCATCGGCCGAGGCCGCCGCGCGGATCACCGTCCCGGTGGAGTTCCTGCTCCAGTGGGACGACGAGCGGGTGCCCCGGGCCCAGGGCCTGGCGCTGTTCGACGCCCTGGGGTCCGCCGAGAAGAGCCTGCACGCCAACCCCGGCAGGCACGCGGAGATTCCGTCGTACGAACTGGACAGCACGTTACGGTTCCTCACCCGCCACCTCCGCTGACCACCGTCCTGCCGGGGCGGAGCACGTGACGATCGTGGTGGGAAACGGCCCTCCAGGGGGCCACCTCCCACCACGATCCATGCCGCTGCGGGTGTCAGCGCTCCGGCTTGTGGGCAGCGATCAGCTCCCAGCCGCCGGGGAGCACCTCGATCTTCTCGAAACCGGTCCCGGTCAGCAGGCTGGTGTAGAACTCCACCTCCCGCAGCCGGCTGACGCAGCTGTCCACCCCGATCAGGAAGTACGACCAGAAGAACTGCATCGCCAGCCGGTCCGGCGTACGGAACTCCTCGCAGATCAGCAGCATCCCGCCGGGCGGCAGCGCCGCGTACGCCTTCTCCACCAGCATCCGGGCGACGTCGTTCGGCCAGTCGTGCAGCACCCGGACGAAGGAGATCGTGTCGTACCCGGTGGGCAGCGGCTCGGCGAAGAAGTCGCCGCCGACGAAGCCGAGCCGGTCCGGGTCGGCGCACCCGGCGCGGGTCTGCTCGACCAGTGGCCCGACCGCCGGCAGGTTGTAGACGTCGACCCGCAGCTCCGGGGCGTCCCGGAGCACCCGGGCGGCGAGGGTGCCGTCGCCGCCGCCGACGTCGAGGAAGCGGCGACGCCCCGCCCAGAGCCGGTCGGCGTGCTGGCCGAAGACCTCGACCACCGGGCCGAGCCCGACCGACATGCTCTGCTCGAACGACGCGGTCTGCTCGTCGGTCTTCGGCGGCCAGGCGAAGTCGTCGTCGGTCATGCTGACCTCGCCGCGCAGGCTGTCGGCCAGCCGGCCGTGCAGCCGCCGCCACGGGTACCGGTCCCGGTCACGTTCGATCGAGCCCGGCCCGACCACCGCCCGGACGGCGTCCCGCAACCCGGGCACCGCCCGGTAGCTGGCCTCGGTGATGTGGTCGCTCTTCTCCTCCCGTTCGACGACGCCGACGCTCTCCAGGCAGTCGAGGAACTTGTAGAGCCGCAGCGGCCGTACGTCGAACCGGGTCGCCAGGTCGCCCAGGCCCACCGGACCGGGTTCCAGCGCGTCGAGCAGCCCCATGGTGTGGGCGGTCTCCAGCACGTCCATCGCCTTGCTGGCGTTGAACAGCAGGCTCATCAGCGCGCGCGGCGACAACGACGGTGTGCTCATCGGTGGTTCTCCTGCCATTCCTGAACTAGTGCGTCCATGAACTCGTCGATCTCGTCGAGGGTGTTGTAGACGTGCGGGCCGATCCGCAGGTAGCCACGCCAGCTGCACACCAGGTTCCGGGCGGCGAGCCGGTACTTCAGCGCCTCCCCGTCCGGGACGTCGAGGCAGACCACGCCGCCCCGCTCCGGGCCGACCGGGCTGACCACCGGGATGCCGGCGGCCCCGGCCCGGTCGACGACCCGCTGTGTGCAGCGCAGCGAGTGCGCCCGGATCGTCTCGATGCCCACCCCGGCCAGCAGGTCCAGGCCGACCTGGGAGATGAGCGAGGTGAGCGGGTACGGGGTGCCGCCGGCGAACCGCTGCGCGCCGTCCGCGAACCCGGTCGACGGCTGGAAGGTCAGCGCCCGGTCGCCCGCCTGCCAGCCGGTGGCCGCCGGTTCGAGTTCGGGCAGCAGGTCGGGGCGGACGTAGAGGAAGGCCGTCCCCGCCCCGCACATCCACTTGTGTGCGCCGCCGAGCAGGAAGTCGACGCCGAGCGCGGTGACGTCCAACGGCATGATCCCGACGGTCTGGAAGGCGTCGACCACCACCCGGGCCCCGACCGAGTGCGCGTGCTTCACCAGCCGGCCGAGGTCGACGGTGGCTCCGGAGATGAAGCTCGCGTGCGGTACGCACACCAGCAGCGTCCGCTCGTCGATCTGCTCCTCCAGGGCGTCCTGGTCGATCCGGGGGCCGCCGGTACCGACCACGACGGGCTGCGCCCCGTGCCGGCGGAACGCGTTCCAGATGAACGGCACGGTGGGGAACTCCAGGTCGGTGGTGACCACCCGGTTCCGGGGCGCCCGGTAGTCGAAGCAGGAGGCCACCCGGACCAGAAGCGCGCTCAGATTGGCGTCGGTGACCACGCTGCCGGGGGGCGCGCCGACGAACGCGGCCACCCCGTCGGCGTACCGGTCGAGCCCCTCGTGCCAGCCGCCCCAGACGTCGTCCCGCCAGGTGCGCAGTGTCTCCCAGTAGCCGGCCAGGACGTCCTGGACGCCCCGGGGCACCGCGCCGGTGGAGTTGCTGTTCAGGTAGACGCAGGTCTCCAGGACGGGGAACTGCGCGCGGAAGGCGGCGTCCACGTCAGCCCGCCGCGTCCGGGGTGATCCCGGTCGGGTCCGCCGGCCCCCCGACGAGCGCGGTACGCGCCTGCCACAGCTCCGGGAAGAACCGGTGGTCGATCAGCTTGGCCAGCCAGTTCGCCGGGCTGCCCGGGGTGCCCGTCGGGCCGTGGCTGCCGATCCGGATGGCGATCTTGTAGTGCCGTACCCGCCAGAGCGCCACCCGCTCGTCCCAGTCGACCATCGCCTCGGCCATCCGGTAGACCGGGTCGGCGGGGCTGCCCGCGTAGAGCTTGCGCAGGTCGATCTGCCGGTCGGCGAGGTACCGGGCGAACGCCTGGTCGAGCCGGCGGCTGGCGGCCTGCGCCTGCTTCCAGCCCGGCGACTCCGCGCCGGAGCCGTTGCCGAGCACCGGCACCAGGGCCTGGAAGGTGGCCGGCGGCAGGTACCGGAACATGTCCAACTGGTCGGTGACGAGCCGGACGGCGAGCGAGGCCCGACCCAGCAGGAGTTCGGCCTCCGACAGTTCGCCGTCGTCGACCCGACCGGCGGCCTCGGTCAACTCGGCCACCGCGAGCTTGAACCACAGTTCGGCGGACTGGTGCACCACCTGGAAGAGCAGTTCGTCCCGGTGGACCATCTCCGCCGGTTCCCGTTGCAGGGTGAGCAACTCGTCCGTACGCATGTAGCGCGCGTAGTCCGTGGCACCCTCGCCGGGGAGCACGGGCGAGTGGTCTCGCTTCACAGAATCGTCCCTTCCCTGGGTTTCGGTGCGTCCGTTCCCGGTGCGCCCGGGATCATCGCGCGGCTCATTATCCAGTGATGTCCGGCAATCGAAAGGACGCCCCCGGCGTATGGGTGACCGGCCGGAAGAGGTGCCCGCCGGCGCATGTGCCGGAATCGGCCGGCAATTCACCGGCGTGGCGTGTGGGTATGCGCGACGGTGGCGGGGCACGGGGTCGGACGGTGGCGACGCGCCGGCGGCGACGAGGTGGAGCCGTTCGGTGGACCACCAGCTGGCCGTCCGATGAGGACCGACCGGGCGGGTCGGCCGTCGTGGGGGAGCCGGACGGGTGGATGTCGGATGGTGGACACCGGGGCCGCGTCAGGTCGGGTCGAACGGCTTCCCCGGACCGGCGGGAGTCGGCCGCGAGGGGGGCGTTTCACGTGAGTAAACCGCAGGTAAAACCTTTGCTCCACAGTGGCGGGTGCGACGGGGTCGACTCCGGGCGGGTGGCGTGGTGGCGGGCCGGGTGGGTGCGGAATCCCGTGGCGGGCGGTGCCCCGGTCGGGGCTGGTAGGCGCCCTTTAATCGAGATATGTGCATTGGCCGAAATTATGAGGCGGTAAGTCATTCCACTGTGGAGCTGACTGGCCACTTAGTATCCTTGATCCACAAAAGAGTCCCAAAACCGACGTATCGAAAGTGGTTGCGTCGGCAACGACTGCCGCTGCTAGCATTCCGATGCGATCCGCTGGGGTTGCGGGAAAGAAGCCGCCGGGCCGATGCTGTGGCGGAATTGTTCATGGCTGTTCCGGCCCCCGGGCCGGTGGTGGCCCGTGCCCATTTCCGAGCTGCTGCGACAGATCGGTCGGGCGCGGGGCCGGATATTGGGGTGTGCTGTGGGTGAGGTTCCCGAACGGTCGACGTCCGACCGTACGCCATGGGCCGGAATCGGCACGCCGACGACGTGTTTCGCCGTTCCCGAGTTGCCGGACGAAGCTTTTCTCCGTCCGTCGCCACGGCGCGGCCCGGACCGGACCGCGCGCGAGCGTCGCCGGCCGGTGCCCGGGGCCGTCGTAGCGGCCGGGGGCGCCCGCACCTGCTGACCCGAGTACCCGAGCCTGCTACCCACCGCGTCGGCACCTCCCCGGCCGGTCGACCCGAGCCACCTCGACGACGAGGCATGGCCGGGCCCGGTCGACGGAGCAATCTCCCGTTGAGGACACGTCCATGCAGCATCCCGATCAGGCAGCGTCGCGTCACGACTCGCCCACCGCGCCGGCGGTGGAGGAATGGCTCCGGCAGCACCTGGCCGTCCAGCTCGGTCTGGACGCCGCTGGTCTGGACGCGCACGAGCGTTTCCACCGGTACGGTCTCACGTCCCTGCGCGCCGCAGGGCTCATCGCCGGCCTCTCCCAGTTTCTCGGGCGACCACTTCCGGCGACTCTTGTCTGGGACCATCCGACCATCGATTCGCTGGTGCGGTTCCTCAGCGAAGGTGACCGCACACCAGCTGTCACGGATTCCCGCCCCGTCGTGAGCGATTCGGAACCGATCGCGATCGTCGGAATGGCGTGCCGCTTTCCGGGAGCGCGGAACACCGAAGCCTACTGGCAATTGCTGACCGAGGGTCTCGACGCCATTACCGAGGTGCCGGCCGACCGGTGGGACGTCGACCATTTCTACAGTTCCGTTCCGGACGCCCCGGGCCGGACGCGCACCCGTTGGGGCGGTTTCCTCGACCAGGTGGACCGCTTCGACGCCGGGTTCTTCGGTCTGGCCCCGCGCGAGGTGATCCAGATGGACCCGCAGCAGCGGCTGTTCCTGGAGCTGGCCTGGGAGGCCCTGGAGGACGCCGGCATCGTCCCCGGGACCCTGAAGGACAGCCCCACCGGCGTGTTCTGCGGGGCGATGTGGCAGGACTACGCCCGGCTCGCCGCCCGCCGTCCCGAGGACGTCACCGCGCACACCGCGACCGGCCACGACCTGAGCGTGATCCCGGCCCGGGTGTCGTACCTGCTCGGACTCCAGGGGCCGAGCCTCGCCGTCAACACGGCCTGCTCGTCCGCCCTGGTCGCGGTCCACCTGGCCTGCCAGAGCCTGCGCTCCGGCGAGTCGACGGTGGCGCTCGCCGGCGGCGTCAACCTGACCATCGCCCCGGACAGCACGGTGGCGATGTCCAAGTTCGGGGCGATGGCGCCGGACGGCCGCTCCAAGGCCTTCGACGCGCGCGCCGACGGCTACGTGCGGGGTGAGGGCGCCGGCATCGTCGTGCTCAAGCCGCTGTCCCGGGCGCTCGCCGACGGCGACCCGGTGCACTGCGTGATCCGCGGCTCGACGGTCAACAACGACGGCTTCAGCAACGGGCTCACCGCCCCCAACCCGCAGGCGCAGGTGGCCATGCTCCAGGCCGCCTACCAGCGGGCGGGCGTGGCGCCCGAGCGGGTGCACTACGTGGAGACGCACGGCACCGGGACGTTCCTCGGCGACCCGATCGAGGCCAACGCGATCGGCGCCGTGCTCGGCGCGAACCGTCCCGCCGACCGCCCCCTGGTGATCGGGTCGGTCAAGACCAACATCGGCCACCTGGAGGCCGCCGCCGGCATCGCCGGCCTGATCAAGACCGCGCTGGCGATCCGGCACCAGAGCATCCCGCCGAACCTGCACTTCACCCAGCCGAACCCGCACATCGACTTCGCGCGGCTCCGACTGCGCGTTCCCGGTGCCGTCGAGCCCTGGCCGCACCCGGAGGAGAAGCCGCTCGCCGGCGTCAGCGCCTTCGGTTTCGGCGGCACGAACTGCCACGTGGTGCTGGAGGGGGCCACCCCGCAACCGGTCCACCTGCTTCCGCTGGCCGCCCCGGATCCCGCCGCGCTGCGCACGGCTGCCCGGGCGGTACGGGAGGCCGCCACCGGACCGGTCGCCCTGGCCGACCTCTGCCACACCGCCGCCCGCCGGCTCACCGACCAGCCGTACCGGCTCGCCCTGCCCGCCCGTACCCGCGACGATCTGGTCGGCCGACTCCACCAGTGGCTCGACACCGCCCCCGACCCCGTCCCCGCGCCGTCGTCGCCACCCCGGGTGGTGTTCGTGTTTCCGGGTCAGGGTGGTCAGTGGTGGGGGATGGGTCGGGAGTTGGCTCGTTCGGAGCCGGTGTTCCGTGGGGTGTTGGGGGAGTGTGCGGCGGCGTTCGCGGAGTTTGTGGACTGGTCGTTGGTGGAGGTGTTGGAGGGGGAGTCGGTTCCTGAGGGGATCGATGTGGTGCAGCCGGTGTTGTTTGCCGTCGAGGTGGGGTTGGCGGCGTTGTGGCGGTCGTGGGGTGTGGAGCCTGCGGCGGTGGTGGGGCATTCGATGGGGGAGGTCGCGGCGGCGTATGTCGCTGGGGCGTTGTCGTTGTCGGATGCGGCTCGGGTGATCTGTGAGCGCAGTGGTTTGTTGCGGCGGATTTCGGGTCGTGGGGCGATGGCGGTGGTGGAGTTGCCGGCTGTCGAGGTGGAGGCGGTGGTGGCTCCGTTCGGTGGTGCGGTGGTGGTGGCGGCGCTGAATGGGCCGGTGACGACGGTGGTGGCGGGTTCGTCGGAGGCGGTGGACGCGGTGGTGGCGTCGCTGTCGGGTCGGGGGGTGTTCGCGCGGCGGGTGCAGGTGGATGTGGCGTCGCACAGTCCGCAGGTGGATGAGCTGCGGGACGGGTTGGTGGCGCGGTTGGCGTCGGTGTCGCCGCAGGTGGCGGCGGTGCCGTTGTATTCGACGGTGCGGGGGGAGGTTCTCGCGGGTACGGAGTTGGATGCCGGGTACTGGTGGGAGAACCTGCGGGAGCCGGTGCGGTTCGCGCCGATGGTGGACCGCCTGCTGGACGACGGGCCGACCTGCTTCCTGGAGATCAGCCCCCACCCGGTCCTCGGTGCCGCCATCGAGCAGAGCCAGGCCCGACACCCCGGCCGGGGTGTGACGCTCGCCTCGACCCGCCGGAACGAGGACGAGCGCGCCGCGCTGCTCGACACGGTGGCCCGGCTCCACGAACTCGGGCAGCCGATCCACTGGCCGGCCCTGTACCCGCAGGACGTCGTGCCGGTGCCGTCCGCGCCGGACCCCGCCGCGTCGACCGACCCGGTCCGGCCCATCCCACAGACCGGGCCGGACGAGCCGAGCGGCGCCGGAGCCGTAGCCGGCGCTCGGGGCGCCGGGGACGCCGTGCTGCTGCCGCTGTCGGCGCACACGCCGGACGCGCTGACCGACCTGACCCGACGCACCGTGGACCTGCTCCGCCGTCACCCCAACCTCGACCTGCGCGACCTCGCCCACACCGCCGCCGTACGGCGTACCCACCACGGCGTCCGGCTCGCCGTCGCCGCCACCTCCCACGCGGACCTCCTCGCCCAACTCGACGCCCACCTCGCCGACGGTCGTCCGGCGGACCCGGTACCCGCCGGCCCGGCCCGCCGGGTGGTGTTCGTGTTTCCGGGTCAGGGTGGTCAGTGGTGGGGGATGGGTCGGGAGTTGGCTCGTTCGGAGCCGGTGTTCCGTGGGGTGTTGGGGGAGTGTGCGGCGGCGTTCGCGGAGTTTGTGGACTGGTCGTTGGTGGAGGTGTTGGAGGGGGAGTCGGTTCCTGAGGGGATCGATGTGGTGCAGCCGGTGTTGTTTGCCGTCGAGGTGGGGTTGGCGGCGTTGTGGCGGTCGTGGGGTGTGGAGCCTGCGGCGGTGGTGGGGCATTCGATGGGGGAGGTCGCGGCGGCGTATGTCGCTGGGGCGTTGTCGTTGTCGGATGCGGCTCGGGTGATCTGTGAGCGCAGTGGTTTGTTGCGGCGGATTTCGGGTCGTGGGGCGATGGCGGTGGTGGAGTTGCCGGCTGTCGAGGTGGAGGCGGTGGTGGCTCCGTTCGGTGGTGCGGTGGTGGTGGCGGCGCTGAATGGGCCGGTGACGACGGTGGTGGCGGGTTCGTCGGAGGCGGTGGACGCGGTGGTGGCGTCGCTGTCGGGTCGGGGGGTGTTCGCGCGGCGGGTGCAGGTGGATGTGGCGTCGCACAGTCCGCAGGTGGATGAGCTGCGGGACGGGTTGGTGGCGCGGTTGGCGTCGGTGTCGCCGCAGGTGGCGGCGGTGCCGTTGTATTCGACGGTGCGGGGGGAGGTTCTCGCGGGTACGGAGTTGGATGCCGGGTACTGGTGGGAGAACCTGCGGGAGCCGGTGCGGTTCGCGCCGATGGTGGACCGCCTGCTGGACGACGGGCCGACCTGCTTCCTGGAGATCAGCCCCCACCCCGTGCTGGCGGCGGGCATCGAGCAGAGCTGCCGGGCGCGCGGCGGTGACGGCGTGGTCCTCGCCTCCACCCGCCGCGACAACCCGGAGCGGCTGGCCATGCTGGACACCGCCGGCGAGCTGTACCGCCTGGGCGTACCGGTCGACTGGACCGCGCTGCACCCGACCCCGCGCGCGGTCGTCCGCCTGCCCGACTACCCCTGGCAGCGGGAACGGTTCTGGGCCGACGACCCGGCCACCGCGCCCGCCAGGGCCCCGCGCACCGGCGGCCACCCGCTCCTCGGCGGCCACGTCGAGTCGTCGCTGGACCCGGGGGCCCACCTCTGGACCACCGAGATCGACGTCGACGCGCTGCCGTACCTCGCCGACCACCGGGTACGCGGCCAGGTCGTCGTCCCCGCCACGGCGTACGTCGAGATGGCCCTGGCCGCCGCCGGTGAACTGCTCGGCACGCCGGCCCGGACGGTCGAGCACCTCGACGTCGTCGCGCCGCTCGCGCCGTCCGGGGAGCGGCCCACCACGGTCCAGGTGACCCTCACCCGGGACCCGTCCGGTGGGTTCGTGTTCCGCTGCGCCAGCCGGCAACCCGACGAGGACGGACAGCCGGCTGACTGGCAGGTGCACGCCCGGGGTATCGTCCGCGCCGGGGAACCCACCGTCGCCGACCATGACCCGGACGACGCCCCCCGGCCGGACGGACCGGGGCTGACCGGGGACGACCACTACGCGGCGATGCGGACCCGGGGTCTGGACTACGGGCCAGGCTTCCAGGGCGTACGGCAACTGTGGCGGGCCGACGGCGAGGCGTCCGCGCGGATCGACCTCGCGACGGACCTCTCCGGCGGCTACGGCGTGCACCCGGCGCTGCTGGACAGCTGCCTCCAGGTGGCCGTCGCCGCGCTGCCCGGCGCAGCCGACGACACCTGGGTGCCGGTTCGGATCGAGCGCCTCGACCTGCGGGAACACCCCGGGACGACGCTGTCCTGCCGGGCCCGGCTGCGGCCCGCCGAGGCCGGCGACGCGCGGTCGCGCACCGTCGACCTGGTGGTCCGCGCCGCCGACGACGACCGGGTCCTGCTGGTCGTCGACGGCCTGCGCCTGCACCGCCTGGCCCGCGAGGCGTCCGACGCCGGTCTGCTCCACGAGATCCGCTGGGAACCCCTCGTCACCCCGCCCGGCGACGCCGACTGGACCGGCCGGTGGCTGCTGCTCGCCGACCGGGACACCACCCTCGACGCCGCGCTGGCGGCCCGGGGCGGAAGCTGCGTCGTCGTCCGACCGGGTCCGACCTACCGACGACTCGCCGCCGACCGGTACGAACTCGACCCGGCCCGGCCCGAACAGCTCCGGGACCTGCTCGCCGACGCCTTCGGCGCGGACCGCCCCTGCCGGGGTGTGATCCACCGCTGGGCGCTGGACGCCGGAGGGCCGAAGCCCGACCCGACCGTCCTGGAGGACGCCCACCGGCTGGTCGCCGACAGCGTGCTGCACCTGGTCCGGGCGCTGCACGACCTCCCGCCGGCACAGCGGCCCCGGCTCTGGCTGATCACCCGGGACAGCCAGGCGGCGGCGCCGGGCGACCGGGTCTCCGCGCCGTTGCAGGCCCCACTGTGGGGACTCGGCCGGACCATCGCCCACGAGCACCCCGACCTGCGCTGCACCCGGATCGACCTCGGCGCGGACCTGCCCGACGAGAACTCCGCCCTGCTCACCGCGCTGCTCGCCCCGGCCGAGGAACCCGACCTGGCCCTGCGCGGCGACGACCTGCTCGTCTCCCGCCTGGTCGCCGGGGCCTCCGGCGCGGCGCCGACCGTGGCCGAGCCGGCCGGCGACCGCCCGTTCCGGCTCGAACTCGGCCGGGCCGGCACCCTCGACGGGCTCCACCTGCGTCCGTTCACCCCGGCCCCGCCGGGCCCCGGCGAGGTGCTCGTCGAGGTACGGGCCAGCGGCCTGAACTTCCGGGACGTGCTGAAGACGCTCGGGGCGTACCCCGGGCTGGACGACGCGGAGGTCACCCTCGGCGACGAGTGCGCCGGGGTGGTGGCCGCGGTCGGGCCGGACGTCACCGACCTGCGGGTCGGCGACGCCGTGGTGGCCGTCGGCAGCCGGTGCGTCGGCACCCACGTCCGGGCCGACGCGCGGCTGGTCGCGCCGAAGCCCGCCGGCCTCGACTTCGCCGAGGCCGCGACCATCCCGATCGCCTTCCTCACCGCCGCGTACGCCCTGGAACACCTGGCCCGGATCGAACCGGGCGAGCGGGTGCTGGTGCATGCCGCCGCCGGCGGGGTCGGCCTGGCCGCCGTACAGCTCGCCCAGGCCGCCGGGGCCGAGGTGTTCGCCACCGCCGGCAGCGCCGAGAAGCGCGCCCACCTGACCTCGCTGGGCGTGCCGCACGTGCTGGACTCGCGCAGCACCGCCTTCGCCGAGCAGGCACGCGCCGCCACCGGCGGGCAGGGCGTGGACGTCGTACTGAACTCCCTGGCCGGCGAGTTCATCACGCACGGCATCGCCGCGCTCGCCCCGTACGGGCGGTTCGTGGAGATCGGCAAGCGGGACATCTACCAGGACCGGCCGATCGGACTCGGCGAGTTCCGCCGTAACCTGGCCTTCTTCGCGGTCGACCTGGACCGCATGTTCACCGAGCGGACCGCGCTGCTCGGCGCGCTGCTGCGCCGGATCGTCGCCCGGGTCGACGCCGGAGAGCTGCGCCCGCTGCCCACCCACCGGTTCCCGGTCGCCGAGGTCCGCGACGCGTTCCACCTGATGGAGCAGGCCGGCCACATCGGCAAGATCGTGCTGACCGTGGCCGACCGGCGGACCGTCCCGGTCACCCCGGCCCCCGGTGCCGCCCGGATCCGCCCCGACGCCAGCTACCTGGTCACCGGCGGCTTCGGTGGGCTCGGCCTCGGCGTCGCCCGCTGGCTCGCCGACGCGGGCGCGCGCCAACTCGTCCTGGTCGGCCGCACCGGCGCGCCGGAGGACGCCCGGCCGGTCCTCGACGACCTGGCCCGGGCCGGGGTGGAGGTGGTCGCCCTCGCCGCCGACCTCACCGTCGCCGACGAGGTGACCCGGGTGCTCGACCACGTCCGGGGACACCTGGCCCCGCTGCGCGGCGTGGTGCACGCGGCCGGGGTGCTGGACGACGGCATCCTGCTCCAGCAGAACGCCGAACGGTACCGGCGGGTGGCCCGTCCCAAGGTCGACGCCGCGTGGCACCTGCACGACCAGACCCGCACCGAGGCGCTGGACTTCTTCGTCCTGTTCTCCTCGGTCACCTCCGTGCTCGGCTCACCCGGCCAGGGCGGCTACGCGGCCGGCAACGCCTTCCTCGACGCGCTGGCCCACGCCCGCCGCGCCGCCGGCCTGCCGGCGCTGAGCGTCAACTGGGGACCCTGGTCGGCGGTGGGCATGGCGGCCCGACTCGAACAGGACGGCCAGGAGGCGCTGCGCGGCCTGCGCGCGATCAGCCCGGAGCAGGGCGTCGCCGTCCTCGGCGGGCTGCTCGGGCGGGACACCGCCCAGGTCGCCGTGATGCCGTTCGACGCCGCCGAGTGGGTGGCCGCCTACCCGGCCGCCGCCCGCAGCAACCAGCTCGCCCACCTCGGCACCGACGCGGCCGGGCAGCCGGCGACGGCCAGCGCCCGCGCCGACTTCCTGGCCGCCGAGCCGGGACGCCGCCGCCGGACGGCGATGGAGGGCTACGTCCGCCAGGAAGCGTCCCGGGTGCTGCGCCTGGCCCCGGCCCGGATCGGCGTCGACACCCCGCTGCGCAGCCTCGGCTTCGACTCGCTGATGTCGCTGGAGCTGCGCAACCGCCTGGAGGCGGGTCTCGGCGTCCCGCTCTCCTCCACGGTGCTCTGGAACTACCCGACGATCGAGGTCCTCGTGCCCTACCTCGCCGAGCGGATGGCGATCCCGCTCGACCCGCCGGTCGTTCCGGACGAACCCGACGGCACCGACCCCGGCCCGGCCGTGCCCGGCCCCGCCAGGAAGCCGGGTGACCTTCCGGTCGACGACGACCTGGGTGGGCTCTCGGTCGACGACCTGGAGGCGCTGCTCGTGCAAGAACTCAACGACCTCGATTCCTGACGGCGGACAAGGAACCGACATGCCCTCAGCGGAACACTCCTCGGCGGCGACGCTGCACCGCGCGTTGACCGCGGTGCGCGACATGCGCGCCAAACTCGAGGCCAGCGAGCGCGCCCGGACCGAGCCGATCGCGGTCGTCGGCATGGCCTGCCGGTTCCCGGGCGGGGCGAACAGCCCCGAGGCGTTCTGGGCGCTGCTGCGCGACGGGGTCGACGCGGTGTCGGAGGTACCCGCCGACCGGTGGGACGCCGACGCCCTCTACGACCCGGACCCCACCGCGCCGGGCCGGGTCAGCAGTCGCTGGGGCGGCTTCCTGGACCAGGTGGACCGGTTCGACGCGGCCTTCTTCGGCATCTCCCCCCGCGAGGCCGACCAGATGGACCCGCAGCAGCGGCTGATGCTGGAGGTCGCCTGGGAGGCCCTCGAAGGCGCCGGGCAGACCACCGAACGGCTGGCCGGCAGCGCCACCGGTGTCTTCGTCGGCGTGCACAGCCACAGCAACGACTACACCTGGCTCCAGTACGCCGACCCGGAACGGATCGACACCTACACCGGCACCGGCACCTCGCACAGCGTCGTCGCCGGCCGGATCTCGTACCTGCTCGACCTGCGCGGGCCGAGCGTCGCCCTGGACACCGCCTGCTCGTCGTCCCTGGTCGCGGTGCACCTGGCCGTGCAGAGCCTGCGCAGCGGGGAGTGCCGGACCGCGCTGGCCGGCGGCGTGAACCTGGCGCTCGGCCCGCAGTTCGCCATGGCCACCACCAAGATGCGGATGATGGCCGCCGACGGCCGCTGCAAGACCTTCGACGCCGCCGCCGACGGCTTCGTGCGCGGCGAGGGCTGCGGCGCGGTGGTGCTCAAGCGACTCTCCGACGCCCGGCGCGACGGCGACCCGGTCCTGGCGGTGATCGCCGGCACGGCGGTCAACCAGGACGGCCGGACCAACGGCCTGACCGCCCCGAGCGGGCTGTCCCAGCGGCAGATCGTCGCGCAGGCACTGGCCAACGCGGGCGTCGAGCCGGCGGCGGTCGGCGCGGTCGAGGCCCACGGCACCGGCACCGCGCTCGGCGACCCGATCGAGATCGAGGCGCTGACCGAGGTGTTCGGCCCGGCGACCGAACAGAGCCGACCGGTCGCCCTCGGCTCGGTCAAGACCAACATCGGTCACCTGGAGGCCGCCGCCGGCATCGCCGGCCTGATCAAGGTGGTGCTGTCGCTGCGGCACGAGGCCGTCCCGGCGCACCTGCACTTCCGTACCCTCAACCCGAACGCCTCGCTGACCGGGACCCGGTTCGTCATCCCGACCGACCTGCGTCCCTGGCCCCGGGGCGAGCACCCCCGGTTCGCCACGGTCAGCTCGTTCGGCTGGTCCGGCACGAACGGCTGCCTGGTGGTGGGGGAGGCACCCGCCGAGGACGCTCCCGCGTCCGTCTGGGCAACCGCGTCCGCCGGGGACGCTCCCGCGTCCGTTGGGGGAACCGCGCCCGCCGGGGACGACCTTGCGTCGGCCGACCGGGTCGAGTTGCTGCCGCTGTCGGCCCGTAGCCCGCAGGCGTTACGCGCGTTGGCCGGCGCGTACCGGTCGATGCTGGCCGACACCGACGTGCCGCTGCGCGACCTGTGCTGGACGGCGGCCGTCCGGCGCAGCCACCACCCGTTCCGGGCGGCGGTCACCGGCCGCGACCACGCCGAACTGGCCGACCGGCTGGCAGCCGTCGTCGACGCCCCCGCCCCGGTCGAGGCGGCCGTCCCGGACGTCCCGGCGGGCCCGGTCTTCGTCTTCTGCGGCCAGGGCGCGCAGTGGGCCGGCATGGGCCGGGACCTGCTGGCGGCCGAACCGGTCTTCGCCGACACGCTGCGCCGCTGCGACGAGCTGTTCCACGCCCTCGCCGGCTGGTCGCTGCTGGACGAGATCCTCGCCGACGAGAGCCGGTCCCGGCTGGACCGCACCGAGGTCGCGCAGCCCGCGCTCTTCGCGGTGCAGGTGGCCCTCGCCGCGCTCTGGCGCTCCTGGGGCGTCGAACCCGAGACGGTCATCGGCCACAGCGTCGGCGAGGTTGCCGCCGCCCACGTCGCCGGGGTGCTCACCCTCCAGGACGCGGTACGCGTGGTGTACCACCGGGGCCGGGTCATGCAGCCGGCGCACGGGCTCGGCCGGATGGCCACCGTGGCGCTGCCGGAACACGAGGCGGCGCAGGCCGTGGCCGGGTACGGCGACCGGCTGGCCGTCGCGGCGGTCAACAGCCCCACCTCGACCGTGCTGGCCGGCGACGCCGACGCGTTGGCCGAGGTGCTGGCCGCGCTCGCCGAGCGGGACGTGTCCAGCCGGCCGCTGCGGGTCGAGTACGCCTTCCACAGCCCGCAGATGGCCCCCTTCCAGGACCCGCTGGTCCAGGCGTTGCACGGCGTCACGCCCCGCCCGGCCGTCGTGCCCATCATCTCCACGGTGACCGGACTGCCCGCCGCCGACGGTGACTACGGCCCGGCGTACTGGGCCCGAAACATCCGGCAGCCGGTCCGGTTCGCGGCGGCCCTGGCCCAGCTCGACGGGGCGGGCGCCGGGTGCACCGTACTGGAGGTCGGCCCGCAGCCGGTGCTGGCCCGGCCGATCGTCGAGCAGGCCGAGCGGCACGGCCGCCCCGGCGCGGTGCTGGCCTCGATGCGGGCCGGCACGGACGGCCGCGCGACGCTGCTGGCCGCGCTCGGCGGGCTCTACCGCGCCAACCACACCGTCGACTGGGCGCGCGTGCACCCGGCCCCCGGCCGGTGCGTGCCGCTGCCCGGCTACCCGTGGCAGCGCCAACGGCACTGGCTGCGCGGCACGCCCCGCCCGGCACACGGGACTCCGGTCCCGGGCGGGCACCCGCTGCTCGGCCGGCGGCTCCGTACCGCCGTGCCGACCTTCGACAACGTCCTCGACGCCGGCGGCTTCCTCGGTGACCACCGGATCCACGGCGCGGCGCTGCTGCCGATGACGGCGTACCTCGAACTGGCCCTGGCCGCCCACGGGGCCGCCCCGGCCCAGGTCACCGACCTGGTGCTGCACCAGCCGCTGGTCCTGGCCGACGACTCGCCCCGCGCGGTGCAGGTCGTGCTGACCCCCGACGCCGGGGCCGGGTGGTTGCAGGGGTCCCCTGCTACGCAGAAAGCGGTAACCGGGGACCCCTCCACGCACCCCGGCGGCACCGTGCAGGTGTTCAGCCAGGCGACCAGCGGCCCGGACGACCAGCGGTGGCACCGGCACGCGACCGGGAAGGTGGCGGAGTACACCCCGCCCCCGGCCGACCACCGTGACCCGGCGACGCTGCCCGACGGGCTCACGCCGGTCGACGTCACGTCGTTCCACCAGCGGCTCCGGTCGGCCGGCATCGCCTACGGTCCGGCCTTCACCGGCCTGCGCGAGCTGTGGCGCGGCACCGATGAGGCCCTCGGTCGGGTCGCCCTCGCCGACGACCTGAAGACCGCCGCCTACCGCTGGCATCCCGCCCTGCTCGACGCCGCCCTCCAGGTGTCCCTGGCCGCGTTCCCCGACGACCCGACCGACGCCTGGCTGCCGATCGGCCTGGACCGCTTCGCCCCGGTCAACACGCCCGGCCGGCAGGTGTGGAGCCACGCCCGGCTGCGCAGCCGCAGCGCCGAGGCCGCCGTCGCCGACGTCGAACTGCGCACCGCCGACGGGGTCCTGGCCGCCCGGGTCGAGGGGCTGCTGCTGCGCCGCGCCGACCGGCAGGCCCTGACCGGCACCGCCGCGCCCGGGATCCGGTACGAGATCGCCTGGGAACCGGCGGAACCGACCATCCCGACGACCGGTGCGGGCGACTGGCTGCTCCTGGCCGACCACGGCGGCGCCGGCGCCGCCCTCGCCGACCTGCTGCGGTCCCGGGGCGAGCGGGTCGACCTGCTGCCCCCGGACGCCGACCCGACCGGGCCGCTGCGGCACCCGGGCCGGACCTGGCGCGGCGTGGTCGACCTCGGTGGACTCGACGCGCCGCCCGGTGAGCCGGCCCTGGACGGGGTGCTGGCCGCCCACGAGCGGACCGTCCGCCGGGTGCTCGACCTGGTGTCCAGCCCGGCCGTCGACGACTCCACCGCGCCCCGGCTGTGGCTGGTCACCCGGGGCGCCCGGGCGGTCCTCCCCGGCGACCCGGTCGCGGTCACCCAGGCCCCCGCCTGGGGGCTGGCCCGCGCGGTCAACCGGGAACGCGCCGACCTGCGCTGCGGCTGCGTCGACCTCGACCCGACCGACCCCCGGCCGGTGGCCCCGGAACTGGTTGACCTGCTGCTCGCCGCCGACGGCGAGGAGGAGGCCGCGCTCCGCGACGGCGTCGTGCACGTGCCCCGGCTGGTGCCCGCCGGGCCGCCCGCCGGGGACGACCGCCCGGTGCGGCTGCGGATCCGGGAGCGCGGCGTGCTGGAGAACCTCACCCTCGAACCGGCCACCCGCCGCCAGCCCGAACCGGACGAGGTGCAGATCCAGGTCCACGCCACCGGCCTCAACTTCCGGGACGTGCTGAACACCCTCGGCATGTACCCGGGCGAGGCGGGCCCGCTCGGCCTGGAGTGCGCGGGCGAGGTGATCGCCGTCGGCGCGCGGGTCGACGACCTCGCCGTCGGGGACCGGGTCCTCGCGCTGGCCCCGGCGAGCTTCGCCAGCTACGTCACGGTCTCCGCTGCGCGGGTCGCGCCGATCCCCGCCGGGCTGGACTACGCCGAGGCGGCCACCGTCCCGGTCACGTACCTCACCGCCGCGTACGGGCTGCACCACCTGGCCCGGCTCAAACCCGGCGAGCGGGTGCTGATCCACGCGGCGGCCGGCGGGGTCGGCCTGGCCGCCGTGCGGCTGGCTCACGCCGCCGGGGCAGAGGTGTTCGCCACCGCCAGCCCCGCCAAGTGGCCGGTCCTCACCGACCTGGGCGTCCGGCACGTGTTCCACTCCCGCACCCTCGACTTCGCCGACGCGATCCGCGACCGCACCGACGGGCAGGGCGTCGACGTCGTGCTGAACTCCCTCGCCGACGAGTTCATCCCCCGCAGCCTCGGCGTGCTCCGCGAGGGCGGCACCTTCCTGGAGATCGGCAAGCGCGGCATCTGGGCCGCCGAGCAGGTCGCCCAGCTGCGCCCCGACGTGCAGTACCACCCGTTCGACCTGGGCGCGGTCGCCGACACCGAACCGGAGCTGATCCGGGCGACGCTGCGCGAGGTGACCGACGCGCTCGGCGCGGGCCGGCTCGCCCCGCTGCCGCTGCGCACCTTCCCGCTCCACCGGGCGGTGGACGCGTTCCGCCACATGGCCCAGGCCCGGCACGTCGGCAAGGTCGTGGTGACCCACCACCATCCGCCCGTGGTACGCCCCGACGCCACGTACCTGATCACCGGTGGCCTCGGCGGGATCGGCCCGGCGGTGGCCCGCTGGCTGGTCGACCGGGGCGCCCGGCACCTGGTGCTGCTCGGCCGCAGCGCGCCCTCGGCGGAGGTCGCCGCGACCCTGCGCGGCCTGCACCCCGACGCGCGGATCCACGTCCGGCAGGCCGACGTGGCCGACCGGGACGCGCTGGCCGGCGTGCTCGCCGAGATCGCCGCCACCCGGCCGCCGCTGCGCGGGATCGTGCACGCCGCCGGGGTGCTCGACGACGGGGTGCTCGCCCAGCAGACCTGGTCGCGGTTCGCCGGGGTACTCGCCCCCAAGGTGGCCGGCGGCTGGAACCTGCACCGGCTCACCCGGGACCTGCCGCTGGACTTCCTGGTGTTCTGCTCGTCGGTGGCCGCGCTGCTCGGCTCGGCCGGCCAGAGCAGCTACGTCACCGCCAACACGTTCCTCGACACGCTCGCCCACCACCGGCGGGCCCGGGGCCTCGCGGCGACCAGCGTCGGCTGGGGACCGTGGGCCGACGGCGGCATGGCCGCCCGCCTGGACGACCGGCAGCGGCAGCGTCTCGCCGCCCAGGGCTTCCGGGCCATGCCGGCGGACCAGGCCACCGACGCCCTCGGCCGACTGCTCGACGCCGGGACCACCCAGGCCGGGGTGTTCGCCGTGGACTGGCCGACCCACCTGCACGGATACGCCGATCGGCCACCGGCGCTGCTGGCCCGGCTGCGCCGCGCCGAGGCCACTCCCGCCGCCGGCCCGACCGAGACGGCCCCGACCGGTGGGGCCCGCGAGCGGATCGAGGGCGCGCACCCCACCGAACGCCGCCAGCTCCTCCAGGAGTACGTGCAGTGCGTCGCGGTGACCATCCTCGGCCTGCCCCCGGCGCAGCCGGTCAACCCGCAGCAGCCGCTGCGGGAACTCGGCCTGGACTCGCTGATGGCGGTCGAACTGCGTAACGCGCTGGGCGGGTTCGCCGGGCGGCACCTGCCCAGCACCCTCGCCTTCGACCACCCGACGGTGACCCGGCTGACCGACTACCTGCTCCGCGAACTGTTCCCCGAGCCCACGACGCCCCCGGCGGCCAGCACCCCGCCGACCCCCGACGGGCCGGCCGACCTGGTCGCCCGGGTCGCCGCGCTGGACGACGCCGACGTCGAGGCGCTGCTGGCCGCGAAACTCTCCGCCCTGGAGGTGAGGACCACCCATGAGTGACACCGGAGCCGCCGCGGCGACGCTCTCCCCGCTCAAGCGCGCCCTGGTCGCGATCGAGACCCTCCAGGCCCGCCTGGACGAGATCGAACGCGCCCGCACCGAACCCATCGCCGTCGTCGGCGTGGGCTGCCGGCTGCCCGGCGGCGCGAACAGCCCCGACGAGTTCTGGACCCGGCTGCGCGACGGCGTGGACCTGGTCTCCGAGGTGCCCGCCGACCGCTGGGACGTCGACGCTTACCACGACCCGGAGCAGTCCACCCCGGGCACGATGAGCAGCCGCGACGGCGGCTTCCTCGACCAGGTCGACCGGTTCGACCCGGGCTTCTTCGGCCTCTCCCTCGGCGAGGCGGCCAGCATGGACCCGCAGCAGCGGCTGCTGCTGGAGGTCGCCTGGGAGGCCCTCGAACACGCCGGGTGCGTACCGGCGAAGCTGGCCGGCACACACACCGACGTGTACGTGGGCATCAGCACCTGGGACTACTCCCTGCTGCTCGGCGGCGCGCCCATCCGGGGGCTCTCCGGCACCGCGTTCAGCATCGCCGCGAACCGCCTCTCCTACGTCTTCGACCTGCACGGCGCGAGCCTGGCGGTGGACACCGCCTGCTCGTCCTCGCTGGTCGCGGTGCACCTGGCCTGCCAGAGCCTGCGCGCCGGCACCGCCCGCACGGCCCTCGCGGGCGGCGTCAACGTGATGCTCTGGCCGGAGACCACGGCGGCGTTCTCCCAGGTCGGCATGCTCTCCCCGGACGGGCGCAGCCGCACCTTCGACGCCAGCGCCAACGGCTACGTACGGGGCGAGGGTGCCGGCATGGTCGTCCTGAAGCGACTCTCCGATGCCCGCGCCGACGGCGACCGCGTGCTCGCCGTCATCCGGGGCTCCGCGGTCAACCAGGACGGACACAGCAACGGCCTCACCGCCCCCAACAGCGTCGCCCAGGAGGCGGTGCTGCGGGCCGCCCTCGCCGACGCCCGGGTCGCCCCGCACCAGGTCGACTACGTCGAGGCGCACGGCACCGGCACCACCCTCGGTGACCCGATCGAGGTGCGCGCGCTGGCCGCCGCGCTGGGGCCGGGCCGCGACCCGGACCACCCGCTGCTCCTCGGCTCGGTCAAGACCAACACCGGGCACCTGGAAGCCGCCGCCGGCATCACCGGCCTGATCAAGGTGGCGCTGGGCCTGCACCACGGCGAGATCCCCCCGCACCTGCACCTGCGCGAGCTGAACCCGCACGTCGAGTGGCACGAGCTGCCGCTGCGGGTGGCCACCACCCGCACCGCCTGGCCGTCCCCGGCCGGGCAGCGGGTCGCCGGGGTCAGCTCGTTCGGCTTCGGCGGCACCAACGCCCACATCGTCCTCGGTGACGCGCCAACCGAACCCGCCCCGACCGCCCCGGCCCCGACCGACGACCGGCCGCTGCGGCTGCTGACCGTCTCCGGCCGCAGCGAGGAGGCCCTGCGCGACCAGGCCCGCCGGTACGCCGACCGGCTCGCCGCGCCGCCCACCCCGACGCTGGCCGCGCTCTGCCACACCACCAACACCCGGCGCACCCACTTCGCGCACCGGGCGGCGGTGCCGGTGACCGACCTGGCCGCCGCCCGCGCCGCGCTGACCGCGCTCGCGGCCGGCGACACCCCCGACGGGCTGCACCGGGGCACCGTCGCCACCGGCACCCGGCGCCGACTGGCGTTCGTCTTCCCCGGCCAGGGCGGCCAGCACATCGGCATGGGCCGCGAGCTGTACCGGACCGAACCGGTGTTCCGGCGGACCATCGACCGCATCGCCGAACTGTTCGACCCGCACCACCCCTGGCGGCTGCGCGACGTCATGTACCCCGCCGAGGGCGGTGTCCGCTACCCGATCGACGAGACCGAGTACGCCCAGCCCACGCTCTTCGCGATCCAGTGCGCGCTGGCCGAGACGTGGCGTTCCTGGGGCGTGCGCCCCGACGCGGTGATGGGGCACAGCCTCGGCGAGTACGCCGCCGCCTGGGTCGCCGGGGTGTTCAGCCTGGAGACCGGGGTCCGGCTCATCGTGGAGCGCGGCCGGCTCACCCGGACCCTGCCGCCGACCGGCATGATGGCCGCCTGCTCGGCCTCCGCCGATGACGTCACCGCCCTGCTCGACGGGTACGCCGGCCAGGTGGCGGTCGCCGCGGTCAACGGCCCCGAGCACACCGTCATCTCCGGCGAGAAGACGGCCGTGCAGGCGGTGCTGGAACGGCTGGAGGAGGACTTCGTCCTCACCCGCCCGCTGCGGGTGTCGTACGCGTCGCACTCGCCGCTGCTGGAGCCGATCCTCGACGAGTTCGAGAAGTCCATCACCGGGCAGGAGTTCGGCGAACCGCAGATCCCGTTCATGTCGACCTACCGGGCGACCATGCTCCGCTCGGGCGTCTGCCACGACCCGGCGTACTGGCGGCAGCAGCTGCGCGAACCGGTCCGGTTCCTGGACGCCACCCGGGCGCTCGCCGCCGAGGGCTACGACACCTTCCTGGAGATGGGCCCGAAGGACACCCTGATCGAGATGGGCAAGCGCTGCCTGCCCCGGGGCACCGGCCGGTGGCTGCGCTCGCTGGACCCGGAGGCCGGAAACTGGCAGACCCTGCTGGACAGCGCGGCCGGCCTGCACACCCACGGCGTCGACGTCGACTGGGACGCCTTCGAGGGCGACGCCCACCCGCCGGTCGACCTGCCGACCTACCCCTTCCAGCGGCGCCGCTGCTGGCTGGACCCGGAGCAGATCCGGGCGCACCGCCTGACCACGGAAGACCAGAGGTGACGGAGATGCCCGACGTACTCGAGGTGACCGCCGACGGGTCGGGAATCGTCCGGGTCGCCATCTGCGACCCGGAACGGGAGAACCGGCTCAGCTACGAACTGGTCGACCAGCTCATGGCGACCCTGGACAAGCTGGCCGGCGACGAGTCGGTGAAGGTGCTGCTGGTCACCGGCACCAGGGAGATCTGGTGCGCCGGCGGCACCCTTCAGATGCTCAAGGAGATGGCCAGCGGCGTGTACGACGAGCGCCGCCTGCTCGCCCTCTCCGACCGGTTGTTGAGCTTCCCGGTGCCGGTGATCGGCGCCCTCGAGGGGCACGCGGTCGGCGGCGGCCTGGCCCTGGCTCTCTGCTGCGACCTGACCGTCGCCGCCGAGAACCGCCGCTACGCGGTCAACTCGGCGAGCATGGGGTTCACCCCGGCGATGGGCCTGTCGGTGCTGCTGCCGGCCGCGGTCGGCCACCACTTCGCCGCCGAGATGATCTTCACCGGCAAGTACTACAAGGGCCGTGAGCTGGCCGGTCGGCGACTGTTCAACGCGGTCGTCCCCGCCGACGAGGTGCTGGCCCACGCCACCGACCTCGCCGAGCAGATCGCCGAGAAGCCCCGCTACGTGCTGGAACTGCTGAAGGAGACGCTGGCCCTGCCCAAGCGGCACCTCCTCCAGGACGCCATCGCCCGCGAGCCGCTGATGAACCGGGTCTGCTTCGCCCAGCCCGGCAGCGACGCCCTGCTCGACCAGACGTACCTGAACTGACCCGAGACGAGGAGAACACCCCCATGCGGGTAGGTATCGAGAAACTCAACCTGTACGGCGGTCGCGCGTACCTCACGATCGCCGACCTCGCCTCGGCCCGCGGCGGCTCCCTCGACGAGCTGGAACGCCGTCAGATGGTGCCCTACGAGGCCCGGTCGATCATCCCGCCGTACGAGGACCCGGTGACCCTGGCGGTCAACGCCACCGAACGGCTGCTCAGCGACGCCGACCGCGAGCAGATCGAGCTGGTCGTGGTCGCCACCGAGTCCGCCGTGGACTTCGGCAAGCCGATCTCCACCTGGGTGCAGCGGCACTCCCGGCTGCCCGCCCACAGCCGCAACTTCGAGGTCAAGCACATGTGCTACGGCGGCACCGCTGCGCTGCGCGTCGCCGCCTCCTGGGTCGCCTCGAACGTCCGCCCCGGCAAGAAGGCCCTGGTCATCAACAGCGACCTGAGCCGGACCCGCAACCACGTGCAGACCGAGGACGACGACCTCGGCGAGCTGATGGCCGGCGGCAGCGCGGTCGCCATGCTGGTCAGCGCCGAGCCGACCGTGTTCGAGCTGGAGCTGGCGAAGGCCGGCTACTGGACCAACGAACTCTCCGACGCGCTGCGCCCCAACTCGCGTACCGAGATCATCACCGGGCAAACCAGCTTCTACTCGTACCTCGACGCGCTCGAGGAGACCTACGAGCGGTACGAGCACCTCGTAGGCGAGGTCGACTTCGACACGTACTTCCGGAAGAACATCTACCACGCGCCGTTCCCCGGGATGACCCGCGTCGCGCACAAGACCCTGCTCAACCGGCTCGGCGTGTTCGACAAGGCGGCCATCGAGGCGAGCTGGCGGGAGCGGGTCGCGGACAGCACCCACTTCGCCCGCCGGATCGGCAGCGCGTACGGCGCGTCCACCTTCATCTGCCTGCTCGGCATGCTGCACGCCGGCAGCGGCTTCGCCGCCGGGGACCGGTTCTCCGTCTTCGCGTACGGCTCCGGCTGCCAGGCCGAGTTCTACAGCGGACTGGTCGGCGCGGACGCGCAGGCGTACGTGCGGGGCCTCGACGTGGACGCGCACCTCGACTCCCGGGTCCGTCTCGGCGTCGAGCAGTACGAGCAGATCGAGAAGGCGTGCGAGTCGAACATCGACGAGCCCACCTACGAGCCGCTGACCCAGGACGTCGGCGACCTGTACGCCCAGCGGTACGACGGCCAGCGCCTGCTCGTCCTGGAGGGCGTCCGCGACTACCAGCGCCACTACACCTGGAGCTGACCGTGGATCGCGCGGTTCGCTCCGAGATCGCCGACGGCGTCTGCTTCGTGACGCTCGTCGCCGCCGCCAACGGCAACGCCATCAACTTCGACCTGATCGACGGGTTGGAGGAGGCGCTCGACGCGGTGGACGCCGACCCGGACTGCCGGGCCCTGGTGCTCACCGCCGAGGGGGACACCTTCTGCCGGGGGCTCGACCTGGAGGCGTTCTTCGTCCACGGTCGACTGCCGGAACGCGAGCAGCTCCGTCGGCTGCCGGCCTGCCTGGCCCGGCTGCGGCGGGCCCGCGTACCGGTGATCGCCGTCGCGGACGGCGAGGCCATGGGCGGCGGCGTCGGTCTCCTCGCGGCCTGCGACCTGGTGCTGGGCACCCCGAACGCCCGGTTCATGCTCTCCGAACCGATCGTCGGCCTGGTGCCCGCCACCATCGTGCCGTTCCTGCTGCTGCGCGTCGGCCCGGCCCGGCTGCGGGCGATGACGCTGAGCACCCGGGGCGTCGAGGCCGCCGAGGCGCACACCTACGGCCTGGTCGACGAACTGGTCACCGGCGGCGTCGAGCCGGCCCTGCGGGCCCAGCTGCAACGGATCTTCCGGTCCGCGCCGGCGGCGCTGGCCGAGACCAAGCGCTACTACGACCGGTGCAGCGCCGCCGACCTGGACGGGCAGATCGAGGCGGGCCTCGACCTGTTCACCGGCTGGCTGGCCCGGCCGGACGTGCGGGAAGGGGTCACCGCGTTCGGGGAGGGCTTCGCACCACAGTGGTTCGCACGCTATCGAGGGCGGATGGATGTTCCAGGTCATTCGGGTACGTGAGGTGGAGCCCGGCATCGCCGAGCTGACCCTCGACGACGCCGAGCACGAGAACCGGCTCAGCGACCGGCTCTGCGACGAGCTGCTGGCCGCCCTGGCGCAGCTCGCCGCAGATCCGCAGCTCAGGGTGCTGCTGCTGCGCGGTCGGCCCGAGGTGTTCTGCGCCGGGGCCACCATGGACGCGCTGCAACGGGTGCTCTCCGGCACCCTGCACGTCAAGGACCTGCTGCTCTCCCGGCCCATGCTGGACTTCCCGGTGCCGATCGTCGGCGCCCTCGAAGGGCACGCGGTCGGCGGCGGCCTGGTGCTCGCGCTCTGCTGCGACCTCGTCGTGGCCGCCCGCAACCGGCGGTACAGCATGAACTTCGCGCGGATGGGCTTCACCCCGGCGATGGGCACCACCACGCTGCTGCCGGCCGCCGTCGGCGCGGCCACCGCCGCCGAGCTGACCCTGACCGCCCGCTACTACAAGGGCGCCGACCTCGACGGACGCGGCTTCTTCAACGCGGTCGTCCCGGCCGCCGAGGTCGTCGACACCGCCCTGGAGTACGCCCGCCGCATCGCCGAGAAACCCCGCCACGTGCTGGAGCTGACCAAGGAGAGTCTCGCCCAGCCCCGACGGCAACTGCTACGCGAGGCGATGTCCCGCGAGCACCTGATGCACCGGGTCTGCTTCGGCCGACCCGAGGTCGCGGACATCGTCGCCGAGACCTACCTCACCTGAGAAGTACCACCGAGAAGGAGCAACAAGATGGAACGCCAGCAGGTCGTCGACGTGGTGACCAAGCACATCCGACTCAACGCCGAGGGCCTCGACGACAAGCCCGTCGACACCTCGAAGTCGATGAAGGAGTTCGGCCTCGGCAGCCTCGACATCGTCGAGATCGTGTCGGCCTCGATGCGGGAACTCAAGATCCGGGTGCCCCGGACCGAACTGGCCAACCTGTCCAACGTCGACGAACTGGTCGACCTCTTCCTCAAGGTTAAGCAACAGCAGTAGGTCCCCGTCCAGCAGGAGCAGTAGGCGCCACGCGAGGAAGGGTTGAGCCGAATGGCCCCCGAGCGCAGTCACCCGTCGGACCCGACACCCCGGTCCGCAGCCGAGCCGATCGCCGTAATCGGTCTGAGCTGCCGTTTCCCCGGTGCCGGCGACGCCGACGCCTTCTGGCGTCTGCTCGTCGGCGGCGGGGACGCGATCACCGAGGTCCCCCGGGACCGGTGGGACGTCGACGCCCTCTTCGACGCCGACCTCGCCGAGCCCGGGACGACGAACAGCCGCTGGGGTGGCTTCGTCGACGGGGTGGACCGGTTCGACCCCCACTTCTTCGGCGTCTCCCCGGGTGAGGCGGCCAGCATGGACCCGCAGCACCGGATGCTGCTGGAGGTCACCTGGGAGGCGCTGGAACGGGCCGGGGTCGTCCCGGGGCGGCTCGCCGGCAGCGACACCGGCGTCTACGTCGGCATCGGCACCGACGACTACGCCCAGGTCGCCTTCGACGACCCGGCCAACCTGAACGCCTACTACGTCACCGGCAACGCGCTCAGCCTCGCGGTCAACCGGCTGTCGTACCTGCTCGACCTGCACGGCCCGAGCCTGGCCCTGGACACCGGCTGCTCGTCGTCCCTGGTCGCCGTGCACCTGGCCTGCCAGAGCCTGCGCTCGGGCGAGACCACCGTCGCCCTCGCCGGCGGCGTCAACCTCATGCTCTCGCCGAAGGCCACCATCGGGCTCTCCCAGACCTGGATGATGGCCGCCGACGGGCGCTGCAAGAGCTTCGACGCCGCCGCCGACGGCTACGTCCGGGGCGAGGGCTGCGGGATGGTCGTCCTCAAGCGGCTCGCCGACGCGCGCCGTGACGGCGATCCCGTCCTCGCCGTCATCCGTGGCACCGCGATGAACCAGAACGGACGCGGGGAGGCGCTGACCGCCCCGCACGCCGGCTCCCAGGAGGCCGTCGTCCGCGACGCCCTGCGCGACGCCGGGGTCACCCCCGACCAGGTCGACCTGATCGAGGCGCACGGGGTCGGCACCCCGCTCGCCGACGTGGTCGAGGCGACCGCCCTGACCAGCGTCTTCGGCCCGGCACGGGACGCCGACCGGCCGTGCGCGCTCGGCTCGGTCAAGACCAACATCGGCCACCTGGAGATGGCCGCCGGCATCGCCAGCCTGATCAAGGTGGTGCTCACCCTCCAGCACGGGACCATCCCCCCGCACCTGCACCTCGACACGATCAACCCGCAGACCGGGCTGGCCGACGCGCCCTTCGTCCTCCCGGCCACGCCGCTGCCCTGGCCGCGCGCCGACCGCCCCCGCCTCGCCGGGGTCAACTCGTTCGGCCTCGGCGGCGTCAACGTGCACCTGGTGGTCGCCGAACCCCCGGCCGACGTCCGGTCCGTGCCTCCGGCCGACGTTTCGTCCGTGCCTCCGGTGGACGTTTCGTCCGTGCCTCCGGTCGGTCGGTCGGCCGGGCCGGCGGCCGTGCCCGCGTCGCGGCACAGCGCCGAAGCGGACGGACCGGGTGCCGGCAGCACCGACGGTGGAGACGGCGGGCCGCTGATGCTGCCGCTCTCGGCGCGCAACGCCGCCGCGCTGCGCGCCCTCGCCGAGCGGTACGTCACGCTGCTGACCACCCCGGACGGGCCCGACTTCAGCGCCGTGTGCGCGACCGCCGCCACCGGACGCACCCACTTCGCCCACCGGCTCGCCGTCGTCGCCCCCGACGCGGCAACCGCCGCCGCCCGGCTCACGGCCTGGCTCGCCGGCACCGACGCCCCCGACGTCGCCCCCGATGTCCACCACGGCGTCGTCGCCCCGGCTGAGGTGGTAGCAGGGGACCCCTCCTCATCAAAAACCGGTAGCAGGGGACCCCTGCATGCACCCGGGGCGAGCGGGCAGGCGGTTCGGTACGTGTACGGCGACGACCCGGCGGAGCCGGATGCCGGACGGCCGCCCCGGGTGGTCCTGCCGACCTACCCGTTCCAGCGGAAGCGGTACTGGATCGAGTCCCGCCCGACCGACCGGGCCGAGCGGACGGCGGAGGTGCCGGAACTGGTCCGGCTGGTCGCCGGGGCCGTACCGGCCGAGCGCCGCACCCGGCTCGCCGACGCGCTCGCCAACCTGGTGGCCGAGACCCTCGGCACCGAGGACGACACCCCGATCGACCCCCGACAGGGCTTCTTCGCCCTCGGCATGACCTCGTTGATGGCGGTCGACCTCCAGAACCGGTTGCAGCGGGCGCTCGGCGACGCGTACCGGCTGCCGCTGACCCTGGTCTTCCAGTACTCGTCGGTCGCCGCCCTGACCGACCACCTCGCCCGCGAGGTGTTCGGGCTGGACACCCCCGCGCCGGCCCGCAGCCTGCCGGCCGCCCCCGCCCTCACCTCCGACGCGCTCGCCGCCCTCTCCGAGGACGAGGCGCTGTCGCTGCTGCGCCGACACCTGACCGACGCCGACAGCGACCTTTCCCCGGTCAAGCAGGCGCTGCTGGCCCTGGGCCGGGACACCACCGCCGCCCGGCCTCCGCTCGGGGAGCCGATCGCGGTGGTGGGTATGGGCTGTCGTTTCCCCGGTGGGGTGGATTCGCCAGCGGCGTTCTGGGACGTGTTGTCGCAGGGCGGGGAGACGGTCGGCATGGTGCCGGCGGACCGGTGGGACGTGGACGGGTTCTTCGATCCGGACCCGGATGCGCCGGGGAAGTCGTACACCCGCGCCGGTCACTTCCTGGCTGGGGTGGACGGGTTCGACGCCGGGTTCTTCGGGGTGTCGCCGCGTGAGGCGGTGAGTCTGGATCCGCAGCAGCGGCTGCTGCTGGAGGTGGCCTGGGAGGCCCTGGAACACGCCGGCCAGGTCCCCGACCAGCTTGCCGGCACCCGTACCGGGGTGTTCGTCGGCCTGATCAGCAACGAGTACATGCAGCTCCAGCTCAAGCTCGGCGACCCCACGGTCATCGACACCTACTACGGCACGGGCGGCATCGGCAGCGCCGTCGCCGGACGGCTGTCGTACCTGCTCGGCCTGCACGGGCCCAGCCTGATGGTCGACACGGCGTGTTCGTCGTCCCTGGTCTCGGTGCACCTGGCGTGCCGGAGCCTGCGGTCGGGTGAGTCGGATCTCGCGCTCGCCGCCGGCGTCAACCTCATGATCATTCCGGAGTCGCACATCTTCCTCTCCCGCGCCCGGGCGTTGTCGTCGGACGGTCGGTGCAAGACGTTCGACGCTGCCGCCGACGGTTACGGCCGGGGGGAGGGCTGCGGTGTGGTGGTGTTGAAGCGGTTGTCGGACGCGCGGCGGGACGGTGACCGGGTCCTTGCGGTGGTTCGTGGGTCGGCGGTGAACCACGACGGTCCGAGCAGTGGTCTGACGGTGCCGAACGGTCTGGCGCAGCAGGAGTTGATCCGGACGGCGCTCGCCGACGCCGGGGTCGCGCCCGCGGACGTCGACTACGTCGAGGCACACGGCACCGGTACGCCCCTCGGCGACCCGATCGAGGTCGCGGCACTCGGCGCGGTGCTGGGCGAACGCCGTACGCCTGATCGGCCGCTGCTGCTCGGCTCGGTGAAGGCCAACATCGGGCATCTGGAGGCCGCCGCCGGGGTGGCCGGTCTGATCAAGTCGGTGCTGGCGTTGCGGCACGGGCAACTGCCACCACAGGTCAACGTCAGCACCGTCAACCCGCGCATCGCGCTCACCGAGATCCCCGCCGAGATTCCCGTCACCGGCACGCCCTGGCCCCGAGGCGACCGGCCCCGGCTCGCCGGCGTGAGTTCGTTCGGGATGAGTGGAACGAACGCGCACCTGGTCGTGGGGGAGGCACCAGAGTCGCCGGACCCGGCGGCGTCGTCCGTGGAGCCCGGACGTTCGGCGTACGTGTTGCCGTTGTCGGCGCGGGACGAGTCCGCGTTGCGGGTGGTGGCGCAGCGCTACGTCGATCTGTTGGACGGTGCCGGCGCTCCGGATCTCGGGTTGGTGTGTGCGGCGGCTGCGGTGACGCGCAGTCATTTCCCGCACCGTCTGGCGGTGGTGGCTCCGGATTCGGCTGCCGCTGTCGCCCGGTTGCGGGGTTGGCTGGCGGGCGAGGAACACCCTTCGGTCGCCCATGGTGTGGTGCCCACGGGGCGGCGCCCGAAGGTGGGCTGGTTGTTCACGGGTCAGGGTGCGCAGTCGGTGGGGATGGCGCGTGTCCTGTACGAGTCGGAGCCGGTGTTCCGGGCCGAGCTCGACCGGTGCGCGGGGCTGCTGGCGGCCGAGCTTGATCAGCCGTTGCTGGAGGTGCTCTTCCCGGCCGACGGCACGGACGTGATCGATCAGACCGGTTTCACGCAGCCGGTCTTGTTCGCGGTGGAGTGGTCTCTCGCGGCGTTGTGGCGGCACTGGGGTGTCGAGCCGGACGTGGTGTTGGGCCACAGCGTGGGTGAGCTTGTTGCCGCGTGTGTGGCGGGGGTGTTCTCCCTGGAGGACGGGCTACGTCTGGTTGCGGCTCGCGGTCGGTTGATGCAGGCGTTGCCGGCGGGTGGGTCGATGGTGGCGGTGTCGCTGCCCGAGGAGAAGGTCCGTCCGCTGCTGGACGGCACCGATCTTGTCGTGGCGGCGGTGAACAGCCCCGTGGAAACCGTGATCGCCGGCCCCGTCGAGGTGCTGGACGTCGTTCGGGAGAAGTTCGCGGCCGACGGGGTGAAGACGACCGTGTTGCACGTCTCGCATGCCTTCCATTCGCCGTTGATGGCGCCGATGCTGCCGGCGTTCCGGGAGGTCGCCGGGTCGGTGGTGTTCCGGTCGCCGCAGCGGACGGTGGTGTCGAACGTGACCGGTGCGGTGGCCGGGGACCATGTCGCGTCTGCGGGGTACTGGGTGGAGCATGTGTCGGCTCCGGTGCGGTTCGCCGACGGGGTGCGGGCGGTTCTGGCGCAGGGGTGTGACGTCGTGCAGGAGGTCGGGCCGCATCCGGTGTTGTTGGCGGCGGGTCGGCAGTGTGTGGACGACGACGGCTCGGTGCGGTGGTTGCCGTCGTTGCGGCGGGGCCGGGACGACCGGCAGCAGCTGCTGACCGCCGTCGCGAGCCTGTACGCGCAGGGTGTGGAGCTGGACTGGAAGGCGATCACCGACGGGATTCCCGCCCGGGCGGTGGACCTGCCCACGTACCCCTTCCAACGCCGACGCTACTGGGTCGACACGTCCCGCCTGCCCCGGTCTTGGGGGAGCGACGACAGTGACTGGCTCTACCAGGTGGACTGGCGGCCCCAGGAGATCACCGCAGCGGAAGACGAGAGCGATGCGGGCCGCTGGTTGGTCTTCGCGGACGCCGGTGGGGTCGCCGAGTCCGTCGTCGCCGCGCTCCGGGCCCGGGGCGATCGATGCCTCCTGGTCCGTGCCGGTGACCGGTACGCGGCCCTGGGCGACGACGTCTGGCAGGTCGCACCCGGGCAGCCGGACCACTTCCGCCAGCTCATGGGGGACACCGGTGCGATCACCGGCGTCGTCCACCTCTGGAGCCTCGACCACGTGTCCGCCGCGCCCGAGGACCTGCCGGTGGCCCACGAGCGGATCTGCGCCAGTCTGCTGCACCTGGTGCAGGCCGTCGCCCCGCTCGACCTGGCGGTGTCCCCACGGATCTGGGTCGTCACCGGTGGCGCCCAGGCCGTGGCCGGGGAGCCCGGCCCCGCCGCGCCGTACCAGGCGCCGGTCTGGGGGCTGGGCACCGTCATCGGACTCGAACATCCCACGCTGTGGGGTGGGCTGATCGACCTGGATCCCGCCGCCGATGCGGCCACTGCCGTGGTCGCCAGCCTCCGGTCGTCCGCAGGTGAGAACCAGATCGCCTGGCGGGGCGGGCGCAGCCACGTCGCCCGGGTCGTCCGTGCCGGAGCCGCGCCGTCGGACACCCGGCCGAAGGTCAGCGCCGACGGCACCCACCTGGTCACCGGTGGTCTGGGCGCACTCGGGCTGCTGGTCGCCCGGTGGTTGGTCGACCGGGGCGCACGGCACGTCGTCCTGGTCGGACGGCGCGGGCCGTCGGAGGCGGCCGAGGAGACGCTCCGCGCCCTCACCGGGCAGGGCGCGCAGGTACGCGTGATCCGGGGAGACGTCGGCCGGGCGGACAACGTACGGACGATCCTCGCCGAGATCGAGACGTCCATGCCGCCGCTGCGGAGCGTCTTCCACGCGGCCGGCATCCTCGACGACGGGGTCCTGCACCAGCAGAGCTGGGACCGGTTCGAGCGGGTCCTCACGCCGAAGGTGACCGGTGCCTGGCACCTGCACCAGCTCACCCGTGGGCTTCCACTGGACCACTTCGTGCTGTTCTCGTCGATCGCCTCCCTGCTCGGCGCACCCGGCCAGGGCAACTACGCGGCGGCGAACGCGTTCCTGGACGCGCTGGCCCACCACCGGCACGCGTCGGGCCTGCCGGCGCTGAGCGTGAACTGGGGCGCGTGGGGCGACTCCGGCATGGCCGCCGCGCTGACCGACCGCGACCAGCAGCGCTGGACCGCCCGGGGCATCGGCGTCATCCCGCCGGAGCGGGGGATCCGGCTGCTGGAGCGGATGATGGCAGGTGCGGTGCCGCAGGTCGGGGTCGTACCGGTGGACTGGGCCCGCTACGCCGAGCAGTACCCGCTCGGCGCGGCCCGCCCCCTGCTGGCCGAACTGGTCCGGCCGGAGCCCGCCGCCGACCGGTCGCCGACGGTGCCCGCCGCCGGGCCCCGGCTGCGCGAGCGGTACGTGGCCCTGCCGGACGCGAAACGCCGGATCGCCCTCACCGAGCACGTGACCGGCGAGCTGGCGCGGATCCTCATGCTCGACGAGGCGTCCCTCGACCCGCAGAAGGGTTTGTTCGACCTCGGCCTGGACTCGCTGATGGCGTTGGAGTTCAAGAACCGGGTGCAGGCCGCCTTCGACCACGAGATGCCCACCACGCTGCTGTTCAACTACCCGACGGTCGACGCGGTCGTCGGCTACCTCGACACCGTGCTCTTCGGGCAGCGGCAACCCGAACCCGAGGGTCCACCCCCGACAGAGCCGGGTGACGACCTCGAAGCGCTGCTGGACAACCTCGAGCAGATGTCGGACGACGAGATCGACCGGCTGTTCACGAACGAAGGGCAGGCGTAGATGAGCGAGCTCCAGGAGAGGCTGGCCAACCTGCCGCCCAAGCGCCTCGCGCTGCTCGTCCTCGACCTGCAGAAGCGCCTCGACGCCCAGAAGCGGTCCACGCCCGAGCCGATCGCCGTGGTCGGTGTGGGCTGCCGGTTCCCGGGTGGGGTGGACTCGCCGACGGCGTACTGGGACGTGCTGTCGCAGGGCGTGGACGCGGTCGGCGAGGTGCCGGCGGACCGCTGGGACGTGGACGCGTTCTTCGACGCGGACCCGGACGCCCCCGGGAAGATGTACACCCGTGCCGGTCACTTCCTGGCCGGGGTGGACGGGTTCGACGCCGGGTTCTTCGGGGTGTCGCCGCGTGAGGCGGTGAGCCTGGACCCGCAGCAGCGGTTGCTGCTGGAGGTGGCCTGGTCGGCCCTGGAGGACGCCGGGCAGGTACCGGCCCGGTTGGCGGGCAGCCGTACCGGGGTGTTCGTCGGCATCGGTACCGACGACTACTCGCTGCTGCTGCGCTCCGCCGACCCGGCCGGCATGGACGCGTACACCGGCACCGGTAACGCCTTCAGCGTCGCCGCCGGACGGCTGTCGTACCTGCTGGGGTTGCAGGGACCGAGCATGGCCGTGGACACGGCGTGCTCGTCGTCGCTGGTGGCGGTGCACCTGGCGTGCCGGAGCCTGCGGTCGGGCGAGTCGGACCTCGCGCTCGCCGCCGGGGTCCACCTGGTCCTGACCCCCGAGGGCACCATCTACCTCTCCCGGACCAAGGCGTTGTCGCCGGACGGCCGGTGCAAGACGTTCGACGCTGCCGCCGACGGTTACGGCCGGGGGGAGGGCTGCGGTGTCGTGGTGTTGAAGCGGTTGTCGGACGCCCAGCGCGACGGTGACCGGGTCCTCGCCGTGGTTCGTGGGTCGGCGGTGAACCACGACGGTCCGAGCAGTGGTCTGACGGTGCCGAACGGTCTGGCGCAGCAGGAGCTGATCCGGACGGCGCTCGCCGACGCCGGGGTGGCGCCCGCCGACGTCGACTACGTCGAGGCACACGGCACGGGCACCTCGCTGGGCGACCCGATCGAGGTCGACGCGCTGGCCGCCGCCCTCGGCAAGGACCGGCCGGCGGACCGTCCGCTGCTGGTGGGCTCGGTGAAGACGAACATCGGTCACCTGGAGGCCGCCGCCGGGATCGCCGGCCTGATCAAGGTGGTGCTGGCGTTGCGGCACGACCGGGTGCCGTCGCACCTGCACTTCCGTACGCCGAACCCGCACATCCCCTGGGACCGGATCCCGGTCGAGGTCGCCACCGGAACCCGTGCGTGGCCGCGCGGCGGGAAGCCCCGGGTCGCGGGCGTGAGTTCGTTCGGGATGAGCGGCACGAACGCGCACCTCGTCGTGGCCGAGGCGCCCGCCGTGCCGGAGGCCGCCGACACACGGACCCCGGACCGTTCGGCGTACGTGCTGCCGTTGTCGGCGCGCGACGACGCCGCGCTGCGGGTGGTGGCCCAGCGGTACGCCGACCTGTTGGACGGTGCCGGTGCCCCCGATCTCGCGTCGGTGTGTGCGGCGGCTGCGGTGACGCGCAGTCACTTCCCGCACCGCCTGGCGGTGGTGGCCCCGGACTCGCCGACGGCGGTGTCGCGGCTGCGGGGTTGGCTGGCCGGAGCCGAGGACCGGTCGGTCGTGCACGGTGTGGTGCCGGTGGGTCACCGCCCTCGGGTGGGGTGGCTGTTCACGGGTCAGGGCGCGCAGTTCGTCGGGATGGCGCGTGCGCTGTACGACTCCGAGCCGGTGTTCCGGACCGAACTCGACCGGTGCGCGGAGCTGCTGGCGGCCGAGCTTGATCGGCCGCTGCTGGAGGTGCTCTTCCCGGCCGACGGCACCGACGTTCTCGACCAGACGGGGTTCACGCAGCCGGTGCTGTTCGCCGTCGAGTGGGCTCTTGCCCGCGTGTGGCGGCACTGGGGTGTCGAGCCGGACGTGGTCCTGGGCCACAGCGTGGGTGAACTCGTCGCGGCGTGTGTGGCGGGGGTGTTCAGCCTGGAGGACGGGCTGCGTCTGGTGGCGGCACGCGGCCGGTTGATGCAGGCGTTGCCGCCGGGCGGGTCGATGGCGGCAGTGTCGTTGCCGGAGAACGAGGTCCGTCCGCTGCTGGACGGCACCGGTCTGGTCGTGGCGGCGGTGAACAGTCCGGTGGAGACGGTGATCGCCGGCCCGGCCGACGTGCTGGACGCCGTCCGGGCAGAGTTCACGGCCGACGGGGTGAAGACCACGGCGCTGCACGTCTCGCACGCCTTCCACTCACCGCTGATGGAGCCGATGATCCCGGCGTTCCGGGAGACGGCCAAGGAGATCAGCCCACGGGGTCCGCAGTGCACGGTCGTGTCGAACGTGACCGGCGGGCTGGCCGACACCGGATACGGCTCGGCGGACTACTGGATCGAGCACGTGTCGGCTCCGGTCCGGTTCGCCGACGGTATGCGGGCGGTTCTCGACCAGGGGTGCGACGTCGTGCAGGAGATCGGCCCGCACCCGGTCCTGTTGGCCGCCGGTCGGCAGTGCGTGGACGACGACACCCCGGTGCGGTGGTTGCCGTCGCTGCGGCGGGGCCGGGACGACCGGCAACAGCTGATGACCGCGGTCGCGGGTCTCTACGCGCAGGGTGTGGACCTCGACTGGAAAGCGATCACCGACGGGGTCCCCACCCGGACGGTGGAGCTGCCCGGTTATCCCTTCCAACGCCAGCGCTACTGGTCGCCGGCCGCTCCCCGTCGGTCCCGGAACCTACCCGTCGGGGACGCCGGCCACCCGCTGCTCGGGCGGACCCTCTCCTCGCCCGCGCTCACCGGCACGGTCCACGAGACGGTGCTCAACCGGCTGTCCCACCCGCTCCTCGCCGAGCACCGCATCTACGACCAGATCGTGGTGCCCGGCGCCCACCACCTGGTGATGCTGGCCGCCGCCGCCGAGGGCCGGAACGCCGCCCCGGTCCTGACCGACGTCGTCTTCCCGCAGCCGATGCTGCTCGGGGCGGACGAGGACCGGGTCGTCCAGGTCGTTCTCGCCGCCTCCGCCGACCAGGACGGGTCGATCCAGTTGGTCAGTCGCAGCGCCGACGAGCCGACGTGGACGACCCACGCCACCGGCACCCTCAGCGAGGCGCCGCAGGTCGGCGCGGAGCCGCACGAGACGCCGGCCGCGATCCGGGAGCGGTGCGAAGCCGACCCGGACTACGTCGACTGGTTCTACGACACGGGCTGGCGGGACGGCCTCGAACTGGAGTCCGGGTTCCGCTGGCAGAGCCGGATCTGGCGACGCGACGGCGAGGCCCTGTGCCAGATGCGCGCCGTGCGGGACAGCGACCGCCACGAGCGGTACGCCCTCCACCCGGGCCTGGTCGACGCCAGCTTCCAGATCGTCGGCGCGACCCTGCCGACCGCCGGCCGCGAGTTCACCGTGTACGTGCCGCTCGGCGTGGACCGGTTCCGGCTGCACTGCACCGTCGAGGGGCAACTCTGGGGCCATGCCCGACTGCGGTCCGGCAGCGACCCGAACGACGAGACGCTCACCGCCGACGTCCGGCTGGTCGACGACGAGGGTCGTCTCGTCGCCGAGTCGTACGGGCTGCACCTGAAGCGGGCCGAACGGTCGGCGCTCCTGCGCGCCGGCCAGGCCCGCGCCACCGGGCTGTTCCACGAGGTGGCCTGGCAGCCCGAACCGCTGCCGGCCCCCGCAGCGGAGGCCCCGGGCCGGTGGCTGGTCTGCGCCGACCGGCCCGGTGTCGGTACGGCGCTGGCGGAACGACTCCGTGCTCGTGGGCAGGAGGTCGTCCTCGCCCACCCGGGTCCGTCCACGGAGGCCCTGGACGACGGGACGTGGCAGTTCGACCCGGCCGACCCGACCCGGCTCACCGCGCTGCTCGACACCGTCGCCGCCGACCGGACCGTCCCGTTCCGGGGCACGGTGCTGCTGTGCGGGCCCGCTACGGGTGGAGACGAGCCGCGGCTGTCCGACCTCACCACCGACCAGGCGTCGACGCTGCGTACCGCGCTGCACCTCCTGCGGGGGTTGGCGGTTCTGGAGAGCGCGAAGTTGCACCTGGTCACCCGGGGCGCGTGTGCGACCACCGCCGGCTCGCCCGTGGCGGTGGCGCAGACCCCGCTCTGGGGGCTGGGCAACGTCGTCGAACTGGAACACCCCGAACTGTGGGGCGGACAGGTCGACCTGGATCCCGCCACCACCGACGCGGACGCGGCGACCGCCCTGCTCGGCGAACTCCTCTCGCCGCCGACCGGGGACCGGGTCGCCGTACGGGGGCCGGAGCGGCTGGTCGCCCGACTCGTACCGCAGCGGGTCGGGCCCGTGCCGGACGCGGCGGTGACCGTCCACGCCGACGCGACGTACCTGGTCACGGGTGGCCTCGGGGCGCTCGGCCTGACCGTCGCGCGCTGGCTGGTGGCGCGCGGCGCCCGGCACCTGGTCCTGGTCGGTCGACGTGAGCCCACCGGCGAGGCCGTGGCGGCGCTCGACGGGCTGCGGGAGTCGGGTGCCGAGGTCACCGTCGCCTCGGCGGACGTCGCCCGGCCGGAGGACGTGGCGCGACTGGTCGCGGCGGTCCCGGCCGACCGGCCGCTGCGCGGCGTGGTGCACGCGGCCGGTGTGCTGGCCGACGGCGTGCTGCTCCAGCAGCCCTGGGCGGACTTCGTCCGGGTGCTGGCACCCAAGGTCGACGGTGGGTGGAACCTGCACCAGGCGACCCGGGACCTGCCGCTCGACTTCTTCGTGCTGTTCTCGTCGGCGGCGTCCCTGCTCGGCACCGCCGGTCAGGCCAACTACGCGGCGGCCAACGCGTTCCTCGACGGGTTGGCCCACCACCGCCGGTCACAGGGCCTGCCGGCGGTCAGCGTCAACTGGGGACCGTGGACCGAGGCCGGCATGGCGGCCCGCGCCGGCCAGGCCGAGGGACGGTGGGCCGCCCAGGGCATCGGTGGGATCACCCCCGAGCAGGGCACCGAGGCGCTGGAGGCGATCCTGCGTGCCGGCCCGGTCCAGGTGGGTGTCCTGCCGGTGACCTGGTCGACGTACCTGCGTCGGTTCGCATCGGACGGCACCCCGGCGCTGCTGCGGGAACTGGCCCGCACGACGCGCGGCCCGCAGCCGCGCACGGCCACGCCACCACCCGAGGACCGGCTGCCCGAACGGCTCGCCGCGGCCCCGCCGCAGGACCGCCTCGACCTGCTGCGTCGGCACGTACGCGACCAGGTGGTGGCGGTGCTCGGCCTGCCGGCGACCTACCACCTGGAGCCCCGGCAGAAGTTCTTCGAGATCGGCCTCGACTCGTTGATGGCGATCGAACTGAAGAACACGTTGCAGGGTCAGCTCGGGCGGACGCTGCCCTCGACGGTCGTCTTCGAGTACCCGACCGTCGAGGCCCTCACCGAATACCTGGCCCGCGACGTCCTCGCCCTGAAACTGGACGTGGCGAAGGAACCGGCACCGGAGCCGTCCGCCCGATCCTCGGAGACCGTCGAGCGTCTCAAGGACCTCTCCGAGGACGCCCTGGAAGACCTGTTGGCGAAGAAGCTCGCATCTCTTGCGGAGCGGAGAAGGAAATGACCGAAGACCCGACGCGCGGCGAGCAGTCCGCGCTCCTGCGCGCGTTCGTCGCCATCGAGGAACTGGAAGCCGAGCTGGACGAGGTCCGGCGGGCCCAGCACGAGCCGGTCGCCATCATCGGCGCGAGCTGCCGCTTCCCGGGCGGCGGTGACGGCCTGGCCGCCTTCTGGCGGGTGCTGCGCGACGGCGTGGACGCGGCCGGTGAGGTGCCCCCGGAGCGCTGGGACCTGGCGGACTTCTACCACCCGGACCCGGACCGGCCCGGCCGTATGTACACCCGGGAGGGGCACTTCGTCGACGGCGTCGACCAGTTCGACCCGGCCTTCTTCGGCATCGCCCCGCGTGAGGCCGCCAGCCTCGACCCGCAGCAGCGGATGCTGCTGGAGGTGTCCTGGGCGGCCCTGGAACACGCCGGTCAGGTGCCGGACCGTCTGGTCGGGACCCCGACCGGAGTCTTCGTCGGCATCATGACCAACGACTACCTCCAGTTGCAGACCGGCGCGGGCGACCCCACCCAGCTCGACCTGTACGCCGGCACCGGCAACGACCTCAGCTTCCCGGCCGGGCGGCTGTCGTACCTGCTCGGGTTGCAGGGGCCGAGCATGGCGGTCACCACCGCGTGCTCGTCCTCGCTGGTGGCGCTGCACCTGGCCACCCGGAGCCTGCGTGCGGGCGAAACCGACCTGGCTCTGGTCGGCGGGGTCAACGCGATGCTCGCCCCGGACGCCTTCGTCACGCTGTCGAAGATGAAGGCCCTCGCCGTGGACGGCCGGTGCAAGACCTTCGACGCCTCCGCCGACGGTTACGGCCGGGGCGAGGGCTGCGGCGTGGTGGTGTTGAAGCGGCTGTCGGACGCCCAGCGCGACGGTGACCGGGTCCTCGCGGTCGTCCGGGGCACCGCCGTGAACCACGACGGCCCGAGCGGCGGCCTGACCGTCCCGAACGGCCTGGCGCAGCAGGACCTCATCCGGGCGGCCCTCGCGGACGCGGGCGTCGAGCCGGGCGACGTGGATTACGTGGAGGCACACGGCACGGGCACCTCGCTGGGCGACCCGATCGAGGTACGCGCCCTAGCCTCGGTGCTCGGCCGGGACCGGCCGGCGGATCGTCCGCTGCTGGTGGGCTCGGTGAAGACCAACATCGGGCACCTGGAGGCTGCTGCCGGAATGGCCGGTCTGATCAAGCTGGTGCTGGCGTTGCGGCACGAACAGATGCCGTCGCACCTGCACTTCCGTACGCCGAACCCGCACATCGACTGGGACGGCCTTCCGGTCCGGGTTCCGGTCGCCCCGACCCCCTGGCCCCGGGGCGAGCGCCCCCGCGTCGCCGGCCTCAGCTCCTTCGGCATGAGCGGGACCAACGCCCACGTCATCGTGGGTGAGGCCCCGGAGGCGGTCGCGGCGGAGGTTCCGGGCCGTTCGGCGTACGTGCTGCCGTTGTCGGCGCGCGACGATGCCGCGCTGCGGGTGCTGGCGCAGCGGTACGTGGACCTGCTGGATGACAGTGCTGTTGACTTCGGGTTGGTGTGTGCGGCGGCTGCGGTGACGCGCAGTCATTTCCCGCACCGTCTCGCCGTGGTGGCCCCGGATTCGGCCACCGCTGTCGCCCGGTTGCGGGGTTGGCTGGCGGGTGAGGAGGACCGGTCGGTCGTCCATGGCGTGGTGCCTGCCGGTCGTCGAGCCAGGGTCGGTTGGTTGTTCACGGGTCAGGGTGCGCAGTCGGTGGGGATGGCGCGTGTCCTGTACGAGTCGGAGCCGGTGTTCCGGGCCGAGCTCGACCGGTGTGCGGAGCTGCTGGCGGGTGACCTCGAACGGCCGTTGCTGGAGGTGTTGTTCCCGGCCGACGGCACGGACGTGATCGATCAGACCGGTTTCACGCAGCCGGTGTTGTTCGCGGTGGAGTGGGCTCTGGCCCGGCTGTGGCGGCACTGGGGTGTCGAGCCGGACGTGGTCCTGGGTCACAGCGTGGGTGAGCTGGTGGCGGCGTGTGTGGCGGGGGTGTTCTCCCTGGAGGACGGGCTACGCCTGGTCGCGGCTCGCGGCCGGTTGATGCAGGCCCTCCCAGCGGGTGGGTCGATGGTGGCGGTGTCGCTGCCGGAGGAGAAGGTTCGCCCGTTCCTGGAGGGCACCGGTCTCGTCGTGGCGGCGGTGAACAGTCCGGCCGAGACGGTGATCGCCGGCCCGGCCGAGGCGCTCGACGCGGTGCGGGAGAAGTTCACGGCCGACGGGGTGAAGACGACGGCGCTGCACGTGTCGCATGCCTTCCATTCGCCGTTGATGGCGCCGATGCTGCCGGCGTTCCGGGAGGTCGCCGGGTCGGTGGTGTTCCGGGCGCCGCAGCGGACGTTGGTGTCGAACGTGACCGGTGCGGTGGCCGGGGACCATGTCGCGTCTGCGGGTTACTGGGTGGAGCATGTGTCGGCTCCGGTGCGGTTCGCCGACGGGGTGCGGGCGGTTCTGGCGCAGGGGTGTGACGTCGTGCAGGAGGTCGGGCCGCATCCGGTGTTGTTGGCGGCGGGTCGGCAGTGTGTGGACGACGACGGCTCGGTGCGGTGGTTGCCGTCGTTGCGGCGGGGCCGGGACGACCGGCAGCAGCTGCTGACCGCCGTCGCGAGCCTGTACGCGCAGGGCATCGACCTGGACTGGAAGGCGATCACCGACGGGATCCCCGCCCGGGCGGTGGACCTGCCCACGTACCCCTTCCAGCGCCAGCGCTACTGGTCGGCGCCCGCGCCGGGCAGCCAGAGCCGTCGCCGGGCGGGAGACCACCCGCTGCTCGGGCAGCGGCTGCGAACGCCCTCGTTGCGGGACACGGTCTTCGAGACGCCCCTGAGCGCCGCGACCTACCCGCTCCTGGCCGAGCACAGGCTGCACGAGCAGCTCGTGGTGCCGGGCGCGCACCACGTCGCCATGCTCCTGGCGGCAGGAGCCGGGAGCGGCACCCCGGCCCCGGGCCTGCGGGACGTCCTGTTCACCCAGCCGCTGGTGCTGCCGGACCCGGGTGAGCGTCCGGTGCAGACGGTCGTCACGACGGCCGACGGGACCACGCGACTGGTCACCTTCGACGACCCGGACTGGACGGAGTACGTCACGGCCCGGCTCGACCCGGACGACGTACCGGGACAGACGCCCCCGGACCTGGACGCGGTCACGTCACGGTGCGACCGGTCGCTCGACGACCTCGACACCTTCTACGGCCGGGTCAGCGACGCCGGGCTGGACCTCGGGCCGAGCTTCCGTTGGCTCGACGGGGTCCGCACCGGTGACGGGGTGGCGGTGAGCGGCATCCGGGTGCCCGGACAGCTCGACCCGACCGTGCCGTACCCGGTGCACCCGGGTCTGCTGGACGCCTGCTTCCAGCTGCTGGGCCTGACCAGGCCGCAGCCGGAGGACGGCCTGTCGATCCACGTCCCGTTCCGGGTGGAGCGGCTGCGGGCCGTCCCGTCCACCGATGCGGAGCTGCGGGCGTACGCCTGGAGCAGTGGGTCCACCACCGGGGAGGTGGTCGGGGACGTCGTGGTGGTCGACCGTGCCGGCCGACTGGTCGTGGAGCTGCGTGGCCTGCGGCTGCGGCACGTCGACCCGGCGATGCTGCGCCCCCCGTCGCCCCGGACCGACGACCTGCGGTACGAGATCACCTGGCCGGTCGCCGGCCCGGCCGGGCCCGCCGAGACGCCCGCCGTACCGGGCGCCTGGCTGGTCTTCGCCGACGCGGACGGGCTCGGCCGGGAACTGGCCGCGCGGCTGACCGCCGAAGGCCACACCTGCACCCTCGTCCGGCCCGGTACGGTGTTCGCCCAGGACGACCCGCACACGTACCGGATCGACCCGGCCCGCCCCGAGGACGTCACCAGGCTGCTCGACGCGGTCGGCGCCACCGACTGGCGTGGCGTGCTGCACCTGTGGGCGCTGGACAGCCCCGCCGACCCCGACGCGGACCTGACGGCGCTCCAGGACGTCCAGCGGACCACGCTGCGCAGCACCCTGCACCTGGTCCGGGCCCTGGCAGCGGGCGGCCGGTCGCCCCGGACGTACCTGGTGACCCGGGGCGCGCAGGCGGTCGGCGAACCGGCCGGGCCGCTGGCGCTGGCGCAGGCCCCGCTCTGGGGGCTGGCCGGCGCGGTGGCCCTGGAACACCCGGAGCTGCGCTGCACCCGGATCGACCTCGACCCGACCGGCGACCCCGCCACCGACCTGGCGTTCCTGACCGCCGAGCTGCGGTTCGACGGGCGGGACGACCAGGTCGCCCGGCGCGGCGACCAGCGGCACGTGGCCCGCCTGGCCCGCTGCGGGACGGACGACGGCAGCCGGCCGCTGGCGCTGCCCAGTGTCGAGTCGTTCCGGCTGGACGTGGCGACCCCCGGGGTGCTGGACCAGCTGGTGTTCCGCCCGGTGGCCCGGCGGGCACCGGAGCCGCGCCAGGTGGAGCTGCGGGTCCGGGCGACCGGCCTGAACTTCCGCGACGTGCTCAACGCGCTCGGCATGTACCCGGGCGAGGCGGGACCGCTCGGCCTGGAGTGCGTCGGCGAGGTGGTGGCCCTCGGCGCGGACGTCCCCGGCCTGGCGGTGGGGGACCGGGTGGTGGCCCTGGCCCCGGCCAGCTTCGGCAGCTTCGTGACGGTCGACGCCGACCTGGTGGCCCCGCTGCCGGCGGTGGTCGGGGACGCCGACGGCGCGACCATCCCGGTGACCTTCCTGACCGCCCTGTACGCACTGGAGCACATCGCCCGGCTCGCGCCGGGCCAGCGGGTGCTGGTCCACGCGGCGGCCGGCGGGGTGGGCCTGGCCGCGGTGCAGCTCGCCCAGGCCGTCGGCGCCGAGGTGTACGCGACGGCCAGCCCGGCCAAGTGGCCGGTGCTGCAACGCCTGGGGGTCCGGCACCTGTCGAACTCGCGGACCCTGGCGTTCGCCGACGAGATCCGCGAGTGGACCGGCGGGACCGGGGTCGACGTGGTCCTCAACTCGCTGACCGGGGACTTCATCGTCGAGAGCCTGCGCCTGCTCCGCCCCGGCGGGCGGTTCGTCGAGATCGGCAAGCGGGAGATCTGGTCCGCCGACCAGGTGACCCGGCTCCGGGACGACGTCACCTACACCGCGTTCGACCTGGTGGAGCTGTCCCGGGACGAGCCGGCGACGGTCCGTTCCCTGCTGGACGAGCTGATGCGGCGGTTCGCCGCCGGCACGCTCCAGCCGCTGCCGTGCCGGGTGTTCGGGCTGACCCGGGCGGTCGACGCGTTCCGGTACATGGCGCAGGCCCGGCACGTCGGCAAGATCGTCGTCAGCCACGACGACTCGGCCGTGCCGCCGGAGGCCGACGACCTGGTTCGCGCCGACGGGGCGTACCTGATCACGGGTGGTCTGGGCGGTCTGGGCCTGCACGTGGCGCGCTGGCTCGTCGACCGGGGCGCCGGGACCCTGGTGCTGGTGGGCCGCAGCGGCGTCACCGACGCCAACCGGGCGGACGTGGCGGCGCTGCGGGACACCGGAGCCCGGGTCGAGGTGGTCCGTGCCGACATCGCCGATCCGGACGAGGTGACCCGGCTGGTCGGTGAGGTCACCGCGACCCTGCCACCGCTGCGTGGGGTCGTGCACGCGGCCGGCGTGCTGGACGACGGCATCTTGCTCCAGCAGGAGTGGACGCGCTTCGAGCGGGTGCTCGGGCCGAAGCTCGCCGGGGCGTGGAACCTGCACCGCGCCACCCGCGGCCTCGACCTGGACTTCTTCGTGCTGTTCTCGTCGGTCGCCTCGATGCTCGGCTCCGCCGGGCAGGGCAACTACGCGGCCGGCAACGCCTTTCTCGACCTGCTGGCCGCCGACCGGCGTCGGCAGGGGCTGCCGGGGGTGAGCGTGAACTGGGGCCCCTGGCGGGGCGCGGGCATGGCCGCCGGCGTCGACGACGACCGGCAGTGGGCGCTGCGCGGCATGGGTCTGATCGACCCGGAGCGGGGGGTCGCCGAGCTGGCGGCGGCGCTCGGCCAGCCCCGCGCGCAGGTGGGTGTCGTCGCTGTCGAGTGGGGTGCCTACCTGCGGCAGTACCCGACCGGGCTGCGGCCCCCGCTGCTGGACGACATGGCGGCCGGAACCACCGCTGACGCGGGGGGTCCGGCGGCGGGCGGCGCCGACCACCGGGCGCTGTTGACCCTGCTGGCCGACGCGGCGCCCGACGACCGGCACGACCTGATCGTGGGGCACGTACGGGACCTGGCGGCCCGGGCCCTCGGCCTGACCGCCGCGCACACCCTGGACACCCGGCGTCCGCTCAACGAACTCGGCCTGGACTCGCTGATGGCGGTGGAGTTGCGCAACGCGCTCAGCCTCAGCGTCGACCGGTCGCTGCCCGCGACGGTGCTCTTCGACTACCCGACCGTCGAGGCGCTGGCCGGATTCGTCGCCGGGGAACTCCAGCCCGCCGAACCGGCCGCACCGACCGGCCCGCCCCCGACCCGGTCGGCGGCACCGACCGTGGACACGGATCGGGACGCCTGGCTGGCCGAGATCGAACAGCTCTCCGACGCCGAGGTCGAAGCCCTCCTGGAGCAGGAACTCTCCCAGTCACGGAACAGGAACCACCATGAGTGACAGCGCCGCCCGTACCGACCATCTGACCCCGCTGCAACGGGCGCTGCTCGGCATCCGCGAGCTGCGCGCCCAGCTCGCCGAGGTGGAGCGCGCGAAGACCGAGCCGATCGCCGTGATCGGCATGGGCTGCCGGCTGCCCGGCGGCGCGAACGACCCGGAGTCGTACTGGCGGTTGCTGCGCGACGGCCGGGACGTGATCCGGGAGATGCCCGCCGACCGGTGGGACACCGACGCGTACTTCGACCCGGACCCGGAGGCCCCGGGGAAGATGAGCACCCGCTGGGGCGGCTTCCTCGACGGGATCGACGGCTTCGACCCGGGGTTCTTCGGCATCTCGCCGTGGGAGGCGGCGAACATGGACCCCCAGCAGCGGCTGATGCTGGAGGTGGCGCAGGAGGCGTTCGACGACGCCGGCCAGCTGCGCGACCAGTTGCAGGGCAGCCGCACCGGCGTCTTCGTCGGCCTGGCGCACAGCGAGTACGGCTGGCTGAACTTCAACAACCCCGACCTGGCGAACGTCTACACCGCCACCGGCTCGTTCGGCTCGATCGTGGCGAACCGGTTGTCGTACGTCTACGACCTGCGCGGCCCCAGCTACACCATGGACGCGGTCTGCTCGTCGTCGCTGCTGGCCGTGCACCAGGCGTGCGAGAGCCTGCGCAGCGGCGACTGCACGATGGCCCTGGCCGGCGGGGCGGGACTGTTCCTCAAGCCGGAGGGCTTCGTCTGGTTCACCAAGCTCGGCGTGATGTCACCGGACGGCCGGTGCAAGGCGTTCGACGCCCGGGGCGACGGCATCGTGCTCGGCGAGGGCGTGGCGGCGGTGGTGCTCAAGACGCTGTCCCGGGCGATCGAGGACGGCGACCCGATCTACGCGGTGCTGCGCGGCAGCGCGGTCGTCCAGGACGGCCGCAGCAACGGCCTGACCGCGCCGAGCCGGCTGTCGCAGGAGGCGATGCTGCGCGAGGCGTACGAGCGGGCCGGCGTGGACCCGGCGGCGGTGCAGTACGTCGAGGCGCACGGCACCGGCACCATCCTCGGCGACCCGATCGAGGCGCAGGCCCTCGGCACGGTCCTCGGGGCCCGCCGGGACGCCGACCGCCCGCTGATGATCGGCTCGGTCAAGACCAACATCGGGCACCTCCAGATGGTCGGCGGCCTGGCCGGGCTGATCAAGGTGGTGCTGGCGATGAAGCACCGGCAACTGCCGGCCAGCCTGCACTACACCGAGGGCAACCCGCACATCCCCTTCGACGACTACCGCCTGCGCGTGCAGGACACTCCGGGCCCGTGGCCGTACGACGGGCCGCTGCTGGCCGGGGTCACCTCGCTCAGCTTCGGCGGCACCAACGTGCACGTGGTCGTCGAGGAACCGCCGCCGCCGGCCCCCGCCCCGACGTCCGGCGACGACGACCGGGCCCGGCTGCTGCCGCTGTCGGCCCACGACCCGGCCGCGCTGCGTGACCTGGCCGGCGCGGTGGGGGAGTTCGTCACCGACCCGACCGTCGACCTCGACGACCTCTGCCACACCGCGAGCCTGCGCCGCACCGCGTACGACGAGCGGCTCGCGGTGAGCTTCACCTCCCGTACCGACCTTCAGGGCAAGCTGGCCGCGTTCTCCGGCGGCGCGGTGCGGCCCGGTCTGTCCACCGGCGACAAGTCGCAGCACGTCCGTCGCCGGCTGGTCTTCGTCTTCCCCGGGCAGGGCGGCCAGTGGGTCGGCATGGGCCGGCGGCTGCTGGACACCGAGCCGGTCTTCCGGCAGGCGATCGAGGAGTGCGCCGCCGCGCTCGCGCCGTACGTGTCGTGGTCGCTGCTCGACGAGCTGCGCGCCGACGAGGCGACCTCGCAGCTCGACCAGATCGACGTGGTCCAGCCGATGACCTGGGCGGTCCAGGTGGCGCTGGCCGCGCTCTGGCGGTCCTGGGGGATCGTCCCGGACGCGGTGGTCGGGCACTCGATGGGCGAGGTCGCGGCGGCGCACGTCGCGGGCACGCTCAGCCTCGACGACGCGGCCCGGGTGATCTGTCGGCGGAGCTGGCTGGTCCGCCGGATCCGGGGCCGGGGCACGATGGCCGTGGTGGAGCTGCCGCTTCACGAGGCGCGGGCCGCCATCGCCGGCCTGGAGGACCAGCTCGCCATCGCGGTCAGCAACAGCCCCACCTCCACCGTCCTCTCCGGCGACACCACCGCCGTCGAGACGGTGCTGAAGACGCTCACCGAGCGGGACGTGTTCTGCCGCCAGGTGAAGGTGGACTTCGCCTCGCACAGTCCGCAGGTGGACGAACTCCGCGACGACCTGCTCGCCGAGCTGCGCGACGTGCGGCCCCGCGAGTCGACCGTGCCGATCCACTCCACGGTCACCGGCCGGCCCACCGACGGGCGGGAGTTCACCGCCGACTACTGGGCCGACAACCTGCGCGAGCCGGTGCTCTTCGCCACCGTGCTCGGGCAGCTGCTGGAGAGCGCGCCGACGGCGGTCATCGAGATCAGCCCGCACCCGATCCTGCTGCCCTCGGTCGAGCAGTGCGCCCGGCACGCCGACCGGCCGGTGGTGGCGCTGCCCTCGTTGCGCCGGGACGAGGACGAGCGGTCCGTGCTGCTCGGCACGCTCGGCGCGCTCTGGACGGTCGGCCACCGGGTGGACTGGCGCCGCCAGCACCCGACCGACCGGCCGGTGCTGCGCCTGCCGTACTACCCGTGGCAGCGGCAACGCTGCTGGCTGGAGTTCGGCCCGACCGGGGCGACGTCGGCCCCGGCCGTGGCGACCGTGCCGTCGTCGACCGAGCGGTACTTCCGGGCCGCCGCGCCCGGTGGCGAGCACTTCTGGGAGCTGCCCGTCGACCGGTCCGCCTGGCCGGACCTCGACGACCGGCCGACCGTGCCCGAGGCGGTCCATCTCGATCTGGCGCTCACCGCGGCGACCTCCCTGGCCGGGACGCCGGCCTGCGCGCTGACCGACGTGACCTTCGAGGCGACCCAGGGACCGGGGAGCGTCGCCCAGGTGGCGGTCACCGGCCCGCGTGACGGCACCGCCGGCTGGGAGGTGTACGGCCGACCCATTGGAGCGGACGGGCCGTGGATCCGGCACGCCCGGGGTGCCCTGCGCACCGTCACCGCCGCCGGGCGGCCGTACCTGCCGCCGCAGGAGACCCCGGACGCGATCCGGCAGCGGTGCGGCACCGAGGTGCCGGGCAGCGCGTACCGGAACAGCCGGACCGCGGCGGGGCTGCCCGACAGCGCTGGCGCGCGTACGGTGCGGCAGCTGTGGCGGCGCGACGGTGAACTGCTGGCGCTGCTCGCCGCCCCGGCCGCCGACGGCGGGTCGCCGTTGGACTGGCGGCTGCTGGACGGTGTGTTCGACCTGCTGCCGGTCGTCGCGCCGGACCCGGCCGCCGCCACCGCCGGATACCGGCCCACGGCGGTCGAGCGGCTGCGGGTGCACCGGCGGGCGACCGGCGAGCTGTGGGCGCACGTCCAGCTCCGCGAGGTCGGCGACGACACGCTCACCGGTGACGTCCGGCTCCTCGACGCCGAGCTGCGCCCGGTCGCCGAGGTGACCGGACTGCGATCCACCCTGGGCGTACGCGAGGAGACCTCGGCGGGCGCGCTCCCGGCCGCCACGGCCACCGTGCCCCGGCTCCGCGCCGCCCTGCCCGGCGCCCCGGTCGACGCCAGCGCCCCGGTCGACGCGGCCACCGGGACGGCCGACCACGATGCCGTCACCGCCCCGCCGACCAGCCGGGCCGTGCTGCTGACCGTCATCCCCGCCCGGCGGCGGACGGTCCTCACCGGCTACCTGCGGGAGCAGATCGCGGCGGTGCTGGGACTCCAGCCGCAGCAGCTCGACGTGGACCAGCCCCTGCTGGGGCTCGGCCTGAACTCGCTGATGGTCTTCGAGCTGCGCAACCGTCTCCGGGTCATGTACGGCACGCAGATCGCCGCCCAGGACTTCCTCTCCGGGATCACCGTCGACCAGATCGTCGGTCACGTCCTGGCCCAGGTCGACGGCCCGGCTCCGGCCACGGACAGTCCGGCCTCCGGCACCGCCGACGGATCAGCGGATCCGGCCACCGGGGCGGCGGTTCCGCAGTCGACGGCGGTGCCCCGACCGGTGGTGGCACGTCGGTCGACCCGCCCGGCCCGGTCGGCCGCCGTCGAGGTCAGCACCGACCCCGCCGACTGGCTGGTCCGGGGCACCCCGGACCCGGACGCCCGGCTGCGGCTGTTCTGTCTGCCGTACGCGGGCGGCAACGCGGCGCTGTTCCGCACCTGGTCGGGCGAACTGCCCGACGGGGTGGAGGTCTGCCCGGTCCAGCTTCCCGGTCGGGAGCAGCGGCACCGGGAACCGGCGTTCACCCGGATGTCCACGCTGGTCGAGGCGCTCACCGGGGTGCTGCGGCCGTACCTCGACCGGCCGTTCGCGCTGTTCGGGCACAGCATGGGTGGCCTGGTCGCGTACGAGCTGACCCGGCACCTGCGCCGGCGGGAGCTGCCCGCCCCGACCCACCTGTACGTCTCGGCGGCCCGCGCCCCGCACCTGCCCGACCTGGAACCGCCGCTGCACCGGCTGCCGGAGGCCCGGCTGATCGAGAAGCTGCGGGCGATGGACGGCACGCCGGAGGAGATGCTCGGCGACCCGGAGACGATCGCGCTGTACCTGCCGGTGCTGCGCGCCGACTTCGCCCTGGTGGAGACCCGTATCCACCAGACCGAGCCGCCGCTGGACGTCCCGCTGACCGTCTTCGGCGGCGAGCGGGACGACAAGGTCACCGGGGAGCAGCTTGCCGCCTGGCGGGACCAGACCACCGCCGGGTTCGCCCTGGAGATGCTCCCCGGCGACCACTTCTTCGTCCAGCGGGAGCGCGCCGGGCTGCTGGCCGCGCTCTCCGGACGACTCACGCACGACCTGGCGCGGCTCGACGCGCCGCACGTCCCAGTTACCACCGACACCCGCATTTCCTAGAAGGAGGACCGGTGCCGTACATCGTCGCCACCGAGACCAGCCTGCCCACCTACTACTACGACCAGCAGACCCTCGCCACGACGCTGCGGAAGTACTGCCAGGCGATCGGGCTGGACATCGACCTGGACATCATCGACAGTCTCTTCCACAACACCCAGATCGACGGTCGCTACTTCGCGATGCCGCTGGACACCTTCTTCGACCCGCCGCCGTTCAGCACCGTCGCCGCCCGCTGCGTCGAGGAGGCCGCGGACCTCTGCGAGAAGACCGTCCGCAAGCTGCTGGCCGCCGCCGGCATCGACTCGACCGAGATCCATCAGTTCACCTCGATGCTCAGCACGGTGGTCTCGGTGCCCACCGTCGACGCGATCCTGATCAACCGGATCGAGTTCGCGCCCACCATGAAGCGGGTGCCGATCAACGGCCTGGGCTGCATGGCCGGCGTGGCCGGGCTGAGCCGGGTGGCCGACTACCTCAAGGGCCACCCGACCGAGGCGGTCATCCTGCTCACCTGCGAGCTGGGCGGCACCGCGTTCTGGCAGGGCGGCGTGCAGGGCTACCTCCAGGAGGCGCTGGACCGCGACCTGACCGAGAGCTCCTTCTACACCGACCTGGTGTCGCAGATCGTCACGGTGGCCCTGTTCGGCGACGGCGTGGCGGCGACCCTGATGGTCGGCGACGAGCACCCGCTGGCCAAGCCGGGCCTGCCCCGGGTGGTGGACACCCGCTCCGGTTTCCTGCCGGACACCCTGCACGTCGCCGGGGTGGACGTGCTGGACAACGGGTTCCGCAACCGGCTGAGCGTGGACGTGCCCGGCCTGGCGAAGACCGGTCTCCGTCCGGTGCTCGACCCGCTGCTGGCCGACCACGACCTCACCGTCGACCAGATCGGACACTGGCTGATCCACCCCGGCGGCCCGAAGGTGCTGACCGCGACGGCGGAGGAGTTCGGGCTGACCGCCGAGAACCTCAAGCTCAGCCAGCACGTCCTGCGCACCGTCGGCAACGTGTCCGGGCCGACCGTGCTCTACATGATGGACGAGACCTTCTCCTCGTACGACCTGGAGCCCGGCACCTACGGGCTGGTCGTCGGGATGGGGCCGGGCTTCTCGCAAGAGGCGGTCCTGCTCCAGTGGTGACCGCGAACCCGTCCGCACCGCGCCTGGCTCCCGGGCCGCGCGGCACGTTCCTGCTCGGCAGCCTGCTCGACCTACGGCGTGACCTGATCGGCTTCCTCGGCCAGGTCAGCGCCGAGTACGGCGACATCGTGCGGTTCACCGTCGCCGGGTTCACCGTGCACCTGGTCACCCACCCGGACCACCTGCGGCACGTGCTCCAGGTGAACAGCAAGAACTACGACAAGCAGTCGCACGAGTACCGGCCCCTGAAGCTCGCCTTCGGGGCGGGGCTCTTCACCAACGACGGCGACTCGTGGCTGCGGCAGCGACGGTTGATGCAGCCGGCCTTCCACCGGCAGCGGATCCTCAAGCTCGGCGAGTTCATCGTCGCCGACGTGGTGGACCGGATCGCCCGGTGGGAGTCGTACGCGGCGCGCGGCGAGTCCCTGGACGTCGCCGCGGAGATGGTCGCCCTGTCCATGAACGTGGCCACGAAGTCGCTGTTCAGCACCGGGCTGCGCGGGGACGGCGAGGTGACGGCGATCGCCCGCAGCCTGGACACGGTGATCAACTACTGCCTCTACCGGACGATGGTGCCCTTCGCGCCGCCGCCGAAGGTGCCCACCCGGCGCAACCGGGAGTTCACCACGGCCATGGCCGAGCTGGACGGCATCATCTACCGGATCATGGGGGAGCGCCGCGCGCAGGACGAGCAGCCGTACGACCTGCTGTCGATGCTGCTGGAGGCGCGGGACGAGGACACCGGCGAGGGCATGTCGGACAAGCAGGTACGCGACGAGATTGCCACCCTGCTGCTCGGCGGCTACGAGACGACCTCCAACCAGCTCAGCTGGGCCTGGTACGAGCTGTCCCGCAACCCGGAGGTCGAGGCGAGGCTGCACGAGGAACTCGACCGGGTGCTCGGCGACCGGCTGCCCACCGTGGCGGACGTGCCGCAGCTCGAGTACACCAACCGGGTGCTGGAGGAGACGCTGCGGCTCTACCCGGTGCCGTGGCTGGAGCGGCGGGCGGCCGGCGCGGACACCCTCGGCGGATACCACGTCAAGGCCAACTCGCTGATCTACATCAGCCCGTACCTGACCCACCGGCACCCCGACTTCTGGGAGGACCCGGAGCGGTTCGACCCGGACCGGTTCACCCCGGAACGGTCGGCGGACCGGCCCCGGTTCGCGTACTTCCCGTTCGGCGGCGGCCCCCGGTTGTGCATCGGCAACCGGCTCGCCCAACTGGAGGCGCAGCTCACCCTGGCGACGATCGCCCAGCGGTACCGGCTGCGCATGGTGCCGGGGCACCCGGTCGAAGCCAAGATGCAGGTCACCACCAGCCCTCGCCACGGGCTGCGGATGACCCTCGAACCACGCCGCCCGTCGGCCTGACGGCGGCACGAGGAGATGTCCCCTATGCACGACAACCGGTTGAACAGACTCGGCGGCACCTGCGCGATCCTGGTGGGTGTCTCCTACGTCGTGGTCACCACCTTCTTCGTGCTCGACCCGACGCAGCTCATCCACGAGGACAAGCACCGGCTCTGGACCGAGCTGGCCGAGAACGGCACCCCGCGGGTCCTCTACTACTGGGGGTACGCCCTCGGCGCGATCTTCGCGTTCGGGGCGATCCCGGCCATCGCCGACCTGGTCCGCGACAGGCACGAGGGGTGGGTGCGCTGGACCACCGGTCTGGCGTACCTCTCCTTCGGGGTGACCGCGGTCGAGACGTTCCGGCTGGTCACCGCGACCCCGCTCTGGGCGGCCGACTACGCCGGCGGCGACGCGACGGTACGGACCGCGATCGTCACCACCGACCTGCTGCTGCGGCTGGACCCGGCGACCTGGCTGCGGTTCGGCGCGCTCGGCCCGTTCTTCCTGGTGGTGAACATCCTCGCGCTGCGGTACGGCCTGCTGAGTCGGGCGCTGACCTACGTGGGCATCGCGTTGGGCGTGCTGACCAGCACGGCGGCGCTCGGGGTGGCCTTCGGGATCGGTCCGATGGTGCTGGTCTCGGCGATCCTCGGCGGGGCCCTGGCCGCGCCGATCTGGTTCGTCTGGATCGGGGTGACGCTGCGCCGGGGTGTGCCCCGGGCGGGCGTCGTGGAGCCGGCGGTGGCCGGCGGGGCTGTGAAGGAGGGGAGCAATGGCTGACCGTCACCCACCGGGGCCGAAGGGCGTCCCGGTGCTCGGCAACCTGCCCGGCCTCGGCCGGGGCATGGTGGAGTTCATGACCGAGACGGCGGCGCACGGCGACATCGCGTCGTTCACCATCGGCCCGACCCGCAACTACCTGCTGAGCAGTCCGGAGCACATCCACGACGTGCTGGTGCTGCGCCGGGACAGGTTCACCAAGGACCCGCACGACCTGCGGACGCTGGGCCGCTGGATGGGTCGGGGGCTGCTCACCAGCGACGGCGCGCACCACCGTCGGCAGCGCAAGCTGGTCCAGCCGGCGTTCCGCCACCGGCGGATGACCGGGTACGGCGAGATCGCGGTGGACAGCTCACTGCGCCAGATCGAGGGCTGGCGGTCGGGCGAGGTGCACGACATGCACCACGAGATGATGAAGCTGACGCTGAACGTGGTGTCCCGGTCGATGTTCGGCAGCGGGGTCTCCGACGAGGAGGCGCTGAAGGTCCAGCGGGCGGTCGCCGGCCTCCAGGACGTCGCCATCAACATCAGCAAGTTCGGCATGCTGGTGTCGCCGTGGCTGCTGCTGCCGCTGCACCAGCTCCTCAAGCGCGGCACCCGGGTGCTCGACCGTGCGGTCATGCGGATCATCGCCGAACGGCGGGCCGGCGGCGCGGAGGACCAGGGCGACCTGCTGTCGATGTTCCTGACCGCCCAGGACGAGGACGACGGCAGCGGCATGACCGACCAGCAGGTCCGCGACGAGACCGTGACCATCTTCGTCGCCGGTCAGGAGACCACCGCCAACGGGCTGACCTGGGCGTGGTACCTGCTCTCCCAGCACCCGGAGGTGGCCGAGAAGCTCGGCGCCGAGCTGGACGAGGTGCTGGGGGACCGGCCCCCGACGGCGGAGGACCTGCCCCGGCTGCGGTACACCGGGATGGTCTTCAAGGAGGCGCTGCGCTTCTGCCCGCCCGCCTGGACGCTGAACAAGCGCACCCCGGTGGAGGACGTCGAGCTGGGCGGCTACCGGATCCGCCGGGGCAGCGGGATCTTCATCATGCCGTACGTGATGCACCACCTGGAGCGGTACTTCCCGGACCCGGACCGGTTCGACCCGGAGCGGTTCGCCCCCGAGCGGGAGGCGCAGATCCCCCGGTACGCGTTCATGCCGTTCGGCGGCGGGGAGCGGATGTGCGTCGGGGCCGGCTTCGCCGAGATGGAGGCGAAGCTGATCCTGGCCACCCTCGCCCAGCGGTTCCGGTTCACCCTCGAACCGGACCAGAAGGTGGCGCTGAAGCCACTGGTCACCCTCGCGCCGAAGCACGGCATGCGGATGCGGGTGACCGCGCGGTCGAGCTGACCGTCGACCCCGGCAAGGGCCGACCCACCACCGGTGGGTCGGCCCTTGCGTTGTCCGCGTCCGTCCTCGGCGGGACCGGGCGGGGCGCCGGTGTCATCCCGGCTGGGCGCTCTCGTCCGGTCCGTCCCGCTCTGCCGGCGTGGCATGCCGGCCGGAAGTGGTCCGGCCAGCGAAAATCGCTTCGTCAACCGTTGACCGTGTGAGTAACGCGGTGTTAACTGTCAACAGTTTCCAGGAGGTTACCGGTGTTGAACGTCAGGCCCATCCGGGTGGAGTCGCTCGGCGAGAAGCTCGCCAGCGAGCTGCGTCGCCGCATCATCGTGGGCGACGTCCCGGCCGGCACCCGGCTCGTGGAGGAGGAACTGGCGGAGTCGTTCCGGGTCAGTCGTGGCCCGGTCCGGGACGCCATCCGGATCCTCCGCGCGGAGGGGCTGGTCACCGGGACCGGCCGTAACGTGGTGACGCTCTCGCTCAGCGTGGCGGACATCGACGAGCTGATGGCCCTGCGGGAGTCCTTCGAGCTGCTCGCCGTCGAACGTGCCATGGACACCAACCGGGACGACCTCACCGGCCGGCTGGCCGCCGCCCTGGTCGAGATGGACGCGGCGGCGGACGCCCGGGACGCCACCGCGTTCACCACCGCCGACATCCGCTTCCACAGTTCCTTCTTCGAGGCCGCCGGCCTGACCCGGCTCGACGTCCTCTGGAACCAGTTCCGCCCCACCATCGAGGGCCTGCTGCACGCCTCCGGCAAGCGCATGGACGACCTCGCCCCGTCGGCGAGGGAGCACCACGACCTTTCGGCGCTCATCGCCGCCGGCAAGGTCGCCGACGTCAAGAACGAACTGCACCGACACCTGCGGAAGACCCGCACGCGGCTCCAGGCCGCGGTTTCCCCACCCCCGTCCCAGAGGAAATCAGACCTATGAAGTCACGGATGTTCCGGATCGCCACCATGGCGGTCGTCGGCACACTCGCGCTCGGCGCGTGCGCCAACCGCGGCGGCACCGAGGAGGCGTCGTCGGAGAACTACCCCGAGAAGAGCCTGACCATGGTGGTCCACGCGGGGGCGGGCGGTGGTTCCGACCTGACCGCCCGTACCCTCGCCAAGGAGCTGGAGGCCGACCTCGGTCAGTCCATCGTCGTGGAGAACCGCACCGGCGGCGGTGGCCGGGTCGGTCTGACCTACCTCAAGGACCGCCCGGCCGACGGGTACTCCATCGGCTTCGTGCCGGTCGAGGTGGCGATGCTCGGCCACCAGGGCGCGGACATCAAGCCCGACCAGTACACCATCCTCGGCCAGGTGATGAACGCCCCGGCGACACTGTCGGTGCCGGCGAACAGCCCGCACCAGACGCTCGAGCAGTTCCTCGCCGCCGCGAAGGCCAGCCCGGGCAGCATCACCGTCGCCAACTCCGGCGCGGGCGCGATCTGGGAGGCCGCCACCCTCGCCCTCGGCGAGGCGGCCGGCGTGACCTTCAAGCCCGTCCCGTACGACGGCGGCGCCCCGGCCGTCGCGGCCGGTGTGTCCGGCGAGGTCCAGGCGGTCATGGCCGGTGTCAGCGAGTCCGCCACCGCCGCCAGGGACGGCCGGATGCGGGTTCTCGCGGTGCTCGCCCCCGAGCGGGTCGCCGCGCTGCCCGACACCCCGACCGCCAAGGAGCAGGGCCAGGACATCGTCATCGGTGGCTGGGGCCTGATCGGCGCGCCGGCCGGCCTGCCCGCCGAGGTCAAGGAGAAGCTCGCCGCCGCCGTGCAGAAGGCCGCCTCGTCGACCACCTTCAAGGACGTGATGACCAAGGCCGGCAACACCCCGATGGCCACCTCGCCCGACGAGGCGACCACCTTCGCCCAGTCCGAGTACGACCGGTTCGGCGAGATCTACTAGTCATGACCGCCGACCAACCGGCCCCCGTCGCGGGTGACCGCAGCGCTGCCTCGCCGTTGCGCGAGGCAGCGCTGGGCGGGATCTTCCTGCTGCTGGGCGTCGTCCTCCTCATCCTGGCCCGCTCGATCGAGCTGCCGGCGCGGGCCATGGCGGTCAGTCCGCGGATCTGGCCCGAGATGCTGGCCTACGGCATCATCGGCCTCTCGGTCGTCCAGCTCGTCGGCGCCTTCGTGCACACCCGGGCCGACGAGGACGAGCAGGAGCCGGCCACCCGGACCGGGGTCCTGCGGGTCGCCGGGTTCGTCCTGGCCACCGTCGCCTTCGGCGTCCTCTGGTACTACGTCCACTTCCTGGTCTCCGCGACGGTCTTCGTCGCCGCGCTGACCCTGATCGCGGGCGGCCGGGGCGTCAAGGACCTCGTCCTCTTCCCGGCCGGCATGACGGTGGTGCTCTACGCCCTGTTCGCGCTCCTGCTGAAGGTGCCGGTATGAACGCCGTGGTCGAGGGCTTCGGTGCCCTCCTCACCCTCGAGATCGCATTCTGCGTCCTGATCGGCGCGGCCATCGGCATGCTCGTCGGGGCGTTCCCCGGCATCACCGCCACCATGGCGGTCGCCCTGGCCAGCGCCTTCACGCTCACCATGGACCCGGTGCCCGGCCTGGCCGTGCTGCTGACCATCCTGATCGCGGCGCAGTTCGGCGACCGGGTGCCGGCGATCCTGATCAACACCCCCGGCACCCCGGCCTCCATCGCGACCACCTTCGACGGGTACGCGCTGGCCCGGCAGGGCAAGGCCGGCATCGCGCTCACCGCCTCGGCGTACGCGTCGGCGATCGGCGGGTTCGTGGGCATCGCGGTGCTGATGTTCGCCGCGATCCCGCTGAGCGGCCTCGCGGTGGAGTTCGGCTCGCCGGAGATGTTCGCCCTGGTGGTCTTCGGTCTGACCATGATGATCGAGGTGTCCGGCGGCAGGATCGTCAAGGGACTGATCGCCGGTCTCTTCGGCCTCGCCCTCGGCACCATCGGCCGGGACCCGCTGGACGGCTCGGACCGGTTCACCTTCGGCATCCCGCAACTGGTCGAGGGCATCCCGTTCATCGCCGTGATCATCGGTCTCTTCGGCATCGCCGAGGTCTTCGGGCAGATGCTCGAACGCGCGCACGCCAAGGGCCGGGCGGTGGAGACCTTCGGCCGCTGGTGGCCCAACCGGTCCGAGCTGCGCGGCATGGTCAAGCCGGTCGCGGTGGGCTCGACCGTCGGCACGGTGGTGGGTGTGCTTCCCGCCGCCGGCGGCGACATCGGCGGCATCGTCGCCTGGAACCAGGCGAAGAAGGTCTCCAAGCAGCCGGAGAAGTTCGGCAAGGGCTCCCTGGAGGGGCTGACCGCCGCCGACTCGTCGTCCAACGCCGGCGTGGGTGGGTCGGTGCTCACCACGCTCGCCCTGGGCGTCCCCGGCGACTCGGTGATGGCCGTGATGCTCGGCTCGATGATCATCTGGGGCATCCAGCCCGGTCCGACGCTCTTCTCGCAGCAGCCCGACCTGGTCTACTCGATCGCCGGCATCATGCTCTTCGCGACCGTGCTGACCCTGGGGCTCAGCCTGCTGCGCATGCGGGGCGTGGCCAAGCTGCTGGAGTTGCCCAACCGGTTCCTCTGGGTGGTCATCCTGACCTTCTGCGTCGTCGGCACGTACGCGGTCAACAACAGCGTCTTCGACGTCGGCCTGATGATCCTCTTCGGGATCGTCGGACTGCTGTTCCGCCGGTTCGGCTTCCCGGCCGGTCCGGTGGTGCTCGGCCTGATCCTCGGTCCGCTGGCCGAGCGGAACTTCCGCCGGTCGATGGAGCTCGGCGGTCTGGAGACCATCTACACCAGCCCGATCGCCGTCCTGCTCATCGTCGCCGCCGTCCTGGCCGTCGCGGTGCCCCGGATCCGGGCCCGACTCAAGGCCCGCCGGCCGGAGCCGCAGAAGGCTGACCCGGCCGACGACGACCGGACCCCGACCGGGGTGAACGGTTGATGCGTCGGGACTTCGTGGTCCGGGACGTGCCGGGGCAGTGCCACGGCAGCACGGTCTGCGTCCGGGGGGACGGTTCCTTCGTGGTCGCCTGGTTCGCCGGCGACCACGAAGGAGCCGCCAACTCCCGGATCCACCTCGCCACCGGGGCGGGCGGTCAGTGGTCCGACCCGGTGGTGGTCAGCGGTGACCTGGCCCCCTGCTGGAACCCGGTGCTGCACCGTCGGGTCGACGGGGACCTGCTGCTCTACTTCAAGGTCGGGGCGACCATCGGCGCCTGGCGGACCTGGCTGGTCCACTCCGGCGACGGGGGCCGCACCTGGTCGGCCCCGCGTCCGCTGGTCGACGGCGGCGAGGGGGGACGCGGACCGGTCCGCGTCCCGCCGCTGCGGCTGTCCTCCGGGCGGCTGCTCGCCGGGGCCTCCACCGAGACGTGGAGCGAGCGACCCCGCTGGGACGCCTTCGTCGACATCAGCGACGACGACGGCCTGACCTGGCGGCGCACCCCGGACGTGCCGCTCGACCACGACACGTTCCCCGGCGCCGGCATCATCCAGCCCACCCTCTGGGCGACCCCGGACGGCACGGTGCGCCTGCTGGCCCGCAGCACGTCCGGCCGGCTGGTCGCCTCGACCAGCACCGACGAGGGCGAGACCTGGTCACCGGGGGCACCCAGCGCGGTGCCGAACAACAACTCCGGGGTCAGCGCCTGCGCCGATGGACGCACGGTCCACCTCGCGCACAACCCGACCACCGGCGACTGGGCCTCCCGGGCCCCGCTGGTCGTCTCGGTCTCCACCGACGACGGGGACACCTGGCAGCCCTGGCTGACCCTCGAGGAGTCCACCGGCGCGGCCGACCGGGAGGACTACCGGCCCGCCGACTCGGGCGTGCTGACCACCGGCGTGAACGAGTTCTCCTACCCCTGTCTGGTCCGCACCCCCGACGGGCTCGCGGTCACCTACACCTGGCAGCGGCGCGGCATCGTCCTCGCCCTGCTCCATCCCTGATCCCCGGAGCCGACCCATGACGGCGTACCCCGCCAGCAACCTGATCAGCGCCCTGCCCACCCTCTTCGACACGCACGGCGAGGTCGACCTCGGTGCCAGCAAGGCCGCGTACGCGCACCTGGCCGAGACGCCCCTGGACGGGGTGTTCGTCGCCGGCACCACCGGCGAGTTCACCACGCTCACCGACGACGAGCGGCTCGCGGTCTGCGCGGTGGCCGCCGACGCGTTCGGCCCGGAGCGGACGTACTGGCACGTCGGCGCGGCCTCGACCCACCAGGCCGTCCGGCTCACCCGGACCGCCGTCGACCTGGGCGCCCGGCAGTTGGCGGTGCTGACCCCGTACTACTACCCGGCGAGCGAGTCGGCGCTGGTCGCGTACTACGAGCAGGTGGTCGCGGCGGCGGCCGGGGCGTCCGTCTACGGGTACCTCTTCGCAGCCCGGACCACCGTGCCGGTGCCCCCGGCGCTGCTCGCCCGACTCGCCGCGACCGGCCTCGCCGGGGTGAAGATCAGCGGCGAGAGCACCGCCGACGTCGGCGGGTACGTGGCCGCGCTCGCCGGCACCGGCCTGCCGGTCTACTCCGGGGCGGACGCCGAGTTCGCCGAGGTCGTCGCCGTCGGTGGGGCCGGGGTGGTCTCCGGGGTCAGCTCCGCCCTGCCGAAGCCCTTCCTGGAGGTCCGCGACGCGCTGCGCACCGGCGACGCCGACGCCCTCGCGGTGGCCCGCGAGCGCGCCCACCGGGCCGTCGCCGTCACCCGGCAGGGCAACCTCGCCCACCTCAAGGCGGTGCTCGAACTGCGCGGCGTACCCGCCAGCGGCCTGCGCGCCCCGCTCGACCCGATCTCGCCGGAGGACCGGCGCGTGCTCGAAGCCGACGTCGCCGACCTTCTCTGACCACATTCCCGGGAGCCATCATGAGCAGCAGTTACGCCTTCCCCGTCCTGGCCGACGAGGCCGCCGCCGAACCCGGCGTCGTCTACACCGTCGCCAGCGGCGACCTGCGGCTGAGCGCCAACCAGACCTGCTGGCCCACGCAGGAGGCGTTCGAGGCCGACCTGGACCGGGCGGTCACCGCCCTCGGCCGGCGGATCCGCCGCGCCCACCCGGTGGACGCCGAGCAGAAGCACGGCTTCATCGCCAGCCAGCGCCAGGGCATCGAGGTCTTCAAGACCATCCCGCCGGACGCCCCGGTGATCGTCGCCGAGGCGGTCTGGCAGTACAGCCACCACGTGCTCGCCGGCCTGCGTACCCACCGGGGGCCGATCCTGGTGGTCGCCAACTGGAGCGGCGAGTTCCCCGGCCTGGTCGGCCTGCTCGGGCTGACCGCCAGCCTGACCAAGGCCGGCGTCGCGCACTCCATCCTGTGGAGCCAGGACTTCACCGACGACTGGGCGCTCGCCGGGCTGCGTACCTGGCTGGAGACCGGCACGCTGACCCACGACCAGAGCCACGTCCGCGACCTGCCGGCGCTGCCGGACACCGAGGAGGTCGCGCTCGGTCGGGCGCTCGCCGCCCAGCTCCAGCGGGAGAAGGCGATCATCGGCGTCTTCGACGAGGGCTGCATGGGCATGTACAACGCGATCATCGACGACGAGCTGCTCAACCCGCTCGGCATCTACAAGGAGCGGCTCTCGCAGAGCGCGCTGGTCGCCGAGATGAACCGGGTGCCGGAGGCGGAGGCGCAGGCCGTCCGGGACTGGCTCGACAAGGCCGGGATGACCTTCCACACCGGCACCGACGAGGCCACCGAACTGACCGACGCCCAGCTGCTCAGCCAGTTCCGGATGTACGTCGCGGCGCTGCGCATCGCCGACGACTTCGGCCTGGACGCGGTCGGCATCCAGTACCAGCAGGGCCTGAAGGACACCGTCCCGGCCAGCGACCTGGCCGAGGGCCTGCTCAACAACGCCGAGCGCCCGCCGGTGCGCAGCCGCGACGGCGCGCGGGAGCTCTACGCCGGTCAGCCGCTGCCGCACTTCAACGAGGTGGACGAGGGTGTCGCGGTGGACTCCCTGGTCACCAACCGGATCTGGACCGCGATGGGCTTCGACCCGGCCACCACGCTGCACGACATCCGGTGGGGCGAGGAGTACGACGGCCGCTTCGTCTGGGTCATGGAGATCTCCGGCTCGGTGCCCGCCTCGCACCACGGCGGGTACGACAAGAGCTACAGCATGCGGCAGCCGCCGATGTTCTTCCCGCTCGGTGGCGGCACGCTCAGCGGTGTCTCCAAGCCGGGCGAGATCGTCTGGTCCCGGGTGTTCATCATGGACGGTGTCCTCCACGTCGACCTCGGACGCGGCACCGCCGTGGAACTTCCCGAGGAGGAGACCCGCCGCCGGCTGGACGCCACCAACCCGGAGTGGCCGATCATGCACGCCGTCCTGCACGGCGTCGACCGGGACCAGCTCATGGCCCGGCACAAGGCCAACCACCTGAACGTCGCGTACACCCCGGACGCCGACACGGCCGACCGGGCGTTGCAGGCCAAGGCGGCGATGTTCGAGTCCCTCGGTGTGGTCGTCCACCTCTGCGGGGACGTGCGGATCTGATGGGACCGCTCCTGCTCGGCATCGACCTGGGCACCGGCAGCAGCAAGGGCGTCCTCACCGACCCCGGCGGCCGGGTGGTGGCCACCGCCGTCCGCCCCCGGCCCCGGTCGATGTCCATGCCCCGTCCCGGCTGGGCCGAGGTGGACGCCGAGGCGGTCTGGTGGGGCGACGTGGTCGCCATCGCCCGGGAGCTGGTCGAGGCGGCCGGCGGGGCGCCGATCGCCGGGGTCTGCGTCAGCGGCGTCGGCCCCTGCCTGGTGCTCTGCGACGCCGACGACGTGCCGGTCCGGCCGGCCATCCTCTACGGCGTCGACATGCGGGCCACCGCCGAGATCGACGAGCTGACGCAGCGGTACGGCGCGGCGACGGTGCTCGACCGCTGCGCCACGCCGATCACCACGCAGGCGGTCGGCCCGAAGGCGCTCTGGGTGCGTCGCCGGGAGCCGGCGGTGTGGGCACGCGCGGCCCGCTGGTACAACTCCAGTTCCTACGTGGTCCGGAAGTTGACCGGCGAGTACGTCCTCGACCACCACACCGCCAGCCAGTCGGTGCCGCTGTACGACATCGAGGCCCGGCGGTGGCACCAGCCCTGGTACGACGACATCATGGGTGACCTGCCCGCGCCGCGGCTGGCCTGGTCGTCCGAGGTGGTCGGCGCGGTCACGCCGGCGGCGGCCGAGGCGACCGGCCTGCCGGTGGGCACCCCGGTCTGCGCCGGCACGGTGGACGCCTGGGCCGAGTCGGTCAGCGTCGGGGTGCGCCGCCCCGGCGACCTGATGCTCATGTACGGCTCGACGATGTTCTTCGTCCAGGTGCTGCGCGACCTGGCCCGGCACCCGCAGCTGTGGAACACCGCCGGGGTGGACGCCGAGGCGTACTGCCTGGCCGCCGGCATGGCCACCTCGGGCAGCCTCACCGGCTGGCTTCAGGAACTGGTGGGCGACGTGCCGTTCGAGACCCTGGTGGCGGAGGCGGCGCGGGTGCCGGCCGGCGCCGACGGGTTGCTGCTGCTGCCGTACTTCGCGGGGGAGCGGACGCCGATCTTCGACCCGTACGCGCGGGGCGTGGTCGCCGGACTCACCCTGCGGCACGGGCGCGGGCACCTGTTCCGGGCGGTGTACGAGGGCATCGCGTTCGGCATCCGGCAGATCCTGGAACTGCTCGACACCGAGGCGAACCCGGTGCGTCGGCTGGTCGCCGTGGGTGGCGGTACGCAGGGCGGACTCTGGACCCGGATCGTCAGCGACGTCACCGGCCGGGTGCAGGAGGTGCCGAAGGTGACCATCGGGGCCAGCTACGGCGACGCGCTGCTGGCGGGTGTCGGCGTGGGCCTGGTGCCGGCGGGGACGGACTGGACGGTGCCCGGGGTCACGGTCGAGCCCGATCCGACGGTGCGGGACACCTACGACCTGTTGTTCGCGCAGTACACGTCGCTCTACCGGGACACCCGGGACCAGGTGCACACCCTGGCCCGGCTCCAGTCCGACCCCGGCCCCGGGTAGGACGGTTCCCCGCACCGGGCCGGACCGGGCCCGGTGCGGGATCCCGGCGACTGTCGGATCGACACCGGGCCCCGGTTCGTCGGGTCACTCGAAGCGCGTCGGGTCCCCGGCGCCCCGGCGGACGATCTCGGCCGTGCCCTCGGAGAAGTCGATCACCGTGGTCGGCTCGGTGCCGCACTCGCCGGAGTCGACCACCGCGTCGACGGCGTGGTCGAGCGTCTCCTTGATCGTCCAGCCCTGGGTCATCGGCTCGTCCTCGCCGGGCAGCAGCAGGGTGCTGGAGACCAGCGGCTCACCCAGTTCGGTGAGCAGCGCCTGGGCCACGGTGTGCCGGGGGATGCGAACCCCGACGGTCTTGCGTTTCGGGTGCAGCAGCCGGCGCGGCACCTCCCGGGTCGCCGGCAGGATGAACGTGTAGCTGCCCGGGGTCGCGGCCTTGATCGACCGGAACAGCGCGTTGTTGATCTGCACGAGCTGACCGAGTTGGGCGAAGTCCCGGCAGACCAGGGTGAAGTGGTGGTCGTCGTCGAGGTGGCGGATCTGGCGGATCCGGTCGATGCCGGCCTTGTTGCCGAGTTGGCAGCCGAGCGCGAAGCACGAGTCGGTCGGGTAGGCGATCAGTCCGCCGTCGCGGACGATCCCGACCACCTGTCCGATGCTGCGGGGTTGCGGGTTGTCCGGGTGCACGTCGAAGTACCTCGCCATGCGCCGGAGCATAGAAGCGCACGCCGCCGTCCCGCCAACCAGCCTCGGTGCGACCGCCGGTCGGTCGACGGCGACGCGGTGGAAAAGTCGGCGGTGGGCGGTGAAGAAACCGGCGTCCGGCGGGCTCTACCTGATGACCGGCGCGACCGCGTCCGGTCGTCGGGAGAGCGAGGTGACCGATGGACGCGACGACGGTCGTCCTGGAGGTGGCCACCGGGGCGGTGGGGCTGGCCCTGGCCGTCACCAGGCTGGTGACGGAGACGGTGGACTGGTGGTCCGGCCGCCGCCGGTCCGCCGCTGTCGGGGAGGCGACAACCCGGTCCGGCGTGGTCGGCGATGCTGGAGGCGTCCGTTCCGGCGCGGGGCGGACCGGCGCGTGGGAGGACGACGGTGCATGAGTACGCCGACTTCGACGACTTCGTCGCCCGGACCCGGTCGGCGACGCTCGCCCGGGCGGTCATGTACTGCGGTCGCCGCCCCGACGCCGAGGACGCGGTGCAGGAGGCCTACCTGGCGGCGTACCTGCACTGGTCGGAGCTGCGCGAGCCACGGGCCTGGGTGGAGACGACGGTGAGGCGGCGGTTCGCCCGGGAGGCCGGACGCTGGTGGTCGCGGTGGCGGCGCACGGAGCTGGAGGTGCCGGTCGCCGCGTCGTCCACGCCGGACGAGGAGGCCGCCGCCGTGGCCGTGCTGCGCAGCGTCGGGCTGTTGCCGCCCCGGCAGCGTCAGGTGCTGATCATGATCTGTCTGGAGGGCATGACCTACCGGCAGGTCGCCGACGAGGTGGGGATCAGCGTCGGGGCGGTCGGCGCCAACCTCGCCAAGGCCCGGGAGCGGCTGGCCGTCCTGCTCGGTCTCGCCGCCGAACCGCACCGGGCCGGTGATCCGCTGGTCGCCGGCGTGCTGACCCGGTCCGCTCCGGACGGTCTGCCGGGGTACGGCGAGGACGCGCTGGCGACGGCGCTGCGCCGGACCGAACGGTGGCTGGCCCGGGGGTTCGACGCCGACCGGGCTTCGGCGCAGCGACTGCGGGCGGCCCTGGACCGGCAGCGGGACGAGAACCGGTGACCGCCTCGCTGCGGGCCCTGCTCGCGCTGATCCTGCTGGCCGGCGTCCACCTGCTCACCGGGCTGCTGGTGCTGCTCTGGATCGGGTTCGCGGTCGCCGCGGTCTGGGTGGTCGGCAGCCGGGAGGCCAGCCCGCAGTTCAACACCGTGCCGTTGCTGGTGGCCTCGGCGACCTTCGTCCCGCTGGCGCTGACCGTGCGCGAGCTGGTCCGGGTCAGCCGGCCGGCCGGCCCCCGGCCGGACTCCGTGCTGCTGACCCGGGGCCAGGGAGCGGCGTTGTGGGAGCTGGTGGAGACGTTGGCGGAGCGGGTCGGCACCGACCCGCCGCTGGAGATCCGCCTTACCGGCGAGGCCAACGCGGTGGTCACCGACGACGCCTGGCTGCTCGCGCCCACCGGCCGGCGTCGGCTCTACGTCGGGGTGCCGCTCCTGGTCGGCCTGCGCCCGGACGAACTGCGGGCGGTGCTCGCCCACGAACTCGGCCACTACGCGCGCCGGCACGCGCGCTTCAGCGAGCCCGCCCACCGCGCGTACGCCGGCATGGTCATGGGCCGGCAGCGCATCCGCGAGGCGATGGTCGCCAACCAACTGGTGCGTTTCTACGCCGGGCTCCTCCTGCTCACCGTCACCGCCTGCGCGGCGCTGACCTACCGGCTGGTGCGGCCGGTCCGGCGACGTCAGGAACTGGAGGCCGACCGGATCGCCGCCGAGGTCGCCGGGGCCGGCGCACTGGCCGACGGGCTGCGGTCGGTGCCGGCGGTCGCCGCCGCGTGGGCCCGGTTCGAGGCGGACCTCGTCGGGCCGGTGCGCCGCGCCACCGGCACGGTCCCCGACGAGCCGCACCGGGCGTTCGCGCACCTGTTGGCGGACCCGGAGTACCAACCCGAACTGGCGGCGCTGCGCCGGGCCGCCGAAGGGCTCCCGGCCGACGGGTTCCACCCCGCCATGCGGCGTCGCCTCGACCGGTTGACGGGGCTCCCCGACGATCCCCGGCTGCCGCCCGCGCCGGAGGTCGCCGCCACGCTCGCACCCGGTCCGCTGCGCCGGGCGACGCGGTACGCGGGGCGGAAGCGGCCGTGGACGGAGTGGCTCACCACGCTCGCCACGCATCGCGCCGGGGTGGCCGTGGCGGCGGTGACCTCCGTGCTTGATCCCGAACCGGGACCCTCGACCGTCGCGGAGGTGCTCCGCCGGGTCGGCTCCGGCCGGGCCGACCGGATCGCCCGAGCCCTCGGCCCGGACCCGCAGGTGGGGCGCCGACGGCTGGTCGAGGGGTTGTCCGCGCTGGTGGGGCTCTGCCTGCTCCGGGCCGGCCTGGCCCGGGTGACGGTCGGCTGGACGGGTTTCGGCCGGTTCACCGGTCCGGCCGTCGACCACGACGACATTACGGACTGGGTCACGGCGGCCCTCGACGAACCGGACGGGGTGCCCCGACTGCTGGCGAAGCTGACCGCGCTGGGGGCCGACCCCGACGACCGGGTGGGTGCCGGGCCGGCCGGAGCCGCCCGGATACTGACCATCACGCCCGCGCTCGACGAGACCACCCGACGCCGGCACCAGGACGTCGCCTACGTGTCGCTGGCCGTGCTGCTGCTCCTGGCACTGCTGGGATTCGCCCACTGGCTCGGCGACGAGCCGGAGACACCGTACCGGCCCGGGGTCACCCTCACCCGGCCGGCGCTGCCGGATCCGCTGGACCAGGGTCCCCTGCCGGGTCTCGACTCCGTGCCGGGATTCCCGCTCCGGCCCACCCGGGGCGTGCCGTCGTGGTCACCGCCGCCGTTGCCGGATCTGGTGCCCCGTCCCACTGGCGGCGGGTGACCCGGCTCCCCGCGCGGGGCATTTCCGCCCGGGGAGCGCCGCATCCGCTGCGGGCGGATGCGGCGCACCGGCGCGGCGTCAGACCCGGGTGACCCGGATCGCGTCGGCGATGACCAGGCCGCTGGCGGTGGTCCACCGGCTGACCCCGACGCGGTTCGCGTCGCCGGCCGGCAGGGTGAACGTGCCGAGGCTGCGCCACGTGCCGCCGGTCCGCTGGTCGACCACGACCGTCTTGTTGCCGGTCGTCGTCGAGACGATGTACGGCGTGGCGCTGTTGTAGCCGGAGACGCCCGGCCACCAGGCGTCCACCCGGTAGTTCGCGGTCGCCGGGATGTTGACCTTGTACCAGGCGACGTCGCTGGCCAGGACCGGGTTGGCGTACCGGTAGTCGGCGCCGTAGCGCTGGCCGGAGTACGTCGAGACGCCCCAGTTGGCGCTGGCGGTGAACCGACCGGCGGTGGTGTTGTCGACGATGGTGCTCCAGGCCGGGGGAGTGGTACCGCCCATCTTGGCGGCCACGTCGGCGCGCATGACGTTCAGGTCGATGAAGGACGGGTCGATCTTGCCGCTGGTGCTCGTCTCCCGGTGTCCCCGGGCGTAGCTGGAGTCCCGGCCCAGCCGCTTGAGGACGGCGGCGGTCGCGGCGACCGAGGCGTTGTACTGCGCCGCGGTCATCTCCTGGTTCACGCCGTTGTAGTCGATCTCCCACCCGATCAGCATCGTGTTGCCGTCCCCGGCGGGGATCGGCCCGCTGGCCCGGGCCGTGCCCGCGTGGTTGCAGCGGCCGGCGGAGATGACGTGGAAGACGCCGTGGTAGTCGACCAGCGCCTGGCAGAGCGGGCCGGGCAGGTCGGAGCGACCGTTGATGCAGACGTTCAGCGCGGGGTGCGGGTTGCTGGCGCTGGAGGTGGCAGCGGTGTGGTGCCAGAGCACGCCGATCGGGTCGAAGCTGCCCGGCCGCATCCGGTTCAGCCAGTCGCCGTGGACCACCACCTGCACGCCGGCAGAGCGCAGCACGTCCACGAGCCAGGGGATGGTGGCCATCAGGCCTCCCCGAGCAGGTCGGCCAGGCACTCCACGCGCTTGGCGGTGGGAGCCGGGGCGGCGCTGGCCGAGGCGGGCGCGGCAGCGACGGCGGCGGATGCGGCGACCACGAGGGCCGGGACGCCGAGCAGACGTCGGCGCCGCAGTCGGAGGGATCGTGAGGTGGCCACGGCGCTCCTTAGGAACGAGGGGTCCAAGGGGGGTTCACCAGGTCGACGACCAGGTTGATCGGCACGCTATATCCTCACGCCCATCTATGTCGATAGTCTTCGTGTCTGTTTATCGACGTGAAACTCTCCGACGATCATCGGGTCGCCGCGACGACGGTCGGCAAGCGGTCGTGTGACGGTTCCATGACGAAGCGCCCCGCCGGCCGCGAACCGCGTTTGCGCAGTCCGGAGCGGTGGGGATGGGTACGTTGACGACAGACCCGCCAAGGGAGGTATCCCATGGAAGTGACCGGCTTCTTCACTGCCCTCGTGATCGGCCTGATCATCGGTGCGCTCGGCCGGTTGGTCGTGCCGGGCCGGCAGTCCATCCCGATCTGGCTCACCCTGCTCATCGGTGTGATCGCCGCCGTCCTCGGCACGCTGGTCGCCGGGGCCCTCGGTGTCGACGACACCCCGGGGGTCGACTGGATCGAACTCGCCCTCCAGGTCGTCTTCGCCGCGATCGGCGTGTCCGTCGTCGCCGGCACCTACGGCCGACGCCGGCACTAGAGCGGAGCCACCGGCCCCGTCCTGTCACTCCGTTGCCGGGGCGGGTCCGGTGCTGCCGCGTACGGTCAGCCGGGGCGCCAGCAGGGTGGCGTCCGGCACCGGCTCGCCGGTGAGCTTGCGCATCAGCAGCGACACCGCCTCCCGGCCGGTCTCCTCCGCCGGCACCGGCACCGAGGTCAACGCCGGGCTGGCCCGCTCCGCGAACTGGTCCGGGCAGACCGCCACCACCGAGACGTCCTCCGGCACCCGCCGACCGAGGGCGGGCAGCGCGGCCAGGACCGGCCCGACCGCCGCCTCGTTCTGCACCACCAGCCCGGACAGGTCGGGGGAGCGGGTCAGCAGGTCGACCAGTTCGTCCCGGACGGCGGCCACCTCCTCCGGGCAGGGCCGGGTCTCGGCCGTGACGCCGAGCCGGATCGCGGCGTCGGTGAACCCGGCCCGGGTCCGGTGCGCGAACCCGGTGCCCCGGTCGTAGACCGCCGTCGGCGCGCCGAGCAGGGCGACCTGGCGGTGCCCGAGCGCGGCCAGGTGCTCGACACAGACCTCCCCGGCCCGGCGGAAGTCCAGGTCCACGCAGGTCAGGTCGGTCGGGTCGGCGGGAAAGCCGATCAGCACGCTGGGCCGGGTCAGCTCCCGCAGCAGCGGAGCCCGGCTGTCGTGCATCTCGACGTCCATCAGCACGATCCCGTCGACCATCGCGCTGGCCGCGATCCGTCGCAGCCCGGCCGCCCCCTCGTCGGCGGTGAGCAGCAGCACGTCGTGGTCGTAGCGCCGGGCGGTGGTCACCACCGCGGTGGCGTACTGCATCAGCACCGGCACCTGCGCCCCGGTGCGCAGCGGCAGCACCAGCGCGATGACGTTGGCCCGACGGCTGGCCAACGCCCGCGCGCCGGCGTTCGGGTGGTAGTCGAGCAGGCGGATGCTGGCCAGCACCCGGTTGCGGGTGGCCGCCGAGATGGCCCGCTTGCCGCTGAGCACGTACGACACGGTGCTGACCGCGACCCCGGCGTGCCGGGCCACGTCCGCGATCGTGACCAGGTCGGCCGACTTCACCGCGCGGGTCGGGGAGCCGGCGGCCCGGTCACCGGGTGGCGCCGACATCGAAGGGTTCCCGCTCGGGCCGCCACCCGGCCGTCCCGCCGGTCACGGCCAGCGCGCCGACCAGCCGGATGTCCCGCGCCGAGCGTCCCACCAGCACGCTGTGCCGGGCGTCCTCCACCACCGGCCGGCCCCGGGACTCGTCCCAGTACGCCAGGTCGGCGACGCGCAGCCGCAGCGTGACGACCCGCCGTTCGCCCGGGGCGAGGGAGATCCGGGCGGTGTCGCGCAGCTGGCGCAGCGGCTGCTTGACCCGTGAGCGGCGCTGGCGGGTGTAGAGCTGCACCACTTCCTCGCCGGGGCGGTCGCCGCTGTTGGTCACCGTCACGCTCACCCCGACCTCCTCGTCGGCGGTCGCCGACCCCGCGCTCAGCTCCAGGTCAGCGTAGTCGAACCGGGTGTAGCCGAGCCCGTGCCCGAACGGGTAGAGCGGATCGCCCCGGTGGTAGAGGTAGGTGGCGTCCGCCTCGATGACGTCGTAGTCGAGCAGGTCGGGCAGCTCGGCGCCGTCCCGGTACCAGGTCTGCGGCAGCCGGCCGCCCGGCTCGGTGTCGCCGGCCAGCGCCGCGGCCAGCGCCGCACCGTACTCCTGGCCGCCGTGCGCGGACCAGAGCACCGCCGGCAGGTGCGCGTCGGCCCATCCGATCGCGTACGGGTAGCTGCTGCTCAGCACCAGCACGGTCCGCGGGTTGGCGGCGTGCACCGCCTCCAGCAGTCGCTGCTGCCCGGCGGGCAGGGCCAGGTCGACCCGGTCCTCGGTCTCGCGTCCGTTGACCATCGGGTGGTTGCCCAGCACCACCACGGCCACGTCGGCGGCGGCGGCGCGGGCAGCGGCTTCGGCCGCCCCGTCGGCGACCAGCTCGACCCGGAACGCGGTGGCCCCGGCGGCGTCGGCCGCGTCGGCCCGCAGCAGCCCGTCCGGGCCGGCGGCGACGTACCGGTCGGTGGCGACGTGGTGCAGCAGCACGGTGCCGTCCGGCCCGGGGTGGCACCGGAAGGTCTCCCGGACCACCCACTCACCCGGTCCGGGCCGGTCGTTGACGAGCAGTCCGTTCTCGTCCGCGCGGACGTGTCGCCCGTTGGCGACCGCGCGCAGCGCCAGCAGGTCCGCTCCCCAGTCGAAGACGTCCAGGTGGGTGTCGTCGGTCGCGTCGGTGGCGTCGGCGGTGAGCGCCGCGCCGTCCGGCGTGCCGGCGCAGCGGACGTACCGGTCGCCGACCCGCAGCGCGATCCGGTCCACCCCCTCGTGACCGGTCACGGTGGTGTACCGCTCGGCCAGCGCCCCGTATGCGGTCACCGCGTACGGCAGCGTCCCGCTGTACCAGTCGGTGAAGAGGGTGTCGGCCAGCGGGCCGAGCACCGCCACCCGCAGCCCCGGGTCGGTGGCCAGCGGCAGCAGTCCGTCGTTGCGCAGCAGGACGAGCGACTGCCGGACGGACTCCCGGGCCAGCTCCCGGTGCGCGGGGCAGTTGACCACGTCCGGCGACACGTCGGCGTACGGGTCCTCGTCGCGCGGGTCCAGCTCGCCGAGCCGGACCCGGACCGTGAGGATCCGCCGTACCGCCGCGTCCACGTCGGCCTCGGTGACCAGCCCGCGGCGCAGCGCCTCGGTGAGCCGCTCGACGGTCGGCGTGCTGTCCTCGTTGTCCTCGGTGAAGTTGTCGATCCCGGCGCGCAGCGCGGCGGCGAAGCCCTGCACGTGGTCGGGCAGGTACCCCTGCATCCCGGCGATGTTGGTCACCGCGCCGGCGTCGCCGACCACCATGACCTCGCCCGGCGCGTACCGGCGCAACTCGTCGGCGATCAGCGGGCTCAGGTGCGCCGGTACCCCGTTGACCAGGTTGTACGAGGCCATCACGGCGACCGCCGCGTCGGCGGCGAGCGGGGCCCGGAAGGCGGGCAGTTCGTACTCGTGCAGCACCCGGGGCGGCAGGTTGCTGGAGGTGGTGGCCCGGTCGGTCTCGTTGTTGTAGCCGAGGAAGTGCTTCAGGGTGGGGGCCGTACGCAGCCGCCAGGGGTGGTCCCCGCGCAGTCCGCGCGCGTACGCGGTGGCCAGGTGCCCGGTGAGCCAGGGGTCCTCGGCGAAGCCCTCCTCGTTGCGTCCCCAACGCGGGTCGCGCAGCGGGTTGACCACCGGCGCCCAGACGTTCAGCCCGACCCGGTCCGGGTCGGCGTGGTGCATGGCGCGGACCTCCGCGCCGACGGCCGCGCCGACCGCGCGCAGCAACTCCGGGTTCCAGGTGGCGCCGAGCCCGACCGCCTGCGGGAAGACGGTGGCCGGCCCGAGCCACGCCACCCCGTGCAGCGCCTCGGTGCCGGTGCGGAACGACCGCAGGCCCAGCCGGGGCACCGCGGCCTGGTACTGGTGCAGCAGCCCGATCTTCTCCGGAAGGGTGAGCTGGCCCAGGAGGTGCTCGACGCGGTCGCCGGGGGAGTCGCCGGATGCGGGAGCGATGCGGTTCGTCATGGTCGGTCCGTTGCCTTTCCTGGCCTGCCTCGACCCGGTCCGGGCTGTCGAAGCGCTTCGACGACCACCGGCGCGGGACGTGCGGGATCGGGGTGAGGGGTAGCCGTCAGCCCGGTCGGCGGGAAGCGCCTCGACGGCATGCACACGTGACCCGCCCCGGTTGCCCACGTGTTACGGGGCGGCTGTCTGAGGCTTGCACCAGCCCCGTCCTCCGGTCAAGAGGTTGGTGGGATCGCTTCCACGCGGGCGTGTCGATGGATGTCCGTCGGTGCGGGTGTCGGGTCGGTCGCGTCGGCCGGACGCGTCCGGCCGCCCGGTGCCGGACGTGGGTCAGCCGAGGGCGGCGGCCGGGGTGGGCAGCCGGCCGGCCTCGACCGCGGCCAGCGACGCGGTCGCACCGCCCAGCGCCGTCGCCTCGGCGCCGAGCGTGGAGGCCTCCAGCCGGCAGCCACCGGCGTCCGGGGCGAGCGCCCGCCGGGTCAGCTCCGTCCGGGCCGCCGGCAGCAGCCAGGGTGCCAGCGCCGCGAAGTGTCCGCCCACCAGCACGGCCTCCGGGTTGAGCAGGTCGGCCAGGACGGCCGCGCCGTGCCCGAGGTGCCGGCCGAGGTCGGCCAGACCGGCGAGGGTGGACCGGTCCTCGGCGCGGGCCAGGGCCTGGATCCGTTCGATCTCCGGGGCGAAGTCGGTGACCGCGCCGTCGGACTCGACGTCGGGCAGCAGCCGGCGGACCACCGCCGGCAGACCGACGAGCGCCTCCAGGCAACCCCGCCGGCCGCACCGGCACGCCGGGCCGGACGGGTCCAGCGGCAGGTGCCCGACCTGGCCGGCGAAGCCCCGCCCGCCGCGCAGCAGCCGCCCGTCGACGAGGACGCCCGCGCCGATGCCGACGCCGCCGGTGAGGTGCACGAGGTTGGCCGTTCCGGCCCGGTCCCCGTGGCGCTGTTCGGCCAGGACGGCCAGGTTGGCCACGTTCTCCACGGCCACCGGGAAGCCCGGGTCGCGGAGCGCGGCCCGCAGTTCGGCGGCGACCGGCGCGTCCCGCCAGTTCAGGGTGGCGGCCAACGGCACCGTGCCGGTGGTGTCCACCAGCCCCGGCACCCCGAGGGTGAGCCCCAGCACGGTACGGCCCCCGGCGGTGAGGCGTCCGACGGCCCGGCGGGCCAGCTTCGCCACGGCGGCGACGGTCTCGGCGGGGGAGGCGTCCAGCGTGCCGAAGGCCCGGCGCCAGGTGAGCAGCCGGTTTCCGCCCAGGTCGACCGCGACCACCACCAACTCGTCGGCGTCGACCTGCATGCCCAGCGCCGCGTACGGCTCGCCGTCGAGGACCAGCATGGTCGCCGGCCGGCCGACCCGGTTCTCGGTGAGCCCGGTCTCGCGCAGCAGCCGGCGTTCGATCAGCTCGGTCACCAGGCTGGAGACGGTCGCCTTGTTCAGCCCGGTGCGGGCCGCGATGTCCGCCCGGGAGCAGGGGGAGTGGGTGCGGACGTAACGCAGCACCACGGCCCGGTTGGTGGCCCGGACGTCGCTCAGGTCGGTCGGCTGCGGCCCGGTCTGCATGGTGATCAACGTTCTCCGCTCCCTGCGCCGACGTGCCCCGACCGGTGCTGTCGTGGGCGGTGATCGCGTCTTCATCATGCCGCACCCGGACCGTCGGTTCCGACCGGTACGCCCGTCGCGGTCCGGTTGCCGACCACCGGGTCCGCTCCCTTGTGGGACCGGTGGCGGTCGTTTAGTTTGTTCGGCTAGAAGACTAACTAATCCTAACCGGGTCGGGCCGCTTTGCAACCGTGATCACCACGATCCGGCCCGGTTTCGCCATGAAGGGAGTGCGCCGTGCAGCCGTCCCTGCCGGACGTGTCCACCGATCGTCGGACCCTGCTCCGCCTCGCCGGGGCCGGCGCCGCCGCGACCGTGGCCGGCGGAACCCTGGCCGGGTGCAGCAAGGAGGCGGGCAGCCAGGGCAGCGCCACCAAGGCCGACGCGATCCGTGCCGTCCTGCCCACCTACAAGCCCGCCGAACTGCTCAAGCCGGACATCCCGGGGGAGGGGCCGATCCCGGACGGCTACCTCACCTATCCGCGTGAGCTGGTGGACGCGATCACCGAGCAGCCCGGCCGGGGCGGCGCGCCGATCGGCACGATGAGCCCGTGGTGGGGGCCGGCCCCACCGACGCTCGGCCGCAACTCGTACCTGGCCGCGGTGAACGGCAAGCTCGGCGTGGACGTCAACCCCAGCCTCCAGGACGGCGGCACCTACGCCGACAAGCTCAACGCCATGCTCGGCGCGCGCGACGTGCCGGAGTTGCTCAGCGTGCCGAACTGGGAGGTGGACAAGGTCGCCCGGTTCTCCGACGCGGTCAAGGCGCTCTTCGAGGACCTCACCGACCATCTCAAGGGCGATGCCGCCGCCACCTACCCGTACCTCGCCGCGCTGCCGACCGGCGCCTGGGAGTACTCGGTCTGGGGCGGGCGGCTGTACGCGGTGCCGTTCCCGACCGACGGCCCGTTCGCCTACGCGCTCTTCTACCGCAAGGACCTGGCGGCCAGGAGCGGTCTGGGCGCCCCGACCAGCCCCGAGGAGCTGTACGAGTTCGGCAAGAAGGCCACCGACCCGGCCAAGGGGGTCTGGGCCTTCGGCAGCGTCTTCGACATGGTCCAGCAGTTCTTCGGCTGTCAGCAGATCTGGCGGAAGAAGCCGGGCGGCGGGCTGGAGCACAAGTTCGAGACCGCCGAGTTCCGGGCCGCGCTGGAGTTCACCGCCCGGCTCTTCGCCGAGAACCTGGTTCACCCGGACACGGTGGCCAGCAAGGGCGCCGACGAGAAGCAGCTCTTCAAGGGTGGCAAGATCCTGATGTACCAGGACGGCCTCGGCGCCTGGCAGGGCATGCAGGGCGAACAGTCCAAAGTGCTGGCCAGCTTCGACATGCAGCCACTGCCGGTCTTCGGCGTGAACGGAAAACCGGCGGTGATCTGGGGCAGCGAGAAGCCGATCTTCTTCACCTTCCTCAAGAAGGGGCTCGGCGAGGAGCGCACCCGGGAACTGTTGCGGGTGCTGAACTGGTGCGCGGCACCGTTCGGCAGCCGCGAGTTCGAGCTGCGCGAGTACGGCGTGGAAGGCAAGCACTTCACCCGGGGCTCGGACGGCAGCCCGGTCCCCACCGAGCTGGGGCGCAAGGAACTGGGCGCGCAGTACACCCACATCGGCGGCCGGGTGCCGGTGAAGGTGCGCAGCGGCGACACCCCGAACTACGTCCGCGACTACCTCGGCTACTACCAGAAGCACATCTCGTTGATGGAGAAGGACCTCTTCGCCGGGATCAAGCTGGAGCTGCCGGCGAACTGGTCGAAGATCCTCACCCCGACCGAGGACAAGATCCGGGACATCCTGCGGGGCCGCCGGCCGATCGGCGATCTCGACCAGGTGCGCAAGGAGTTCCTGTCCACCGGTGGCGAAGAGGGGCGCGCGTTCTTCGAGAAGGCGCTCGCCGACAACGGCCGATGAACCGGGCGGGCACGGCCGGGGCGGTCGACGCCCCGGCCGGCACCGATCGGGAGCCCACACCGGCTGGGCGTACGCCGAAGCGGGGTCGCCGTCGCGGTGACCGGCCCCGCCCCCGGCGCAACCTGCGGGCCCGGCTGCGCCGGGACTGGCCGCTGCTGGCGATGACCGCGCCGGCCGCGTTGCTGCTGCTGGTCTTCCACTACCTGCCGACCCTCGGCAACGTGATCGCCTTCCAGGACTACAACCCGTTCGTCGGCGACGATCCGCTCGAGGCGTTCCTCTACAGCGAGTGGATCGGCTTCGGCAACTTCGAGGCGCTCTTCCGCGACCCGCTCTTCTGGGACGCGGTCGGCAACACCCTCACCATCACCGCTTTCCAGCTGGTCTTCTTCTTCCCGCTGCCGATCCTGCTGGCCATCCTGCTCAACAGCCTGGTCTCCGGCCGGGTGCGCGGCTTCGTGCAGAGCGTGGTCTACCTGCCGCACTTCTTCAGCTGGGTGCTGGTGATCACGTTCTTCGTGCAGATGCTCGGCGGCGCCGGGCTGCTGGCCCAGGAGATGCGCCAGGCCGGGCTGGAACCGTGGAACGTGATGACCAACCCGGACACGTTCATCGTGCTGGTCACCGCCGAGGCGGTCTGGAAGGACGTCGGCTGGGGCGCGATCGTCTTCCTGGCCGCGCTCGCCGCCATCGACCCGAACCTGTACGAGGCCGCGGCGGCCGACGGCGCGGGCCGCTGGCGGCGGCTCTGGCACATCACCCTGCCCGGCCTGCGCCCGGTGATCGTCCTGCTGCTCATCATGCGGCTGGGCGACGCGCTCTCGGTCGGCTTCGAGCAGTTCATCCTCCAGCGCGACGCGGTCGGCCGCGAGGCCGCCGAGGTGCTGGACACCTTCGTCTACTACCAGGCGATCGCCACCCAGCAGTGGGGCCTGGGCGCCGCCGCCGGCCTGTTCAAGGCGGTCGTCGGCCTGCTGCTCATCGTCACCGCCAACCACCTGGCACACCGGATGGGCGAACAGGGGGTGTATTCGAGATCATGACCGCACAGCTCAGTGGGGCCGGACCGGTGCCGGTGGCGCCGCCCCCGGTCGACGGTCGCCGGAAACGGCGGGCCCGGCCGGCGCGGCCGGTCTGGGAGGGACCGCCCTCGCCGGCCGGCCAACTCGGCAAGGGCGTGGTGCTCACCCTGTTGGTGCTCGCCGTGCTCTTTCCGATGTGGTCGGTGGTGGTGACCAGCCTCGCCTCCCGGGAGACGATCAGCGAGACCGGTGGCATGGTCGTGGTGCCACGCGAGTTCGACCCGAGCGCGTACGTGACGATCTTCAACGGCGGTCAGATCACCCAGGCGGTCTGGATCAGCACCCTGGTCACCGTGCTCGGGACGGCGGTGAGTCTGGTGCTCACCGTGCTCGCCGCGTACGGTCTCTCCCGGCCGGGCTCGGTGGCGCACCGGGGGCTGCTCTTCTTCTTCCTGCTGACCTTCCTGATCTTCCCCGGCCTGGTGCCCAGCTACCTGGTGGTTACCGGGCTGGGCCTGAAGGACAGCATCTGGTCGCTGATCCTGCCCAGCGCGATCAGCGTCTTCAACCTGGTGGTGATCCGGGCGTTCTTCATGAACGTCCCCGGCGAACTGGTCGACAGCGCCCGGATCGACGGGGCGGGCGAGTTCCGCATCCTGTGGAAGGTCATGCTGCCGCTGTCGAAGGCGGTCGTCGCGGTGGTCGGTCTCTTCTACGCCGTCGGGTACTGGAACGCGTACTTCAACTCGGTGCTCTACATCGACGACAACGACAAGTTCCCGATCCAGCGGGTGTTGCAGACCTACATCCTGGGTGGACAGTCACCGGCCGTTTCCGGGTCGTCGTGGAACATCCCGGGGGTGACCGCGTACCCGCCGACGCTGGCGGTCAAGATGGCGGTGGTGGTGGTGACCGTCCTTCCCGCCGTGATCATCTATCCGTTCGTGCAGCGGCACTTCACCAAGGGCGTGATCACCGGCGCGGTCAAGGGCTGACCCGATCCCGTCCCGTCGCCGCGTCCGGCCCCACCGGCAGTCCCCGGCCGCACGCTTCGGCGCCCCGACCGTCTCCGGTCGGGGCGCCGTGTGCGGGTTCAGCCCGCCGGGTCGAACAACCCGTCGAGCGGCGTCGGCGGCACCTCGGCGCCGTCGAGCAGCACCCGGGCCGGTGCGTCGGCCCCGGCCACCGGCGCGAGGGCCACCCCGCGCAGCCGCAGCGGCCCGTCGCTGGTGACCCGCAGCGTGTCGCCGTCGCGGACCGCCGTGACGACCGTGTCGCCGTCGGAGTCGTGCACCACCGCGCGGCCGTCCACGCCGCCCCAGCTCACCAACGTGACGTCGGTGAACGGGCCGTCGGCGATCCGGTCGGCCGGGGCAGCGACCGGCAGCAGCGCGCCGTACCGGACGAAGAGCGGGGTGCGCTCCAGCGGTACGTCGACGGGCAGGTGCCGGCCGCCGTCGTGCACCTCGCCGGTGTGCGCGTCGACCCACCGGTCCCCCTCGGGCAGGTACACGGTGCGTCGGCCGGTCGGGTCGTACATCGGGGCCACCAGCAGGTCCCGGCCGAGCCGGTACTCCAGGTCCCGGGTCCACGCGGTGGGGTCGTCCGGGGTGTCCACCAGCAGGGCCCGCATCATCGGCGCCCCGGTGCGGGCCGCCTCGGCCGCGACCGAGTAGAGGTACGGCAGGAACCGGTAGCGCAACCGCAGCGCCGCCACCGCGTCCCGTTCGGTCTCGGCGGGGAAGTCCCAGGGCAGCCGGCTGGTGGTGCCGTGCAGCCGGACCAGCGGGGAGAACGCCCCGAACTGGGTCCAGCGCACGTACAGGTCGGGCTCCGGGGTGCCGTGGAAGCCGCCGGTGTCGTGGCTCCAGAACGGGATGCCGGAGAGCCCGTGCGAGAGCCCGCCGCGCAGCGTACTGGCCAGGGCCGGCCAGGTGGCGTTGACGTCACCGCTCCACTGGGCGGCGTGCCGCTGCCCGCCGAGGAAGGACGACCGGGCCCAGACGGTGTCGTGCCCGGCCACCTCCCGGGTCACGGTCGAGACCGCGTCGTTGAACAGCAGCGAGTACACGTTGTGCAGTTCCACGCCGGTCATGCCGTTGGCGGCCACCGCGTCGGCCGGTACCCCCTCGGCGAAGTCCGTCTTGAACACCGCCGCGCCCTGTTCCAGCAGCGGGCGCAGCAGCCCGGTGAACCAGTCGGTCGCCTCCGGGTCGGTGAAGTCGACGATCGCGCTGGCCGCGTGGCTGCCGTGCCAGACGTCGGCCACGTAGGTGCGGCCGTCGGCGTGGGTCAGGAAGTAGCCGGCCTCGGCCGCCTCGGCGTAGAGCGGGCTGTCGGCGGAGACGTACGGGTTGATCCAGAGACAGACCCGGAACCCCTGCTCAGCGAGGGTGGCCATCATGCCGGCCGGGTCGGGGAACTGTTCGGCGTCCCACTGGAGGTCCGACCAGCGTCCGTCGACCTGCCAGTAGCAGTCCAGGTGCAGCACGTCGCAGGGGATGCCCCGCTCGCGGATGCGGCGGGCCCGTTCCAGCACCCGCTCCTGGCTGTCCGGGTAGAAGCCGGAGGAGATCCAGGACCCGAACGCCCACTTCGGCGGCAGGTATGGCCGCCCGGTGAGGCGGTCGAACCGGTCGAGGATCTCGGTCGGGGTCGGCCCGGCCAGGACGTAGTAGTCGAGCACGTCGTCCGGAACGAGGATCTGCACGCTGCTGTGCGTGGACTGGCAGACGTCGAACTCGACCGGCAGGCCGCTGTCGACCAGCACCCCGTAGCCCCGGTTGGACAGGTAGAACGGCACGCACTTGTGCGACCGGTCCGACTCGCTGCCGAAGGCGTCGAAGTTCCACATCAGGGCACGCTGGCCGCGTTTGTCCAGCGGGGTGAACTTCTCCCCGAAGCCGACGAAGCGCTCGTCGCCGGGGGCCACGAAGCTCTCGTGGTACGCCACCGGCTCTCCGCCGGAGCCGGAGCGGCCGAAGGGCAGGGTGCGCCGCCGGCCGGAGATGTCCAGGGTGCCGCCGTCCTGCTGGAGCAGCACCCGCCCGTCCGGGGCGAGGAAGCGCAGGTGCCAGGGATCGAGCCGGATCTCGGCCACGACCGCCCCGGCGTCGAGCCGGACCAGGCCGTCGTCGACAGTGACCCGGGCGGGCCGGGGCTCGCCGGTGACCAGCGGCAGGATCCGGGCGGAGCGGCTGCGGGCCTGCGGGTCCTCGGCGAGCCGCACCCGGATCACGCCGTCGCCGGCGGCCTCCACCCGGACGACCAGGGAGCCGCCGTCGGAGGTGGCGCTCTTCAGGGTCACCCCGTGGTCGTCGGTCTCCACCACCTCGGCCCGGGCGACCACGGCGGGGCCGTCGTCCCCGGCGCGGCGGACCGGCAGGTCGGGCGGGTCGGCCACGAAGGTCTCGAACGGAACCAGTGGCGGGCGGTACGGCATGGACGTCTCCTCGGTCCCCGGGTCGGCAACCCCACCAGTTTCTTTGGATACCCAACAAAGTGTCAACGAGAATCGGCCCTTCCTGTGGGGTGAACCGCGTTGACAAGGGCCTTCCCCGCCAATAATTTAGCCGGACGGTAAACAAAGTGGTGGGAGTGCGGCATGATGTTGGACGGTCGGCTCTGCTACGGCGGCGACTACAACCCGGAGCAGTGGCCGGCGGAGGTCTGGGAGCAGGACGTCGAGTTGATGCGGCGGGCCCGGGTCACCCTGGTCACCGTCGGCGTCTTCGCCTGGTCCCGCCTCGAACCCGCCCCCGGCCGGTACACCTTCGACTGGCTCGACCGGGTGCTCGACCTGCTGCACGCCGGTGGCATCCGGGTCGCCCTGGCCACCCCCACCGCGTCGCCCCCGCCCTGGTTCACCCTGGCCCACCCGGACGCGCTGCCGGTCACCGCCGACGGCGTCCGGCTGCACCACGGCAGCCGGGACACCTACTGCGCCGCCGCGCCGGCCTACCGCGCCGCCGCCCGCCGGATCACCGCCCTACTGGCCGAGCGGTACGCCGACCATCCGGCGCTCGCGCTCTGGCACGTGCACAACGAGTACGGCACGATCTGCCACTGCCCCCATGCCGAGACCGGCTTCCGGCGCTGGCTGCGGGAGCGCCACGGCGACCTCGACGCGCTCAACGACGCCTGGACCACCAGCTTCTGGAGCCAGCACCACTCCGACTGGGCCCAGGTGAGCACCCCCCGGGCCACCCAGTACCTGCCCAACCCGAGCCAGGTGCTCGACTTCCGCCGCTACTGGTCCGACGAACTGCTCGCCGCGTACGTCGAGCAGCGGGACGTGCTCCGCGCGGCGACCCCGACGGTGCCGGTCACCACCAACTACGTGCTCGGCGACTGGGTGCCGGTCGACCACGCCCGCTGGGCCGCCGAGGTCGACCTGGTCGCGATCGACCACTACCCGTCCGACGCCGGACCGGCCGCCGAGGAACAGATCGCCCTCGCCGCCGACCTGGCCCGGGGCTGGGCCCGGCACGGCGCCCGCCACCACGCCCGCGCCGCCGACGGCGACCTGCCCGGAACGCACGGCTCCTGGCTGCTGATGGAGACCGCCCCCAACCCGGCCTACACCCGGATGCACACCGTGCCCGGCCGGATGGTCCGGCACAGCCTGGCGTACGTCGCCCGGGGCTCCCGGGGGGCGATGTTCTTCCAGTGGCGCGCGTCGCGCGGCGGCGCGGAACTCTTCCACTCCGCCCTGGTGCCGCACGCCGGACCGGACAGTCGGATCTTCCGGGAGGCCGTCGATCTGGGCGGCCTGCTGGACCGGCTCGCCGAGGTCGACGCCGGAGCCGTCGAGGCCCCGGTGGCGCTCGCCTGGGACGCCGCCAGCGGCTGGGCGTTGCAGCAGCGTGCCCTGCCGTCGGACCGGATCCACCACCACACCGAGGTGGCCGTCGCGCACCGGGCGCTCCGGCAGGCCGGGTACGCCTGCGACCCGGTGCTCCCCGGCGACCCGCTGGCCGGGTACGCGCTGCTCGTCCTGCCCGCCCTCTACCTCGCCGACGACGACACCGCCGCCTGGGTGCGCGACCACGTCCACGGCGGTGGGCACGTGGTCATCGGCTACCTCAGCGGGGTCGCCGACGAGCACGCCCGGATCCGGCTCGGCGGCTACCCGGGGGCGTACCGGGACGTCCTCGGCGTCCGGGTGGAGGAGTTCCACCCGCTCGCCGACGGCGAGGAGGTCCCGCTGACCGGCGGCGGCACCGGCCGGTTCTGGGCGGAGACCGTCCGGCTCGCCGGGGCGGAACCGGTCGACGCGTACGCCGCCGGGGTGCTCGCCGGCCAGCCGGCCGTCACCCGCCACCGGTACGGCGACGGCATCGCCTGGTACGTCTCCACCCGCCCCGACGAGGACACGTACCGGCGGCTGCTCGACGAGGCGGCCCGTGCCGCCGGTGCGGCACCGACCTGCCCGGACGCGCCGCCCGGTGTCGAGGCGGTGCGGCGCCGTGGCCCGGAGGCGAGCTGGCTGTTCCTGCTCAACCACACCGGTTCGGCGCAGCGGGTGCCGGCCGCCGGGATCGACCTGCTCACCGGCGCGGTGGTCGAGGACGCGGTGACCCTGCCCGCCGGGGGCGTCGCGGTGGTCCGGGAGCGTGCCGGTGCCTGACCCGACGACCGGCGGGCCCGGTCCCCGGATCCGCTTCCACCACCCCGCCACGAGCTGGATGGACGCGTTGCCGCTGGGCAACGGCCGGCTCGGCGCGATGGTGCACGCCGGTCGCGCCCGGGACCGGATCGCCCTCAACGTCGACACCCTCTGGTCCGGCGGACCCCGGTCGCACGGCGTGCCGGACGGCCCCGCCACCCTCGCCGAGGTCCGCCGTCTCCTGCTCGACGAGCGCGACCCGGCCGCCGCCGGCGCCGCCTCGAAGCGGTTGCAGGGTCCGAACAGCGAGGCCTACCAGCCCCTCGGTGACCTGCTCGTCGACCTCGCCCCGACCGGGGGTGACTGCCGGCGGGAGTTGGACCTCACCCGGGCGGTGGCCACCGCGCGCACCGGCGCGACGGTCCGCACCGCGTTCTGCTCCGCTCCGGACGACGTCCTGGTGGTCCGGCTGCGCGACGAGATTCCGCTCGACGTCACCGTCACCCTGCACCACCCGCACGGTGAGGGCTGGACCACGTGTCCCGACCCGGCGACCGTCGCCGCCGGGGGCCGGGTCCCCGCGCACGTGCCCCCGCCGCATCCCGACCGGTCCGAGCCGGTCGTCCACACCCCCGGCGAGGGCATGTGCTTCGGGTACGCGGTGCGGGTGCTCGCCCGGCCGGGAACGGTCACCGCCGACGGCGACACCCTCCGGGTCACCGGCACCCGGGAGGCGACCCTGCTGGTGGCGGCGGAGACGGCGTACCGGGGCTGGGACCGGGTGCCGCACGACGACCGGCGTCGGTTGCTCGACGCGGTCACCGCGACCCTGGACGCGGCCACCGCCGTCGGCCCCGACCGGCTCGCCGCCCGGCACGAGGCCGACCACCGGGCGCTGTTCGACCGGGTCCACCTCGACCTGGCGGGTGACCCGGCCCTGGACGCCGTGCCCACCGACGAACGTCTCGCCCGGTTCCAGGCCGGGCACGCCGACCCCGGCCTGGCGGCCACGCTCTTCGCCTACGGCCGCTACCTGCTGATCGCCGCGTCGCGACCGGGCAGCCAGCCGGCCACCCTCCAGGGCGTCTGGTGCGAGGACGTGCAGCCGGCGTGGAGCAGCAACCACACCGTCAACATCAACCTCCAGATGAGCTACTGGGCGGCGGAGACCACCAACCTGCCCGAGTGTCACCGGCCCCTGCTGGACATGGTGGACGAGTTGGCCGTCTCCGGGGCACGCACCGCCCGCTCGCTCTACGACTGCGCCGGCTGGACCGCCCACCACAACGTCGACCTGTGGCGGACCAGTTGGCCGGTGGGGGAGGGCCGGGACGATCCGATGTGGGCGATGTGGCCGATGGGCGGGGTGTGGCTGACCCTGCACCTGGTCGACCACGCCGTCTTCGCCGGGGACGACGATCTCCTCGCCGGTCGGGCCTGGCCGCTGCTGCGCGGCCTGGCCGCGTTCTTCCTCGACTTCCTCACGCCGGAGGAGACCGGCCGGCTGGTGAGCTGCCCGTCGACCTCGCCGGAGAACACCTACCGGGACTCCGCCGGCCGCGAGGTGGCGGTGGACGTGATGACCACGATGGACGTGTGGCTGCTGCGGGACCTGTTCCGGGCCACCCTCGCCGCCGCCGACCGGGTCGCCCGCGTCGGCGGCGACCCGACCGCCCGCGCCGACGGCGACCTGGTCCGGCGCGTCCGTGCCGCCCGGGACCGGCTGCCCGAGCCGGTGGTCGGCCCGGACGGACGGCTGTGCGAGTGGTCCGCGCCGGTGGCCGAGGTCGACCCCGGCCACCGGCACCTGTCCCACCTCTACGGCCTCTATCCCGGCGTCGCCGTGGACCCGGTAGACACCCCGGAATGGGCGGAGGCGGCCCGCCGTTCCCTGCGGGCCCGGCTGGACGCCGGTGGTGGCAGCACCGGCTGGAGCCGGGCCTGGACCGTCGGCCTCTGGGCCCGCCTCGGGGACGGCGTCGCCGCCGGTGCGGGCCTGCGCGAGCTGCTCGCCCACTACACGGCCCCGAACCTGCTCAACCTCCAACCACCGGCGACCTTCCAGATCGACGGCACCCTCGGGGCCACCGCGGCCATCGCCGAACTGCTGGTGCAGAGCCACAACGGCCGGCTACGGCTGCTGCCCGCCCTGCCGCCGGCCTGGCCGGACGGGACGGTCCGAGGGCTGCGCGCCCGGGGACCGGTGCTGGTCGACCTCGCCTGGCGGGACGGTCGGCCCACCTCGGCCACCTTCACCGCCGCCCACGACCGCACCATCGCGCTGGCCCTTCCACCGGGGGTCCCCGGCCCGTCGAGCGTGCACGTGCGCGCGCACGTCCCGACCACCCTGGCCTTTCCCGGCTGACCCGGACCCCGTCGACCGCCGTCGAAAGGGGCGTCGCCGTCGGATCGCCGACCGAATACTGTGGCGTCACGTCCGGGACGACCAGCATGGACCGCTGGCGACGACGGCACCCTCGCCGGGCCGGTGGTGGTCGTTGGCGCCGGCCGGGCACGATGCCTGGGGAAAGGGAGGTGCGGCGTGGGGGATGTCATCGTCGTCGGGGGCGGCATCGTCGGGTTGACGACCGCGCTCCGGTTGCAGGAGCGGGGCGCGCGGGTCACGGTGTTCACCGCCGATCCGCCGGAGCGGTTGGTCTCGACGGTCGCGGCGGCGGTCTGGTATCCGACCCACACCGACGCCGACCCGCGCGTGCTGCGCTGGGCGGCCACCACCTACGAGGAGTTCCGCCGGCAGGCCGCCGACGGGGTGCCCGGCGTGCTGCTGCGCCGGACCCGGATGTTCCAGCGCCAGGCCGCCGACGGCCTGCCCTGGTGGGCCGAGGCGGCCGGGGACGTGCAGGCCGTCGACGCGCCCGCGCCGTACGTACGCGAGCTGCGCTTCGTGGCTCCGCTGGCCGAGACGGCCACGTACCTCGACTGGCTGGGCGAGCGGCTGGTCGCCGGCGGCGGCCAGGTGGTGCGACGCCGGGTGGAGTCGCTCGACGCCCTCTTCGCCGAGGCCCCGGTGGTGGTCAACGCCGCCGGCCTGGCCGCCGGCGCGCTCTGCGGCGACCCGACCGTGCTCCCGGTACGCGGCCAGGTGGTGCTGGTCGCCAACCCCGGTCTGGACGTGTCGGTCCGCGACGAGGACGACCCCGAGGGCATCACCTACGTGCATCCGCGCAGCCGGGACGTGGTGCTCGGCGGCACCTTCGAACCCGGCCGGGCGGACCTCGCCCCCGACCCGGCGGCCCGGGCCGGCATCCTCCGCCGGGCGGTCGCGCTGGTGCCCGAACTCGCCGTCGCGCCGGTGCTCGGGGAGCGGATCGGCCTGCGGCCGGCCCGGCAGGGCGGCCCCCGGGTGGAGGCGGAACGCCGCGACGGGGGGCTGCTGGTGCACGCCTACGGACACGCGGGCGCGGGGATGACCCTCTCCTGGGGCAGCGCCGACGAGGTCTGCGACCTGGTCGCCGGCGGGTGAGGAGACCCGGTCAGCCCGTGACGAGGCGTACGGGCAGGGTCCGGTGTCCGTTGGAGATGAAGGACTCCACCGGCTCGATCTGCCCGGGCGGCACGGCCAGGGTGAGTCCGGGGAACCGGGCGAAGAGTGCCGGCAGCGCCACCCGCGCCTCCAGGCGACCCAGCGGAGCGCCGAGGCAGTGGTGCACGCCGTGGCCGAAGGCCAGGTGCTCCTTGTCGGCCCGGGTGACGTCGAAGCGGTCGGCGTCCGGGCCGTACCGTGCCGGGTCGCGGCCGGCGGCGGCGTACGCGACCAGGATGGCCTCGCCCCGGCGGATGAGCGTACCGGCGAGTTCGATGTCCTGGACGGCGTACCGCAGCGGCAGGTTGGCCACCGGCGCGTCCCGCCGCAGCGTCTCCTCGATCACCTCGTCCCACGAGGCGCGGCCCGACAGCACGTGGGCGCGTTGTCCGGGATGGGTGAGCAGGGCGTGGACGGCGTTGTCGATCAGGTTGACGGTGGTCTCGTGACCCGCGCTGATCATGAGCAGCAGGGTGTCGAGCAGTTCCTGTTCGCTGAGCCGGGTGCCGCCCTCGTCCTCGCGGGCGGCGATCAGCGCACTGGTCATGTCGTCGCCGGGTGACCGCCGCTTCGTGGCGACGAGGTCACCCAGGACGGCGTAGAGCCGGGCGTACGTGGCGGTGACCTCCTCCGGGCCGGCGGAGGTGTGGAAGACGCTGTCCACCAAGGACCGCAGTTCCGCCCGTCGTTCCCCGGGCAGGCCGAACAACTCGCTGATCACCTGGATGGGCAGGGGATAGGCGAACGTCTCCCGCAGGTCGACCACGTCCCCGTGCCGCCCCGCGTCGGCGACGCGGTCCAGCAGGTTCGCGGTGATCTCCTCGACGCGCGGTCGCAGGGCGGCGGTCCGGCGGGCGGTGAAGGCCCGGGCGACCAGCGTCCGCAGCCGCCGGTGCTCGTCGCCGTAGGCGGTGAACATGTTCCGTACGGCGACCCAGGAGTACAGCGGCCACTCCGGGGAGATCTGCCCGTCGATCCAGGCCGGCCAGTGCCGACGTGGATCCTTGGAGACCCGGGGGTCGGTGAGCAGTTGTCGTAGCAGGTCGGGACTGCTGACCGCCCAGGCCTCGACCCCATCGGGAAGTGCGACGCGGGCCACCGGCCCCTGTCGCCGGAGCCGGGCGCCCTCCCCGTGGATGTCGCGGCCCGTCGGATCCACCACCAGCGGCCTCTGCCCGTCCATCGACACCTCCGTGACGTACCGGATCCAGTACGACACGGACGGTCGTGATCTGGCAAGGGTCGGGTCGCCACGACGACCGGACGCCGGGGACGGCACGCGGTCGCGGCGCTGGCGCGCCGGAGCGGTCGCCGGGTGGGACGTCAGCGGTCCGGGCTGTCGGCGGGGGCCATCACCCGCAGCGCGTTGGCGGCCAGGCCGAGCCGGATCGGGGTCTGCCCGCAGAGTTCCCCGTCGACCTCGACCCGCGCCGGGCGGTCGGTCTCCAGCCAGAGTTCGCGTACCGCGAGGAACGGTTCGTCGCCGAGCGTGCGGCGGTGCCCGGTGGCCGCGTTGCGGGCCGTGTCGCGCAGCAGGCCGCGTCGGGTCGGCCCGCCCACCGGGTAGGCGACCAGCAGCCGGTCGTCGGCGTCGGCGTCAGCGGTGATCCGCCGCCCGGCGTGGAAGCCGCCGTTGGCCACGTACAGCTGGTGGGTGACGAACTCGTGCTCCGCCCCGGCGGACCGGAGGGTGGCCCGCATCGGCCGGTGCCGGGCGAGCAGCCCGAGCGCGGTCAGCGGGTACGCGAGCCGGCCGGTGATCCGCTTCAGCCGGGGTGGGGTCCGGAGCATGATGTCGGCGGAGAGCCCGATCCCGACATGGTTGGCGAACGGCACGTCCCCGGCCAGGCCGAGGTCGACGTCGATGACCTTGCCGTCGGTGAGGACCGCGACGGCCCCGTCGAGGTCGAGCGGCACGCCGACGGTCCGGGCGAAGTTGTTGGTGGTGCCCAGCGGCAGCAGGCCGAGTGCCATGTCCCGGTGGGCGAGCAGCCGGGCGGCGGCGCTGAGCGTGCCGTCCCCGCCGCCGGCCACGAGCAGGTCCGGTGCCAGGGCGGCGGCGGCCGTGAGGCTCTCCTCCAGCTGGCCGGGACGGTCGACCGGGTACGTGCCGAGCAGGTCGAATCCGGCTGCCAGCAGGCGGGACCGTGCGTGGTCGTAGCGGCGACGACCCCGGCGGGAACGGGCGTTGATCACCAGCACGGCGCGACGGTCTCGCCGGATGGCCTCGCCCAGTTCCTGCTTGCTCCGCATGGGAACCGACCCTATCGCCCGCCCGGGGACCCGACGTGATCGGTGCCGCGCGGTCGTCCGGCGCCGGCCCCGGGCCGGCGACTCCGGATGCCGCCGGAATCATGAATCGTCAAGACCGATATCTGCTTCCGGTGTTCAACCGTCGTGGCCTCTCCGGCGTCGACTCAGTGCCACTCCCAATCGTTGCGGTAGGAGGTGGACTGCGCCGTGAATTCCTGCATCGTGACTTCCTCTCGCGTTCTGGTGTCATCGACGTTAGTCCACGCGAGGAAGAGTGTCTGCACCAATGGGAACGGTTGACCGGTTCCGGCCACCGGTCGCCGATTCGAGATCCGCCAGGGCGCGACGGATGGTTCCCTCCAGCAGCGTGGGGCGCGGCTGCCGGCAGAGAACGAGGGCGGTGTGCAGGGTCGTGCGGGCGCGTTCCACCTGGCCACGGCCCTGGTAGCAGAGGCTGAGGCCGTGCAGGGCCTGCCCCTCGCCGGTGAGGTCGCCGAGCTGTCGGCTAGCCGACAGAACGCGGGAGAACAGCGGTTCGGCTTCGGTGAACCGCTCCTGACGCACCCGGAGCATGCCCTGCCAGAACAGCACCTGCGCTTCCAGTCTTGTCGATCCACCCAGGCGGCACATGTCCAGTGCCTGACCGAAATAGTGGTCGGCGGTCGAATGGTCCTGCTGGTTCAGATGTATTTGTCCGATACCCCGGAGTGCGAGCGCGGCGGAACTCCAGTCCCGCGCGTCCACCAATTCCGGCAGTACCTCCTTGTACCGGACGAGTGCCTCGCGTTCGTGACCCTTGATCCGGCTGAGCGACGCGGCAAAGGCATTCACGAGCGCCCGTCCGTGCAGGCTGCCGGTGGTGGCGAAGAGTTCCAACGACCGGGCGATGTACTCCTCGGCCCGGCCGAACTCGCGGCGGTCGGTGCTGTGCATGGCGAGGCGGTACAGCATCGTCGCCTCGCCCAGCCGGTCGCCGGCCGCCTGCGCCGCGTCGAGGGCCAGGACGAGCAGCTCGTGCCACTCGGTGAAGTAGCGTCGCATCTGGAACAACGGCGAGGTGATGTTGACCAGTTCCCAGCACGCCGCCGCGTGGCCCTCCTGCGCGGCCCGGCGGGCGACCACGGCCAGCGCGGCCCGTTCGCTCTCGAACCAGGTGACCGGCTCCTCGGCGGACCGGACCCGCTGGGCGTCGTCGACCGCGTACCGCTCGACGGAGACCCGGACCGTCTGGTAGGGCCCACCGTGCATCGCCCGGTAGGCGCCGTCCGCCATGGACAGCCAGGCGCCGAACACCCGGATGCGGGCGGCCGTCAGCTCGTCGCTGTCGTCCTCGGCGTCGGCGCGCTCGCGGGCGAAGAGACGGACGAGGTGGTGCAGACGGAACCGGGAGCCGCTCACCGGATCGGCCTCGGCGACGTCCACCAGTTGTCCGTCGAACAACTCCTCCAGCAACGACTCGCCCTGCGCGGCGCTGACGTCCAACAGCGCCGCCGCGATCCAGGAGTCGGTGTAGGCCAGGTCGACGTGCCCGGTCAGGCGCAGCAGCCGTTGCGCGGCCGGCGAGAGCCCGGCGTAGCTGATCGCCAGGCTCGCCCGGACGTCCAGCTCGTGGTAGCTGAACTGGTCGAGGCGTCCGCTCTCGTCACGCAGCATCCCGCTCAGCTTCGCCACGCTCCAGTGTGGCTTCGCCGCGAGCCGGGCACCGAGCACGCGCAGCGCCAACGGGAGGAACCCGCACTGGCGACACAGCTCGGCGGCGGCGTCGGGCTCGGCCCGCAGCCGGGCGGTGCCGGCGACGTGTCCCAGCAGTTCCACCGCCTGCCCCGGCTCGAAGATCTCCAGGCGCAGGGCGGGCGCGCCGAAGGTCGAACCGAGGTGGGTGCGACCGTTGATGATGACCGCGCACCGGCGTCCGGCCGGCACGAGTGGGGCGATCTGGTCGTCGGAGGCCGCGTTGTCGAGCACCACCAGCACCCGGCGTTCGGCGAGCAGGTCACGGTAGAGGTCGGCCCGTTCCTCGATGGTCTCCGGCACGGCCGCGCCGTCGACGCCGAGCGCCCGCAGGAAACGACCGAGCACCTCGGAGGGGTCGATCGGGGTGCGGTGGTCCGGTCCGCGCAGGTTGGCGTACATCTGACCGTCGGGGAAGTCCTCCTGGAGCGTGTGTGCGACGTGCACCGACAGGGCGGTCTTGCCGACCCCGCCGGGGCCGGTCACGGCCACCACCGCCACCCCGGTACGGGTTGGCGCGGTCAGCAGCCGGCGGATCCGGCCGATCTCCGTCGTGCGTCCGGTGAAGTCGCTCACGTCCGGCGGCAGCAGTCGGGGCACCCCGCCCCGGAAGGCCACCCCCGACTGGTCGGCCACCCCCATCGGCAGGGTGTCGTCCGGGGGCTCGGCCGGCGGCTCGCCCTCCCCCTCGCGCAGGATGGACAGGTGCAGCCGCTGGACGTCCGGCTGCGGGTCGACGCCGAACTCGTCGGCGAGCCACCGACGCCACTCGTCGTAGTAGCTGAGCGCCTCGGCGCTGCGGCCGACCCGGGTCAGGGCCAGCATGAGCTGGCCGACGAGCCGTTCGCGGGCGGGGTTGACCCGCGCGGTGGCGAGGAGTTCGTCCACGATGCGCTGCTGGTTGCCGAGCCCCAGTTCCAGGTCGAAGAGTTCCTCGGTGGCGGTCAGGCGGGCGGACTCCAGGCCCTGGCAGAGGGTCGCGCAGAGTTCGTTGGGGACGTCCCCGCCCAGCACCGGCCCCCGCCAGAGGTCGAGGGCCCGGCGTAGGGTCCGGATGGCGGCGTGGCCGTCCCGCTCGGCGCGGGAGGCCCGGACCAGGGTGAGGAAGTGCTGCGCGTCGATCGCCTCGGGCGCGGACTCGAGCAGGTATCCGCCGCCCCGCGTACGCAGGCGCACCGCCGCGTCGGCGGAACCATTGAGGACGGCGCGCAGTTCGCTGACCCGGGTCTGCACGACGGCCCGCGCCTGACGGGGTGGCGAGTCGCCCCAGAGCAGGTCGATCAGCTGGTTGGACGAGACCAGCTCGTTGGCGCGGAGTGCGAAGATGCCGAGGATCAGCCGCTGCTGGCGCCGGGCGAGACGCACCGGGGCGCCGGCGTGCCACACCTCCACCGGTCCCAGTATGCGAACTTCCACCCCACACCCCCCCCGGGTCGCAGTTTCCGCGACGATACTCCTCGCGACGGCGTCCCCGCCCTACGTGTCGGAACTTCCGCCGTAACGAAGTGGCACACAAGCAATGTTACGGTCATCGATGGAACCGGACGGGAAGCGTTTGGGAAGGCAGGGCTTGCGACACTGGGGCGGGCCGGCCGCGGCATGGCTGGTCCAGTGAACTCAGGAGGAACGACCCATGCCCGTCCACAACGGACTCGCCGACGCCCCGACCGCTGGCGAATCCCTGCCCACTTTAGAGGTCAGCAAGCTGGACCGGGACATCCTGCGCCAACTGGCCGCCGGACATACCGACGAGGCGACGGCGCTGCGGCTGAACGTCAGTCCGCGCACCGTCCGCCGTCGGGTGGCGCTGATCGGGGAGCAGTTGGGGGTGCAGGGCCGGTTCGGCCTCGGTGTCGCCGCCGCGCAGCTCGGACTGGTGTCGGTCCGCTGGCGCTGACCGCTACCGCGACTCGTCCGGCCACCGGGCCTCGCGGATCCGCCGGTCGGTGAAGGCCCACCCGACGGCGAGGGCCAGGACGCCGGCCAGGGTGAGGATCGCGTACGCGGCGGGAAGCCGCTCCAGCAGCTGGCCGGAGGCGAAGAGGCCGAGCGAGGCGCCGGCCCCGAGCACCGTCATGAACGCCGTGAACGTCCGACCGCGCTGCTCGTCGGGCACCTGCCGGAAGATCAGGATGTCGACGAGCACCCGCATCGACGGGCCGCCGAGACCGAGCAGGAACAGCGCGGTCGCCAGCCACCAGGCTCCCAGCGGCAGGGCCAGCGCGCTGATGAACGCCACCGCCGTGCCGCCGAGGACCAGCATCAGCGTCCCCGGGGAGAGCGCGCGGTGCAACGGACGGACCAGCAGGGTGCCGGCGAGCCCGCCGACCGCCAGTCCGGCCGAGGTCAAGCCGATCATGGTGGGGGAGGCCCCGGCGCGGTCCAGCATCACCATGACGATGAGGAAGAGCGGCGCGGTGACCGCGTTCAGCGCCATCGCGAAGATGGTGCTGTGCCGCAGGGTCGGCACCCGCCAGAGCAGGGCGAGTCCGGCGAGGGCCCGACGGACCGTCCCGCCCGCCTCGGCGGGCGCGGCCGGGGCGTCGTCGCGACGGGGAACACGGACGAAGATCGCGCAGACCAACGACACCGTGAACGACACCGCGGTGGCGACGAAGGGCAGCAGGGTGGCGAGGCCGTAGAGCAGGCCGCCCAGCGGGGGACCGCCGAGGGCCGCCGCGTGCGTGCGCACCTCTTCCTGGGTCAGCGCGGCGGTGAGCTGCCGGGGCGGTACGACCGCCCGGACCAGGAGCATCCGCGCCGAGCCGCCGAGCGGTCCCACGGTGCCCACCACGACGGCCACGCTCAGCAGGTGCGGCAGGGTGACGGCGTCGAGGAGCACCGCCGCCAGGACGCTCGTCGCGGCGGTCGCCCGGGCGATCTCCATCACGATGAGCAGCTTCCGCCGGTCGTAGCTGTCGGCGACGCTGCCCGCCGGGATGCCGACCAGCAGGGCCATGAACAGTTGCACACCGCCGAACGCGCCCGCCCAGGCGGGGGACCCGGTGATGGCCAGGACCATCAGGGGGTAGACCAGGTCGGTGATCTCCCGACCGAGGAAGGCGAAGGCCGAGCCGCTCCAGAGCAGCTGGAAGTCGCGGTTGCGCCGGAGCGGCTTCTCGGCGACCACCTCCGTGTCGCGCACGGCCGTGCCGCCGGGCTGGGCACTCATCGCGGGTTCTCCTGTCGGGGGTCGGGTCGGAACGGACTCAGGAGCCGGCGGGCGGGTCGTCGTCGGCGAGGATGCGGTAGAGGTCGCGTCGGGCCGCGTCCAGCACCCGCCCGGCCCGGACCAGCTGCTCGTCGCTGCCGGTCGCGGTCACCTGGGCCGCCGCCGAGGCCAGCCCGTCGAGGGCGCGGCGTACCTCGACGCCCCGGTCGGGCGGCAGCCGGTCGACCGCCCGCCACGGCTCGTTGACGCGGTCCTCGTTCGCCGCGACGAAGGCGCGACCGGCCTCGGTGAGGTGGCAGCGCCGGTCCGCCCCGGCGCCGGTGACCCCGACCAGGCCCTCCTCCTCCAGCTGGGCCAGTGCCGGGTAGACCGAGCCGGGGCTGGGCCGCCACCGGCCGCCGCTGCGCTCGGCGACGGCCTGGATGAGCTGGTAGCCGTTGCGGGGCTGCTCGTGCAGCAACGCCAGCAGGGCGGCCCGGACGTCGCCCCGGCGCATCCGGCCTGCCCGTCCCCCGCCGGGCGGCGCGGGCGGAGGTGGGGGCGGGGGCGGAGGTGGAGGAGCCGGCTTGGCCGGCAGGGGCGGGAACGGGGGCAGGGTGTCCGGGGCCCCGTCAGGTCCGATGTGGACGTGACGGGGAGCCCCGGGGTGGTGCTCGGGCATCGGTCGACCTCCGTCGGGTGTGGACACCGCAACGATATATCGCGATAGCTCGTTACGGTAGTCCTCTCGACGGGTCGGTCACCTGCCCTCCCAGACCGGATCGCGCTTCTCCACGAACGCCCGGGGCCCCTCCACCGCGTCCTGACTGGTCGACCGCCGCTGCTCCCACTCGTAGTGGGCGGTGAACGCCGCCTCCAGCGGCATGTCCACCGACCGCATCGCCGCCTGCTTGATGGCCCGGACCGCCAGGGGAGCGCTGCGCAGCAGGTCGGCCACCCAACCCGCGACACAGTCGTCGAGCTCGTCGGCCGGCACCACGTCGTTGACCAGCCCGAGCTGCCACGCCCGCCGCGCGTCCAGGCGGCGACCGGTCAGCAGGTGACCCATCGCCGTCTTCAGCGGCAGCTGCCGGGCCAGCCGGAAGACCCCACCCGCGCCGGCGACCAGGCCGAGCCGGGCCTCCGGCAGCGCGAACACCGCGTCCTCGGACGCCACGACGATGTCGCAGGCCAGCGCCAACTCGAAGCCGCCGCCCAGGGCGTAGCCGTGCACCCGGGCCACGACCGGCTTGGACAACTCGAACCGTTCGGTCAGTCGGGGCCAGCCGGGCTGCCCCCGACTGCCGAACGTGGTCGGACCGGACCCGGCACGGTCCCGGTCGGCCCGCTCCTTGAGGTCCTGTCCGGTGGAGAACGCGCGGTCACCGGCGCCGGTCAGCACCGCCACCCACAGCTCGTCGTCGGCCTCGAAGTCGTCCCACACCCGCCCGAGTTCCTCGTGCGTCCGCAGGTCCATGGCGTTGAGCACGTGCGGCCGGTTCAGCGTCACGTACGCGACCCGGCCCCGCTTCTCGTACCGGACCCGGGGCTCGTCGACGTCCTGCGTCACCGTTGCGCGCTCCTTCTCTCTCCGGTCAGTCCGTCACCGCCGCCGCCCGCGGGGCTGCGGCGAAGCGGGTGACCTTGTGCATGACGTCCTCGCTGTAGAGCCGGCGGGCCTGCTGGACGGCGAACTCGGCCAGGTACGCCCGGAACCACTCCTGCGGTTCCTCGGCGAGGTTGAGCATCCGCCGGTTCGCCACCACCGCCGGGGCGTCCATCCGGGCCACCTCCGCCGCGACCGCCGCGTCCATCTCCTCGGCCGGGACGACCTCGTCGAAGAACAGCTTCCCGTCCGGCTCGCTCGCCGAGACCCGCCGCCCGGCGAGGATGACCTGCCGGGACAACCGGCCGTTGGCGACCCGCCCGAGGCGCAGGTTACCCACCCCCGGCACGATCCCCTCCTGAGCCGCCGGCAGGCTGAAGAAGGCGTCCCGTTCGGCCACCACCCGGTCGCAGGCCAGCACGAGCTGCGCGCCACCACCGATGGCGAAGGAGTCCACCGCGGCGATCCACGGCTTCTGCACCACGTCGCCGTCCCAGGCCCGGTCGCGTTCACCGGTCAGCCCGTGGACGATCTTGGCGATGTAGCCCAGCTCCCGCCGGAGCAGGAAGTCCACGTAGGAGATCTGCCCGGCCTGGAGGCACCGCAGGTTGATGCCGGCGCTGAACACGCGGCGCCCGGCGTACCGGGGATGGGTCATCACCCCGCCGCGCAGCACACCCACCCGCACCGACGGCGCCAGCAGAGCCAGGTCGACGGCGGTCTCCATGTCCTCGACCTGAGCGTTGTCCTCGGCGTTGAGACAGTCGTCCCGCTGCATGGTCAGGTGGGCCGCGCCGTCCCGGACCTCGACACGCACCGAGTCCAGCCGGGCGACGCCGGTGCGGGCGAACTCGGGCAGCAGGGCCAGCGCCCGCGCGGTGGGCCGGCGCATGGCCTCCAGCAGGTGCGGCCCGGCGAGGTCCGACCGGAGCAGGTGGCTGACCAGGATGCTCTGGTCGATGTCCAGCCCCTCCTTCTCCGCCGGGGGCAGCCGCAGCTCGGCGGCGACCTGCGCGGGAGTGGGCACGAGACCGGGCACCGCCTCGGCGACCGCCGCGCAGACCTCGTCCAGCCGCAGGTGGCGGGAACGCTCCCCGGTCACCTCGTCGTAGAGCCGGTCCACGTGCCCGCGCAGGAACCCGTCGGCCAGGTCCCGGGCCTGCCGGCGGGCCTCGGTGACGGCCGCCCGCTGCTCCGGCGAGCGCTGGGCCGGTCCGGGCAGGGTGGCGAGCAGGTCGTCGACCCGTGCCGCGGCAGCGGTGACCTCGCGGGCGGCGGGCCGGGCCCCGACCGGTTCAGACGAGAGCCGCGACATCGTGTGCCCCCTCCGAGCGGGGCCGCCGCAGCAGCCGGTCGCAGGCGGCGAGGTGACGGCCGAGGGCCTCCTCGAACGGGATGGTCGTCGCGTCGAGCATGAGCTGGCGGCGGACCGCGACGTCGGGGCCGGCGGTGGCGGCGAGCGCGGCGACGGTCTCCGCGACGGCCGTCGCGACGTCGTCGGTGACCTCGTCGACGAGGTCCAGGGCGAGCGCCCGGGCGGCGGGGATCGCGTCGGCGAAGAGCACCGAGCGCCGCAGCCGGGCATACCCGACCTGGTTCGCCAGCCGGTAGAGGCCCATCCCGGGCCAGGCGCCCCCGTCGGTGACCGGCAGATGCAGCCGGGCGTCGGTGGTGGCGACCCGCAGGTCGGTGGCGAGCAGGGCCTCGACGGCGGTGCCGCCGCAGTCCCCGCGGACCACGGCGACGGTCGTCGTGCCGGCCCGCTCCAGGCGGCGCAGGACCCGCTCCCACCGGTTCACCACGGCCAGCGGCGGCCGGTCGGTGGCGGTCGGCGAGGGGACGCCGGTGAGGTCGAGCAGCGCGACGGCACCGGCGGGCGCGTCCTCGACGGTGTCGATGAAGGCGTCGAGCGCCGCGACGGTCGCCGGAGCGAGCGGCTCGCTTCCGTCGATGGAATGCTGGAGCTGCATGTCTTCTCCCGTGTGGGGTGGCAGGGGTGGAAGGTGCGCCGGGCGGGTCACCAGCGGACCAGACAGGTCTCGATGGTGGAGCCGGGCCCCATCGTCATGAGGACGCCGTACTCGCCGGGACGGACGGTGCCCTCCTGGATCAGGCGTTCGTAGGAGAAGAGGAACGACCCGCTCGACAGGTTGCCGTAGTCGCGCAGGACGCCGGTGGTGTGCCGCAGGTCGTAACGGGTCAGGCCGAGGTTCACGCCGACGGCGTCGATGACCTTCTTGCCGCCGGAGTGCACGAGCCAGTGCGCGATGTCGGACTGGCGCAGGCCGGCCCGACCGAGCAGCCGGTCCACGGTCAGCCGGGCGTGCGCGCCCACGACGTACGGGATGTCCGGGTCGAGGTAGAAGCTGAACCCGTTCTGCGCGCTGTCCCAGTCGTAGCGCATCGCGTCCACCGCCTCGGGGATGATGCAGCTGGTGAAGTCGATGACGCGCGGGGTGAGCGGCTGGTCGGTGGCCGGGTCGGGCTCGGTTCCGGCGACCACCGCGATGGCCGCCGACCCGTCGCCGAAGAGGCTGTTCACCACCGAGGTCCGCATGGTGCCGTCGAAGACGTACGCGGCCGAGCAGGCCTCGATGCAGACCATCAGGGCCAACTCGCCGGGGTGGGCCCGGGCCCAGCCGGCCACCGCGTTGAGGCTGTTCAGCCCGGCGTTGCAGCCCATGCCGACGATGTCGGCGCGGCTGGTGTGCCGGTCGAGGCCGAGTTCCCGGATCAGCAGGGCGCTGAAGCCCGGGGTGAGGAACCCGGTGGAGGTGACGCAGAGCAGGTAGTGGACGTCGGAGAGGTCCGCGCCGATCTGCTTCAGGCACTCCTGCACCGCGCGACTGCCCATCGCGATGCCCTGTGCCTTGTGCTTGGCCAGCAGTTGGCCGGTGGTCTCCATCGCGCGCACACCGTCGGCGTCCGGCTCCGGCAGGGTGAGGAACCGCCGGTCGATGGCGCTGTTCAGGTAGACCGAGCGGATCCTGGCATCCCGGATGTCGAAGATGTCGAGGAGTTCCCGCTGGGAGTAGGCCGTCTCCGGGGTCGCCGTGCCGACGGCCAGGATCCGGGCCATGGCCGTCGACTCGAGCGCCGGCGGCGGCGTGGCGCGGATCAGGCCCGGGTGGGGCAGCAGTGCGGTGGGCATCATCGGTATGTCCAACCCCACATCCGCTTCCGGCTCCTGGTCAGTCGTTTGACCGTTCGCTCAGTCAAGGTCGCTCATCCTTTCCGCGATGATCGGGCCGATTCGGGACATGGCGTCCGTCCGGACGATGTCGAGGTGACCGCAGTCCAGGTCGTGGAACTCCGCCCCGCCGGTGAGGAACGGCTGCCAGAGCAGGTCGGAGTCCTTGTTGTGCCGGGTCGCGACGAAGCCGAGGGTCGGACCGTCGAACCGGGCGGGCGAGTTGACGGACATCGCCCGGATGTTCGCCGCCGTCACCGCGACCAGCCGGTCCAGCGTCGCGTCGTCCAACGAGGCCAGCGGGCTCTGCGCGGCCACGAGCTGCTCCCGCCGGGTCCGACCCGCGTCGGTGTTCACCCCGTCCAGGGCGACGTAGTGGGCCTCCTCCTCGGTCGGCTCGTACGGGCCCTCGCCACCCGGCCGGGCGTCGAACAGGACGAGCAGCGCCACCTCGGCGCCACCGGCCCGGAGCGCCACCGCGACCCGGTGGGCCAGGGTGCCCCCGAACGACCATCCGGCGAGCACGTACGGACCGGTGGGCTGGATCGCGGTGATCTGGTCGCGGTACCCGGCGGCCAGGTCGGCCACGCTGCGGTCGTCCACCGTCCCGCCGGCCAGCCTCGGGTCCTGGAGCGCGTGGATCGGGTGCCCCGGCGGGACGTGCCGGGGAAGGGCCGAGTAGCCCCAGCCGAGCCCGTTCGCGGGCGGCAGCACGAACACCGGGGTCCGCTCGCCCGCACGGCGGTAGGTCAGCACCGGTTCCAGCCCGGTCGGCTGGTCGTGGTCGAGGAGACGGTCGAGCTGCGCGACGGTCGGCGCGGCGAACACCGTCCGGACGCCGACGTCGACGCCGAGCACCGCCCGGATCCGGTTCACCAGGCGGGGCGTGAGCAGCGAGTGCCCACCCAGGTCGAAGAAGCTCTCGTCCACGCCCGGGTTCGGCACCCCCAGCACCTCGGCGAACAGGTCGACGAGGATCTGCTGGCGGGGCGTGGCCGGCGGCCGTCCGCCGGTCCGCCGCTGCGGCTCCGGCAACGCCGCCCGGTCCACCTTGCCGTTGGCGTTCAGCGGCAGCGCGTCCAGCACGACCAGCGACGGGGGCACCATGTAGTCGGGCAGCCGGGCGGCCAGGTGCGCCCGGACGCCGTCGAGGTCCGGTTCGGTCCCGGGTCGTCGGGCGAGGTAGCCGACCAGGGAGCGGTCACCGTTGCCGCCGGTGTGGACGGTCACCACCGAGGCGGCCACGTCCGGGTGCGCGTCGAGCGCCGCGACGATCTCGCCCAGTTCGATCCGGAAACCACGGATCTTGACCTGGTCGTCGGTGCGGCCCAGGTACTCCAGGTGACCGTCACGCGCCCACCGGACCAGGTCCCCGGTGTGGTACATCCGCGCGCCGGGCTCGCCGAACGGGTCGGCGACGAAGCGGCTGGCGGTCAGCCCCGACCGCCCCAGGTAGCCCCGGGTCACGCCGGCGCCCCCGACGTACAGGTCGCCCGCCGTGCCCTCCGGCACCGGACGCAGGCGCCCGTCGAGGACGTACGCCCGGGTGTTGGCGACGGGATGCCCGATCGACGGCGGGCCGGGCCGGTCGTCGATCACCGCGTCCGTGCAGCTGACGGTCGTCTCGGTCGGGCCGTAACCGTTGATCACCCGACGGCCGACGGCACGCATCTGGTCGGCGAGCTGGCGGGACAGGGCCTCGCCCCCGGTGATCAACATGAGGCCCCGCATCGCCTCGGGCACGGTCGCCAGGAGCACCTGCCACAGGCTCGGCGTGGTCTGCATGACGGTGACGCCCCGGTCGCGGACCACCTCCGCCAGCATGGTCGGGTCGTGCACCACGTCCCTACCGACCAGCACCACCGTGGCCCCGGCGACCAGCGGGGCGAACAGGTCGAGGACCGACATGTCGAACGCCGCCGTGGTGATCGCCGCGAGCCGGTCCCGTTCGGTCAGGCACAGGAACTCGGCGATGGCGACCTGGTAGTTGACCAGGTTGGCGTGGGACACGACGACGCCCTTGGGCCGTCCCGTCGATCCGGACGTGTAGATCACGTAGGCGGCGTTGCCGGGCGCCACCACCGGGCGGACGGCGTCGGCGGCCTGCGGCAGCAGCCCGGTCGCCACCGCCTCGTCCAGCACGATCCGGGGACACCCGTCGACGTCGGGCAACGCGTCCGCGGATTCCCGGTCGGTCAGCATCAACACCGGCCGGGCGTCGTCGAGCATGAAGGAGATCCGGTCCGCCGGATGTTCGGTGTCGATCGGCAGGTACGCCCCACCGGCCTTCCACACGGCCAGGATCGCCACGAGCAGCCGCTCCGACCGGTCCAGGGGCAGGGCGACGAACCGCTCCGGACCCACCCCGCACCGCCGGAGGATGCCGGCCAACCGGTCGGCCTGCTCGTCGAGCTCCCGGTAGGTCAGCTCCCGGTCCCCGGCGACCACCGCGACCGCCTCCGGCCGCCGCGCGACCTGATCGGCGATCATGTCCAGGATCGAACCGTCCGGCAGCGGACGCGCGGTGGAGTTGGCCGTGCCGAGCAGTCGGTTCCGGGTGGCCTCGTCCAGCAGATCGATCCCGCTGATCGGCGCTCGCGGCGTGGCCGCCACCGCCGTCAGCACCCGGACCAACTGCTCGGCGACGGCCTGCGCCGAGTCGGGCTGGAACAGGTCCTGGGCGTACTCGACCAGGCCCTTGATTCCCGCCGGTTCGCCGGCCGCGTCCCGCTGCTCGGCGAGGACGAAGGAGAGATCGAACTTGGCCACGTCGTGGGCGGAACGTTGCGGCGCGCCGGCCAGCCCGAGCAGCGGCACGTCCTCGGTCCCGCCACTGGCCACCATGAAGAAGACCTGGAACAGCGGATGCCGGGACAGGGAGCGGGTCGGCTGAAGCTCCTCGATGAGCCGCTCGAACGGCAGGTCCTGGTGGTCGAACGCGGCCAGGTCCAGCGTCCGGACCCGGTGCAGCAGCTCGACGAAGGTCGGATCACCGGAGGTGTCGGTGCGCAGTACCAGCGAGTTGACGAAGAACCCGACCAGGTCGTCCAGGGCCTCGTCCGACCGGCCCGACACGGCGGTGCCCAACGGGACGTCGGTGCCGGCGCCCAGGCGGGTGAGCAGGGTGGCGATGGCCGCCTGGACGACCATGTACACGGTCACCTGCTCCGCCTGGGCCAGGCTCCGCAGTCGCCCGTGGGTCTGTGCGTCGACGGTGAACTCGACCGTGCCGCCCCGATGGGACGACTGGACCGGCCGGGGGAAGTCGGTGGGCAGCGTCAGTTCCTCCGGCAGCCCCCGCAGGTTGCGCCGCCAGAAGTCCAACTGCCGGGTCAGCTCGCTGGCCGGGTCGTCGTCGGTGCCGAGCAGGTCCCGCTGCCAGAGCGTGTAGTCGCCGTACTGCACCGGCAACGGCTCCCACGCCGGGGCCGCGCCGGCCAGTCGGGCCGCGTACGCCTCGGACAGGTCCCGACCCAGCGGCCCCATCGACGCGCCGTCGGCCGCGATGTGGTGCAGGACCAGCACCAGCACGTGGTCGTCGTCGGCGACCGTGAAGAGCCGTACCGCCAGCGGGAGCTCGGTGGACAGGTCGAACGCGCGCGTGCAGAGCTGGGCCACCCGCGCGTCCACCTCGTCGGCGGCGACCGTCTCGTGCGCGGTGTCGATCCGTGCCTCGGCCGGGGGCAGGACCCGCTGCGCCGGTTCGCCGTCGATCTCGACGTAGACCGTCCGCAGCACCTCGTGCCGGGCGACCACGTCGGCCACCGCCGCCCACAACGCGTCCGGGTCGACCGGGACGCTGAAGCGGTTGATCAGCGGAACGTTGTACGTCGCCGACGGGCCGTCCAGCTTGTACATGAACCAGAGCCGGCGTTGGGCGTAGGACAGCGGGAGCACCGCCTCGTCCCCCATGGTCAACGATCCGGTCACCGCTTGCGCCAGACGGTGACGTGTGAGTCGAACCAGTCGTACTCGCGGGGGTTCTGCCGCAGCACACCGGGCTCGTCGACCTCGGCGACCAGTTCGAAGCCGTCCCGCAGCAGGGCCCGGAGGGCCTCCTCGCTCGGCGTGGCGGTCGCGGCCGAGCCCAGCCACTCGCTCGGGGCGCTGTACTCGGCATACCACGACCAGGGGCAGGCGACCATCATCAGGCCACCGCTGCGGAGGATGTCCGCCGAGGCGGAGAACTGCTCCAGGCAGGCCGCCGGCTGCTGCACGCGGTCCAGGACGTTGGAGAGCACGACCGCGTCGTACGCCTGCTCCGGGGCCCGCAGCGCGTTCGCGTCGCCGACCTCGAAGGTCACCCCGGCGCGCCGGCCGGGCTCGTCGATGCGGACCACGATCTCGCGGTAGAAGGGACCCTGCTCGATGACGCAGAACGTGCCGCCACCGTGCTCGGTCAGCGTCTGGGCGATCTCGATCGAGCGGTGGCTGACGTCGACGCCGACCACCTCGTCGCGCACCCAACCGCTGAGCGCGTGTGTCACACCGCCCACGCTGCACCCGATGTCGAGAGCGCGCGCCACCGTCGTCCCGGTGCGCTCCGCGCAGGAGCGCAGCAGGTCGGAGAGGCGCTGGCAGTACCCGTGCGCGGCGGCCAGCGGATGCTGCCCCCGGTTGAACAGGTCCTCCAGGCTGCCGTAGTGCATCAGCAGGTACTTGGAGAGGTCGCGGGAGGCGTCGTAGGGGGCACTGGCGTCGTGCTCGAACAGTTCGTCGCCCTTGAGCAGGGCCGGAGGCAGCGTCACGGGAGGGTTCCTTCCGCTTGTGGCTCAGCGGTTGCCCGTCGACCGCGCACGCAGCGTGGGACGGGCGGGCCGGGCCGAGGTCAGGTGGGGTTCGAGAGCGACGACGGTGGGGTTCTCGAAGAGTTGCCGGACGCCGAGTTCGACGCCGAGGGTGGTACGGATGCGGTTGACCAGGCGGGTGGCGAGCAGGGAGTGGCCGCCGAGGTCGAAGAAGTTGTCGCCGGTGCCGACGTCGGGCAGGCCGAGGACGTCGGCGAAGAGCCGGCAGAGCACGTCCTGCCGGGCGGTGCGGGGGGTGTCCTCGACGGTGGTGTGTCGTTCCGGAGCGGGCAGGGCGTTGCGGTCGAGTTTGCCGTTGGCGGTGATCGGTAGGGCGGTCATGGTCACGTAGGCGCTGGGGACCATGTAGTCCGGCAGTTTCACGCCGAGGTCGTGGCGGAGGTCGCCGATGTCGATGGTGCTGTTGTCGGTGGGGACGAGGTAGGCGACGAGTCGTT
>NZ_BSTB01000025.1:0-103148 GCF_030269285.1 Micromonospora sp. NBRC 101691
ACGGGGCCAACATCGTGCAGTGGGCCGACGGCAACGGTTCCAACCAGCAGTTCCGGTTGGCCGACTCCGACGGTGGCCACGTCCGTCTGATCAACCGCAACAGCAACAAGGTGGTGGAGGTGCAGGGCGCCTCGACCGCCGACGGGGGCAGCATCGTGCAGTACGACGACTGGAACGGCGCCAACCAGCAGTGGCGACTCGTCCGCGTCGGCTGAGGCGGACATCCCGGATGTGACTGCCCGACGTCCCCGACACCGGCGGCCGGGCGGCCGCCGGTGTCGAACACCTCACCCGCAGAGGAGAAGCAGCATGCGCAGACCGAAGAGATGGCTGACCGTCGTCCTGGGCGTCCTGACGCTGACGCTCGCGGCGAGCGTCGCCGACGGGGTCGTCGCGCCCCGCCCGGCCCAGGCGCTGAACAACGGCGTCGCCCGTACCCCGCCGATGGGCTGGAACACCTGGAACACGTTCGGCTGCAACATCAACGAGACCCTGATCCGCCAGATGGCCGACTCGATCGTGCAGAACGGCCTGCGGGACCTCGGGTACAAGTACGTCGTCGTCGACGACTGCTGGTTCGACCCGAACCGGGACGCGCAGGGCAACCTCCAGGCCCACCCGCAGCGGTTCCCGAGCGGGATGAAGGCGCTCGGGGACTACCTGCACTCGCGGGGCCTGCTGTTCGGCATCTACCAGTCACCGCTGGACCAGACCTGTGCCCAGTACTTCGACTCCTTTCCCGGTTCCACCGGCAGCCTCGGGCACGAGTACCAGGACGCCCGGCAGTTCGCCGCCTGGGGCGTGGACTACCTGAAGTACGACTGGTGCTCCCCCACCGGCACCATCAACGACCAGGTGGCGCGGTTCGGCATCATGCGCGACGCGCTCGCGTCCACCGGACGGCCGATCGTCTACAGCATCAACCCGAACAGCATCCACGAGAAGACCGGGCCGCAGCGCAACTGGAGCGACGTGGCGAACCTCTGGCGGACCACCGAGGACATCACCAACGCGTGGGACACCGGCCAGACCAACGGGTACCCGATGGGCATCCAGAACATCGTCAACGTCAACGTGCCGCTGGCCGGCTACGCCGCGCCCGGCGGGTTCACCGACCCGGACATGCTGGAGGTCGGCAACGGCGGGATGAACGACACCGAGATGCGCAGCCACTTCGCGCTGTGGTCGATCATGGCGGCGCCCCTCATGATGGGCAACGACCTGCGCTCGGCGAACGCCGCGACGCTGACGATCCTGAAGAACCAGAACCTCGTCGCCATCAACCAGGACCCGCTCGGGCGGCAGGCCGTCCAGGTCTCCCACGACGGCACCCGGCGGGTCCTGGCCAAGCGGCTGGCCAACGGCGACGTCGCGGTCGCGCTGTTCAACCAGGGCGGCTCCACCACCACGGTCTCCACCACGGCGGCGGCGATCGGCAAGACCGGTGGCCCGTTCACCCTGCGGGACGCGTGGACCAACGCCACCTCCACCACGACCGGAACCATCTCGGCGAGCGTTCCGGCGCACGGCACGGTGGTGTACCGGGTCAGTGGCGGCGGCACCACCGACCCGCCGCCGCCCACCACGTTCCGGCTGCGCAGCGAGTCGGCCGGACGGTGCCTCGACCTCGACAACGGCAACACCGCCAACGGCACCGGGACGCTGATCTGGGACTGCCACGGCAACCCCAACCAGCAGATCAGCCAGAACGGGCAGACGCTGCGGATCCTCGGCAAGTGCCTGGAGGTCCCCACCAACGCGGTCAACGGGACCCGGGCGCGGATCTGGGACTGCAACGGCGGCACCCACCAGCAGTGGACGGTCAACGGCAACGGCACGGTCGGCAACGTCCGTTTCCCGTCCCTCTGCCTGGACGTCGACAACGGCGGCACGGCCAACGGGACGGCCGTGCTCGTCTGGTCCTGCCACGGCAACGCCAACCAGCGGTGGAGCCGGGTGTGAGCCTCGCCCACCGGTGACGGACCGGCCGGGTGGGCGGCGTGCCCACCCGGCCGGCCGGTCAGCGACTGCCGGCGGCGCGCCGCTTGTGGTAGACGTCGAACGCCACGGCGACGAGGAGCACCAGGCCCTTGACCACCGACTGCACCGACTGGTCGACGCCCATGAGCTGCATGCCGTTGCTCATCACCGCCATGATCAGACCACCAACCATGGCGCCGACGACCGTGCCGACCCCACCGGTGACCGCCGCGCCGCCGATGAACGCCGCCGCGATCGCGTCCAGCTCGAACATGTTGCCGGCGGCGGGCTGCGCGCCGTTGGAGCGCGACGAGTAGATGACGCCCGCGACGGCGGACAGGAAGCCCATGTTGACGAAGACCCAGAAGTTGACCGTCTTCACCCGGACGCCGGACAACATCGCCGCCGGGAGGTTGCCGCCGATCGCGTAGACCTGACGACCGAAGACGGTACGCCGGGTGAGCAGGCCGTAGACCAGCACCAGCACGGCCAGGACGATCAGCACGATCGGCAGGCCCCGCGCGTGGGCCAACTGCCAGGCGAAGTACATGACGACCGCGCCGACGAGAGCCACCCGCGCGACGAAGAGCGGGAAGGACTCCACGGGCTGCTCGTAGCGGACGCGCGCCACCCGGGTCCGGAAGACGCTCACCGCGTATCCGGCCACCGCGAACGCGCCGATGAAGAGCGTGAACGCGTCGAAACCCTCCCCGCCGAGCAGCCCGTTGAGGAAGCCGGCGGCAAGCCGCTGGTACTCGGCCGGGAACGGCGACAGCGAGACGTTGTCCAGCACCCGCAGGGTGAGGCCGCGGAACAGCAGCATGCCGGCGAGCGTGACGATGAAGGCCGGGATCCCGGCGTACGCGACCCAGAGACCGTGCCACGCGCCGACCGCGACGCCCACGGCGAGCGCGGCGAGGATGCCGACCCACCAGGGCAGGCCCTCCCGGATGACGAGCACGGCGGAGACCGCGCCGGTGAGCGCCACCACCGAGCCCACGGAGAGGTCGATGTGCCCACCGATGATCACGATGACCATGCCGATCGCGAGCACCAGGATGTAGGAGTACTGGAGGACGATGTTGGTGATGTTGCCGGGGCTCAGCGAGACGCCGTCGGTGAGGACCGCGAACAGCGCGACGATCACCACGAGGGCGACGTAGATGCCGCTCTGCCGCAGGTTGCCCAGGAGCAGCGTCCGCGGATCGCTGGTGCCGGTGTGCAGGGCGGCGGCGGGGGCCGCGGGGGACGCGCCGCTCTTCGGTGTGGTGGGAGGCTTCGTGCTGGTCATCCGACCGGACCCCTGTCCTTCGTCATGAGTTCCATGAGGTTCTCCTGGGTGGCCGCGCCCACCGGCAGCTCGCCGGTGATCCGGCCGCCCGCGAGGGTGTAGATGCGGTCGCACATGCCGAGCAGCTCGGGCAGCTCGGAGGAGATGATGACGACGGCCTTGCCCTGGGCGACCAACCGGTTGACGATCGTGTAGATCTCGAACTTCGCGCCGACGTCGATGCCCCGGGTCGGCTCGTCCAGGATGAGCACGTCCGGGTCGGTGAACAGCCACTTCGCCAGGACGACCTTCTGCTGGTTGCCGCCGGAGAGATTGCCGACCACCGACATCACCGTCGGGGCCTTGATGTTCATGTCGCGCCGGCCCTGTTCGGCGACCTTGATCTCCCGGTTGCCGTCCACCCAGCCGAACCGGGCGAGCCGGCCCAGCGCCGCAGCCGAGATGTTGCCCCTGATGTCGTCGATCAGGTTGAGGCCGTAGCGCTTCCGGTCCTCGGTCGCGTACGCGATGCCGTGCTCGATCGCCTCGGCCACCGTACGGGCCCTGACCTCGCTTCCGTGCACGAACAGCCGGCCGGTGACGTCCCGGCCGTACGAGCGGCCGAACAGGCTCATCGCCAGCTCGGTGCGTCCGGCGCCCATCAGCCCGGCGATGCCGACCACCTCACCGGCGCGGACGTGGAGCGACGCGCCGTCGACCACCAACCGGTCCTGGGTCGGGTGCCGCACCGACCAGTTCTCGATGCGGAGCACCTCCCGGCCCGGGGAGGACACCCGGTCGGGGTAGAAGGCGGCGAGGTCCCGGCCGACCATGCCGCGGATGATCCGCTCCTGGGTGGCCGTGTCGTCGCGCATGTCGAGCGTCTCGACCGTCCGGCCGTCCCGGAGCACCGTGGTCGAGTCGGCGATCGAGGTGATCTCGCCGAGCTTGTGGGAGATCATGATGCAGGTGAGGCCCTCGTCCCGCAGCCGGCGCATCAGGTCCAGCAGGTGCGCCGAGTCGACGTCGTTGAGGGCTGCGGTCGGCTCGTCCAGGATCAGCAGTCGCACCTTCTTCGACAGTGCCTTGGCGATCTCCACCAACTGCTGCTTGCCGACGCCGAGCCCGACCACCGGGGTCACCGGATTCTCGGTCAGCCCGACCGACGTGAGCAGGCGAGCGGCCTCGGCGTTGGTCCGGTTCCAGTCGATGAGGCCGCCGAACCCGCGCCGCTCGTTGCCGAGGAAGATGTTCTCCGCGATCGACAGGTGCGGCACCAGCGCGAGTTCCTGGTGGATGATGACGATGCCGTGCGACTCGCTGTCCCGGATGCCCCGGAAGTGGACCGGCTCGCCGTCGAAGACGATCTCGCCGTCGTAGTCGCCGGTCGGGTACACCCCGGAGAGCACCTTCATCAGGGTGGACTTTCCGGCTCCGTTCTCGCCGCAGATCGCGTGGATCTCACCGCGTCGCACGGCGAGCGAGACGTCCTGGAGTGCCGTCACTCCGGGGAAGGTCTTCGTGATGTCGCGCATCTCGAGGATGTTCTCGCGCATGACCGTCCTGCTCCGAGCTGTCGTGGTGGGTGTCGCCGGCCCGGCGGGGTCCCCGCCACCGGGCCGGCGGATCCGGGTCAACCCTTCGCCTGCCCGGCGGCGACCTCCTCGGCGGTCCAGTAACCGGAGTCGATCAACACGGGCTTGATGTCGTCCTTGTAGACGGTCTGGACCGGCAGCAGGAACGAGGGCACGACCTTGACACCGTTGTCGTACGTCCTGGTGTCGTTGGCCTCCGGCTTCTTCTCCTCTCCGAACGCCTCGGCCGCCACCACGGCCTGCTCGGCCAGGAGCCGGGTGTCCTTGAAGATGGTGGAGCTCTGGACTCCGTCGTTGATGAGCTTGGCCGATGCGATCTCGGCGTCCTGGCCGGTGACCACGGGCATCTTCCTGGCCGCCGTGCCGTAGCCGGCGTTCTGCAGGGCGGTGATGATGCCGCGGGACAGGCCGTCGTACGGCGACAGCACACCGTCGACCGTGCTGCCGTCGTTGTAGCTGGAGGTGAGCAGGTCCTCCATGCGCTTCTGCGCGGTCTCCTGCTGCCACCGAAGGATGGCCACCTGCTCGATCTTCACCTGCCCGGACTTCACCTTCAGCGTGCCGGCGTCGACGAACGGCTTGAGGGTGTCCGTCGCGCCCCGGAAGAAGAAGTGGGCGTTGTTGTCGTCCAGCGAGCCGGCGAACAGCTCCACCTGGAACGGCCCGGTCGCGGTGCCCTTCCCGCCGTTCCTGTCGAGCAGGCCGAGGCCGACCAGCAGCGCGTTCGCCTGGGCGACGCCGACCTTGTAGTTGTCGAAGCTGACGTAGAAGTCGACGTTGGGGCTGTCCCGGATGAGCCGGTCGTACGCGATGACCGGGATCTTCGCGTCCGCCGCCGCCTGGAGCTGGCCGCTGAGCGCGGTGCCGTCGATCGCCGCGATGATCAGCACGTCCGCGCCCCGCGTGATCATCTGGTCGACCTGCTGCGACTGCGTCGGGATGTCGTCCCCGGCGTACTGGAGGTCGACCTGGTATCCCTTCGCCTCCAACTTCTCCTTCACCGAGTTGCCGTCGGCGATCCACCGCTCCGAGGTCTGGGTCGGCATCGAGACACCGATCGTCAGCTCGGCGGCCCGTTCGCCGCCGGTGTCTCCGCCGCCTCCCGCTCCCTCGCCACTACAGGCGGCCAGGCTGATGGCGAGTGCCGCCCCACCGAGAGCGGCCAGAATTCGTCTGCGCACGAGTTTCCTCTCCCCTCCGTACTCCTGGACAAGAACCCTTCGTTCGGGGACGACGGACGGGGTGCCGGGTCGCGTGGGCCCTGGCGACACCGCCGTCGCAGGTGCGACCGACTGCGGTCGCAACCGGTGCCGCTCGCGCGAGCCGTGGTGGCGGTGCGTGTCTCCGGGGGCGGCCAACCCGTGATGCAGCATGTTAGCGCTAACAGAGCTGGATGTCAATGACTTGAGACATTCCCGCCCGGCGCGGACGGACCGCCCGACGACCGGGCCCGCCACGCCCACCCCACGCGGCGAGGCTCCGTTGACGGACACCAGCCCGACCAGTACGGTGCATCGTGAACGCTCGATGTCAGCGTTAATTCGATCTCGTTTCCGCCCCAGCCGGGCACCGGGGCGACCGAGGCATACAGCCAGCTCAAACCGACGCCGCAAGGCTTCCTGCACTCGAAGCCTGGGATGTTATCGATAACAATCGGCGTTCATCGCCGGCATGCTCGCCGAACCGGAGCAGGCTTGTCGGCCCGGACCGCCGCGTAGGGAAACCGCTCGACACCCTGGAGGTAAGTCGTGAAGCTGCGAGCTCCGCTCCGGGCCGGAAAGGGACTCCGGCGCGCCGTCGCCGCGGTCGCGGGCCTGGTCTGCGCGATCGCCCTGTTGCCGGGCACCGCGCACGCCGACAACCCGATCGTCCAGCACATCTACACCGCCGACCCGGCACCGCTGGTGCACGACGGTCGCGTGTACCTCTACACCGGACACGACGAGGACGGCTCCACCTACTTCACCATGCGCGAGTGGCGGGTGTTCTCGTCCGCGGACATGGTGAACTGGACCGATCACGGCGTGCCCATGAGCCTGGCGACCTTCGCCTGGGCGGATGCCAACGCGTGGGCCGGCCACGTCATCCCCCGGAACGGGAAGTTCTACTGGTACGTGCCCGTCCGGCAGCGCTCGAACGGGCAGATGGTGATCGGGGTCGGGGTGGCGGACAGCCCGACCGGCCCGTTCCGGGACGCGCTCGGCCGCCCGCTGGTCGGCAACGGCGAGATCGATCCGCACGCCTTCGTCGACGACGACGGGCAGGCGTACCTGTACTGGGGCAACCCGAACCTGTGGTACGTGCGACTCAACCCCGACATGGTCTCGTTCTCGGGCAGCCCGACCCGGATCCCGCTCACCACCGCCGGGTTCGGCACCCGCACCGGCAACCCCGGCCGCCCCACCCTCTACGAAGAGGGCCCCTGGGTCTACAAGCGCAACGGGCTCTACTACATGGTCTTCGCGGCGGAGTGCTGCTCCGAGTTCATCGCCTACTCGACCGCGCCCGGCCCCACCGGACCCTGGACGTACCGAGGGACGATCATGCCCCGGCAGGGCAGCAGCTTCACCAACCACGCGGGTGTCATCGACTTCAACGGCGGATCGTACTTCTTCTACCACAACGGCGCGCTACCCGGCGGGGGCGGCTTCACGCGCTCGGTCGCGCTGGAGAGGTTCACCTACAACTCCAACGGCACCTTCCCCACGATCAACATGACCACCGTGGGCGCTTCCCAGGTCGGCACGCTGAACCCGTACGTCCGGCAGGAAGCCGAGACGATCGCCTGGGGCTCCGGCATCGAGACCGAACCGTCCCGCGAGGGCGGCATGAACGTCGGCTGGATCGAGAACGGAGACCACATCAAGGTCAAGGGCGTCGCCTTCGGTACCGGCGCCGCCTCCTTCTCCGCGCGGGTCGCCTCCGCCACCAGCGGCGGCCGGATCGAGGTGCGGCTGGACAGCGCGGGCGGCCCGATCGTCGGCACCTGCGCCGTCGTTGGCACCGGCGGCTGGCAGAACTGGACGACCACCACCTGCGGGGTGAGCGGAGCCACGGGTACGCGGGACCTGTACCTGCGCTTCGCCGGCGGCGGCGGCCACCTGTTCAACGTCGACTGGTGGCAGTTCGGCCGGGGTGGCGCCCCGGCGTGACCGGATGGTCGCGGTCACCGGCGGCGTCGAGGTTCAGCGCGGCCTCGATCAGGGCGAGGTGGGTGAACGCCTGCGGATGGTTGCCCAGTGCGCCGCCGTCGGGGCCGCGCTCCTCATGAAGCAGTACATCGAGCAGCAGAACCGTCCCGGTCAAGGTACTGCTCGGGCCTAGCGGCCCTCCCAGCGCGGGCCTTCACCCCCGGCCTGAAGACCGGAGCACCGGCCCGCATTCCGGTAGCGGCGGCCCTCCTCGGCGTGACCGAGGCGGAACAGGGCCAGGAGCAGCAGGGCGGCGTCACGACCTGCTCCGGGCGACCGGGGTGCCCCGCGCCGCAGCCCGCCGGCAGGTCCGCCAGGCCGCCGCCGGCCACCCGGGCTGACCCGGTCGGCCCGCAGCGTCGCGCCGGTGATCGACACCGCTTCGGCGAGGTCGGGGTCTCCGGACGACCGGACACCCCGACCTCGCCGGGATCCTGGTCTCCGGGACGTCGGCCACCGGGGCGACGCGGCGGCGGTGCCGGCCGGGAAGGATCCGGCAGCGGGTCGCCTACCCGGCCACCGGACGCAGCCGCACCCGGCGCAGAAGTTGGGCGTTGAGCGCGACGACGATGGTGGAGGCGGACATCAGCACCGCCCCGACTGCCGGGCTGAGCGTGACGCCGGCCCAGGCCAGGACGCCTGCGGCCAGGGGCAGGGCCACCACGTTGTAGCCGGCGGCCCAGGCCAGGTTCTGGATCATCTTGCGGTAGGAGGCCCGGGACAGCCGGATCACCCCGGTGACCCCGCGCGGGTCGGAGGAGGCCAGGACCACACCGGCGGACTCGATCGCGACGTCGGTGCCGGCCCCGATGGCGATACCGACGTCGGCGCGGGCCAGCGCGGGGGCGTCGTTGACGCCGTCGCCGACCATCGCCACCCGGAGACCCCGTTTCTGCAGGTCCGCGACGGCGTCGTCCTTGTCGGCAGGCAGCACCTCGGCGAACACCTCGTCCTCGCCGGGGCGGAACTCCAGGTCGGCGGCGACCGCCTCGGCGACCGGCCGGGCGTCACCGGTGATCATCACGATCTTGCGGACCCCCTGCTCACGGAGTTCCCTGATGGCCTGCCGGGCCTCGGGGCGGACCTGGTCCTCCAGGGCCAGGGCACCGACGACCGTCGTCGCGTCGTCGTCGAGGCGCAGCAGGTGGAGCACCGCCGCCCCCCGTCGCGACCAGTCGTCCTGGCGATGCCGCAGGTCGTCGGGGACGGTCGCCCGCAGTTCCCGCAGCAGGGCGGGTCCGCCCACGGCGTAGGTGGCGCCGTCGACGTCGGCGCGCACACCGCGTCCGGTCAGCGACAGGAATCCGGTGGCCCGGCGGACACCGCCCTTCTCGGCGGCCGCGGCGACGATCGCGCGGGCCAGGGGGTGCTCGCTGTCGGCCTCCACCGCCGCGGCGATGGCCAGGACCTCGTCGTCGCTGGCGGCGGTGGCGGCCACGCCGGTGACGACGTGTTCGCCGCGGGTCAGGGTGCCGGTCTTGTCGAACAGCACCGCGTCGACGGTGCGCATCCGCTCCAGGGCGATCCGGTCCTTGACCAGGATGCCGCCCTTGGCCGCCACCGCGGTGGAGAGCGCGATCACCAGCGGGATGGCCAGCCCGAGGGCGTGCGGGCACGCGATCACCAGGACCGTCACCGTGCGCAGGACGGCCTCGTCGGGGTTGCCGAGCGCCGTCCAGGCCAGCACGGTCACCACGGCGGTGGCGGTGGCGACGTAGAACAGCCATGCGGCGAACCGGTCGGCGAGCACCTGCGCCCGGCCGCTGGACCGCTGCGCCTGCGTCACCAGGCGTTCGATGCCGGCCAGGGCGGTGTCCTCGCCGACGGCCGTGACGCGGACCCGGATCGCCGCGTCGGTGGCCACCGTGCCGGCGACCACCCGGTCGCCGACCGTCCGAGGGACCGGCCGGGACTCCCCGGTGATCATCGACTCGTCCATCTCGGCACCACCGTCGACGACCGAGCCGTCGGCCGGCACCCGTGCGCCCGGGCGGACGAGGACCACGTCCCCGACTCCCAGCGCGGCCACGGACACCCGCGTCGGCCGGCCCTGCGCGTCGAGGCGTTCGGCGTCGTCGGGCAGCAGCGCGGCCAGGGCGGACAGCGCGCCCTGGGCCTGGCCGATCGCCTTCATCTCCTGCCAGTGCCCGAGCAGCATGATCGTGACCAGGGCGGCCAGCTCCCACCAGAAGTCCAGGTGGAACGCGCCCAACGAGGTGGCCAGCGACGCCACGTACGCCACGGTGATCGCCATCGCGATCAGCAGCATCATCCCCGGTGCCCGGTCCCGGACCTCCCGGACCGCGCCCTGCAGGAACGGCCACCCGCCCCACGCGAACACCACAGTGCCCAGCACCGGCCCCACCCAGCCGACGCCGGGGAAGTCGAGCCGGTAGCCGAACCAGTCCATCACCATGTGGCTGGTCGCCACGATCGGGACCGTCAGGGCCAGACTCAGCCAGAACCTGCGGCGGAACATCCCCGGGTCGTGCCCGGCGTGCTTGTCGTGCCCGGAGCGGTGGTGGACCTGGCTGCCGTGGTGTTCCTGCTGCCCGCCGGTTCCGGTGTGACCGTCCGCCCGCGTCGGCGGGGCGTGGTGCTCGTGCGACATCCGTCATCGCCTCCCTCGGGACACGAACATACCCCCAGGGGGTATCGTCCGCCCAGGCGTGTCGATGTCTCGCGGATCACTCGCCTCGCGGCGGGCGACCGGCGCCGGGCACGGGCTCCTTCGGTCCGGTTCCGCCTGCGGCTACCCCCTGCGCCGGACTCCATGCCCCGCAGAACGCCGCCGCGCGCGTCGGGTCCCACCGGACGCGCCGCGCGTCCGCCCCGCTGCCGTCCGACGTGTCGGCCCGGGCGGGGCGGACGGGGCGGCCGGACTACGGCATGGGGTGGGCGACGAAGTGGTCCCAGGAGATGCCGGTGGCGTCGGGCCCGGCGGGGTCGCCGTAGAGGCTGCACGAACAACCACCCGGGTACGCGTGCCCGGCACCGTTGATCATGTACTGGTCGACGATCGTCCGGCCGGCGTCGTCGCGGTGGCGCAGCAGCGTGTAGCCGCGCCCGCCCGGCACCTGACCGTCGACGGTGTCGTCGGGCGTGGCGTCGGTTCCGGCGACGGTGGTCCACTGCCCCGCGACCCGGTACGCCGTCGACGGCGGCACGACGATGTCGCCGGTGCCCTGGAAGATGACCACCGGCACCGCGCGGGCACGGCTGCCCATCTCCTGCAACGCCGCCCGACCGGACTGCTGCGGCGTCGTGTTCTGCAGGACGTCGCAGAGGTACTCGCAACCGGCGACGACGCTCGCGGCGGCATAGACGTCGGGGTAGGAGACGGCCATGATGTTGGCCATCACCCCGCCCGCCGAGATGCCGGTGACGTAGACACGGCGACGGTCGGCGCCGTAGCGGCTCGCGACGCGGTCGGTGATGCCGGCGATGATCGCCGGCTCACCGAAGCCGCGGTGCTGGTTCGTCGGCAGGAACCAGTTCCAACAGCCGGCCGGGTTGGCCAGGTTGTTCTGATCCGGCATCACGACGGCGAAACCCTTCTGCTCCGCGCGGGCGCTCCAACCGGTGAGGACGTCGAAGCCGACGTCGTTCTCGGTGCAGCCGTGCAGCGCCACGACCAGCGGCATCGGCGTGCCGGGCCGATAGGTCGAGGGCACGTAGCCGTGGTAGTCCCTGATGCCGTGGATCGAGACGTAGGTGCCGTGGAAGAACGTTCCCGTCGCCGCGTGCGCGGGCGGCGGGGCGACGACGGCTCCCGCGACGAGGGCGAGAGCGGCGGCCAGCGTCCGCAGCCACCGGCCAGGGTTGACGGTCATGATCGAACCCCTTCCAAACGGTCGTTTGTTTGGAACATTGAAGTCCATCCACGTATATGTCAAGGTGTTGACGGGGCACGTCGCAGATCCGAGACTGTCTTCCTGCCAAACGTTCGTTCGTCAGGAGACGAGGAGAGCGCGATGGGCGTGGTGGCGAACCGGGAAGCACAGGGGCGGGTCGCCGGGGACGCCGTGGAGCTGGCGTTCGGGTTCTGGCCGGGGCGTGGCCGGCCGATCGTGGCCCTGCACGGGATCACCGCGTCCTACGTCAACTTCGTCGGCATCGCCGAGCGGCTGGCCGGGCGGCGTCCGCTGCTGGCCCTGGACCTGCGGGGCCGGGGTGGCAGCGACAAGCCGGAGGGACCCCACGGCATGGGTCAGCATGCCCGTGACGTCGCCGCGGCGATGGAGGCGTTCGGGCTCGACGACTGTGTCGTCGTCGGACACTCCATGGGGGCGTTCGCCGCGGTCGCTCTCGCCGCCGAGCACCCGGACCGGGTCGCGGGCGTCATGATGGTCGACGGCGGGCTGCCGCTCACGGTCCCGCCCGGCGTCGACCCGGCCGCGCTGCTGGACGTCGTACTGGGTCCGCAACTGGCCCGGCTACGGCGGGAGTTCGCCAGCCGGGAGGAGTACCACGACTACTGGCGGGCGCTGCCGGCGTTCCCGGCCGACGTGTGGGGACCGTGGGTGCACGCGTACCTGGACTACGACCTCGGCGGCACCGCACCGCACCTGAGGCCACGGGCGTCCGAGGCGGCGATTCGCGCGGACTACCTGGACACCCTCGACGCCGACCTGTTGCGCAGGCGGCTGGCGGCGATCACGGTACCGGTGACGCTGCTGACCGCCGAGGAGGGCTTCTATCCGGACCAGCCGCCGCTGTACCCCGACGCGGTCGTACGGGCGGAAGGCGGCGCGGTGGGTCGGTTCACGCACCAGCGGATCCCGGGCACCACGCACTACACCGTCGCGCTGGCCGACCACGGCGCGACCAGCTGCGCCGACGCGCTGGTCGCGTTCGCCGAGCGGTGCGGCAGATGAGGTGACCGGTCGACCATGAGGGACATCCCGCCGGATTTCCCGCCTGGCGACCCGGTGTGCCAGGGTAGTGGCACGTCCGTCGAGCACGGTGTGAAGGAGCAGGAGGCGTGGCACGCAAGCGTCCGGCCCCGGCCGCCGACACCGCCCGGCTGCTGACCGAGATCGTCGCCGCCAGCCCCCCGGCCCGGAACGCGACGGATCCGCTGCCACCGCGCGCGACGGCCGGCGGCACGCTTCGACGCATCCAGGCGGAGGCGCTGCGTCAGTTCGCCGCACGCGGCTACCACGCCGTCTCGGTGCGCGACCTGGCGGCGGGCGTCGGCATCCACGCGAGTTCGATCTACGCGCACGTGCCGTCGAAGGCCGACCTGTTGGCGGACCTGCTGCGCCTCGGGCACGTCGAACACCGCGACCGGTTGCGCCAGGCCCTTCTCGACTGCGGATCCGACCCCGGCGACCAACTGGCCGCGCTCACCCGGGCCCACGTCCGCATGCACGCCGAGTACCCGCTGCTGGCCCGGGTCGCCAACCGCGAACTCGGCACGCTGGACGGCGCGGCCCGCGACGAGATCGCCGCCGTCCGGCTGGACTCCGAACGGCTGATCCTGGACGTCATCAACCGCGGCCGGCAGCTCGGCGCGTTCGGCGCCGACGTCGACCCGCTCATCGCCGTCGCCGCCATCGGGGCCATGGGCATCCGGGTCGCCGAGTGGTGGACCCCGGCCCTGGGCATCACCGTCGACGACCTCGCCGACCAGTACGCCACCCTCGCCCGCAACATGCTGCGCTGATCCGCACGACCCGACCGCACGACCCGGTCCGGTGACCTGCCCGGAGACGGCGGTGGCCGCCCTGACCTGCTGGGACAATGCGACGACCACCCCGATGCGTCGGAGGAAGGCTCGCCGTGACGGACGCGCAGGGATCGCACGGGCCGGACAGCGGTGCCGCATCGCGCTCCCTGGCGGCCCGCGGTCCGCGGGTCAACGCGCTCGTGGTGGGCGCGATCGGCGTGGTGTTCGGTGACATCGGCACCAGCCCGATCTACACCATGCAGACCGTCTTCAATCCGGGCGATCCGCATCCCGTGCCGGTCAGCCCGGAGAGCGTGTACGGGGTCGTCTCGCTGGTGTTCTGGTCGGTGATGATCATCGTCACCGTCACCTACGTGCTGCTGGCGATGCGCGCCGACAACCAGGGCGAGGGCGGCATCATGGCACTGATCACCCTGCTGCGGCGATCGGCGGCAGAACGCGGACGCGCCGCGTCGGCACTCGCCGCCCTGGGCATCTTCGGCGCCGCGCTGTTCTTCGGCGACAGCATGATCACCCCGGCGATCTCGGTGCTGTCCGCCGTGGAGGGGCTGAAGATCGTCGAACCGGCGCTGACCGACCTCGTCGTGCCGATCACCGCAGTGATCATCGTGGTGCTGTTCCTGCTCCAGCGGCGGGGCACCGGCGCCGTCGGCCGGCTCTTCGGTCCCATCATGATCGTCTGGTTCGTCACCATAGCCGGGTGCGGCGTCGCGGGCATCGCCCGGCACCCGGACATCCTCCGGGCGTTGTCACCGACCTACGCGCTCGGTTTCCTGGCCGGTCACTTCGGGGTGGCGTTCTTCGCCCTGGCCGCGATCGTGCTCGCGGTGACCGGCGCGGAGGCGCTGTACGCGGACATGGGGCACTTCGGTCGCCGGTCGATCACGCGGGCCTGGCTGGCCCTGGTGTTCCCCGCGTGCGTGCTGAGCTATCTGGGTCAGGGAGCACTCATCCTGAGCGACCCGACGAACGTCGGCGCGCCGTTCTTCCGGCTGGTGCCCGACTGGGGACGGCTGCCGCTGGTCGTGTTGGCCACCGCGGCGACGGTGATCGCCTCCCAGGCGGTGATCACCGGCGCGTACTCGGTCGCGTCGCAGGCCGCCGAACTGGGCTACCTGCCCCGGCTACGCGTCACGCACACCTCCGAGTCCACGATCGGGCAGATCTACGTGCCGTGGATCAACTGGCTGCTGATGGTCTCGGTGCTCACCCTGGTGTTCGCCTTCCGGAGTTCGGCGGCGTTGGCGTACGCCTTCGGCATGGCGGTGACCGCGACGATCACCATCAGCACCCTGATGTTCTTCTACATCAGCCACTGGAGGTGGCACGTCCCGCCGTGGCTGCTCGCCCTCGGCGCCGCCCCGCTGCTGGTGGTGGACCTCCTGTTCGTCGCGGCCAACGCGACCAAACTGATCCACGGGGCGTGGTTGCCGCTGCTCATCGGCCTGACCGCGTTCACCATCATGACCACCTGGCAGCGCGGTCGCCAGATCGTCGCCGCGGAGCGTCAGCGCCGCGAGGGGTCACTGCGCGACTTCGTCGACGAGCTGCGCGACAACCCGCGCGACGTCCGGCGGGTTCCCGGCACGGCGGTCTTCCTCAACCCCCGCGCCCAGACCGCGCCGCTGGCCATGCGCGCCAACGTCGAACACAACCACGTTCGCCACGAACACCTGCTGATCCTGTCGATCCTGACCGAACCGGTGCCCCGCGTCGCCGCCGACCAGCACATCGTCGTCGACGATCTCGGCTACGCCGACGACGGGATCGTCCACGTCACCGCCCGCTTCGGCTACATGGAGGCCCCGAACGTGCCCGAGGTGCTCCGGCGGGTCGACCCGGCCGCCGCCGAGGGCCGGATGCGGCTGGACGAGGCGTCGTACTTCCTGTCGAAGGTCGAACTCCGGCCGGGTCACCTGCCGACGATGGCGCTCTGGCGCAAGCGGCTCTTCATCGCCACGTCCTACCTCACCGCCGACGCCGCCGAACACTTCGGCCTGCCCCGCAACCGCACGGTGATCATGGGTTCCCACATCGAGGTGTAGCGGACGTCCGCCGAGCGCCGCACGTGCCTACCCTGAGAACCGTGAACACCCGCAGGCGGAAGAAGCTCACCCGGCGTCTGATGGAGTCGGTGCTCCGCGACGACGCGGCGGTCGCCGGCGCCCTCCTGCGCCTCGGGGCGGACCCCGACGCGGCCGACCCCGACGGCACCACCCCGCTGTACCAGGCATCGGTGCACGGCGCGGCCGAGCTCGTACGGCTTCTGCTCCGGGCCGGCGCCACGCCGGACGCCGAGAGCGGCCACGGCCAGGAGGGGACGCCGCTGTGCGCCGCGGCGGCCTGGGGACACACCGACGTGGTCCGAGAGCTTCTCGCCCACCACGCCGACCCGAATCTCCGCGAGGACCGGGGAACCGGCTACGCGCCACTGGACTGGGCGCTCCGCGGCGGCCACTCGTCGACAGCTGACCTGCTGCGGGCTGCCGGTGCCCGCTCCCCCGCGACGGGCATCTGAGACGCGCCCTGTCGCACGCGACGTGGCCCGGGACGTCCCGGTCGCTCCGCCGGGAAGTCGGCGGAGACGTCCGCCAGGGCGGTCACGACGATCGGCCCGTGGTTCCCGCGTCCGGCGCGGGCGCGTCCGGATCCAGCCGTGCGGCCAGCTCGCGCACAGCCGCCGCGTACGCCTCGTCGGTGTGGTACGGCCAGTGCTGGTGGATCGGTGGAGGGACGGTGTCGTCCGGTTCCACGGTCAGCGCCCGGGGGTCGCGCAACCGCCGGTCGACCGTACCCGCGGGTCCGGCCACACGTGACGGCTCGTCCGGGCGGTGGGCGGAGAAGATCGGGCCGCCGATCGGGTCGGTGTCCCGCCACAGGTTCACCCACCGCCAGCCGATCCGGTTACCGACCTCGTACAGCGTTCCGTCGCCGAGGAAGGCCGGGCAGAGCCGGGCGTAGACGCGGTGCAGCGGGCTGCCGTGGGTGAGCAGCGCCACCCGGGGCAGCACCGCGTCCGGCAACTGGAGGAGAGCGGCGGCGGTGAGGACCGATCCGTGGCTGTGCCCGGAGAGGACGACCCCGCCCCGGGCGGTCATCGCGGTGATCCGCTTGGCGAGTTCCGGCACCGCCCGCTCGGCGTAGCAGGGCGGCGCGAACGGATGCACCGTACGCGGCCAGAAGGTGCCCAGGTCCCAGATCACCGCGATCGTGCGACGGGTCTCCTCGGAACGGTAGGACAGCAGCCCGAGCACGACGATTCCCACCGCCACCAGCCCGATGACGTACATCCCGACATCGGTCGCGAGCGCCAGTCGCGTGGCCGCCTGCCCGTCGGTGTCGGCCAGCCGCTGGCTCAGTTCCGCCGGGCCGATCCCGACCAGGTCCAGCGCGACCGTCGTCACGCCCAGCAGCGACAACACCAGGAACGTGGTGAAGACCGGCCCGAACTGCTCGGCGACCGCGGCCCGGGCGACCGTCTCCCGAACGGTGGCGCGCCGGGGCAGGGCGTCCGGCGGCGGATCGGGGAAGTCCCGCGCGACGATCTCGTCGGCCAGGCGACGGCGCCGCCGCCGGGTCGTCCCGATCCGCCAGAGCGTGACCGCGGCGACGACCAGGACGGCGACCAGTCCGGCGAGCGCCGCCCAGCGATAGGAAACCGGTGGCTCCAGCGGCGGCGCGCCGGCGGGGTTGGGCCGCGCCGGGTTGGGGATCGATCCCCGGTCGAGCACGTCGGCGACGCGGTAGACGAGGGCGGCGGCGAACCCGTACGAGGAGGCGACCGCCGCGGCGGCGAACACCGGGGTGGCCAGTCCACCCAGCCAGGACGTGGCCGCCGTCCGGCTCCTGCGGCGCTGGTGGAGCGTGGTGACGACGAGGACGCCCAGCAGTCCTGCCTGGACCCCGACCAACGCGGCCACCGCGCCCTCGTGGCCGGGCAGCTGTCCGCGCGGTGGATCCGACGGGAACGGCAGCGCGGTGGAACCGAGGGCCAGCAGGGTGAGCCCGATCGCGACCCGTCGCAACGCCTGCACGCCACGCATGCCGACCAGGCCCCGGCCGGGCCCCTTCCGGGCCAGTCGGGCGGGCACGCAGAGCAGGACCGCACAGGCCGCCAGCTGGAACCAGACGGCGACGAAGAGCACGTACGAGACCAGCGTGGGATGGATGTGGATCTGCGCGCCGAGCAGAATCGCGGCGAGCACGCCCAGCCCGACCGCCACGTGGATGGCGCGCAACCGCTGCACCACGAGCGCGTCGTTCCAGAAGCCGGGACGGTCGATCCGGTCCTCGCCACCGGCGCCGCTCTGCCCGCCCGTCACCGAGAACGCCTCGAAGGCCCGGGCGGACCGCTCCCCGAGCCACCACAGCAGGCGCAGCGCGCCGATCGGCAGCAGCGCGAGCAGGGCCAGGCGCGGGCCGAGGGGCAGCTCCCCCAGCCAGGACAGGTAGCCGCGGCCATGGGTGCAGGGACGGTAGGGAACGCACTGCCACCCCACGATGTCGACGGTCGCTCCCACCACGGAGAGGACGTACGCGGCGGTCAGGCTGGCAGCGAGCAGCCGGCACAGCGGCCCGATGATCCCGCCCGCCCCGCCGGTCGCCGGCCGCGTCCACACGGCGAGGTTGATCAGCATGAACGGCAGCAGGAACAGCAGGGACACGGTCCGTACGGCGGCCCCGGCGGTCAGCGAACCCCAGCGGTACGCCTCGGTCCGCAGCCCGCCCCATGGGCCGTCAGGTCCGAACCCGGGCCGGGGCCGGTAGAAGCCGGCGTTGTCGTCGCCGGCCACCCGGATCACGACCGGGTGGTCCAGCAGTGTCTCGGCAGTGGCCCCGGAGACACCGTGCACCCGGAGTTCCACCACCTCGTGCGCCACTGTCCCGCCTCCCGGCAGATGCCGATCCGGATTCACGGTAGTGCGCTGACCTGCTGTCACGTGACCACTTCGGCCAACTCCGCCGGTTCGGTGAGCACCGCCGGCAGGCTGGTGCCGCCCCGGTCACCCGGCTACCCGGCGTTCTCGAACGGGTCACGCCCGATCAGGTCCCGGCACGCCGCCGCCACGTCGACGTGCCGGCTCCCGACTCTCGCCACCTGCTCGGTGAACTGCTCGAACAGGGGGCCCAACGCCGCCAGCTCCCGCAACGTCAACACCGCCACCTGGACCCGGCCGTCGTCGGCGGTGAACTCCAGCCCGGCGAGCTGCGCGGACGGCATGAGTCCCATCTTGAACGGTCCCACCTCCCAGGAAGGCCCCACCGCCGCCGGGTCCACTTTCGGGGGCAGCACGTCCGACCGGGTGGGTTCCCGGCCGGTGATCTTCCGGATCACGTCACCCACGGGGACCGGCTCCCCCGGGTGGGCGACCTCGTACTCGCGCAGGGCGCGAACGACCCGGCCCGCTTCGTCCGGGCCGAGTCGGAACGACCAGCCCTGCTCTCCGGCTGTCGGCTTGTTGTCAGTCATGTCGGCACGGTATGGAGACCACCCGCTCGGCACTGTCTCCGATCCGACCGCCCGTGCCCGTAACCACACTGCGGGTGCGTCGCCCACGCCCCATCGGTCGCATCTATTTATTTCAATATCGACATGTATTACAGTTGCGCCGTGTCAGCCCGCACGGGTACGGGACGGCCCCGGCGGCTTCCCGGCATCCTACTTCCGTGGAGAGGTGCTCATGATCGGTAACTCCTCAGCGCGTCGCCGCACCCTGCTCGCCGCCGCCGCTGGTCTCGTCGCGGCGCCCTGGGTGGCCGGAACCGCGCACGCGGCGGTCCCGAAGGTCTACCTCGACCCCGGACACGGGGGCACCGATCCCGGCGCGGTCGGAAACGGCCTGACCGAGAAGGCCCTCACCCTCAGCATCGCGCTCCAGACCCGCGACATCCTGAAGGCCAACTGGAACGTCGACGTGCGGATGTCCCGCACCACCGATGTCACCCGCAGTCTCACGTACCGCACCGACGACGCCAACGCGTGGGGCGCCACGATCTTCGTCAGCATCCACATCAACTCCGGCGGCGGTACGGGTTTCGAGACCTACCGGTACCCGGGGACCACCGGCAACACCGCCGCGCTGCACAGCGCGCTCCACTCCCGGATCCTGTCGAGCATGCGCTCCGTCGCCTCGGTCACCGACCGCGGCATGAAGACCGCGAACTTCCACGTGCTGCGGGCGACCGCCATGCCCGCGGTCCTCACCGAGAACCTCTTCATCGACACCGTGGCCAACGCGAACCTGCTCAAGAGCGCCGCGTTCATCACGGCCACCGCGCGCGGGCACGCCAACGGCATCGCCAGCTACCTCGGCCTCTAGTGCTGTGTCCGCTAACGTTCACCGGGTTTCCGGTGGGTTGTTGTGGATCCTCGCTGGTTGGGCGAGCGACTCCCCACCAGCTGGTGGGGCGGGCCACAGCGGGCCATTCTGACTCTCCCGCCGCCGGGTGGGCGGCGGGGGTCACGTCGGGACCGGCCGGCACCGGGTAGGTGCCGGCCGACTCGACGGTGCGTGACCACCCCGGGCAATACGACAGCCGTGGGGGTGGTGGGTCCGCCGCCCGGTGTGCGGGTGGCGATGCTGGCCGCCGCGACGACGTCGCGGTGACCGGAGAACTGGCAGTGCGGGCACGACAGGGTCCGCCCACGCGGCTTCGACACCCGCTTGCGGCATGCGGGGCAGGTCGAGGACGTACCGCGCTCGTCCACCAGGTGCACGGTGATACCCGCGAGGGTGGCCTTGTCGTCTCCGGGGCGGGGTGGAGCTTGTCGAGAGCACCGTGCGCCCCGGAGGTCCTCGCGCCTAGCTGCCCAGCACGTCGGCAAGCTCGTCCCGGCTGCTGATGCCCAGTTTGGTGTTGATCCGGTAGAGGTGGTTCTCGACGGTGCGCACCGACACCACCAGCCGTCGCGCGATCTCCCGGTTGGACATGCCCTGCGCGGCCAGGGTGCCGATCTCCCGTTCCCGCCCGGTGAGGGGCAGCGGGTGGACCGTGGCCCTCGTCGCGGGCGTCCCGATCCCCTCGCAGCTCTGGATCAACCGTCGCACCCGCGCCTCAGCCTGATACGCGGCCCCGCGCCGCCGCGCTCTGCGGTACACGACGGTCGCCTGCGCGGCCGCGTCGGCGGCAGCCAGCAGGTCTCCCATTCGTTCCAGCATGTCCGACGCCGCCCGGAGGGCATCGCCGTCGTCTGCCGCCAACGCGCTCGCGTGCGCTGCGGCGGCCCGTGCGCGCGGGCCGTCCACCTGACGGGTCAGCGCGGCGAGCCGCTCGACGGACGACCGGTCGCCGAGGCAGGTCGCCGTGTGCAGGGCCAGGACCTCGTGGGCCGACTGTCCGGTCACCGCCGCCACCGACGCCGCCTCGCGCGCGAGCCCGATCGCCTCGCTCGACACGCCCTGTGCCGCAGCCAGCCATGCCTGTGACAGCAGCATGTCCGGCCGGAGGCACCGGATCATCGGGTGCTCCCGGGCACGCAGCTTCGCCGATGCTTCCGTCGCGGCCGTCAGGTCACCCGTGAGGGCCAGCGCGCGGACGAGCGGGATCAGGCACACGTGTTCGAAGCCACCCGCCCGGTCGAACGGCTCGAAGGCGGCGTATGCCTCACGCAGCCAGCGCAGGGCGCTGACCGGCCGGCCCTGGGCCAGGAGCACGTCTCCCATCAGCACGCTGGCGATCGCCGTCGGCAACTCCAGTCCCTGGACCGACTCCCAGCAACCGTGTGCCACGTCCGCGGCCTCCCCGAGGTAGCCGGCCAGGCGCAGACCGGCCAGCTGTGCAGTGATCAGCGGGAACTGCAGGAAGGCGTACTCCCCCGCGCGGCCTGCCGCAGCCACGCCCCGCGTCGCCAGGGTGGCGAGTTCGTCGGCCCGGCCGACGGTGGCCAGGCCGATGACGTATCCGACCGTGGCGAGGAGGACGGACTCGGCGGGCAGCAGCGGCGATTCGAGTGCCGTCTCCGCAGCCTCGATCGCTCGGACCGGGCGGGCGAACTGTCCGTCGAACATCGCGCGTAGGGCCATGAGCTGCCGTCGGCCGTCCTCCTCCGAGACCTGCGACTCGGCGGCTTCGAGAATCGCCTCCGCCTCGGCTGGCCGGGATGACGCCCACGCCAGGTCCATGGTCCGCGCCACGGTGGCCCGGACCAGCTCGGCATCTGTCCCGGCAGTCGCCGTCAGCACTGCGGAGTCCGCGTCCGAGGGACGACTCAGCCCGTGGAGGGCACCCAACACGATCATGGATGCCTCGAACCCGCCGCCGGCCGCCTCCGCCGCTCGCCCGAGCCGTACCGCCAGTGGCAGGTCACAGAGCTGACCGGCACGGCGGCCCGCGTCGATCAGCAGCCGCCCGTCCGGTTCGAGGTCCGAGTCCACGGCCAGCACCGCGCGACGGAGGATGTCGTCGGCCTGGCGGTATCCGGCATCGGCGAGCGCCTGGCTGACGCGTCCCCGTAGTCGCCGCGCCCGCAGCGTCCCCATGCGGGCCCGCCTGGCCTCTCCGAAGAGGGGATGCGCCAGCCTCGCTTCGAGCCGTCGTCCGACCTCCTCGACGCGGATGAGTCCGGTCTCCTCGGCCCGTTCGACCGCCGACGGTTCGGCGAGCCCGGCGAGCAGGCGGACATCCAGCGGTTCCGCGATGGCGAGCAGGTCGACCACCAGGCCCTCCGGCTCGGTCAACTCACCCATTCGAGTCGCCACCAGATCTGTCAGTCCAGGTGACATCAGTGCCGTACCGGACCACCGCCAGATGCCCCGGACCGGCTGCAGCCGGCCGGCCTCGGCCTCCCCGGCGACGAAATGCCGCAGGTACAACAGGTTGCCCTGGGTGATCTCCCATACGCGGTGCACGCTCGTCCGCTCCACGGGACCGCCCAGCACCGCCTCCAGGAACGATCCGGTCTGCTGCCGCCCGAGCGACCCCACCTCGAACCGCTCGATGTGGCCGTCCTTCCACAGTCGCGTGACGAGTTCCGGCACCGCCTCGCCGGTACGCACGGTGACCACCACCACCGCCGCATCCTGCACGACGAGTTGGTGCACCAGGAGCGCCGACATGTCGTCCAGGAGATGGGCGTCGTCGACCCCGAGGACCACCTGACCGTTGCTCGTGCCTGACGAGAACGCCCGGACGGCTTCGGCCATGACCCCGGTCGGGTCGCCGCGCAGCACGCCGAGCAGCCCCGCGAACGCCCCCAGGGCGAGCCCGCGCGACGACGCGGTGCCGACGACCCAGCGAGTGGTGACGCCCTGCCGCCCCGCCCGTGTGACCGCTTCGCGAGCCAGCCTGGTCTTTCCCACCCCGGCCGGTCCGGCCAGCAGTGTGCCGCGTCCAGCACCGGTACGGATGACGGCCTCGATCGCACGTAGCTCTTCCTGGCGTCCCACGAACGGCCACGCTCGCCTCATGGACGAAGACTAATGTCACCGTAGGTGATTCGACAGTGCCGGAAGGCGACTGTCCCATGTCGGCCTCTCCCGGCGGGGACGCCGACCTACGCCAGCAGCCGACGTCGCCCCACACCGGCCGCGCCTTCTCCTCGATCGCCCCGGCGCACCCTGGCAGATGAGTACCGCACTACTCACGACATCGTCCTGCGCCACAAATAGCTTCCATTACGTGCCCGCTCGGGCCGCCCCGACGGTGACGGAGTCCTGCGGAGAGTCGCCGTCCCGACCCCCGGAGAGGAAACTCATGAAAGCACCCACCAACGCAATTCGGCCACGTCGCGATTCACGGCTTCCTGGGCGACTCGTGACGGCTCTCGCCGCCGTGGCACTCATCGCCACCACGGCACTGAGTGCCGGCACCCCGGCTGCCGCCGCCCCGACCGACAGCCCCTCGGCGACCGGTCACGGTCAAGCAGGAGACAGACCAATCGTGCACCGGGTACCGCGCGTTCCGATCACCATCGACGGCAGGTCGGTCAGTCCGGACACCATCACCAGGTACAACGGACAGCCGCTCTACATGGCCGCGCTTCCGGAGGGGCGGCTTGCCGTCTTCACCAGGCCCGCCGACTTCGAGCGGTTCGTGACCGGTCGGGGTGGGCCAGCACACGCGCTGGCCAAGCCGGTGCGGAACGTCGACCCCCGCACGCCGGGACGGGGCTGGGGCTTCGTCGAAGCCGGCAAGGAGGCGACCGACCCGTCGCTGCAGGAATGGCCCTACACCGGTTCGGTGCTGTGGGAGCACATGCACCTGGGAGGCTACGGGCTCTGGGTGGAGGACGGCTGGGGGTATGCGGATCTGTCGAAGGTGTCGATGCCCTGCCTCTTCTGCGGCTCCTACAATGACAAGGCGTCTTCGGTATGGGCATCCGCCGTGTCCTACCTGTTCGTCTGGGAGCACGCCAACTACAGCGGATCGATGCTCTGGTGGCCGCCTGGTACGACCCAGAACTACCTCGAAGCCATCGGCTGGAACGACCGGATCTCGTCATTCGCCTCGTACCGATGAACTTCTGATCGCGCCAAGCAGCGTCGACTCTGACATTGCCGACGCGACCTCCTGATGTCACACCCCGGACGGGCCTGCCATCATCGGCAGGCCCGTCCGATCTGCGTTCTCGACCTGCTCGTGCGGGTCGGCAGCGTGTCCGGTCTCGGCGGTCGCCGGCAGCTTCCGTTCCGGGCCCGGGGCGACTCACGCGTCGGCGTCGCGTGGTTGTCGAGCACCCGCGACACGATCGCCCGAATGACGCCCGCCAACTCCGCTCCGTCACCATGGGTGACGCGCCGGGATGCAGGGGCACGGTGGCATCCACCCACGGCCCCTGACGCGCATCGGCACCCGGGACCGGAAGCGGGCCTCGCGGGCCGACCCGGTCAACGTCACGAGGATGACGCAAGATTTCGGGCCGATGAACTCCCTGAACTAATGCGGATTAACGAGCGACCCCGAACACCGCCGCCAACACGGCGCGCCGCGATCCCGCCTGGGGAGACGCTTCGACCGCAACCCCTTGACAGGGCACCAGCTCGCCGAGCAAGATTCGAGAAACAAGTTATTAATACGTATTAGCAAGCCGTTCCGAGCCATTCGCAGTCAGCTCACGCCCTGCCGATGCATCACGGAGTGTCACGTTGAGCTCTACCACTCAACGGCATCGCGGCAGTCGTGGGCCGACGCCGAACCATGTCCGCGTTTCCGATCGGCGCCCGTCCCCGTGCCGCCCGCCCCGGTACCGCCCAGCGTCCGATCCCACCCCCGAAAGGAAGACGCATGACGCGAACATCTCTCGTGCCGCGCCGCCGTGCCGCCGCCGCAGCGGCCGGCGCCGGTCTGCTGGTCACCGCCCTCGCCGGCGCCCCGCCGGCCGCCGCGGCCGACCCGGCCTTCGCCTTCCCGCAGTTCAGCTACGTCGGCAACGCCTTCGACAAGAGCACCCTCGACTACAACCCGACCAACGAGTTCATCTTCCCGAGCATCATCCGGGCCGCCGACTACTTCCCGAACCCGCTCGGCACCTACTACCTGTACTACGCCCCCCACGAGCGCCCCGGCGGCATCGCCCTGGCCTACGCCGACTCGATCAACGGCCCCTGGACCGAGTACGCCGCCAACCCGCTGATCAGCAACACCTGGCTGCCGCACTACTCGACGGTCAGCCACGTCTCCTCACCGCACGCGATCTGGGTCGAGGGCGAGCGGAAGCTCTTCCTCTACTACCACGGCGAGAACTCCATCACCCGGTACGCCACCTCCGAGGACGGCATCCACTTCAGCTACGGCGGCACCGCCATCAGCCGCGACGCCACCACGGGTGGCGAGACCTCCTACGCCCGGGTCTTCGAACAGTCCGTACCCCGGCTCGGTACGCGTTACCTGATGGTGTTCATGGACAACCCCACGGCGGCGCTGCCCGGCCCGACCGGACCCGTCTCGCGCCGGATCCGCTGGGCGGTGTCCCACGACGCGCGGACCTGGACGATCCAACCGGAGCCGCTCGTGACACCCCAGGGCATCCAGGGCCCCAACGCCTCGGGCCCGTTCTTCCTGCGCTGGGAGAACCGCAACCTGGTGATCTTCCACGCGGCCGACGGCAACATGCACGCCGTCGACGTCGGTGCGGACTTCGACCAGGAGATCCACCTCGGCATGGTGCACGACTCGATGACCGGCGCGCCGGACCTGGGCCGTTCGGCCGCGCCCACCTTCTACTTCGACGGCCGCACCGTGCACATGTACTACGAGGCGGGCGGGCGGCTCACCGCGACCATCGGCCACGCAGTGGCCAACCTGCCCGAACCGCCACCCACCCGTACGGTGGACTGCGTGGTGGACCGACCGGTGCTCTGGCCCCCGAACCACCGCATGGTCGACGTCACCGTGACGGCGGATCTGCCCGACGGCGTGCTCGGCCCGAACGCGCTCACCCTGACCGGGGTCACCGGCGGCGCGGCCCAGGACGTCGAGGGCTTCGTCGACGGAACGCCGGACTTCGGCGGGCGACTCCGCGCGAGTCGCCCCGGCAACGGCGGCGACCGGGTCTACCAGCTGACCTACGCCGGCCACGACGAGATCGGCCGGCCGCTCGGCTGCACCGTCACCGTCACCGTTCCCCACGACCGAAGCGCGGGCTGACCCGGCAGTCGCGCCGCAGGGCCCGGTCCTGGCACCCCCGTCCACGGTGGCGCCAGGACCGGGCCCGCTCCGGTTCCGGCCCGGTCGAAGGTCATCGCGACGAAGGCGCCGCATCCGGCGCCCGTCGCGCAGGGTTTCCTCATGGTTGCCCTGCGCATATTCATGGAGTACCTTCGATTCGTGTCTCGACTGATCCCGCACGGGAACGTGGTCCGGGACACGAACGCGCACCCTCTGACCACCGGTGCCGGTCGGTGACCGCGCCGGGCGCGGACGACGGTCCCCCCGGGGCACCGCCCCGGGCCTCGCTCCGGCAGGTCGTCGGACTGGTCGCGCGGGCCGGCGGTCCGTCCTTCTACGGGGTCCTGGCGACGATGTGCGCGACCGGGCTCGGTCTCGCCGCGGTGCTGGTCCTCGGTCGTGGCCTCGCCGCCGAACTGGCCCGCCACCAGGGCCGGCCGGCGAGCCTGTCGGTGTGGGTCCTGCTCGCCGGTGTGATCCTGCTGGTGTCGGTCATCGCGTTCGGCCGGATGGTCGGCGGCGGGCTCCACCGCCTGCTCACCGAGCGGGTCATCCGGTGGTGCGAGGAACAGATCACGCTGCTGTCGGCCCGCAGTGATCTCATCGAGTTCGACTCGCCGGCGTTCCACGACCGTCTCGTCCGGGCCCGTCGGGCCTCGACGTCGGCCCTCCAGATCACCCTGGCGGTGCCCCGGGTGATCGCCTCGGCCCTGACCGTGGCCGGTCTCGTGGTCGCCGTGGCGCTCACCGCGCCGGTCCTGCTGCCGGTGGCGCTGTTGTCCGGGCTGCCGGTCCTGCTCACCGGCCGGGCCCTCGGCGAGCGACTGCTGACCTTCACCTGGGGGCACACCCCCAGCGACCGGGAGCGCCAGCACATCGAGAACATCCTCGAAGCACGTGACCAGGCGGCGGAGATCCGGGTCTTCGGTGTCCAGGAGTTCCTCGCCGACCGGTGGCGGCAACTGTACGACGAGCGGATCGCAGAGATAGCCGCCCTGGTCCGGGGGTTCCTGCGGCGGGCCGTCGTCGCGGCGCTCGGGGTCGCGGTCAGCCTGACCGTCCTGCTGGTCTCGCTGGCCTGGCTGTTGGCGCGCGGCCACGTCGACCTGCTGGCGGCGGCGACCGTCGGGATCTCCGTGCTGATCCTGTCCAACCAGTCGCAGACCATCGCGGCCAACGCGGGAGCGCTGCGCGAACACTCCGGGCAGATGGCCGACTTCCTGGCGACCATGCGGCTCCTGGACACGCTGCCGGGTGGCCGGCGGGACGTCCCGGCGGCCCGCCCGTTGCGCCGCCTGGAGGTGGACCACCTCACATTCCGCTATCCGGCCGCCGACCGGCCCGCGTTGCGGGACGTCACCTTCGCCCTGGACGGCGACGAGATGGTGGCGATCGTCGGGCACAACGGCTCCGGCAAGACGACGCTCGCCAAGCTGCTGTGCGGGCTGTACACGGCACAGTCCGGAGAGGTCCGGTGGAACGGCGGGCCGATCCAGGGACAGCATCCGGGAAACGAGATCGGCGCGGTGTTCCAGACCTTCGCCCGCTACTGGTTCTCGGCGGCGGACAACATCCGGGTCGGCGCGGTCCCGGACCCCGGGGGTGCCGACCTGGCGAGGGTCCGTGCGGCGGCCCGGGAGGCCGAGGCCGACGCGTTCATCGAGGAGCTTCCCCGGGGGTACGACACGCTCCTCGCCGCCGAACTGGCCGGCGGGGTCGATCTCTCCGTCGGGCAGTGGCAGCGCCTGGCCATCGCCCGGGTGCTGTACCGGGACCCGTCCCTGGTCGTCCTCGACGAACCGACCGCCTCGCTCGACGCCGAGGCGGAGGCGAAGCTGTTCGCGACGCTTTCCCGGATGCGCGGCCGGCGGGCAGTCGTCGTCATCAGCCACCGGTTCTCCACCGTACGGGCGGCCGACCGAATTCTTGTCCTCGAGCACGGTCGACTCACCGAACAGGGCACGCACGACGAACTGATGGCAGCGCGCGGGACCTACGCGCGGATGTATTCACAGCAGGCTTCCGCCTACGTGTAGACGACGGGACGCCGCTCGCGGGTTGCCCCGGATCTGGAGGGGTTGCCGCAGGCCGGCGGGCGGCCGGGGCAGCCGGCGCACCGACCCCGTCATCCGGAATTCCGAAGATCACATTGTCGTTCCTCTATCTATTCTTAATAGGATCATTTGCCGAAGGTTGAGTCTGGGGAAATTGTCGGCTACGTTCTGCGTATTGACCAGCGTTGCCTGCGGGCACGGGAGGTGCAACAATGGCAGTCGAAAGCCGAAAGCTGCGCATGCTCGGTGACGGCATGCACGGCGACAACACGGTCACCACGTCGACCAGCACCTGGGACGTGGACAACGCACCACTCGTTCTCCGCGAGACGTACACCCAGTCCTACGTCCAGGGCGTCTACGACGAGATCTCCGCCTCGGACGACGTGGAGTTCGCCGCACCGGCCGAGCCCCAGCTCTGCCCGTGCAGCGCCACCTTCTGACCAGGATCCGCTAGCTCCCCGAAGACGCTGCCGGCCCGGTGCGCACACCGTCGGGCCGGCAGCGCCGCGTCCCCGCGGTTCGTGGCCCGGTCCCGGCGACACCGTCCCGCCCTACCGGGTCACGCACTCCCGACGACACCCCTCTGTGAGGAGCACGTGCCCCGCCTCGATTCGCTCGGGTCCAGTCTGCGACCGGCCTTCTCCGGCCGGGAGCCCACCTTCGTCAGCGACTCGGCCGCCGTGGTCGACGTCCTGCGACAGCACGGCCTCACCGCCCGCCACTACGGCGAACTACCCACGACCGACCCTCACCTGCTACGGGACGTGGTCGCGATCCCCGTCGACTTCGCCACCACACCGCCGGGACCGGTCATCGAGCGGTACTTCGCGAACTCGGCCATGCTGGTGCTCCCGGTGGCCTCGTTCTGCGGCACCGAGCGCGGCGCGCTGTACATGCTCGGCTACCTCGCCGACATCGACCTGCGGCGGTGCGTCGACGGGGTCCAGTTCTGGCTCGGCCAGTTGGAGACCGCCCCCCGGCTGCGACTCACCGGCGGCGGCACGGACGTCGAGGTGGTCCTCGGCGACGAGGTCAACCTGATGAGCCCCAAGGGGAACGTGGTGATCCAGCGCGGCGAGTGGGTCAGCGTGGCCCAGTACCTCGAGGTGGGCCTGGTGTCCTCGCCGGAGACCCAGCGACCACACCACGACATGAACGGCACCTTCGTGGCCGAGGGCTTCGTCGTCGCGCACCACCGGCTCTACGCCGACCGGATCAAACGCACCGCGGAACGCACCTGGAACTACCTGACCGAGCTGCGCGCGCGCAACCACCACGCCCCGATCGTCGTGGAGATCGAGGACTCCCGACCGGTCTCCCTGACCTGCGGCACCGAGTCCGTCCTCGCCGAGGTGCTGACCTTCGTCGACCCGAACAAGAAGGAGTACGTCAGCGAGTTCGGGTTCGCCGCCACCACGTGGCCCACCGACGACGTCGACTGGACGATCAACTCGCAGTTCAACGAAGCCGTCGGTGGGCTGCACATCGGCCTCGGCAACGGGGTGACCGGCGCGCACATCGACCTGGTGGCGCCGAGGGTGACGCTGGCATGACCGAGATCCGGGACGCGGCGCACGACGAGTGCCTACGGATCGTCCGGGCCTCCGGCGGGACGCTCGCCTGGCACGTCAGTTGCTACGAGCTGGTCCGGTCACTGCTCGGGGACGAGCGGCTCGGCCTGGCGCACCCGGTGCCACGGCTCGCCTCCCGCCTGCTGGACTCGCCGATGGTCGGGCCCCTCGACGTCACACCGGAACAGGAGCGCGCCCAGCACGACCTGATGCGGCAGGTCATGCAGACCATCGCGAGCTGGCGTGCCTCCCAGCGGCTCAGGCACATCGTCGAGACGGTGGTGGACACTCACGTGCGACGTCTCGCCGAGGCTCCACAGCCGGCGAACTTCCACGAACTCGTCGCCGTCCCGGTGCCCCGGGCCGTCGCCGGCGCGATCCTCGGCGTACCGGACGAGGATCAGGAGCACCTCGGCGTACTCGTCGAACGTACCCACGACGACCACGACCGGCGGGGCGCGAGCGCGGCGGTGTCGGAGTTGCAGGGCTACATGCTGCGGCAGCTCCGGGAGCGGGTCCGCGCACCCCGGGACGACCTGCTGACGGTGCTGTCCCGGGGGGACCGGTCCGGTGACGGCAGCCCCGCCCCGCCGATGCAGAACCTCGCCGCCCTGATCCTGATCGCCGGCAGCGTCACCCCCACCTCGGTCATCGATCACGGGCTGGTGCTGTTGCTCAGCCATCCGGAGCAGCGGCCGCTGCTCGACGACGAGGACCTCGCTCCGGGACTGATCGACGAGATCGTCCGGGTCCGTTCCTTCGCGCCGCCCCGACCGGGAGCGGACCCACCGAACGGCCTGTCCCGCTACGCGAACACCAGCTTCCAGCTCGCCGACGCGCAGATCAACGTCGGGGACCTGATGATCCTCGACACGCACGGGGCGAACTTCGACGAGACCCAGTTCCGCGATCCGTACGACTTCGACGGGCGTCGGCCGACCAACCCGCACCTGGGGTTCGGCTACGGACGGCACCGCTGCCCCGGGGCCAACCTGGCCCGGCTCGAACTCGAACTGCTCTACCGGGCCGTCTTCCGCAGGCTGCCGACGATCAGGCTCGCCGTGCCGACCGACGACCTGCTCAGCCGGATCCGCCGGGACGGGGGCGTCGTGCGGACGCTCCCCGTCACCTGGGACTGACCGTGGTCCCGGCCGGAGCCCGGACCGGACCGACCGTAGTGAGGTGAAGCCGACGTGACCGATGCCGGGACCGACTCGGGGCCAGTGATCCGGAAACTCTCCTTCTTCGGCAGCGGGAGCCGACCGGCCCGCACCATCGACACCCCGCACGGCACCTACCCGGTGGCCCGGGCGAGCGCGCCGACCGACGGCCCGCCGGCCGGTGACGGGGAACCGAAGGGCTGCCTGTTCTACCGTCCGGGCTGCCCGTGCGGCGTGCCCTTCTGACCGTCTCCCGGCGCTCGACGCGCTCCCCGGCCGCGTCAGCCGCGGCTCCGACGGCCGTACCGGTCACCGTCGTGCCGGCCCCGGCCCGCCGCTGACGTGCCGGAACCCGTCGGATACGGTGCCGGGATGGTGGACCGGTCGACGCGCCGCGGTCCGGACGGTTGGCGACCACCGGCCCCGCCGAAGCCGCCGGCGACGCTGGACCTGGCCACCGCCGAGCACGCCGTCCTCGCCGACGACACCACGTCGCGGCGGCTGGGCCTGGTCGACCTCGACCTGTCCGGGCAGTCGGCGGACGAGGTCGAGTTCGTCCAGTGCCGGTTCCGGCGTACGGATCTCAGCGGTGTCCGGCTGACCGGCGCGCGGTTCGCCGACTGCCTGTTCGAGAACACGAACCTGGCGAACCTGCGGGCGGAGAAGTCGTCGATGCAACGGGTCCGGCTGTCGACCGTGCGCATGACCGGCGTGCAGTGGATCAACGGCGCGGTCCGGGACGTGACGATCTCGGACTGCCGGATCGACCTGTCGTCGTGGCGGTTCACGACTTTCTCGCGGGTGACGTTCGAGGGGTGCAACCTGACGCGGGCGGACTTCCAGAACTCGGACCTTCGCGGCGCGCGGTTCACCCGCTGCGACCTGACCGGGGCGCAGTTCTCCCAGGCGGCCATGACGGGTACCCGCTTCGCCGACTGCGTGCTGGCCGGGATCGGCGGGGTGACCAGCATGAGCGGGGCGATCCTCGCCCAGCAGGACCTGGCCGCCCTGTCGTACACCCTGGCCGGGGCGTTGGGCATCCGGATCGAGGGCACCGGCGACGAGTAGACCGGGCCCGACCGGGTCATCCGTCGACCGTGTGTCCGGTGCCTGGTGCCCGGTGCCGAGGTCGACGGACGGCCGCCGGTGGAGCCGCAGTCATCGTCCATGGCCGATATGCGCGTGGATGGATCCTGCTGGTGGAAAGATGGCATACGTGGGAGATGTACCGACTGGAGCTACGATGCCGCATATTTCGCCCCTCGCCGGCGAGCCGATCGAACGCGCCGACGCCGAGCGGCTCGCCGGGGTCCTCAAGGCCATCGCCGACCCCGCGCGGCTGCGGCTGCTCAGCCTGATCCAGTCGGCCCCCGAGGGCGAGGCGCCCGTCTCCGACCTGACCGCCCCGCTCGGGCTCTCGCAGCCGACGGTGAGTCACCACCTGCGCATCCTCACCGAGGCCGGCCTGCTGGAGCGGGAGAAGCGCGGCGTCTGGGCGTACTACCGGCTGGTGCCGAGCGCGATCGCCACGGTCGCGGACCTGCTGACTCCGCCCCGCAAGCGGTCGACGCGGAGAACCCGCTGACGCGCGACCGCCCCACCGCCTTCGGCGCAACCGCCCGACGCTGACGACCGCCAGCCGACACCGACCGAACCAGAACGCCGCAACCTGGGTAGACACTCGGTGTATAACCTGAGTGTATAGTCGCCCTCATGTCTGTTGGTTTCGCTTTGCTGGGCCTGTTGGAGCGCGGTCCCCGACATGGTTACGACCTGAAGCGCTCGTACGACGACCAGTTCGGCCACGGTCGCTCGCTGCACTACGGTCAGGTCTACTCGACGCTGGCCCGACTGCTCAAGAACGGCCTCGTCGAGGTCGAGTCGGAGCCCGGCGACGGCCCGGACCGGAAGCGGTACGCGATCACCGCCGCCGGCGTCACCGATGTGGAGCGCTGGCTCGCGCAACCGGAGCAGCCCGAGAGCTACCTGCAGAGCAGGCTCTACACCAAGGTCGTCCTGGCGCTGCTCACCGACCGGGATGCGGCCGACCTGCTCGACGTCCAGCGGGCCACACACCTGAGGCACATGCGGGAACTGACCAACCGCAAACTCACCGGCGACTTCGCCGACCAACTCGTCTGCGACCACGCCCTGTTCCACCTGGAGGCCGATCTGCGTTGGCTGGAGCTGACCGCTGCCCGGCTGGACCAGCTCCGCGCCCAGGTGCGGAAGGAGACCCGATGACCGCCCCGAGCACCGGCACGCCGCTGCTGGTGGCCGACAACCTGACCAAGACCTTCGGCGTCACCACCGCCCTGGACGGCGCCTCGCTGCGGGTGCACGCCGGGGAGGTGCTGGCCCTGATGGGCCCCTCCGGTTCCGGCAAGTCCACCCTGCTGCACTGCCTGGCCGGGATCGTCGCCCCGGACTCCGGTCGGGTGACCTACGCCGGCCAGGACGTCTCCACGATGTCGGACGTACGGCGCAGCGCGCTGCGTCGTACCGAGTTCGGTTTCGTCTTCCAGTTCGGACAGCTCGTGCCCGAACTGACCTGCCTGGAGAACGTGGCCCTGCCGCTGCGCCTGACCGGTGTCGGCCGGCGGGAGGCGCACCGACGGGCGACCGACCTGCTCACCCGCCTCGAGGTCGCCGACGTGGCGCGCAAGCGGCCCGGCCAGGCCTCCGGCGGCCAGGGCCAGCGGGTCGCGGTGGCCCGCGCGCTGGTCACCAACCCCAAGGTGATCTTCGCCGACGAGCCGACCGGCGCTCTCGACTCGCTCAACGGCGAGCGGGTGATGCAGCTTCTGGTCACGACGGCCCGCGCGACCGGCACGGCGGTCGTGCTGGTCACCCACGAGGCGCGGGTGGCGGCGTACTCCGATCGGGAGGTCGTGGTCCGCGACGGCCGGGTCCGCGACCCGGAGTACGCGCGGTGAGCGCCGGCACGCCCACGCGTCGCGGCCCGACGGCCTGGATCGACGACCTGGCGCTCGGGGTGCGGTTGAGCGTGGCCGGCGGTCGGTCCGGCTGGGCCCGACTCGCCATGATCGCTGCCGGGGTGGGGCTGGGGGTGGCGATGCTGCTGGCCGCCACCGCCATGCCCACCGTCGGCGCGGCCCGCTCCGACCGGAGCGCCGCGCGGGAGCCGGGCCCCCGGGTGACGGCGCCCGGCCCGGACACCCTGCTCCACGGCAAGGCGCCCTCCCAGTGGGGGGCGATCCGCATCGACGGTCGCCTCCTCCAGCCGGAGGGGGACCGGGCTCCGGTGCCACCCGGCCTGGATCGGCACCCCGCCCCCGGGGAGATGGTGGTCTCGCCGGCCCTCGCCGAGCTGCTGGCCTCCCCGGACGCCGGCCTGCTGCGCGAGCGGTGGGACGCCCGGGTGGTCGGCACCATCGCGCCGGAGGGACTCGCCGGCCCGAGCGACCACCTCTTCTACCAGGGCGCCGACCACCTCGACGCCGACTCCTTCGGCGTGACCCGGATCGACAGGTTCGGCGGGCAGGACTTCGGCGAGCCCGGGGGGCTGCCGCCGGCCCTGCTGGTGCTGGCCATCCTCGGGCTGGTGGTCCTGCTGCTGCCGGTCATGATCTTCGTGACGACCGCGGTGCGGTTCGGCAGCGAGAGCCGGGACCGTCAACTGGCCGCGATCCGCCTGGTCGGCGCGGACGGCGCCACGACCCGCCGGATCGCCGCCGGGGAGACCCTGGCCGGCACCCTGCTGGGGATGGTCGTCGGCGCGGTGCTCTTCCTCTCGTCCCGCCACCTGGTGGGCGGCCTCCTCCCGGCCGGGTACGACTTCTTCCCCGCCGACCTGCGTCCGGTGCCCGCGCTGGTCGTGCTGGTCGCGCTGGCCGTGCCCACCGCCGCGGTCCTGGTCACCCTCTCCGCGCTGAGGCAGGTGATGATCGAGCCGCTCGGTGTGGTCCGGCGCGGCGGTGAGCGACACCGCCGGCTCTGGTGGCGGCTCCTGCCCCCGGCGGTCGGCCTGCTCCTGCTCCTCCCGCTGCTCGACGGGCTGCCGGAGAACGGCGGCACCCTGGTCGAGGCGCGGATCACCGCCGGGGCGACCCTCCTGCTGGTCGGCGTCGTGCTGCTGCTGCCCTGGCTGGTCCAGGTGGTCGTCCGTCGGCTCGGTGGTGGTGGCGTCGCCTGGGAGCTCGCGGTGCGCCGGCTGCAACTCGACAACGACACCGCGGTACGGGCGGTCGCCGGCATCGCGGTCTCCGTGGCCGGCGTCATCGCCGTCCAGGGCCTGCTGGGCTCGACGCAGACGGCCTTCGCGGGCCGGCACGGCGACACCGACCGGTTCCAGGCCTCCGTCTCCTTCTACGGTCAGCCGGCGGGGTGGCCGGCGGGACGCGCCGCCTCGGCCCTCGCCGACACCCCCGGAATCGACGCCGTCGAGGCCGTCTCACAGCTGCGCACCGACCCGGACGCGCCGGACCCGGTCAGCGTGCGGATCGCCGGCTGTGACGCGCTGCGGCACTACGCCGACCTGCCGACCTGCGCCGATGGCGACAGTTTCGTCGCCGCCGGGCGGGAGCGGCCGGCGATCGCCCCCGGGACGACGTTGACGTTCCACGACGAGGGCGTGGAGTCCCGGTGGACCGTCCCGGCCGGCATGCGCGGTGTCGCGCAGTACGACCCGCTCCTCGGCACCGACATCCTGGTCACCCCGGGAGCCTTCGACGCCGCGCACGTCCCGTACACGTTCCTGGTGGGACTGGATCCCGTCGACCCGGAGGCGATCGAGCACCTCCGCAACACCGTGCACCGGATCGACCCGTTCGCCCACCTGCTGGACTTCGACGACCCGTACCACGACAGCATGTTCGCCATGGTCGAACGGGCGCTGCGGGCCGGCGCGGTCGCCCTCCTGCTGCTGATCGGCGCGAGCCTGCTGGTCAACGTCCTGGAACAGCTCCGGGAGCGGCGGCGGCTGCTGGCGGTGCTCGCCGCGTTCGGCACCCGCCGCCGGACCCTCTCCGGATCGGTGCTCTACCAGGTGGCCATCCCGGTGCTGCTGGGGCTCTCCCTGGCCGTCGCCACCGGCAGCGCCCTCGCCGCGATCCTGCTCGCCGTGGTCGACGAGCCCATCGCGTTCGACTGGGCGGCGATCGGCGGGGTCGCCGGCACCGCCGCAGTGATGGTGCTGGCCGTCACGGCCGCCACCCTGCCGCTGCTCTGGCGGCTGACCAGGGCCGAAGGGCTGCGCGCCGAGTAGGTCGCGGAGCGGGCGGCGTCGACCACGGGGCGGCGCCGTCCGCGCGCGGGCCGTCCGGTCACCGTCGGCGCGGTCCGATCTCGACACTCCGAAAGGCGGGTGTCTGCCGAAGGCGACGCCGTGACACCATTGCTCCGGTTCGGCCCCCGGCCCGCGAACACGATCCGGTCGATCCACGCCTGCGGCCGGGCTGGTGGCTGACGGCTGACATCGGTGCCGTCAGCCGACACCCTGGAGGAACGATGGTTTCAGGTCGATCGACTTCCCGGCCGTGGTTGCCGTACACGGCGGCCGTCGTGGCCGGATTCGCGGTCATCACGGCGGCCTACCTGATCGCCCGGCCGGCGGCGGACGTCGAGTGCACGCCGTTGGAGGTCAGCTCGTCGATCGAGAAGGACGTGCTCCTCGGCGAGCTGGCCGATCGCTACAACGAGAGTGATCGGCGGGTCGGCGGCGGGTGCGTCGTCGTGACGGTGCACGGGCTCGCCTCCGGTGCGGCGACGGACGCGCTGGCCGGCGGATGGGAGGTCAAGCAGCCCGGCCTGCCACGACCACAGGTGTGGTTGCCGACGTCGAGCCTGTGGACCGGGCAGTTGACGTTGCTGGACGAGGCTGCCGGGCGCCCCGCGCAGACCCCCGGCCGGTACCCGTCGATCGCGAACAGTCCGCTGGTCATCGCCATGCCGCAGCCGAAGGGTGAGCTGATCCAACAGCAGGGTCCACTCGGCTGGGGCGAGATCCTGGGCTCGTCGGGGCGCACCGGCTGGGCCGCCTTCGGTCGGCCCGAGTGGGGGCGGTTCACCTTCGGTAAGGTCAACCCGCACCAGTCCACCTCCGGGCTGGCGGCCACGATCGCCACGTACTACGCGGCCATCAGCCGGGCCAGTGACCTCACCGAGAACGACCTCGCGAATCCGGCGGTGACCCAGTTCGTCCGCCGCATCGAGGCCAACGTCTCCCACTACAGCGACGACATCGTGGAACTGTTGAGGAACCGCGCCGAGGCGGACCTCTCCGGCGCGGCCGCCCCGACCGACATGAGCGCGGTGGTGACCCAGGAGGAACTGGTCTACCAGTACAACGAGGGGGAACTGAGCCCCACCCGGGGCGAGAAGCCGAAGGTTCCGCTGGTCGCGATCTATCCGAAGGAGGGCACGTTCAACCTCGACCACCCGTACGTGGTGCTCCCCTCGGCCACTCCGGAGCAACGTGACGCCGCGGCCGACTTCCTGACGTTCCTCCGGGAGACGCCGCAGCAGCAGAGCCTCAGCCGGCACGGGTTCCGCGACCACGAGCGGACCGCGTCCGACCCGGTGGTCGCCTCCGTCGGCGGTCGCGGGGCCCAGGACCTCACCTACTTCGACCAGCCGGATCCCACCGTGGTCAAGGCGATCCTCACCGGTTGGGGCACGCTGCGCAAGAAGGCGAACATCCTGGTGGCCGTCGACACCTCCGGTTCGATGAACGCGAAGATCGGTGACCGGACCAGGTTCCAGGTGGCGACCAGGGCCGCCACCAAGGGCTTCGGCCTCCTGAACTCCGAGGACCAGGTCGCGCTCTGGTCGTTCTCGTCCGAGACGGGGCAGCGGCCGAGGTCGCCGTACAGCGAGGAGGTCCGGCTGTCGGCGTTCGACCAGAAGGCGCTCACCGACGAGCTCGACAGCCTCCACGTCGAGGGCGGCACCGCTCTGTACGCCACCGTGCGGGCCGCGCACCGGCACATGCTCGACCACTACGACCAGTCCCGGATCAACGCGGTCGTCGTACTGACCGACGGCAAGAACGAGTACCACAAGGACACCGACCTCGCCCGGCTGCTCCGGGATGTCGCGTTGGACCCGGAGCGACCGATCAAGATCTTCTGCATCGCCTTCGACGAGCAGTCCGACTTCGACACGCTGGACCGGATCGCCAAGGCGTCGGCGGGCAAGGCGTTCGACGCCCGCGACCCGGCGAAGATCGACGACGCGTTCGTCAAGCTGGTCAGCAGCTTCTAGCGCCGGGTGGGCCGGGCGCTCCGCGTCCGGGAGCCGGTACCGGAAGGTGGGTGCGCCCGGCCGGACCGGGCACACCCCACCTTGTCGTGTCAGCGCCCACCCCGCAAGGACCGGGCGCCCGTGGGTCAGCAGGCGCCCTGGGACTCCCAGGGACCCCACTGCCCGCTGGTGGCCGGGTTCTCGCCCTGCGTCCACCACTTGGCCCGGTAGCGACGGCCGTCGTGCTGGACGACGCTGCCGCCCGTGTAGCTGGTGGTGGCGTTCCAGACGGCGAGTCCGGCGCAGTTGGTGCCGCCGGTCGGCGTGACCGAGGGCGACGCCGTCGGTGTGGGCGACGGTGCGACCCCGCCCCGGGTGTGGTCGGCGGCCAGTGCGTAGGTCTGGCCGCCGAAGGTGAGCGTGAAGTTCGACGGGCCGGCGATCGGCAGACTGTAGTTGAGGGTGACCTCGGCGAACGAGCCCGGCGCGATGGCCGTCGGCACGGTCAGCCGCACCCGGTGGAAGTCTCCCTTGAGGCCGCCGACGTTGCTGCCGGTGTGCCCGGTGGACACCACCGACAGCGCCCACCCGGACTGCTGCCCGAGCGTGCCCGGAGCCGAGGTGGGGTAGTCGAACTCGAGCTGCGCCCCGGCCGGGATCGGGGCACCGGAGTTGTTGGTCAGGCGCAGTTCGGGGTTGATCGGGTAGTTGTTGTCGCCGAGCGCGAAGCCGCCCATCGTCACCCCGACGTTCAGCGTCTGCGTCGGCATGGTGATGCCCGCCTTCCGCTGCCCGTAGGGGCTGGCGGCGCGGAACTTGTCGTAGATCAGGTTGGTCATCGTGTTGCCCATGAAGTACTCGCCGCGCTGCGCGTCCCACGCGTAGTCGCCGGCCAACTCCCAGATCATGATTCCGCCGACGCCCTTGGCGACCACGTAGTCCGCCTTCGCGGCGATGGACTGCTCGTCCTCGGTGGAGAGGTACACCTGCTTCTGGCTGTTCCACAGCCAGGGGGCGACCAGGCTGGGCGAGTAGTGGCGGGTGTAGGCGCCGGTGAGCCGGTCGGTCGGGTCGGTGCCCGGGGTCAGCCCGTAGGACTCCAGGTAGCTTCCGCCGCGCCCGTCCTGGAGGTTCTTCGCGTGCCACATCGGGTTGGCGCCGGCGGACACCTCGTTGCCGTTCTCCAGGTCGTGCCAGATGTTGTCGATGCCGATCGCGCCGTTGCCGCAGGGGACCGTCGAGCCGATGGTCCCGCCCGTTCCGGCCGGGCACTTGGTCTGGTCCGGCAGCGCCGCGCGGCCCCACAGTCCGTTGGTGCCGCCGGTCACGCCCCGCCAACCACGGGTGTAGTAGGGCACGCCGATGTTGATCCGGCCGGACTGCATCGCGCCCCGGTAGTAGTGGTACGCCCAGTCGGTGTTGAGGTACCCGATGTTCTGGTACGCCCCGTACACGCCGCCGGCGGCGAGTTCGGCGTCCTGCCCGTCGTCGTAGAGAGCGGCGTTCGGGCCGACGAAGTGGTTCCACGCCCCGTGCAGGTCGTAGCTCATGATGTTGGCGTAGTCCAGGTACTGGAGGGTCTGGTACGACTCCATGCCACGCAGCAGCCAGCCGGAGGCGGGTGCGGCGATGGTGAGCATGTAGTACCTGCCGTCGGCGGCCGCGGCCGCGTCCAGCTTCTCCCGCAGGGTCCGCATGAGCACCTGGTAGGAGGCGTTCAGTCCGGCCCGCTTGGCGTCGGCCTGGGCGAAGTCCTGCGGGTGGCCGGCCTTGTTGTTCGACGTCGGGTACTCGTAGTCGATGTCCACGCCGTCGAAGCCGTACGTGCGCAGGAAGCTGACCACCGAGTCGGCGAAGGTGTTGATGCCCGCGGTGTTGACGGTGTTGCTGCCGGTCGTGGTCATCCGGTAGAAGCCGCCGGCGTCGACCCGGGTGCCACCGGCGTCGATATAGCCGCCGGTTTCGGCCCAGCCACCCACGCTGACCAGCGTCTTCACGTCCGGGTGCTGCTTCTTGAACTTGTTGAGCAGGTTGAAGTGACCGGTGTACGAGTACTGCGGGTCCATCTCCGCGCCCGCCACGCCCGGCCAGGTCATGTTGGTGGCGGGGTTGTCGGGCGCGGTGGGCGCGCCGACGGAGATCTTGTTCGTCGGGTCCACGTGGGCGAAGGCGTAGTTGATGTGCGTGATCTTGTTCCACGGGATCTGGTTCGCCAGGTAAGCCGGAGCGCCGTTCTTGCCGGTGCGCCAGCTGGTGAAGTACCCGATGATCCGGCGCTTGTGGTCGGCACCCATGACCTCGCGGCCGTCGGTGTCGTAGACGTCGCAGTAGGGCACGGTGACGCCGGGCGTGCGGTAGAGCCCGTCCGGTCGGCACTGCGCGTGGTCCACCTCGGCGGAACTCGCCTGACCCGCCACGGCCACGATCGCCGGCACGATCAGCAGGCCGGCGACGCTCGTGGCGATGAGATGCGGTAGTCGCCTCCGACGCATGAGACACCTCCCAGCTTCAGTAAGGAAACTTAACAGTTGGGTTAACGAATATATATCGAGGTAGATGCAGTGACAAGGGCGACGCCGTCCACGGGGCCCACCGCGTCGCCGGCGCACCCGCCCGACCCATCGAGCGACGTTGCTAATTCGTATTAGCATCTTGACGCCGCCGAGGCGACGCGACCAGACTCATCGATCAACGAACCGTCCGTGGCGAGCCCTCGTACCGTCCGGCCACTCGACGAGATCGAGTGACACGGGCCCGTCACGGCCCGCCCCCTGCCATCCGCCGGCTCGTCCCACGAATGGAGGGCACGCGATGACGCGTACCCCTGACGGCTTCTTCTCCCGACGCGCGCTGCTGCGTGGCGCGGCGGCGGCCGGTGTCGCGACCGCGACCACCGGCGCCGGCCTCGCCGCGACACCCACGCCGGCGCTCGCCGGACCGGCCGGTTTCCCCAACTACCGGTACGTACGTGACGCGTTCGCCCAACCGTTGCGCTACAACCCGACCGGCGAGTTCATCTTCCCGTGTGTACGTGGCGTCTACGACAAGATCAGCAACTATCGCGGCCGCTACTACCTCTACTACGCCCCGCACGACGCGCCCGGCGGGATCTGCCTCGCCTACGCCGACCGGCTCGAGGGCCCGTACACCGAGTATCCCGACAACCCCATCGTCGACCGGCACCTCCCGACCACCACGGTGAGCCACGTGTCGTCGCCACACGTCGTCTGGGACGCGCCGACGCGGCAGTTCTACCTCTACTTCCACGGCGAGAACCACACGACCCGGGTCGCCCGGTCGACCGACGGCATCCGCTTCACCGACGAGACGCCGATCCTGTCGACCAGACTGGTGCCCAACACCACCGAGACCTCGTACGCGCGGGTCTTCGAGCACTCGGTGGCGGGCAAGGGCAACCGCTACGTGATGGTGTTCATGGGCAACACCCCGGGGAACGGCAGCTGGGGCAGCCGGAAGATCTTCTGGGGCTGGTCGCCGAACGGGTGGAGCGGCTGGCAGTTCGACCCGAACCCGCTGGTGTCACCAGCGGGCGACGGGCTCACCGACATCTCCGCGCCGCACCTGCTGAAGCGCAACGGCACCACGTACGTCGCCTATCACGGCAACAACGGCAACATGTACCTGACCGAGATCGGCAACAACTTCGACCGTGAGGTCCACCTCGGAGTGTTCCACCGGCCGATCGCGTCGGACAACGGCCGGGTGGCGGCGCCGACGTTCGGCACCGACGGCGGAGTCTCCTACATGCTCTACGAGGCCGGGCACCGCCTCGACGCCAGGATCTGCGTGGCCCGCGCGGTCTGACCGCCCTCCGGGCGGACCTGGGCCGCGGTGACACCGGTCGTCGACGGGCGACCGGTGTCACCGGGCCCTCAGGGCCGGAACGGAACGTCGAGTCGGGTGCCGAGCGCCGCGAGCGCGGCGCGCACCCCGGCGGGGATCGCGTACCCCGGGTCCGGGGCGAAGTGCGGCGTGTGGTTCGAGGGCATGTCGCCGGGGTCCCGGCCGGGGCGGTAGGCGCCGAACATCCAGAAGACGAGCGGCACACCGATCGCGTCGGCGAGCCAACCCACGTCCTCGCTGCCGGTCGCCCGCAGGTCGCGCGCGACGTTGTCCGACCCGAAGACGGCATCGAGGGCCGCCGCCACCGCACCGGTCTGCTCCGGCGCGTTGAAGCACCGGGGAAAGCGGCTGATCTCCTCGATTCCCGGCTCGGGCGCGCCGCTCGCGGTCGCCTCGGCGGCGATCATTCGCCGGACGGCGGCGAGCACGGTCTCCCGCGTCTCGGCATCCGGCGTGCGGACGTTGAGCGAGAGGGTCGCCTCGGCGGGAATGATGTTCTCCTTGGTGCCGGCGTGGAAGGTGCCGACGGTGAGCACGGCCGGCGACCCGGGCTCCACCTGCCGGGAGACGACGGTCTGCAGGCGGGTGACGAGGTGGGCGCCGAGCACGATCGGGTCGATGGACTCGTGCGGGCGGGCCCCGTGCGCGCCGCGTCCACGCAGGCGCACGCGCCACGAGTCGCCGAGGTTCATGACGTTCCCGACGCCGATCCGCACCTGGTCGCTCGGCAGGGACGTCACGTGCTGCGCCAGCACCGCCCCGGGACGCGGGGCCTTCTCCCACAGCCCGTCGGCGACCATCGCCGCCGCCCCCGCGGCCGTCTCCTCGGCCGGCTGGAAGATCCAGACGACGGTGCCGGCCCAGGCGGCCCGGTTCCCGGCGAGCACGCCGGCGGCCGCGAGCGCGACCGTCGTGTGGAGGTCGTGGCCGCAGGCGTGCATCACCCCGGACACCGATCCGTCCGGCAAGTGCCCCTGGTCGGTGCTCGCGTAGGCCACGCCCGACTCCTCGCGGATCGGAAGCCCGTCGAGATCCGCGCGGTAGGCCACGACGGGTCCCGCCCCGTTGCGCAGGATGCCGACGACGCCCGTACCACCGCACCGGAACGTCTCGACGCCCAGCTCGGCGAGTCGCGCCTCGACGAACTCGGCGGTCCGGTGCTCCTGCCCGGACAGTTCCGGGTGGGCATGCAGGTGGTGGTAGACGGACAGCGACGCCGCCAGCCGGCTCCCGGTCCAGAGCCGGCTCAGGACGGCATCCACCGGACCCGCCCGGTTCACGCCGTCACCGGGGCGGTGGCCTCGAAGCTCTGCGCCAGCTCGTCGAGGGCGGCCGTGACGCTCGCGTCGAGTTCGAGTTCGACGCCCGCGACGACGTCGTCCAGATGCGCCTCGCGCCGGATGCCGCAGATGACGTTGACGGCGTCCGACGAGGCGAGCAGGTAGGCGATCGCCAGCGCACCGGGGGTGGCGCCCAGGGACGAGGCGACGACGGTCAGCCCCTCGACCAGGTCCATGGCCGCTCCGAAACGGTCGCCGAACAGCGGGTCGTCACGCCGGGACCCTTCCCGCGCCGGCGGCGCTGACCTGGTGAACGCGCCGGTGAGCAGCCCGTTCGCCAGCGGTGAGTAGGCGTGCAGGGACAGCCCCGTCGACGCGCACAGCGGCAGGATGTCGGCCCGCACCTCGCGGGCGAGGAGGCTGTACCTGCGTTGCACGATCTCGATCGCGTCGTGCGCGAGGTAGGTCTCGACGTCCTCGGGAGGGCAGTTCGACGCGCCGATCGTGAGGATCTTCCCTTCGTCGCGCAGGGCGAGGAGGGTCGCGATCGTGTCCTCGATCGGCGTCATGAACGGCGGCATCGCCGGGTTGTGGGTGTAGTAGATGTCGATGCGGTCGGTGCCGAGCCGGCGCAGGCTCTCCTCCACCTCGATCCGGATGGTCCGGGGACTGAGGTTGCGCTTGACGGCGTGACCGTCCCACGTGAAGCGGTAGCTGCCCTCGTCGTCTCCCCACCACAGTCCGCACTTGGTCGCGATGACGACCTCGTCGCGACGACCGCGGACGGCTTCGCCGATCACCTCCTCGCTGTGGCCGAACCCGTAGACCGGCGCGGTGTCGATGACGTTGACACCACGGTCGAGGGCGGCGCGTACGGCGCGGACCGACACCGCGTCGTCGGCGTCCGGGTAGCGGAATCCGCCGCCGACGCCCATGGCGCCGAAGGTGACCACGGACGCCTTCAGCGAGGTCCGGCCGATCGGGCGGTACTTCATGCGATGCTCCTTCGGGTCGTCTCGCTCCACGAGACGGGGCGACTGTCGGCCGGTGTCAGGTCATGTCGAGGCGGAGGACTCCGCCGACTCCCACGTTCTCGGCGGCGTGCTCCTTGATGACGACCACCACCTTGACGGTGTCGCCCCAGTCGGTGGCCTGGACGACGTCGTGGAGCGCCTTCACCATCCGGCGCTTGAGCTCCACGCTCTTGTCGGGCGCCGTGTACAGGAAGAACGTGATCTCGTAGCCGTCCTTCACCGTGCAGTTCTCGGGTGGCAGCGGCACGAGGTAGACGCTGCGCATGTGCGGGGGCAACTCGAAGGCGGTGTGCGCCGCACGCCCGATCTCGTCGACGAACGTGGGGAGATCGACCTTGTCGAGCGGGAGATCGGTCATGCCGACGACGCTGACCATGGGGTTCCCCTTCCTTCGGGGGTCGTGGTGCGATGGGCTGGTGAGGACTCAGGGCGTCTTCTTGAGGCCCTGGTAGGTGTTCGCGATCCAGGTCTTGTACTCCGCGGACTGCATGAACGTGGTCGCCTCGTCGAGCCAGGCGGTGTTCTCGTAGCCCTCCCGGACGACCCAGAGCGTGCCCCCGTACGTGCCGTAGACCTCCGGCGTCTCCTCGTAGAGCGCCTTGATCGAGGGGTCCTTCATCAGGTACACGGTGATCGACGGAGCGGTCATCGCGTCCAGGTCGGGGAACGCCGCGGCCTTGCTGCGCGGATTGACCTCGACCCAGCGGAGGTTCTTCGGGTTGGCGGTGACGTCGAGGATCGTGGGCGCCTCGACGCCTTCCGCGAGTTCGATGAGGCCGTTGACGGCGAGGAGCTGGAGCTCCCGGGCGCGGTTGGCGGAGTCGTTGGCGATGCCGATGCGCGCGCCGTTCGGGAGAGCGTCGGCCGAGGCGTGCTTGCTCGAGACGAACTGCACGGCCGTGGTCTGCAACCAGGGGCCGTACGTGACCAGCGACGACCCGTTGCTCTGCTGGTAGCTCTTCAGGTAGTTGGCGTTCTGGAAGAAGTTGGCGTCGATGCTGCCGTCCTCGGTGGCCCGGTTCATGGCGATGTTGTCGTCGAACACCTGGACCTTCATCTGGTAGCCCTGCTCGGCCAGATGCTCGGCCACGAAGTTCAGGTCGGGCTCCTCGCGGGCGAGTACGCCGATCGTGACCGTCCTGCCGTCGCCTTCGGCGGCGGAGCCGGACGAGCAGGCCCCGACGGACACGGCCAGGGCGACGGCGAGCAGCGGAATCGTTCTGCTGAGGGGATTTCTCATGGGGTGTTGCCTTTCGTGCTGGGCGGATCGTGGAGCCGGGGTCACCGGAGTCTGCGGTAGAGGGCGTTGCCGCCGAGCTGGATGCCGATCACCATGACGACCAGGATCGCGACGGTGCCGTACATGATCTGGTCGTTGAAGTTCTGGTAGCCGTAGGTCAGCGCGACGGCGCCCAGGCCGCCCGCGCCGATCGTGCCGGCCACCGCGGTGAAGCCGAGCAGCGAGATCACGCCGAGCGTCATCTGCGAGACGATCGCCGGCACCGACTCGGTGACGATGACCCGGAAGGTGATCTGCCAGTCGCTCGCGCCGAAGGATCGTGCCGCCTCGACGAGGCTCGGATTGACCTCCTTGAAGGCGCTTTCGAGGAGTCGTGCGATCAGCGGGCTGCCCGCGAAGGTGATGGCGAAGACCGCCGCCCACACGCCGATCGACGTGCCGACCACCAGACGGGTGAGCGGAATGATCGAGATGGCGAGGATGATGAACGGCACCGACCGCAGCATGCTGATGACGGTGCTCACGATCTCGTGGACCGCCCGGTTGGGTCGGAGCCCGTGCGCGTCGGTCGTCACGAGGACCAGGGCGAGCGTGAACCCCACGAGGGTGCAGGTGACGAACGAACCGAGCAGCATGACGACGGTGTCGAGCAACCCGGGCAGGATGATCCGCTCGAAAAGCTCGGAGAACTCGTACTGGTACATCAGACCTCCGTCCAGTCGGCGCCGAGAGCGGTCAGGCCGTCGCAGACCGCGCGGAGGTCGGCGTCGGCCACGTGCAGCAGGAACGAGCCCGAGACGCGGTCCCGGTAGCGGTCGAGCCCGCCCCACGAGATCTCGAACGGCACGCCGGTGCGGATGGCGAGCTGCGACAGCAGACTCGTTCCCGCCGCTTCCCGCTGGACGACCCGGACCAGCGAGGTGCCGGGAGCGACGTCCGGGCGACGCCCCGCGTCGCGGATGAAGTCCCCCAGCAGCTCCGGCTTCTCCAGGAAGAAGTGTTCGACGTCCCCCTCCGCACGCAGGCGGCCGTCGCCGAGCAGACCCATCCGGGTGCACACGGACTTCATGACCGCCACCTCGTGGGTCACCACGACGATCGTGAGGCCGAGCTCGGCGTTGATGCGCTTGAGCAGGTCGAGGACCGCCTCGGTGATGTTCGGATCGAGCGCGGAGGTGGCCTCGTCGCACAGCAGGATCGTCGGATCGTTCACCAGGGCCCGCGCGATGGCGACCCGCTGCTTCTGCCCGCCGCTCAACTCCCGGGGCAACGCCTTGAGCTTCTCGCCGAGTCCGACGAGGTCGAGGAGGTCACGCACCTTACGGTCGGCCGCCGCCCGGCGCACGCCCTGGCACCTGAGGGGGAAGTACACGTTGTCGTAGACGTTCTTGCGTTCCATCAGGGAGAACTGCTGGAACACCATGCCGATCCGGCGGCGGAACGCGGGCAGGTCCCGGTCGCCGATGGTACGTACGTCAGTGCCGTCGACGACGAGGCTGCCACTGTCGATCCCTTCCAGCCGGTTGATGCACCGCAGCAGCGTGGACTTCCCGGCGCCGCTCACGCCGACCAGACCAAAGATCTCCCGCTGGTCGATGCGCAGGTTGATCTGGTCGAGCACGACGTGATCGCCGTAGGACTTCCTCAGGTCACGGAACTCGATCACCGTCGCCACCCTTCCTGCACGCTCGTTTCGACCTCGGACACCATTCGGAAAGGGGTGGGCGAAAGCGCGCCGACGTGGGCGGTCACCCCCTGGTGAACCCGTTCGGCCCCTCGCCGCCGGCACCGTTTCTCTGCGCTGAGAACCGCGAGGAGAAGTCAGCCGCCGGACTGACGGCGGGTGACGTCCTCGCCGAGAGCGGCCGACGTCCCGCAGGCGGCCATGCCCTCCGCGCCGCCGGAGTCACGCCGCTATCCTGCTCGCGGATGCCGGATGACCAGCAACTTCACCATGCCGGAACCATACTAAACCCAGCGGCCTAGTAGGGTATTCATGTGACCCGGTTCATAGACATTCGTCCACTATGGACAACTTCCGCCCGCCCCGCCGTCGCACTCGTCGGCGCCGGCCCCCGAGGGGTGTCACTGCTCGAACGGATCGCCGCCAATCTCGCGGACTTCCCCGAGGTCGACCACCTCGACATCCATGTCATCGACGACACGCAACCCGGCGCGGGGCGTATCTGGCGTACCGACCAGACACGTCAGATGTGCATGAACACCCTCGCGGGGGCGGTGACACTCTTCACCGACGACAGCGTGACGATGGCCGGCCCGGTCGTACCCGGGCCCACGCTGTTCGAGTGGTGCCGGCTCGCGCTCGATGCCGCGTACCCGTCGCCCTCCTCGACACGCCGGGTGGCGGACATCGATCCGACCCACCGCGCCGCGTTCGCCTCCACCGCCGTCCGGCCGGGCTTCGTCGACGACTACCGCGACGAGCTGGAGGCGATCACGGTCGCGTCCCACCCGAGTCGACCGCTCTACGGCGAGTACCTCCGCTGGTGCTTCGAGCGGGCGCTCCGCACCCTGCCGGAGCGCGTCAGGGTCACCACCCACCTGGCGCGAGCCGTCGCCGTACGCGAGGCCAACGGGCGCCAGCTCGTCGAGCTCAGCACCGGCGCGGTGCTCACGTGCGACGCCGTGGTGGCCGCGACCGGGTGGATGCCGCGCGCCCACACCGACGAGGAGCACCGCTTCCTGGCGGCGCTGGCCAGGCACCCCGGGCTGACGTGGGTACCCCCCGACAACCCGATCGACCAGGCCCTCGGGGATGTCCCGGACGGGGCGACCGCGATCGTACGGGGGCTCGGGATGGGCTTCTTCGACGCGATGACGCTGCTGACCGTCGGCCGTGGCGGACGGTTCGTCGACGACCCACGGACGCGGGCGGGCGTGCGCTACGAACCGTCGGGCCGCGAGCCGACGATGTACGTCACCTCCCACCGGGGCGTCCCGTACCGGGCGAAGTCGCTCTACGGCGCGCTGCCGCCCCCAGCGGCGCAGCGTCACCTCCGGTCGGTCGACTGGTCCACGGTCCCACGCCCCATCGACTTCGACCGCCAGCTGTGGCCGCTCATCGTCAAGGACGCGTTCGTCGACTACTACGAGACCCTGCACCGCGTGCGCCCCGAGGCGTTCGCCGCCCCACTGGCCAGGGTCCTCGCGGCGATCGACACCACCGAAGGCCTGCCGTCGGCGCTCGACGCCGCGATAGCGTCACACGTCCCGGACGCCACGGACCGGTTCGACCTGCCGGCGGCGATGTCACCGGTCCGTGGACCGTTCCCCGACCCCGAGACGTTCACCGCCCGGGTCGTCGACCACATGGCCGACGACCTGGCCGAGTCGGCGAAGGGACGGGACAGCGCCATCAAGGCCGGACTGTGGTCGATCAGCGCGGCGCGCAAGCCGGCGCACGTCATCGGCGCGTTCGGCGGCTTCGACGCCGAGTCCCGCGCGAGCGGTTTCCGCACCCTCCAGGCGTTCGGCGGCATGGTCGGCAGCGGCCCACCGGCCTTCCGCAGCCGGCAGTTGCTGGCGCTCGTGGACGCCGGTCTCGTCCGGTTCGTCGGGCCTGCGGCGCTCGTCGTCGCCGACGACGAGCTCGGCCTGTTCCGCGCCGAGTCGCCCGCCGTCGCCGGTTCCGCCGTCACCGCTCCCGTGCTCGTCGACGCGTGGATGCACGCGCACGACGTCAGGGCCAGCGCCGACCCCCTGACCCACTCGCTCGCGGCGGCGGGCCGCACACGTCCGTTCCGCGTCCGTGGACGGGACGGACGTCCGCACCTCACCCGCGGATTCGACGTCGACCCCGGGACCGGTCTACTGGTCCATCCCGACGGCACGCGCGACGCCGCGTTCCACGTCGCCGGCATCCCCCTCGACGACGTCCTGGGCGACACGGTCATCAGCCCGATGCCACGCACCGATCCCACGATGCTGCGGGAGACCGACCGCGTGGCCCGTAGCGCCCTGCGGGTGGTCGCCGATGCCGCCACCTCCGTCCGGACGCCGCCACCGTCTGGTCAGCAGGCCGTGTCGTGGGGCTGACCGTCGTGTGCATACCCTCCCTTTTCCATACGCGTGTGGCGTGGCCCCGGTTGGGCGGCGCCCGTCGAAAACGGTGGCCCGTGCGCGGGCGGCGGTCACCGGCGTCACCGCGAGGCCTTGCGGACCCCGGGCAGCTCGCCCCGCAGGGCCAGCTCACGGAACCGGACCCGGGACAGCCCGAACCGGGCCAGCACGCCGCGCGGGCGGCCGTCGACCTGGTCCCGGTTACGCAGCCGCACCGGGCTCGAATCCCGCGGCAGCCGGCTGAGCCGGCGGACCGTCTCGGCACGTACGACCGGCCCGGTGTCCGGATGGCCGATCATCCTCTTCAAGGCGGCACGCGTCCCGGCGTACCGGGCCACCAGGTGCTCGCGACGGGCCTGCCGGTTGCCCAGGCTCCTGCGTGCCATCAACGCGCCTCGCGGAACTCGACGTGCCGGCGCACGACCGGGTCGTACTTGCGCAGCACCAGTCGGTCCGGGTCGTTACGGCGGTTCTTGCGGGTCACGTACGTGTAGCCGGTGCCGGCGGTGCTGCGCAGCCGCACGATCGGGCGCACGTCGGTCTGGCGGGCCATCAGACCTTCACCCCCCGGCCGCGCAGCTCGGCGACCACCTTCTCGATGCCCTTCCGGTCCACGGTCTTCAGCGCCTTCGCGGTGAGGGTGAGGCTGACCCACCGCCGCTCCGACGGCAGCCAGTAGCGGTGGTTCTGCAGGTTCGGATTCCAGCGACGCCGGGTGCGCCGGTGGGAGTGGGACACGGCGTTGCCGAAACTCGGCTGCGCGCCGGTGACGGCACAGCGTCTGGACACAGTGAGAGCTCCTTGCTCAGACCATCGTGGTAACGATAACGGTTTTCATTCTTACACCACCCCTCCGGCCGGAGCGCACCGGACCCCGGGCGACCCCACCAGCCGCGACCCCGGACCACCCCTGGCCCCGCCGGTCCCGATCTGCTTAGACTGACAATCGTTTCCAATAACGTCGTCGAGAGGATCATGATGCCGTCGTCACCCCAGGCCCCGACCGCCGCCGCGACAGCCGACGCCGACACCCGCCCCTCGCTGACCGTGCTGTCCGGGTTCTGGCCGGCGGCGACCTTCGCCGTCGCCGCCACGCTGCTCGCCGCCGACCCGTCGTTGCTGCTGGTGCGACACGACCTCACCAGGCTCCGGGACGGCGTCGTCCGTCGTGTGGTCCGCTCCGGCGCCGGCACCGTCGAGGACGAGCGGGTCGGCCTGAGACACGGGTGCGTCTCCTGCACCCTCCGCGAGGACGTCCTGCCCACCCTCGCCCGGCTCGCCCGCAGCAACCCCGGTCACGACCTGGTGCTGATGCTGCCCGAGGTGGTGGAACCGGAGGGCGTCGCCGCCGCCTGCACGCACTGCCTCGTCGACGGCGCTCCGATCACCGACCTGATCCACGTCGACTCCTTCGTGACCGTCGTCGACGCCGAACACCTGCTCGACGCGCTCGCCAGCACCGACGACCTCGCCGCGCGCGGTATCCAGGTCGCCGACGACGACCACCGCGGGTTGGCGGACGTCGTGGTGCGACAGATCGAGTACGCCGACACCCTGGTGCTCTGGGGACAGTCCCGGGAGGGCGCGTTCGACACCAGCAGGCTGACCGTCCTGCTGAAGAGGATGGCGCCGTGGGCGGTCCACTTCGGGGTCGACGGCGACCTCGTCGACGCCACCGCCCTCACCCGCCAACTACGCCACACCCACCGGCACCGGCCGGAAACCCCCGGGATCCTCGCGCGCGGCCTCCAGGGGTACGCGCTGGGCACGCACGAGCCGGAGGCTGACTGCGGCGTCGTCTCCACCGTCTTCCGCGCCCGCCGTCCCTTCCACCCGCAGCGGCTGCACGACGTCCTGGAGGACGTCAACGCCGAGATGATCCGCTCCCGGGGCCACCTCTGGCTGGCCAGCCAACCCGACACGGTGGTGGCCTGGGAGTTCGCCGGCGGCGGCCTGGCCATGGGCTCGCTCGGGCACTGGCTGGTCAGCCTCCCGCAGGACCGCTGGGAGCACGTCTGTGACCAGCGCCGGCTCGCCGCCGCCCTGGAGTGGGATCCCTACTACGGAGACCGGCACCAGCACCTGGTCTTCATCGGCATCGACGTCGACCCCGTCGAGCTGCACCGCACTCTCGCCGGCTGCCTGCTCACCGACGCCGAACTCGCCGACGGCGAGGAGACGTGGCGCGGCTACCAGGACCCGTTCGCCGGCTGCTTCCCGCTCGGCACGGAGGAGCTGACCGACACCGACACCGACACCGACGGAGCTCAGCCCGCATGAAGCCCGGCATCCACCCCGAGTACCGGCCCGTCGTCTACCGCGACAAGGGTGCCGACTTCGCCTTCCTCACCCGGTCCACCGCCACCAGCGACCAGACGATCGAGTGGACCGACGGCAACACCTACCCCGTGATCGACGTCCAGATCTCCGCCGCGAGTCATCCCTTCTGGACCGGCAAGCAGCGCCTGCTCGACACCGCCGGCCGGGTCGAGAAGTTCCGCAACAAGTACGCCCGCCAACCGGGCCGGGCCGGTAGGTGACGACCGCGCTGCCCGTCGACCGGTCCGAGCGCGCGCCGCAGCTGGTCGACGCCGCCTGGCACGGCCGAACCTGGCGCTGACGATCGCCCGCGAGCCGGTGGGTCCCACCGACCGGCTCGCGGGCGACGCCGGCTGTGGCAGCGCCGGGAAGGGCTCTCGCCGTCGCACACCACGAAGGCGGCGACAGCTGTCACACACGACCACCGTGACGCCGACCGCGTCCGGCGGCCGGACGGGCGGCGATCATCGACGCGGGGTGTCGTCGTAGAGGGCGAGCAGGGCATGCTCGCCGCTGCGCCAGACGGTGCGGCAGGCGCCGAAGCCGGCGGCGAGGGTGGCGGCCCGATGCCACGCCAGATCGGCGACGAACTCCGCGGACGTCACGCCCGTCATGGTCTCGGTCCGTTCGCGTAGCGGCTCGCCCAGCGCCGGCTCGCCGGCGATGCCGCTCCACCATCGTGACCACGGGTCAGGATTGCCGGTGCCGTTCCGTCCCGTCGTCCCTTCCGGTCGCGGCGAGCTGTCGGTGGTGGGCACCGTGTCGGCCACGAGCAGCACGCCATCGGGCGTCAGGACCCGACGGATCTCGCCGTACAGCTCCCTGACCCGCTCCTCCGGCAGGTAGTGCAGCGTCATCACCAGCAGCGCGACGTCGTACGGCCCGCCGACGCCGGCCCGCCACGCGGGCGAGCCGAGGTCGGCCCGCAGCACGGACGCCGAGGCGGGCAACGCGGCACGGGCCAGCGCCAGCAACACCGGATCGACGTCCACCAGTACCGCCCGACCGTACGGCCAGCGGCGCAACACGGCCTCGACGGTGGTGCCGGGTCCACCTCCCAGGTCCAGCACGGCGGACGGGGGTCGCCCGAGGATCTGGTCGACGGCGTCGAAGCCGGCCGTGAGGCACGCGTCCCGGCCGGGCAGGTAGTCGTCCATCATCGGGTCCCAGTCCCGCCGCCACCGACAGGTCGCCGCGGCGGGCAGCGCGGTCGTCACGTGGAGCGGGCCGGCACGCAGCCGTTGGTCAGCTCGACCAGCCGCTCCTCGGTCCGCGACAGCGCCGCCCCGTCGCGAACCAGCGTGGCGTCGATGTTGACCTCGCTCATGTCGTTGACGATCACCGCCACCCGCAGCCCGTCCCGGTTGGCGAGGACGTGGTTGAGCAGGCTGGTCTTGCCGGCGCCGAGGAAACCGGAGAGCACCGTGACCGGCAGCCGCCCGGTCACGGCTCGTCCACCACCTGACGGCCCTTGTACAGACCACAGGACGTGCAGGCCCGGTGGGGAACCACCGGCGCCTTGCGGGGGCAGGGGCAGGGGACGGTCCCGGGCACGCTCGCCGTCCACCGCGCGCGGCGGTGACGGGTGTGGGAACGGGACATCCTGCGCTTGGGTACGGCCATGAAGGGTCTCCTCACCGGGTCGACTAGATGCTAACGGTTACCGTTTCCATCTAGAACCCGGGGGGCGCGGCCGCCCGAGGTCAGTCCACCGTCGGCTTCCGGCCCACGCCGCCGAGGATCCAGACCTCCTCCGGAGTGATGTCGGTTTCGGTGTCGGGCCGCCATGCGGGCACGAACACCAGGCCGGGGTCGAGGAGGCGCACGCCGTCGAAGAAGCGTGCGATCTGCTCGCGCGAACGATGGGTGGCCGGATACCTGGTGTTCTTGTAGACCTCTTTGGCGCCACCGGCGTTGTCCGGCCTGGGGTCGGCGGTGGCGTGGTTGACGACGAGGTAGCTACCCGGGGCCATGGCGTCGCGCAGGCGGGCGACGATCGCGTACGGGTCGGTCTCGTCGTCGATGAAGTGCAGGACGGCCACCAGCAGGATGGCCATCGGCTGGTCGAAGTCGATCAGCGCCCGGGTCTCGGGGTGGTTCAGGATGGCATCCGGGTCGCGCAGGTCCGCCGTGATCACGCTCGTGGTCCTGGCTTCGGTGGTTCTCAGCAGGCGCGAGCGGGCCAGCACCTTCGGATCGTTGTCGACGTAGACCACGCGCGCGTCCGGCGCCTCGGCCTGGGCGATCTCGTGGACGTTGCCCTGGGTGGGCAGGCCACTGCCGATGTCGAGGAACTGGCGGATGCCCGCCTCCCGGGCGAGGAACCGCACGGCACGTTGGATGAACCCACGGTTCTCCCGGGCCATGAGGATCACCTCGGGAGCCGCTGCGAGCACCTTGTTCGCGGCCCGGCGATCGGCGGCGAAGTTGCCCCTGCCGCCCAGGTAGTAGTCGTACATCCCGGCAGCGGTGGGGACGGAGGTGTCGATGCCGTCCGACGAGCCGGAGCGGTCCGTGGTCAACTGTCTCCGAGTCCTTCCCCGGGCGCGTCCACATGCTTGGCCGAGGATCCGAGCGATCTGGCAGCCCGGCAGGACGCCCACAACGTGGCCTGGGCATCGGATTATTCACGCTGGTGCCCCGTGAGGCAACGTTGCATCGTCGTCATGTGCCTTGCGGACGTTGCCCTGACGGCAGGCCGTCCGGTGGCGGGCCGAGCACGAGTCCGGACGCTCGCGGCCACGCGGTCTCCGGCGGTGGGTCGCTCCTGGTTGGACCACCTACCGGAGACCTGGCGGGCGTCGGGTCCGCTGCGTCAGCAGGGATCGATGTAGTAGATCGGGTCCCAGTCGATGCGCACCGGATCAGGGTCAGGGTCGAGGGATACCCGGATCACCCGATTCTGGTTCAGCAGGCGGGCGGTGGCGCCGTCGGTCTGGGCGTTCTTGGCGGAGCCGTCGCCGATGAAGTTGGTAAGCGACCGTTCGGTGCAGTAGTAGAGGTAGAAGACGGTGTGCTGGCCGTTCCCCTCGCCGGCGGCGACGCAGAGCCGCTTGCTCGGGCAGAGGTCGATGAGCAGGTTCCGCCCGTCCGTGTCGACATGCGGAAACCGCTTCTCGTAGTCGCTGAAGAACGGACTGACCACCGGCGTCCAGGCCGTCGCTCGCACGTCGGTCGTACTCGACGCCCCTTCACGCGTCGCCTCGGTGGCCTGCGCCGGGGTGGTCGTCGGGACGACCGAGACCAACATGACCAGCGCAGCGATGATGGCCAGCGCCCGGGGGCGCGGCGGCCGGATTCTGCCGGTGGGCCTTCTGGATGGACCTCTCGTTGGTTGCGACATGCGGAACTCCGTTCCTCCTAGGACTCGCCGTGCGACGACGGGCAGGTCGACCTGCCGTGGCGCGCCGGCCGTGCCGTCTGGAAAGAGGATGCGAGCCGTGGCGCGGGATGTCCTTACGGCTGCGCGCACAGTCGTGCAGTCTGCGTGCACTCTTGTGGTCCGGTGGCGGAACGGGCACAGCGCGAGGCCGCGAGTTCCGCGGGGGACCACGAGCGCGCCAAAGACACAAAGGAACAACGCCCGGGCCGTGGGTCTTGAAGTCGGCGCGGTCCTGCCGTAGAAATTCTTCAGTAACTTTCGGTGAACTGAAGACTAGCGACAGCTCCCCCGCCCCTCGCGCGGTGGCCGTCACCCCCGAAACTCCACGGCCGCCCGTACCGATTCGAGGAGAGAGCATGAACAGGCGTGACATCCTGCGGCGCAGCGCCGCCGCCGGCCTGCTGGCCACCCCCGCCGCCGGCCTGCTCGCCGGCTGCGCCACCTCCGGCGGTGGCGACGAGGGCGGCACCGAGGCGTACCAGGGCACCAAGAGCGAGCAGAACCCGCTGGGCGTCAAGGAGGACGCCCCGCTGGAGGTCGTGATCTTCAACGGCGGGTTCGGCGAGGACTACGCCAAGGCCCACGAGGCCATGTACACCGAGCGGTACCCGAAGGCGAAGATCAAGCACACGGCCACCCAGGAGATCAGCAAGACCCTCCAGCCCCGCTTCGTCGACGGCACCCCGCCGGACGTCGTCAACAACTCCGGCGCCGGCCAGATCGACTTCAACGGCCTGGTCTCCCAGAACGCCCTCGCCGACCTCGGCGAACTGCTCTCGGCCCCGAGCCTCGACGTTCCCGGCAAGACGGTCCAGGAGACGCTGCTGCCGGGCGCGGTGGAGGTCGGCTCGTACGACGGCCGCTTCCTGGTGATGAACTACACCTACACCGTCTACGGCATCTGGCACTCCACCAAACTCTTCGCCGACCGGGGCTGGGAGTACGCGAAGACCTGGGACGACCACATCGCCCTGTGCAGGAAGATCAAGGCTGCGGGCGTCGCCCCCTGGACGTACGCGGGCAAGCACCCCCGCTACATGAGCTGGCCGGTCATCTCCACGGCGGTCAAGTTCGGCGGCCCCTCGGTGGCCACGGCGATCGACAACCTGGAGCCCGGCGCCTGGAAGTCCGACGCGATGAAGGCCGCCGCCGACGCCTGGCACCAGATCGTCAAGGACAAGTACATCCTCGACGGCTCGCCGGGGCTGGACCACGTCCAGTCGCAGACCGCGTGGTGCCAGGGCAAGGCCGCGTTCATCTCCTGCGGCTCCTGGCTGGAGAGCGAGCAGAAGTCGGTCACCCCGCCCGGGTTCGACATGACCGTGGCGCCGACCCCGAGCCTCGGCAGCGGCGACAAGCTGCCCTTCGAGGCGATCCGTGGCACCGCCGGCGAGCCGTTCATGGTGCCGGCCAAGGCCAAGAACGTCGCGGGCGGCCTGGACTTCTTCCGCACCATGCTGTCGAAGAAGGGCGCCCAGGACTTCACCAAGAAGGTATCCAGCCTGACCGTGGTGGCCGGGGCGACCGAGGGCGTGGAGCTCCCGTTCGGTCTCACCACCGTGGTCAAGGCGCTGGACGCCTCCGGGACCAACGGCTTCAACTGGGTCTACAACAACTACTACCGCAAGCTGGAGCGCAACCTGGTCGACGCCGCGTGCGGCGAGTTCTTCAGCGGGCGCATCGGCCCGGCGGAGTTCCTGGACCAGTGCCAGAAGGGCGCCGACTCGATCGCCCAGGACAGCTCGATCAAGAAGTACAAGCGGGCGGCGTGACACCTTCGGCCGGGCGGGGGCAGCCCCGCCCGGCCACCGTCGGAGAGTAGGCCCTGTGAAACACGGCAAGTACCCGCTGATCGTCACCTTCCTGGTGCCGCCGCTGCTGCTGTACGTCGTCTTCGTCGTCTCGCCGTACCTGCAGGCGTTCCAGATCTCCACCACCGACTGGCTGGGCTACTCGGCCGAGGCCAACCCGGTGGGCCTGGCCAACTTCCGGGCGCTGTGGCACGACGACTACGTCTGGAACGCGTTGAAGAACAACGCGATCCTGCTCGCCCTGGTGCCGGTGCTGACCATCGGGCTCGGCCTGTTCTTCGCCACCATGCTCAGCATGGGCGGACGCCGGGGCCGGGCCGGGGTCACCGGGGTACGCGGCAACGCGCTCTACCGCACCGTCTACTTCTTCCCACAGGTGCTCTCGGTGGTGATCATCGCGGCGCTGTGGAAGGAGGTCTACCAGCCCAACGCCGGGCTGCTCAACGGCATCCTGCGTGCGGTCGGACTGCCCGCGCCGGCCTGGCTCGGCGACCCGCGTACCGCGTTCTGGTGCGTGCTGGCGGTGATGATCTGGGCCAACGTCGGGTTCTACGTGGTGCTCTTCGGCGCCGCCATGTCGGCGATCCCCCGGGAGATCTACGAGGCGGTACTGATCGACGGCGCGTCGCGCTGGACGACGCTGCGCCGGATCACCATCCCGCTGCTCTGGGACACCGTGCAGGTCGCCTGGATCTACCTGGCCATCGCCGCGCTGGACGGCTTCATCCTGGTGCAGCTGATGACCAACGGCGGCCCCAACTTCTCCTCCGACGTCATCGGCGTCCGGCTGTACGACACCGCGTTCGGCAGCGAGACCAAGTTCGGCTACGCCTCGGCGATCGGTGTGGTGATGTTCTTCCTGACCCTGTCGGTGGCCGTGCTGGCGCTGCGGGTCAGCCGGCGGGAACGGATCGAGCTCTCATGACCACCATCGACAAGCCCACCGACGTCGCCGCCGGCCAGGGCCGGACCACCGGCTCCGACCCGGCGGTACGCCGCGACCTGGGCGTGGTGAACGTCCTCTCGCACGGCTTCCTGCTGCTCTGGAGCGCGCTGACCGTGCTCCCGCTGCTGTGGATGTTCCTCAGCTCGTTCAAGAGCAACGCGGAGATCCTGGCCGACCCGTGGGGCCTCCCCGGCGAGTTGCGCCTCGACAACTGGGTCCGGGCGTGGACCACCGCCCACATCGGCCAGTACTTCCTCAACAGCGCGGTCGTCGTCACCGGCTCGGTCGCGCTCACCATGCTGATGGGCGCCACCGCCGCGTACGTCTTCGCCCGGTACGAGTTCCGGGGCCGTCAGCTCGCGTACTACCTGTTCGTCGGCGGCCTGATGTTCCCGGTCTTCCTGGCCCTGGTGCCGCTGTTCTTCGTCGTGCGCAACGCCGGGCTGTTCGGCACCTGGACGGGGCTGGTCCTGGTCTACGCCGCGTACTCGCTGCCGTTCACGGTCTTCTTCCTCACCGCGTTCTTCCGCACCCTGCCGACGTCGGTGGCGGAGGCGGCGCTGGTCGACGGCTGCGGTCACTTCCGGCTGTTCTTCCGGGTGATGCTGCCGATGGCCCGCCCAGGGATGATCAGCGTCGCCATCTTCAACTTCCTCAGCCACTGGAACCAGTTCCTGCTGCCGCAGGTGCTGCTACAGGGCGACGACTCGAAGTGGATGCTGGCCCAGGGCCTGGCCGCGCTGTCGGTCAGCCAGGGCTACGCGGGCGACTACGCCCAGCTCTTCGCCGGTCTCACCATCGCGGTGGTGCCGGTGCTGCTGGTGTACGTGGCCTTCCAGCGCCAGGTCCAGTCGGGCCTGACCGCCGGCCAGCTCAAGTAGTCCAGTTCGCCAGGGCGGGCCGTGCCGTCGGCTACCGTCGGGCCCATGCCTCCCCTGCATGTCACGACCTGGGACGCCTCCCGGGCCCGTGACGTGGTGAGCCGGGCAGCCGGCGGCCCCGGACGGCCGAGGCTGCCGGCTGTCCCGGTTTCGGTCAGGTCAGGGACGCGTACCACTGGGCGCCGGTGACCCGGATGCGCCGGGACTGCTTGCGGTTCCACTCCACCCGCATGCCGTGCTGGCGGAGCACCGGAAAGGCGACCTCGTCCAGGAACCGCTCCAGGTCGGCCTGGTAGCGGGCCTGCTGTTCGGCCTCCGACAGGGCGGCGTAGGCGTCCTCGTCGAAGTCCGCCGGCGGGTAGACGCCGTAGCCCAGGTAGACCTCGCCGTCCTCGCTCGTGATCAGCGACTCCGTGTCCTGCTGGTGGTACCAGAGATACCCGTGCCAGTGTCGGGAGCCGTCCCGCTCGTCGTGGATCTCCGCAGCCGCGCAGGTGCCACAGCATGTGAAGTTCTCCCTGGCCACCACGCCGAGCTCGGTGAGGTCGTCGAAGGCACGGGTGAGGTTGCTCCGCACCTCACCCCACCCACGCTGCTGCTCCCGCCGGGCGGCCAACGCCGTCTCGTACGCCGCCCTGAGCTCCTCGTCGGTGGCGCCGTGCCGCTGCTCGTCGACGTCGAAGAACTCCACGAACTCGTCGGCGTCGTCCTCGCCCCGCACGACCCAGTCCCAGATCTCGTCCTCGATCGCCCCACGGCCCGGATCCGCGATCCGCTCGGCCAGGAACCGCACGCCCTCAGGGCGGTCGTTGTAGATCCATCCAGTCACGGCGACGATCTTCACACCAGCCTCTGACAGTCCGGGCCGACGGCCGAGACGGGTTACCGGGGCCTGCGACCTCCGACACGCCGGAGCGGCCCGACAGTCCCCGTTCCGAACCAGCCCACGGCAACCTGCTTTACTGCTCCTTCTGCTGGTACGTTTCATCCATCGGATGCTCATGTCGGCCTCGGAGCCGGACATGCCGGGATCAATGTCAACAGTTGAGGGGAAGATGGCATCCGCCAACATCAAGCAGGTCGCGCAGCACGCCGGTGTGTCACTGGGCACGGTCAGCAACGTGCTCAACCGGCCGGACCTGGTCTCGCCGGCAACCCGCCAGCGGGTGCTCGACTCCATCGCGACGCTCGGTTACGTGCGTAACGACTCGGCCCGGCAGTTGCGGGCCGGCCGCAGCCGTACCGTCGCCATCGTCGTCCTCGACATCTCCAACCCGTTCTTCACCGACGTGGTACGGGGAGCCGAGGCCGTCATCGAGGAAGCCGGCGGGATGCTGGTGGTCTGCAACAGCGGCGAGGACGTCAGCCGGGAGACCCGTCACCTGGACATGCTCGAGGAACAGCGCGTCCAGGGGCTGCTCATCACCCCCGTCTCCGACGGGCACCACGCCCGCGTCGACGCCCTGGTCGACCACGGCATTCCCGTCGTGCTCGTCGATCGCGGGTCCGGCCGCCCGAGCCGGTGTTCGGTGGCGGTCGACGACATCGTCGGCGGCCGACTGGCCGCCGAACACCTCGCCGACAACGGCCACAAACGCATCCTGTTCGTCGGCGGTCCGATGAACATCCGCCAGGTCTCCGACCGCCACGCGGGCGCCGCCGCCGCGCTCGCCGAACGTGACGACAAGGTGCATTTCGAGGTCCACCCGACGCCGACCCTCTCGGTCGCGGCCGGCAGTCAGGCCGCGGACGCCCTGGTCGCGCTGCCGGCGAACCGGCGACCGACGGCGGTCATCTGCGCCAACGACCTGCTGGCGCTCGGCGTCCTGCAGGGGCTGACCGCGCACGGCGTGCAGGTGCCCGACGACATCGCGCTGGTGGGCTACGACGACATCGAGTTCGCCGCCGCCGCCGCGGTTCCGTTGAGTTCCGTACGCCAGCCCCGTGAGCAACTCGGCCGTACCGCCGCCCAGTTGCTCCTCGAAGAATCGGTCGACAACGCCAGACACAGCCACCGGCACGTCGTGTTCCAACCGGAACTGGTGGTCCGGGCGTCCAGCACCCACCGCCGGAAACGACGTACCCGGACCTGACGGCCGCTTTCCGCTCACACGGTCACCGCCACCACCGGCACCACCAGCACCCCGCCACCACCGCGTTCATTTCAGCCGGGCACACCGGCCGCACTCCCGGTAGGCGCACCGGACACCTGGCGTCAGCGCCGGCCGCCGCTCGCGGGCAATCGGTACGGAGAGTCGCCGCACGGCTCCTTCCCGTGGCAGGAGCCGGCCGATGTGCGGAGTTCTTGACCCTGCAAGCCGGGCCACATATCCTTTGCCCAACCATGAAACGTTTCACAACAGTGGAAGGTGCGGCATGGGCAGGATCTGCTTCACCCTCCAGGTGAGAGCCGACCGGCTGGCGGAGTACCGGCGCCGTCACGCCGCCGTCTGGCCGGAGATGCTGGCGGCCCTCAGGGCGGCGGGCTGGCAGGACTATTCGCTGTTCCTGCGCGACGACGGGCTGCTCGTCGGCTACTTCGTGACCGAGGACCTCGACGCGGCGGTCGCCGCGATGGAGCGCACCGAGGTCAACGCGCGCTGGCAGGCGGAGATGGCGCCGTTCTTCGTCGACCTGCCGGACGGGCGGCCGGACCGCGGCTTCCTCGTCCTCGACGAGGTGTTCCACCTGGAGGACCAATGGGAAGGCCGAGCATGACCGACATCGCCCCCGCCACGCGCGCCCGGGTCATGTCCGCCCTACGCGGACAACGGATCGAGACACCGTCCTGGGCCTACGGCAACTCCGGAACCCGGTTCAAGGTCTTCCGGCAGGAGGGCGTGCCCCGCGACCCGTACGAGAAGATCGCCGACGCGGCGACGGTGCACCGGTTCACCGGCGTGGCACCGACCGTGGCGCTGCACATCCCGTGGGACCGGGTCGACGACTACGCGGCCCTGGCGGCGTACGCCCGGGAGCAGGGGGTCCAGCTCGGCACCATCAACGCCAACGTCTTCCAGGACGACGACTACCGGCTCGGCTCGGTCACGAACCCGGACCACGACGTACGCCGCAAGGCCATCGGCCATCTGCTCGAGTGCGTCGACGTCATGGACGCGACCGGGTCACGCGACCTCAAGCTGTGGTTCTCCGACGGCACCAACTATCCCGGCCAGGACAGCATGCGGCAGCGGCAGGACCGGCTCGCGGCGGCGTTGCGTGAGTCGTACGGGCGGCTCACCGGCGACCAGCGCCTGCTGCTGGAGTACAAGCTGTTCGAGCCGGCCTTCTACACGACCGACGTGCCCGACTGGGGAACGGCCTACGCGCACTGCCTGGAACTCGGCGAGCGGGCCCAGGTGGTGATCGACACGGGACACCACGCGCCGGGCACCAACGTCGAGTTCATCGTCGCGTTCCTGCTGCGGGCCGGACGGCTCGGCGGGTTCGACTTCAACTCGCGGTTCTACGCCGACGACGACCTGATGGCCGGTGCCGCCAACCCGTTCGAGCTGTTCCGCATCATGCACGAGATCGTGCAGGCCGACGCGTTGCGGCCGGAGTACGGCATCGCCTTCATGCTCGACCAGTGCCACAACATCGAGCCGAAGGTCGAGGCGGTCATCCGTTCGGTGCTCAACGTCCAGGAGGCGACAGCGAAGGCGCTCCTGGTCGACGTCGAGGCGCTCGTCGCGGCGCAACGCTCCGGTGACGTGCTCGAGGCCAACGCCGTACTGATGGACGCCTACCACACCGACGTACGCCCGCTCCTGCGCGACCTGCGCGCCGAGATGGGGCTGGACCCGGACCCGGTGGGGGCCTACCGGCGGTCGGGCTATCTGGACAGGGTCAGGGCCGAGCGGGTCGGCGGCGAGCAGGCGGGATGGGGGGCCTGAACATGTCCACGGTGGATGATCTGGTCACGCGGTCGAACCGGCTCGGCGCCGATCCGCGCAACACCAACTACGCCGGCGGCAACACCTCCGCCAAGGGGCGGACCGCCGACCCGGTGACCGGCGAGCCGGTCGACCTGCTGTGGGTGAAGGGGTCCGGCGGGGACCTCGGCACGCTCACCCCGGCCGGGCTGGCGGTTCTCCGGCTGGACCGGCTGCGCGCGCTCGTCGACGCCTACCCCGGAGTCGAGCGCGAGGACGAGATGGTGGCCGCGTTCGACTACTGCCTGCACGGGCGGGGCGGGGCGGCGCCGTCGATCGACACGGCGATGCACGGCCTGGTCGACGCGGCGCACGTCGACCACCTGCATCCGGACTCCGGCATCGCGATCGCGACCGCCGCCGACGGGCCGGAGCTGACCAGGAAGATCTTCGGCGACCGCGTCGTCTGGGTGCCGTGGCGGCGTCCCGGATTCCAGCTCGGGCTCGACATCGCCGCCGTCGCCCGCGACAACCCGCAGGCGATCGGGGTGATCCTCGGCGGGCACGGCATCACCGCGTGGGGAGCCACCAGCGAGGAGTGCGAGGCGCGCTCGTTGGAGATCATCCGGTCGGCCGCCGGCTTCCTGGCCACCCACGGACGGCCCGAGCCGTTCGGCGCGCCGATCCCCGGATACGAACCGCTGCCCGGGCCCCAGCGGCGGGCACGGGCGGCGGCGCTCGCGCCGGTGATCCGCGGCCTGGCCTCCACCGACCGGCCCCAGGTCGGCCACTTCACCGACAGCGACACCGTCCTGGACTTCGTGTCCCGCGCCGAGCACCCTCGGCTCGCCGCCCTCGGCACCTCGTGCCCCGACCACTTCCTCCGCACGAAGGTACGGCCGATGGTGCTGGACCTGCCGCCGGACGCCCCGTTGGACGACGTGGTCGCCCGCCTGCGGGAACTCCACGAGGAGTACCGCCGCGACTACCGCGGCTACTACGAGCGGTACGCCGACGCCGACTCGCCGCCGATGCGGGGCGCCGACCCGGCGATCGTGCTCGTACCCGGAATCGGCATGTTCAGCTACGGCGCCAACAAGCAGACCGCCCGGGTCGCCGGCGAGTTCTACGTCAACGCGATCAACGTGATGCGCGGGGCGGAGGCGGTGTCGACGTACGCGCCGATCGACGAGGTCGAGAAGTTCCGGATCGAGTACTGGGCCCTCGAAGAGGCGAAGCTGCGCCGGATGCCCCGTCCGAAGCCGCTCGCGACCCGGGTCGCGTTCGTCACCGGCGGCGGGTCCGGGATCGGCCGGGCGACCGCCCACCGGCTCGCGGCCGAGGGCGCCTGCGTCGTCGTCGCCGACCGGGACGCCGGTGCCGCGCACGCGGTCGCGCAGGAGATCGGCAGCGCCGACGTGGCGGTCGCCGTCGAGGCCGACGTCACCGACGCCGAGGCGGTCGCCGCCGCGCTGCGCGAGGCGGTCCTCGCGTTCGGCGGGGTGGACCTGGTCGTCAACAACGCCGGACTGTCGATCTCCAAGCCGCTGCTGGAGACCACCGAGCAGGACTGGGACCTCCAGCACGACGTGATGGCCAAGGGCTCCTTCCTGGTCTCCCGGGAGGCCGCCCGGATCCTGGTCGGCCAGGGCATGGGGGGCGACATCGTCTACATCTCCAGCAAGAACTCGATCTTCGCCGGGCCGAACAACGTGGCGTACGGGGCGGCGAAGGCGGACCAGGCGCACCAGGTCCGGCTGCTCGCCGCCGAACTGGGAGCCCACGGCGTCCGGGTGAACGGGGTCAACCCCGACGGCGTCGTACGCGGCTCCGGCATCTTCGCCGGCGGCTGGGGCGCGCAGCGGGCGGCGGTGTACGGCGTACCCGAGTCCGAGCTGGGCGCCTTCTACGCCCAGCGCACGCTGCTGAAGCGGGAGGTCCTGCCGGAGCACGTGGCCAACGCGGTCTTCGCCCTGACCGGCGGGGAACTGTCGCACACCACCGGGCTGCACGTGCCGGTCGACGCCGGCGTAGCCGCCGCCTTCCTCCGTTGACCCGGCCGACCGGTGGACGCGCCGTCGTGGCGGCCGTCGACCTGGGCGCCTCCGGTGGCCGGGTCATGGCCGGGCGGGTCGGCCCCGACGAACTCGACCTCACCGCCGTCCACCGGTTCGGCAACGATCCGGTCGAGGTGCGCGGCACCCTGCACTGGAACGCCCTGGGCCTGTACGCGGAGGTGCTCGCCGGTCTGCGCGCGGCGCTGGCCGACCACCCGGACCTGGCCAGCGTCGGCATCGACTCGTGGGGGTGCGACTTCGGCCTGCTCGACGGGGACGGGCGCCTGCTCGGCAACCCGGTGCACTACCGGGACCGGCGGACCGACGGCGTGCTGGCGCAGGTGTCGGCGCGGCTCGGCGCCGACCTCCTGTACGACGTCACCGGGATCCAGGCGCTGCCCTTCAACACCGTCTACCAGCTGGTCGCGGCCCAACGGGCGGGGCTGCTGGACGCGGCCCGCACGATGCTGCCCATCCCGGACCTGCTGTCGTACTGGCTCACGGGTGCGATCGGGGCCGAGATCACCAACGCCTCCACCACCCAACTGCTCGACGTCCGTCGGCGTGGTTGGGCGCTCGACCTCGTCGAGCGGCTGGGGCTCCCCGGCGGGCTGCTCCCCCGCCTGCGGGAACCGGGCGAGCCCGCCGGGGCGCTGCTGCCGGCGGTGACCCGGCAGGTCGGGGCCGGCCGGGCGGTACCGGTCACGGTGGTCGGCTCCCACGACACCGCCTCCGCCGTCGTCGGGGTTCCCGCCCGCGACGACCGGTTCCTCTACGTCTCCTGCGGCACGTGGTCGCTGGTGGGGGTGGAACTGGACGGGCCGGTGCTGACCGGGGCGAGCCGGCTGGCCAACTTCACCAACGAGTCCGGGGTGGACGGCACGGTTCGCTACCTGCGCAACGTCATGGGGCTGTGGTTGTTGCAGGAGGCGATGCGCGGCTGGGCGGCGGCCGGAGAGCGGCCGGACCTCACGGCGCTGCTGGCCGCCGCCGCCGAGGTTCCCCCGTTCGCCGCGGTCGTCGACTGCGACGACCCGGTGTTCCTGCCCCCCGGGGACATGCCGGCCCGCATCGCCGACGCCTGTCGGCGCACCGGCCAGCCCGTTCCGGGTACGCCGGCAGAGGTCACCCGCTGCATCCTGGACAGCCTCGCGCTGGCCTACCGGCGCACCGCCCGCCAGGCGCGGGAACTGTCCGGGCGGGATCTCGACGTGGTCCACGTCGTCGGCGGCGGCGCCCGCAACGGCCTGCTCTGCCAGTTGACCGCCGACGCCTGCGGGCTGCCGGTGCTGGCCGGGCCGGTGGAGGCGACGGCGCTGGGCAACGTGCTGGTGCAGGCACGCGCGGTCGGCGCGGTCAGCGGCGGCCTGGCCGAGCTGCGCTCGCTGGTGGCCCGGACGCAGCGCGTGGTGCGGTACGAGCCACGCGGGCACGAGGCGGCCTGGGCGGCGGCCGAGCGGCGGCTGACCGCCTGACCGCCTGGCGGCTTCGGCGGCGCCCGGCTCCTCCCGGGGCCGGGCGCCGCCGCCGGGGTCACGCCGGACGGCGCAGCACCAGCACACCGCGGGCGGGTACCGTCGACGTTCCGTCGGTACCGACCAGCACCTCCCCCTCGATACCGGTGACGACGTCCTCGTCGGTCCGGTTGGCCAGGAACCAGAACTCGTGGACGCCGTCGGTGCGCACCGCCAGTTCGACGCGTCCGCCCAGCTCGGCGACCTCGCCCCGCAGACCGGCGCGGGCGAGCACCGGGTCGAGGAGCCGGCGCAGACCGGCGACGCCGAGCCGGGTCGACACGTAGGTCGCCGAACCGGATCCGACCTGCCGGCGGGTGATCGCGGGGCGGCCGGCCTGTTCCCCGTCGACGTAGCTGGCCAGCACCTCGACGGTCGGGTCGACGACGTCGACGTGGTCGGTCCACACCGAGCCGGTGCCGCCGTCGGACAGGGTCACCGTGGTGTCGTCGAGCAGCGGGCCGAACTCCTGGACACGGAGCCCGAGCAGGTCCCGCAGGGCACCCGGGAAGGCGCCCGGCCAGAGGTGGTCGTTCTCGTCGACGATGCCGGAGAAGTACGTGGTGACGAGGTGTCCCCCGCCCTCGACGAACGCCCGGAGCCGGGCGGCCGATCCCGCCGGTACGACGTACAGCACCGGGGCGATCACCAGGTCGTACCGGTCGAGGTCGTGGTCGACGGGTACGACGTCCGCCCGGGTGCCGGTGTCGAGCAGGGCGGTGTACCAGTCGAGCGCCTCCTGCCGGTAGTCGAGCCGGCTGGTGGGGTGCGAGTCCAGCTCACTCCCCCACCACGAGTCCCAGTCCTGGAGGATGGCCACCCGGGCCGGCCGCCGGACGGAGCCGACGACCGGGGCGAGGTCGGCCAGCGTACGGCCGAGCGCGGTGACCGCCCGGAACACGTCGCTGTCCCGACCCGCCTGGGGCAGCATCGCGGAGTGGTACTTCTCCGCGCCGGCCACGGACTGCCGCCACTGGAAGAAGCAGACCGCGTCGGCACCGTGCCCGACATGGGTGAGGGAGTCACGGGCGAGTTCGCCGGGCCGCTTGGCCAGGTTCACCGGCTGCCAGTTGACGGCGCTGGTGGAGTGTTCCATGAGGAACCAGGGGCGACCACGGGCGAGGTTGCCGGTCAGGTTGGCCGAGAACGACAGCTCCTCGAAGCTCTGCGGGCCGGGACGCCGGTAGTGGTCGTTGGCGACGAAGTCGACCTCGTCGGCCCATGCGGCGTAGTCGAGGGCGTCCACCTGACCGGTGACCATGAAGTTGGTCGTCACCGGCACGCCGGGGGTCAGCGCGCGCAGCAGGTCACGTTCGGCGCGCAGGTGGTCGAGCAGGGCGTCGGAGGAGAAGCGCCTGAAGTCCAACTGCTGGGTCGGGTTGGGGTGCGCGGCGGCCAGCCGGGGTGGGAGGACGTGCTCCCAGTCGCCGTACCGCTGGGACCAGAACGCCGTGCCCCAGGCGTGGTTGAGCCGGTCGAGGGTGCCGTACCGGTCGCGCAGCCAGTCCCGGAACGCGCGGGCCGCGTCGTCGGAGTAGTCGTACGCGTTGTGGCAGCCGAGTTCGTTCGACACGTGCCAGGCGACGAGCGCCGGGTGGTCGGCGTACCGGCGGGCCAGGGCGTCGACCAGCCGCAGGGCGTGCTCCCGGAACACCGGTGAGGTCGGTCGCCAGTGCTGCCGGGCACCGGGCCACACCGTCTCGCCGCGTTGGTTGACCGGCAGGATCTCCGGATGCCGGGCGGTCAGCCACGGCGGCGGCGAGGCGGTGGCCGTGGCGAGGTCGACGGCGATGCCGTTGTCGTGCAGCAGGTTCATCACCTCGTCGAGCCAGGCGAAGTCCCACTCGTGCGGCGCGGGTTGGATCCGCGACCACGAGAAGATCGCCAGCGAGACGATGTTGACCCCGGCTTCGCGCATGGCGGCGACGTCGTCGTCCCACACCTCACGCGGCCACTGGTCCGGGTTGTAGTCGGCGCCGTAGCCCATCCGTGGTCGGTCGGGCTCGGTCGGCCAGTCGATCCATCGCGTCATGCTCGCCCCTTCGTTGAACCAGCCGCCGGCCCGGACCGGGCGTGCCGTCATGGCGCGCCCGGTCCGGGCCGGCTGTCGATCGCGGGTGTCCGGTCACCCGCCGGTGCGGTGTGGCGTCAGGGCCGCGGCCAGACCCAGTGCGACACGGGGTCGCCGTCGAGGTCGGTCCGCTGCTTGTCCACCACGAGGCTGCGGCCGGTCTCCCGCATCTCGTACAGCTCGGTCCGCATGACGCTGCCGCCGTTCATGTTGTTGTGCAGCGACATCATGATCTTGCCGTGCGGGTTCCCCTTGTCGGCGAAGGTGCGGAAGAGCATCGAGTGCCCCTTGTTCTCGGTGATCACCACGTCCTCCTGGGTCCACGGACCCTTGAGGTCGCCGGAGCTGGAGCGGGCCAGCGTCACCACGTACTCGTTGTTGTGCTTCCGGTAGCTGGTCCAGAACATCAGCAGCTCGTTGCTGTTGGTGCGGTAGAACGAGGGACCGTCGGTGACGTACGGCGGCAGCTGCCCCGCGTTCACCATGCCCTCCTGGTAGTACCAGGGGGCGTCCGAGCCCTTGAACAGGTAGATCGGGTCACCCTGGCCGCGACCGGTCAGGTTGCCCGCACTGTCACGCTCCAGCCGGATGGCCTCGATCGTGCCGTCGATCTTCTGGACCCACTCGTGGGCGTAGACCATCCACGGCTGCCCCTCCGGGTCGACGTAGAGGGTTCCGTCGAGCGTCATGTGGCTCGACGGGGCGACCGGCGAGTCGAGGTTGAGCAGTTCGAACGGCCCCATGGGCGAGTCGGCGGCGGCGATGACCGTGCCACGCCAGTGCTGGTTCTGCCAGACCTGGCCGCAGTCACCGCAGTGCTGTCCGTTGGTCGAGGCGGTGGCCAGCACCCGGTCACGGTTGTGCAGGGTGGCGAACCAGTAGTACTTGCCGTTGTGGTACCAGGCCTCCGGGGCCCACGTGCCGTGGGCCGCGTTCGCCCAGGACCCCTGCGGGTTGGTGAACACGGTCTGTGGCGCGCACCAGTTCTTGAGGTCGAGGCTCCGGCGGACGGTGTTGCCCTGGTAGAGGTAGTAGATGCCGCTGACCGGGTCGGGCATGATGAACGGGTCGTGGATGCGGATGTCCCGCAGCTGCTGGGTGGGCGCACAGGGCAGGCTGGTGGCGGCCTTGGCGCCGATCGTGCCCGCGACGTGGTTCGTCTTGCGGGTGGGGCCGGCGTTGGCGGAGCCGGCCACGCCGGCGGCGACGACGGTGATGGTCAGGGCGACCGCCACGTGCCGGCGGAACCGACCGTGGAGGACGCGTTTCAACGACATCAATTCAGGTCTCCTTCGTGAACCGTGCTGGCGGGTTGACGAATCAAGTCGGAAGGTCGGCTCAGCCGCCCGCGACGGGGATCGACTGCGACTTGAGCGCGTCGACGGTGGACTTCTGGGCGGATTCGAGGGCGGAGTTCAGGTTGCCGTTGCCTTCGACGGCGCCGGCGAACCCGTCCCGGACGTCGCTGTAGGTCTGCGTCATGGTCGGGCCCCAGGGGAAGTCCGGGTTGACGTTGCCGGCCGCCTCGGCGAAGATGCCGGAAATGTCCTGGCCGCCGAAGTAGGGCAGCGGCTTCGCCAGCGCGGGCATCCGCTGGCCCTCGACCGTCGCCGGGTAGAGACCGCCGTTCTCGTTGAGCGCCTGCAACGCCTCGGGGTCGCTGTTCAGCCAGGTCGCGAACTTGGCCGCCTCGAAGGGGTGTTCGGCGGAGCGCAGCACGGCGGTGGTGGATCCGCCCCAGTTGCCGGCGGCCCGCTGGCCGGCGGTCCACTGCGGCATGTAGGTGACCGCCCACTTGCCGCTGGTCTTCGGCGCGTTCTGGGACAGCAGGGCGTTGGCCCAGTACGGGCTGACCCAGGTCCAGATCTGACCGGTGTCCATCGCGTTCCACCACTCGTCGGACCAGCTCGCCATCGGCCGGGCCAGATCCTCGTCCAGCATCCGCTGCCAGTAGTTGCCGACCTGCTGCGACTCGGGCCCGGTCAGGTTCACGGTCCACTGGTCGCCGTCGACGGAGAACCAGCGACCGCCGGCCTGCCAGATCTGACCGAGGAACCAGTTGACGTCGCCGGAGGCGAAGTGGTGGATGTGGCCGCCCTTGGTGCTGATCACCTTCGCCGCCGCGTAGTACTCCTCCCAGGTCGTCGGCGGCTTGAGCCCGGCGGCCTGGAAGAGGTCGGCGCGGTAGTACATGCCGATCGGGCCGATGTCCTGCGGCATCGCGTAGACCGCGTCGGACTCACCGAAGGAGACCTGCTGCCAGGTCCAGGGAACGAACTTGTCCTTGACCTCCGGTACGCCCTCGCAGTCGGCCAGGTTGACCAGGCCGTCCTGAAGGCGGAAGCTCGCCAGCGAGTCGTACTCGACCTGGGCGAGATCCGGCGCGTTACCGGCCTTGATGCCGTTGAAGAAGTTCTGGTAGGCCCCGTCGGGTCCGGCCGGGCCGGTGACGAACTTGACCTGGATGTCGGGGTTCTTGGCGTTCCAGATGTCGATTACCTTGTCCATTCCCGGCACCCAGGAGTAGTACTCCAGCGTGACGGGCTTGCCGGCGGGCTCGCACGCCTGTGCCGCGTCATCCGGCTCGTCGCCGCCCCCGCAGCCGGCGACGGCGAGCACCACCGCCAACGCGCCACCCACGGCGCCGCGCCTCATCCAGCGATCCACAATCGAACCCTCTTTCCTTCATTCGGGGGTGGGATACCTGTCCAGGCCGGCGGTCAGGGCGCGTTACTTCACTCCGCCCGTGGTCAGTCCGGACCGCCAGAACCGTTGCAGGGAGAGAAATGCGATGATCAGGGGAACGACCGAGACCGCGGCGCCGACGATCACCAGCGTGCGCAGTTCCGGCGCCTGTTGGGTCGCCTGGCTGTTCCAGGCGAAGAGGCCGAGCGTGACCGGGAAGAGCGACTCGTCCCGCAGCATGATCAGGGGCAGGAAGAAGTTGTTCCAGATCTGCACGAACTGGAACAGGAACACGGTGACCAGACCGGGCGTCATCAGCGGCGCCGCCACCCGGAAGAAGGCCCGTACCTCGCCGGTTCCGTCGACGCGGGCGGCTTCGAGCAGTTCGTCGGGGACGCTGCTGGCGGCGTACACCCGGCTGAGGTAGACGCCGAACGGGCTGACCAGGCTGGGCAGCAGCACCGCCCACAGGGTGTCGGCCATGCCGGCCTGACTCAGCAGGAGGAACAGCGGGAGTGCGAGCGTGGTGGCGGGCAGCAGCACACCGCCCAGCACCACGTTGAAGACGACCTCCCGGCCGGGGAACTCGAACTTCGCCAGGGCGTAGCCGGCCATCCCGGCGATGACGGTCGCGCCGAGCGCGCCGACACCGGCGTAGAGGACGCTGTTGAGGATCCAGCGGACGAACAGGCCGTCCTGGAAGGCGAACAGGTCGCGCAGGTTGTCGACGAGGTGGAAGTCGGCGAACCACAGCGGGTTGGTCGAGGTCAGGTCGGCGCGGTTCTTGCTGGCCGCGATCAGGAGCCACCACAGCGGCGCGAGCATGTAGCCGGCGAAGACCACCATGACCAGCAGCGGCAGCATCTTCCGGGAGTACGGGATGGTCGACCCGCCCCGCTCCGGGGCGGGTGCCGGGGTCCGTCCGGTCATGGTCACAGCGACGATCCCCTCTGGGTGATCCGGAGGAAGACGAACGACAACGCGAACGTGGCCAGTGCCAGGACGACCGAGAACGCGGCGGCGAGGTTGAAGTTCGGTATCACGGAGGTGCTGTAGACGACCAGGTTGGGCGTGTAGCTGCCGGTCACGGCGGTGGTCAGGGACCGGAAGACCTGCGGTTCGGTGAAGAGTTGCAGCGTTCCAATGATGGAGAAGACGCCGGTGAGCACCAACGCCGGACGCACCATGGGCACCTTGATGGAGAGTGCGATACGGATGTCGCCGGCGCCGTCCAGCCGGGCGGCCTCGTACAACTCCTGGGGCACCGCCTTGAGAGCCGCATAGATGATCAACGTGTTGTAGCCGGTGAACATCCAGGTGGTGACGTTCGCCAGCGACCACAGGACCAGCGACCCGGACATGAACGGCACGCGTTCGGTGACCCAACTGAACGGCGACAGCGCGGGCGAGTAGAGGACTCCCCAGATGATCGCCGCGATGACGCCGGGCACCGCGTACGGCGCGAAGTAGGCCAGCCGGAAAAAACGCTTCAACGGCAGCAGGCCGGAATCGAGCAGCAGGGCGAAGATCAGGGCCAGTCCCAGCATCACCGGCACCTGGACGATCCCGAACACCAGCACCCGGCCGACGCTCTCCCGGAACGCCTCGTTCTCGAAGACCCGCACGTACTGCTCGAAGCCGCCGAAGACGGTTTCCGGACGACCGAACGTCCCGTCGCGCTGCACCTTGAAGAAGGACTGGTAGAGCGCGTAACCGATGGGCGCCACATAGAAGAGCAGGAAGAGCAGGACGAACGGCAGGAGGAGAACGGCGACCGCGCCGTGTGCCCGCCGCCCGCCCCGACGCGGCGTCTGCCGGGCTCTCCGGTCCGCCGCGCCGTCCGGCGGCCGTTCCGCTCGGGGCGCGGAGGAGGGTCTCACCACCTCGGCCATGTCCACGGTTTCCCCTGCTCTTCGGCGTCGCTCGGTGATCTTCACGACGTTATGAATCGTTTCACTTAGCCTGGAAGTATCAACCGTGTTACGGCGACTGTCAAGGCATCGAGGCGCCCCACCAGCAGGTCGATGCCGCAGTGCCGCCGGACGTCCGGCGCTCTGCGAACCGGAGGATTCAGCCGGCCGGCGACGCCGGTCGCAGTTGGATCCCGGCGCTCAGCGGACTCCGGTGGCGACGTCGTGGAAGGCACGGATGTGCGCCTCGACCCGGCGGGCCGCCTCGTCGGCGTCACGGTCGGCGACGGCGGCCAGGATGCCCCGGTGCTCGACGCGCAACCGCCGGCACACGGCCGGCCAGTCGTCCAGGCCGTCGACCAGCTCCAGCACGTACCTCTCGATCGCGTGCCGCAGCGACGACATCGTCAGGGCCACCGCGCGGTTGCCGGCCGCGTCGGCGAGCGCGATGTGGAACCGCACGTCGGCGGCGTGGAACCGCTCGGGCGTCAGTCCGGGTTCGTCCATCTCCCGCAGGAGCGCCTCGGCCACGCCGAGCCGGGGTTCGGGCGCGCGGGCCAGTCGGGACACCGCGTGCCGCTCAAGCAGGACCCGGGTGTCGACGATGTCCGGTACCGACAGGCCACTGGTGGCGATCGCGAGGCGTAGCACCGTCCCGAGCGCGGTGTCGGCCCGGCCGGCGACCACCGGGGCACTCCCCCGCCCGACGGTCTGCGCGGGGAGGACGACGCCGAGCGCCTCCAGGGTCCGCATCGCCTCCCGGACGGTGGGACGGCTGACGCCGAGCCGCTCGGCGAGGACGCGTTCGCTGGGCAGCCGGTCGCCGGGGCGGATCAGGCCGGCGCTGAGCAGCCGCTCGACCTGGTCGAGGATCGCCTCGTGGGGGCGGGCGCCCGCGACCGGCGAGAAGAGCTGCTCCGGCGTCACGGCGTGAGTCTAGACATTCGGGGCTTGCACCACGACCGAAATGGCCTGACCATTTAGCCCGTGCGCATCGCCCTCTTCGTGACCTGCCTGGCCGACACCATCGCTCCGCAGGTCGGCGTCGCCACCGTCCGTCTCCTGCGCCGCCTCGGCCACCAGGTGACCTTCGACCCGGCGCAGACCTGCTGCGGGCAGATGCACGTCAACTCCGGATACCCGCGCCAGGCACTCCCCCTGATCCGCCGGCACGTCGAGACGTTCGAGACCGCCGAGGCGGTGGTCGTACCGTCCGGTTCCTGCACCGGCTCGATCCGGCACCAGCACGCGGCGGTGGCGCAGGCGGCGGGCGACGACGAACTGGCCGCCCGGGCCCGGGCCGTCGCCGCGCGGACGTACGAGCTGAGCGAACTGCTGGTCGACGTCCTCGGCGTCACCGACGTCGGCGCCCGCTACCCGCACCGGGTCACGTACCACCCGACCTGCCACTCGCTACGGATGACCCGTGTGGCGGACCGGCCGCTGCGGCTGCTGCGCCAGGTGCGCGACATCGACCTCGTCGAACTACCCGGAGCCGAGGAGTGCTGCGGCTTCGGCGGCACGTTCGCGCTGAAGAACGCCGACACCTCCACGGCCATGCTGGCCGACAAGCTGCGGCACGTCCGGGCGACCGGCGCACGGGTGGTGACCGCCGGTGACGCGTCGTGCCTGCTGCACATCGGTGGTGGCCTGGCCCGGCTGACCACCTCGAACCCGCACGGCGAGATCCGGGCGGTACATCTGGCGGAGATCCTGGCTACGGAGGCCACCCAGTGAGGACGTTCCTCGGCATGCCCGGCGCGCCCGCCGCCCCCGCTTCCCGGCTCCGCGGCGACCAGCCGTTCCCGGCCGCCGCGGCACGCACGCTGCGCGACACCCAGCTACGCCGCAATCTCGGCAACGCCACGGCCACCATCCGGGAGAAGCGGCGCGCGGTCGTCGCCGAGGTGCCGGACTGGGAGGAACTGCGGCTCGCCGGCAGCGCCATCAAGGCCGACGTGCTGGCCCGGCTGCCGGAACTGCTGACCACGTTCGAGTCCGCCGCCACCGCCCGGGGCGCCACCGTGCACTGGGCGGCGGACGCCACGGAAGCCTGCCGGATCGTCACCGAGCTGGTCCGGGAGACCGGCGCCGACGAGGTCGTCAAGGTCAAGTCCATGGTCACCCAGGAGATCCGCCTCAACGAGGCGCTCGCCGAAGCGGGCGTACGGGCGGTGGAGACCGACCTCGCCGAACTGATCGTCCAGCTCGGCCGCGACGAGGGCAGCCACATCCTGGTCCCCGCCATCCACCGCAACCGGCGGGAGATCCGGGACATCTTCCTGCGGGAGATGCCCGACGTCGACCCGGCGCTCACCGACGAGCCGGCCGCGCTGGCCGAGGCGGCCCGCCGGCACCTGCGCAGTACGTTCCTGCGGGCACGGGTCGCGATCTCCGGGGCGAACTTCGCCGTCGCCGAGACCGGCACCCTGTCGGTGGTGGAGTCCGAGGGCAACGGGCGGATGTGCCTCACGCTGCCGGAAACCCTCATCACCGTCGTGGGCATCGAGAAGCTCGTGCCGACCTGGCAGGACCTGGAGGTGTTCCTCCAACTGCTCCCCCGGTCCAGCACCGGCGAACGGATGAACCCGTACACCTCGATGTGGACCGGGGTGACGCCCGGCGACGGACCGCAGCGGGTCCACGTGGTGCTGCTCGACAACGGTCGGACCGGGGTCCTCGCGGACCCGGAAGGCCGTGCCGCCCTGCACTGCATCCGCTGTTCGGCCTGCCTGAACGTCTGTCCCGTCTACGAGCGCGTCGGCGGCCACGCGTACGGGTCGGTCTATCCCGGACCGATCGGGGCCGTGCTCTCCCCGCAACTGACCGGCATCACCGGCGGCGGCGACCCGAACGCCTCGCTGCCGTTCGCGTCGTCGCTCTGCGGCGCCTGCTTCGACGCCTGTCCGGTCCGCATCGACATCCCGAGCATGCTGGTCCACCTGCGGGCCCGGGCGACCGACGCCCGACGCGGGTCCGGGCGACCGCCGTCGGCCGAGGCGGCCGGGCTCGGCGCGCTGGCGTGGATCCTGCGCGATCCCCGCCGGCTCGCGCTCGCCCAGCGGCTCAGCCGGGCGGGCCGGCTCCTGGCCCGCTGGCAGAGCCGGCGGGGGGACCCGCACCCCCGGATCCGCCGGCTGCCTGGACCGGGCGCGGCCTGGACCCGGGGTCGGGACCTGCCCGCGCCACCGGCACAGACCTTCCGGGAATGGTGGGCCCGGTCCGCCCCGGACGACGGGAGCCGGTCCGCCCCGGACGACAGAGGCCGGTCCGGCCCGGACGACAGGAGTACGCCGTGAACACCCGCGACCGCATCCTCGACCGCATCCGGCAGGCCACGACCGACCAGGTCGGTGGGATCGAGGTGCCGCGCGGATACCGCCGGGCGGACACCCGTCCCCCGGGACACGCCGAGCTGCTCGACCAGTTGGCCGACCGGCTCCGCGACTACCACGCCGGGGTACGCAGGTGCGACGCCGACGAGGTGGGGACAGCCGTCGCCGACGCCCTCGACGGCGTACGACGCCTCGTCGTCCCCACCGGGACACCACCGGAGTGGCTGGCCCGGTGGCGGGCGACGACAGCGGGGGCCACGGTGCTCGCCGACCAGCCGCCGCTGGCCGTCGGCGACCTCGACGCCGCCGACGCCGTGGTCACCGGCTGTGCCGTCGCGATCGCCGACACCGGAACCCTCGTCCTGGACGCGGGTCCGGGCCAGGGCCGGCGGGTCCTGTCGCTCATCCCCGACCACCACGTCTGCGTGGTCGACGCCGCCCAGGTCGTCGGTCTCGTCCCCGAGGCGTTGGCCCGGCTGGACCCGACGCGGCCGCTCACCTTCGTCAGCGGCCCGAGCGCCACCAGCGACATCGAACTGCACCGCATCGAGGGTGTGCACGGCCCGCGCCGTCTCGACGTCGTCATCGTCGGCTGACGTTCCACCTGACCGGGGCCCCGGATCGGCGCTGGCGCACCCCGATCCGCCGGGACCGTTCCGGCTTGGGTTCACCGAGCGGTGGGAGCGGACCCGATGGTGACCACGCGGGCCCATGCGGGCGGTGAGTCCGCAACGTAGTCGGGGTCGTTCTCGTCCCATCGGCTGGCTCTGGGAAACAGACCCACGACGACCCGGGAGGACGGTCGTGAAGCCGGCCAGGGTGTCTGCCCGTCGGTCAGCACGACGATGACGTCCGGGCATGGTCTGTCCCGCAGCGCGCGGGCGAACCCGGCGCGCAGGTCCGTACCCCCACCGCCGACCAGCGGAATGTCCTCGGCTCGGCACAGTGGGCGTACGACCTGGGCCGCCGCGTCGCAGGGCAGCACGGTGACCAGGTCGCGGCGGCCGCCGACGGCCCGGGAGATCGCGGCGACCTCGAGCAGGGCACTGCCGAGTTCGGCGTCGCTGACCGAGCCGGAGGTGTCGATGACGACGCAGACCCGTGGTGGCCTGCGCCGCAGCGCCGGCAGGATGACGCCGGGGACGCCGGCGGAGCGCCGCGACGGCCGGCCGTAGGTGTAGTCCTCGCCGACACCGGACGCGGAGACCGCCGAGCGTACCGCCGCCCCCAGGAGCTCGCGCCACGGCTGCGGCGGGTGGAACGCCTGTTCCGCCCACCGCTGCCAGCCCCGGGGGACGTTTCCCGGCCGGCCGGTGATGCCCTCGGCCACCCGGAACCGCACCGCGTCCCGTTCCTGACGGCTGAGGGCGTGCCCGCCGTCCGGTCCGAGGTCCCATTCCCGCGCCAGCCCGTCCGCGCCGCTGCCGCAGTCCAGCCAGGCCAGGTGCTGGGTACGCGGTCCGAGCCGGAACTGTCGCAGGTAGTCCTCCATCAGCTGTCCCTCGGGCAGCAGCAGGGAGCCGGGCTCGACGACACCTTCGGGGCGGGCCAGCCCGTCACCGAAAACATCGTCGTTGATCTCGCAGTCCGCGGCGATGTTCATCCGCAGCCGCTCCCCCGGCCCCGTCAGCCCGCGTTCCCGCGCGACCCGGTCGCCGCGCCCGTGATGGTCACGGAGCAGGTGCGACACCTCGTGTACCCACGCTCCGGCAAGCTCCTCCACCGGGGTCCGGGCCACGAACGTGGGCGAGACGTAGCACCGCCAGTGCGGGTCCACCGCCATCGTCGGCACCCGCCGCGACTCCACCACGTGCAGGGCGAACAGCGCCGTCGCCAGGTAGGGCCGAACGCGGACGGCGTGCAGCCGGGCGGTGAAGAGTTTGTTCCGGTCGAGCGTCCCGGCGGGGTCGGAGGTCATCGGCCCGTCCCCGCGACCGCCGCTACCCGGGCCGCCGTCTGGTCGGCCCGGCGAGACAGGGACACCGCCCCGGCGAGCCGTTCGATCGACGCCGGCACGTCCCAGTCCTCCTGCCGCAACCGGGCGAGGGTGGACGCGGGTACGACCACCAGATCCGGGGTGCCGGTCTCCAGCGCCCGGCCCAGCAGTGCCCAGGCCGCATCCCAGCGGGACCCCTCCGGACGCCGGCGTACCGCCTCCACCACGGCGTCCAGGACGGCCTGACGCAGGTCGCCGCGTTCGGGCAGGACGGCGGTGGCCGGGTCGGCGAGCAGCGCCTCGGGGTCGGGGAGGTCCATCCGGTCCAGGCTGGCCAGCAGTTCCAGTCCGGGGCCGTCGCCCACGGTGCCTCTGACCAGCATCGACAGGACTTCCCGGGAGGTGTCGGCCGCGGTGGCGAAGGCGATCAGCCGCAGGGCCATCTCCCAGCTCCGGGGCGACGGCCACGGCCCACCGCGGCCAGCCTCACCGGTGGGCAGCCGGTGCACGAGCCCCGGGCGGGCCGACAGGAGCCCGCACACCGCACGGCGGGCGAAGGTGACGGCGTCCGGCAGTCGCTCGGGGTCGAGCCGGGGCAGCGTGGCCCGGGGCCAGGTCCCGTTCAGACCGCGTACGACGACCTCGGGGTCGTGGGTCCATTGAAGGTGGACGAAACGGTTGGCCAGCGGCGGGCTCAGCTCCCAGCCGTCGGCCGCCGACGACCGTGGGTTGGCGGCGGCCACGATACGGACCCCGGCCGGCAGACGCAGGCTGCCGATCCGCCGCTCGAGCACGAGACGGAGCAGGGCGGCCTGCACGGCCGGCGGGGCGGTGGACAGCTCGTCCAGGAACAACAGTCCGCGACCGGCGTGCACCAGGCGTACGGCCCAGTCCGGCGGCGCCATCGGAACGCCCTGGGTCGCCGGGTCGTCGCCGACGACCGGCAGCCCCGAGAAGTCGGACGGCTCGTGCACGCTGGCGATCACCGTCGTGAGCGGTAGGTCCAGGGAGGCGGCGAGCTGCGTCAGCGCGGCGGTCTTGCCGATTCCCGGCTCACCCCACAGCAGCACCGGAAGATCCGCCGCCACGGCCAGGGTCAGCGCCTCCAACTGCGGATCGGAACGGGATTCGGTGGTGGTGTCGGACAGCAGTGCGAGCAGCTCGGCCGCGACGTCGAGCTGTGGCGCAGGGGTGGTGTCGAGCTGCGACGTGGAAGCGCTGTCGATCAAGTTACGGACGAAAGGCATCTGAGATCACCTGTGAGGTCGTGATGGGCCGGCCCGGAGCCGGGCGGAGGGGTAGCTGGATCCCGCTGGTCAGCGGGCGGTGGTGTGACGTGGGTGGGCGCGGCTGCCGCGCTTGAGCTGCCAGTCCCGGGAGCAGGGAGGAGGTCCCTGTTCGATCAGCCCGGCTCGGAACAGCCCGTACGTGATCCGCCGCGACGCGGCGGTTTCCAGTTCCTCCCGCAGATCCCCGCTGCGCAGGAGCGCGTCGGGTCCGAGCAGGGCTTCGACGGTGGCCAGCGCGCCGGCGGTGTCCCCGTGGTCCAGGCGGGCGCGAATGTCGGGGAGGCACTCCGGTCGGCGGTGTGCCTCGTCGATCGCCCGCAGGCAGGGCAGCGGGGTGCCGGTCAGCGCGGCCAGCAGTTCCTCCCGGCGGATCTCCGCCGGGTCGTGGTCCAGGGGTTGGAGTACGCCGTTCACCAGGCCGATACGGTGCCAGTCCCCCCGGCAGGCCACGAGACGTGGCGTTGCCGCCGGGTCCGGGTCCTGCTCCGGGGGCGTCGGGACGGCCGGCTGCCCGGGTGCCAGCGCGCTGGCCACCAACGGGTGAAGCCGGTCGACCTCGATCAGCCCGTTGCGCAACAGCTCCAGGTCAGGCGTCATCCAGGTCGCCGCGTCGGGCAGCACCGGCAGCCCGACGACGCCGCCAGCGCGCGACGTCCCGGCGATCCGCGGCGCGGGCGACGACCGTGGATCCGGTCCCGGCGGGATGACGTCCAGGACCAGACGGCGTCGGGGCCCGATCCGCACCACCACGGCGCCGCTGGTGCGACCCTCGGCCTGGAGCAGCCCCGCTGCTTCGGCCGCCCACCGGTGCACCGCGTAACCCCGGTCCCGCAACGCGTCCCAGGGTGGATCGGGGCGCACCACGGCAGCGTTGCCGGCGGCCAGCTCCGGTACGCCCGACCGGCTCCGCAGTTCCTCGGCCCGCCGCGCGTCCCACAGGTGACGGTGCAGGTCGAGGCGGAACCGACGATCGGGACGCGCATGCGGATGAGGACGGTCGCCCTCGTCGCGGGATGCGTCCCACAACGCCAGTCTGATCCGCTGGCCCGCATCCGCCCAGCCGGGTGCCGTCCGGGCGACGAGGTGCACCGGCTCGGCGTCAGCGTGTTCCGCCGGGCCGTACCGCGCCAGCGAGACGGTCAGGCCCGGACGTAGCAGCCCGTCAGGCGCGACCCTCGGCATGTGCCAGCGCAGCAGGTCGGGTGCGAGGTGCCGGAGGTCGGCCCGCAGCCGGGTGGCCATGTCCCGGCCGTGGCGGCGAGCCACGGCACGCAGGTCCAGGTCGACGTCGACGCGAGCGGCAGCACAGGCGCCGGCCCAGTCACCGACACGACGACGAGTGGTCGCGGCTTCGATCATCGAGGGCGGCACGGCGTACTCGCGTACGCGCCGCCAGAGAGAAAGTCGGGAATCCGCGTTCGCGGCCGGGGAGCGCATCAGCACTCACCTTGCACGAACCGGACCCCCAATCTGGAAGAAGGAGTCATCGCGGCGGAGCATAGCGCTCCGCCGCGAGTCACGCCAGGCTCATGTTCGAACCGTGCCGGCACGCGGATCTGTCGCGTCGGCTGTCCGGCCCGGAGGCACCCGGGAGATGCGACGCCTGGAGCCGGGCCCTCCCAGCCGGCAAGAATAGTAAAGTTTGTGAACAGAACATGTTACAGTCACCTACATCTATGTGGCCCTCTCGTCGGCCCGCTGACCCCAGGAAGGAGTGACCGCATGTCCAGACTGCGCGCCATGGTCGCGCTCGCGGCACTGGTTGTCGCCGGTGGGCTCACGGTGATCATCCCGTCGACCCCTGCGTCGGCAGCCGCCTGCGCGGCGTCGTGGCAGTCCTCGGCCGTCTACTGGCAAGGGGACCAGGTCTCCCACAACAGGCGCAACTACCAGGCGAAGTGGTGGACCCAGAACGAGGCGCCGCCCGGCACCACCGGCGTCTGGCAGGATCTCGGCGCCTGCGACGGCGGTACCACGCCACCGCCGGGAGGGACCTGCAACCACCCGAACTGGGTCGCCGGCACCTGGTACCCCGCCGGCAGCATCGTGCGGTACACCAACGGCCTGTACTACCGGGCCAAGCACGACAATCCCGGCTACGACCCCGTGATCAGCACCTGGTACTGGGAGCCGTACACCTGCGGCAGCCAGCCGCCCACCACCCCGCCCCCCAACCCCGGCGGCTTCGTGGTCACCGAGGCGCAGTTCAACCAGATGTTCCCGAGCCGGAACTCCTTCTACACGTACTCCGGCCTCGTCGCCGCCCTCAGCGCCTACCCGGCGTTCACCAGGACCGGCAGCACCACGGTCCAGCGGCAGGAGGCGGCGGCCTTCCTGGCGAACGTGCACCACGAGACCGGTGGACTCGTCCACATCGTGGAGCAGAACACCGGGAACTACCCGCACTACTGCGACGCCGGCCAACCCTACGGATGCCCCGCCGGGCAGGCCGCCTACTACGGGCGCGGGCCGATCCAGCTGAGCTGGAACTTCAACTACAACGCCGCCGGCAACGCCCTCGGGCTGCCCCTGCTGACCAACCCCTGGCTGGTGCAGAACGACGCTGCCGTGGCCTGGAAGACCGCCATCTGGTACTGGATGACCCAGAACGGGCCCGGCACCATGACCGCCCACAACGCGATGGTCACCGGGGCCGGGTTCGGCGAGACCATCCGCAGCATCAACGGCTCGATCGAATGCAACGGCGGGAACCCCGGCCAGGTGCAGAGCCGCGTCACCAAGTACCAGCAGTTCGTCGGCATGCTCGGCGTGCCGGCCGGAGCCAACCTCTACTGCTGACCCACGGCTTCCCCGGGCCGGGCTGACCGCAGCCCGGCCCACCGTACTCCACGGATGAGCGCCCGCCCTCAGACCAGCACCGGAGGGCGGGCAACCACCGACGGCCCGGGGGCCATCTCGCACCACGCTCGTACGACCGGAGACCGCTAGTGTCCACAGAGGAGGCAAACCGTGACTCCTTGTGATAGAAATCGGCGTGCCGACGCGGAGAACTCAGGGAGAGGGTCCTCGATCAGCCGGTTTAGGCCTGCTTCGCGAGCCTGATTTCCGTCGCTTCTTCGGCGCCACCGTGGCCGGTCAACTCGCCGACCGCTTCGTGTTCCTCGCGCTGCCGCTGGTGGCGATCGTCTGGCTCGACGCGGACGAGTTCGAGGTCGGGGTGCTGACCGCGATGACCACGGCCGGATCGCTGCTGATCGGGCTGCCGGCGGGGGCGTGGATCGACCGTTGGCGCAAGCGCCCGGTCATGGTCTACACGGATCTGTTGCGGGCGACGCTGCTGCTGCTCGTACCGATGGCCTGGTGGGCGGACGCGTTGACCATCTGGCTGCTGTTCACGGTCGCGCTGGCCCACGGCCTGCTGACCGTGTTGTTCGACGTCAGCTACACCAGCTACCTGCCGGCGCTGGTCGCCCGCGAGCACCTGGTGGAGGGCAACGCGAAGATCGCTGCGGCCCGCTCCGCCGTCAGCATCAGCGGCCCCGGTGTGGCCGGGCCGCTGGTCGGCTGGTTGGGAGCACCGCTGACGCTGGTCGCGAGTTCTGCCGGGTTGCTGCTGTCCGCCCTGGGCGTGCTGCGGATCCGTACGCCGGAGGCGCGGCCACCGGCGGGCGCTGCCCGGCACCTGGCGCGCGAGGTCGCGGAGGGACTGCGCTTCGTACTCGGCCACCCGCTGCTGCGGCCGATGCTGCTCACCGACGGCGTCTTCAGCCTCTTCCTCGTCACGTACCAGACGATGTTGTTGGTGTTCCTCTCCCGGCATCTGGGCCTGGGCTCGTTCGGCATCGGCCTGGTGCTGTCCGTGATGGCCGGCGGCGGGTTCACCGGCGCGCTGCTGGCCCGTCGCGTGATCGCCGGGATCGGCGCCGGCCCGTCCATCTGGATGGCCCCGTTGTGCACGGCACCGGCAGCCGCCCTGATGCCGGCGGCCGAATCCGGCTGGCCGCTCTGGCTCGCCGTGGCCGGGCTGGCTCTGGTCTCCGCAGGCGGCGTGGTCCGCCTGATCGGTCAGGTGGGCCTGCAGCAGGCCGTCACACCCGAACGGCTGCTCGGCCGGATGAGCGCCACCGTTCGTTTCGTCCAGTGGGGCGGCATGCCGATCGCCGGGCTGCTCGGCGGCACGCTCGGCGGCCTGCTCGGCGCGCCTGCGGTGCTGTGGATCGGCGCAGCCGGGATGACCGTCGCCTTCCTTCCCGCGCTGCTGTCTCCGCTACGAACAACGCGCGAGCTGCCCAGGCCGGCCGCGCAGGCGGCGTGACCAGCGCGTCACGTGAGCGACGAGCAGGATCCGGTCGCCGGTTAGGGGCTGCACGAACCAGGCTGGACGCACCCGTCGAGTGGCACGGACCGGATGTCGGCTGCCGTCGTGCACCGTGATCAGACGCCGATGCGATTGCTCGCCCCGACATCAACTGGCTGACGCCGCACCCGATCCGTCGTTCTGATCGGACAGGCTGTCCGGGTCGACAGCCGACAGCACTGCGGCCAGGTCAGCGTGACGCCGTGGTGGCCTGCGCTGTGGAGTGGAGCCGGCCCGTCACCGGGACCGTCACGGCAAGGGAAAAATCGATTCGACGCCGGATGAGCGGTGGCTATCGTCGGCTGGTGCAGTCCACCGTCGCCGTCCGCGAGCTCACCCCCGACGACATGCCCGCCGCCTGGGCCCTGGGCGCGCGGGCTTTCGGCTACGACCCGCAACCCCCGCCGGACGCCGCCGGTCCCACCACGCCCGGCACGACCCGCTACGGGGCGTTCGACCCGGCCGGACGTCTGCTCGGCAAGGCCGTCGACCTGCACCACGAACAGTGGTGGTCCGGCCGGGCCGTGTCCGCCGCCGACGTCGCCGGTGTCGCCGTCGCTCCCGAGGCACGTGGCCGTGGCGTCGCCCGTGCCCTGCTCACCGCTCTGCTGCGCGGCGCCCGCGAGCGGGGGGCCGCCGTCAGCGCACTGTTCCCCACCATCATCGGCCCCTACCGGGCCTGCGGCTGGGAGGTGGCGGGCGCGCTGCGTACCGTCGACCTGGTCACCGCCAACCTGCCCCGGTACCGGCCCGCTCCGCACCTGACCGTCCGCGCCGCCACCGCCGAGGACATGCCCGCCGTCGCCGACCTCTACGAGCGCGTCGCCCGCCACCGCCGGGGCCTGCTCACCCGCCGCGGCGAACTGTTCGACCACCTCGGCGCCACCACCGACCTGCCCGCTGACGGCGTCACCCTCGTCGAACACGACGGCGACCTGGTCGGCTACGTCAGCTGGGACCGGGGGCGTGGCTACGGCCCGGATTCCGTGCTGACTGTTTTCGATGTCCTCGCCACCACCCCCGACGCGGCCCGGGAACTCGTCGGCGTCCTCGCCAGCTGGCGCAGCGTCGCCCCCACGCTGCGGATGCGCCTGCTCGACGGCGACGCGGTCACCGCCCAGCTGCCCCTGGAGACGCTCCGGGAGCACCGCCAGCAGCCCTGGATGCACCGGCCCGTGGAGGTGACCCGGGCCGTTCGGGAGCGCGGCTGGCCGCCGTACGCGCGCGGCAGCGTCGAGTTCACCCTCGACGACGACCTCGCGGACTGGAACACCGGTGCCTGGCGGCTGGAGGTCGCCGACGGCGCGGCCGAGCTGTCCCGCGCCACCGGCGAACCGGCGCTGCACCTGAGCGTGCCCGGCTTCGCCCGGCTCTATGCCGGCGCCACCGACGCCGAGAGCCTCGTCCAGGCCGGTCAGCTGCGACACGGTCCGGGCGCCGATCCCCGCCTCCTCGACCTGCTCGCGGTCGGTGGTCCCGCCCACCTGCTCGACTACTTCTGACCGCTTCTTCCTGTGCCTGCGCGCGTGGTGGAGCTGGCACGACGCGCCCAGCGCAAGCCGACGTAGAGAAAGCCCGAGCACGGACGCCCGGACTGCCGGTGGTAGGAAGGGCACGTGCTGACGATCGGGATGCTAGGCGGAATGAGCTGGGAGTCCAGCGCCCACTACTACCGGTTGGTCAACGAGCTGGTCCGGGACCGTCTCGGTGGCCTGCACTCGGCACGGTGCGTGCTGTACTCCGTCGACTTCGCCGACATCGAGGGCCTCCAGAGCACCGGGGAGTGGGAACAGGCGGGTCGCCTGCTCGGCCAGGCCGCCGCGGCGGTGCAGGCCGCCGGGGCCGACCTGTTGCTGCTGTGCACGAACACCATGCACAAGGTCGCCGACCAGATCCAGGCCGCCGTCAGCATTCCGCTGCTGCACCTGGCCGACACGACCGCCGAGGCGGTCGCCGCCGCCGGCCTGCACACCGTGGGACTGCTCGGCACCGCCTTCACCATGGAACAGGACTTCTACCGCGATCGGCTCACCCGCCACGGCCTGCGCGTGATCGTCCCCGAACCGGAGGACCGCGCCGAGGTGCACCGCATCATCTACGACGAGCTGTGCCTCGGCGACGTCCGCGAGACGTCCCGGCAGACCTACCAGCAGGTCATCGACCGCCTCGTCGAATCCGGCGCACAGGGCGTCATCCTCGGTTGCACCGAGATCGAACTGCTGATATCGCCTGCCGACAGCCCCGTTGCCGTCTTCCCGACCTCCCGACTGCACGTCGAAGCCGCCGTCAACGCCGCGTTCCCGGACGGGACCCCGCCTCCCGGCGTCGACGAAGCCGCAAGACATAGAGCATCGCGCTGACCGCGAAGATCGCCGCGCTGACCGCCAGCCAGCGGGCCAGCAGCGGCTGCGGGGTCAGGCCGCTCGCGGCCGTGTAGGTGTCCCCGCCGAGTCCGAGGACGCCGGGAAGGTAGACGAGCAGGAGCAACCCGGAGGCGAGCGCGGGTGCCCGTACGTGGTTCAGCGCGGAGCGGCGGTCCGGACGCCCCATCCCGGCGCGAAGCATCCGATCGGCCAGCGCGTAGACCGGGAACAGGATCAGGTCGTGGGCGACGACCGCGCCGAGGAACCAGAGCAGCATCCGGCCCGCGGCCGGTTCCCCGGAGAGCCGCAGCGCGATCCAGCCGGTCACCGCGAAGCAGCCGAGCAGGAGCAGCAGGTGCCACGGCGCGGCACCGTAGCCACGCCGGAACTCAGTCACCGGGCCGTTCCTCGAAGGTGATTCTCCGGACCCACTTCGTGCAGTGCACGCCGGGCAGCGCCGGCACGATGATCCGCGCGGGGTAGCCGTGGTCGGCCGAGAGGTCGACCCCGTTGACCCGTAGGGCGAGCAGCGAGTCGGGGTGGCGGACCTGGTCGGCGTGCAACCGGGCCTGACGGAACAGCCCGGCCCGTTCCAAGGACTCGACCTTCGCCAGGGCGTCGCCGGGTGCGCCGACCAGGGCGGCGAGGTCCCGTAGCCGTACCCCGGTCCAGGTCTGCTCCGTCGACCAGCCCTCCACGCAGGCGATCGGCAGGTCCGCGGTGTGCTGCGGCATCGCGAGCAGGCCGCCACGGTCCACCTCGACCGTACGGTCGCCGCCGCGCACCGTCAGCCGCCACTCGGCCCCGGTGTCGGCGGGTCGGACACCGGCCGCGGCGGCGGTCCGGTTGACCGGGAAGCCGTTCGGCCCTTCGCCGGGCTGCCGGCCCCGGGGCAGCAGCAGCGCGGTCCGGCGCAGCACGCCGTCCAGGGTCTGCCCGACGGTCAGCGCCGCCAACAGCAACGCGCCGCCCCCGGTCAGGGCGAGCACACCACGCCGGCTCATCGTCGGCGGGCCGGGCCGTCGGGCCACCAGCCCGTCCGGATCCGCCGGCTCCGGCGTCGTCTCCCCCACCGGGGTACGCGCCATGCCCGGACCACGCAGCGCGGAGACCGTCCGAGGAAGCTTGATCGCCACGTGCGTGACCAGGGCGGCGGTGAAGACCCAGGCGCCGTACCAGTGCGCGGTGTAGAAGTCGAACCCGAACAGGTACGCGTACTGGATGTTGAGCAGGCCGGTGACCATCTCGAAGAGGATTCCGCCCACCAACAGCAGCAGCGACAGCCGTTCGAGCACCTGGGCCACCGAACGGGCCGGCGGCCAGTCGAACAGCTTGGGCACCACCGACCAGAGCTTCGCCACCACCACCGGGACCAACATGATGCCCAGCGTCACGTGCAGGCCCTGGGTGACCCGGAACAGCCAGGCGGGACGGGTCGGCCAGTCGAAGATGGGAGGACGCAGCCAGCCAACGTCGCCGGGAAGGGCCTGACCGAGCCGAGGACCGTACGCGATCCAGTCCAGCAGACCGGTGACGATCACCAGCGGCAGCGCGGCGAGCAGGACGACGCCGAGCACGGAGGTCAACCACGGGCCGCGTACCGGGCTGCGCCAGGCGTCGGCGGTGGCGGCGGCTCCCGGCGGGCGGTGCCGGTCCAGCGCACGCCACAGCCGCGCCGGGTAGGCGTACACCTGCGTGCCGGCCATCTCGGCCGACCGGCCGGAGGTGTCGGACGCGCGTCCCGGCTCACCGTGGTCGGCTCCCCCGGCGGGATCGTGGGACGGCGGGTCGGGCACGGATCCTCCAGGTGAGGGCGTCGAACCGGATGCGACGGGCTCTGGTTCAGGACGCTAGCCGTCAACGCCGGTCGCAGGCGGACTTTGCGGCATTAGCCGGGGCGTACCGTCCGCTTGCCACGAGTTGCCGACGTCCGGGCCGAACCGGCACCGGTGGCCGCCGGTCTGTCCTAGCGTGACGGGAATGCGGGTACTCGTCACCGGCGCCGCCGGGTTCATCGGATCGCAGGTCGCGGACCTGCTCGTGGCGGAGGGGCACCGGGTGGTGTGCCTGGACGCGCTGCTGCCGCAGACGCACGGGGGCGGGCTGCCCGAGTGGTTCCGCCGGCACGATCCGGTCGTCGGCGACGTCCGCGATCCGGGGCTGCTGGACGATCTGCTGGCCGGGGTCGACGCCGTCTGCCACCAGGCGGCGATGGTCGGGCACGGGCTGGACCCGTCGGACGCCCCCGACTACGTCAGCCACAACGACTACGGCACGGCGGTGCTGCTGGCGGCGATGCACCGGGCCGGCGTGTCCCGGCTGGTGCTGGCCAGTTCCATGGTGGTCTACGGTGAGGGCCGCTACACGTGTGCCCGGCACGGTATCGTCCGACCGGCACCCCGTCGCCACGCCGATCTGGCCGCCGGCCGGTACGACCCCACCTGTCCGGTGTGCGCCGGCACCCTCACCGACGCGCTCGTGCCGGAGGACGCCCCGCTGGAGCCCCGCAGCACGTACGCGGCCAGCAAGCTCGCCCAGGAACATCTGGCCGCCGCGTGGAGCCGGCAGACCGGGGCCGGGGTGTGGGCGCTGCGCTACCACAACGTCTACGGCCCCCGGATGCCCCGCGACACCCCGTACGCCGGGGTCGCGTCGATCTTCCGGTCGGCGCTGGCCGACGGCCGGCCGCCCCGGGTCTACGAGGACGGCCGGCAGCGACGCGACTTCGTGCACGTCACCGACGTGGCACGTGCGAACGTGCTGGCGCTGACCGCCCCGACCCCGGACGGTCTGGTGCCGGTGAACGTCTGCTCCGGTCAGCCGCACACCGTCGGCGACCTGGCCACCGCCCTGGCGGCGGCGATGGGCGGGCCGGCGCCGGTGGTGGTCGGCGGAACCCGCACCGCCGACGTGCGGCACGTGGTCGCCGATCCCGCCTGCGCGCGCGAGCTGCTCGGCTACACCGCCCGGGTCGGCTTCGTCGACGGGGTGACCGCCTTCGCCACCGACCCGCTGCGGGAGGCTGCCGCCGTCCCGGCCTGAGCGGCGTCCGCCCACCGGCGGCCCCGACCGGACGGCGGCCGGAAGCGGGATTCCGTCGGCTCACGAGACGGTGAACAGCAGGTGGTTGACGGCGAGGGCGGTGAGCGCCTGCCCAGCCAGCCACCAGCGGCGCGCCGGGGCCGGCAGATGCGCGGCGGCGACCAGCAGCCAGACCACGAACGGAAGCCAGATCCGCTCCACCTCGGCCTTGCTCATGCCCGACAGGTCGGCGGCGGCCACCGCCAGCGCCGCGGCGGCCGGCAGCAGAACGGTCGGTCCGAGCGCCTCGATCCGGGGAACGAACGCGAGCCGGCGGTGACGAACGAGGTCGCGCGCCAGCGGGCGGCCGACCGGTCCCGGGCCGCCGACCGGCGGAGCCGGTGCGGGCGGCTCCACCGGTGCGGCTCCCGCCCGCCAGGTGCTCCGTGCCGAACGCAGGGTACGGCCCAGTGCCGGCCCGACCACCGGCCCGGCGGAGAGGAGCAACGCGGCCAGGTTGGCCCAGACCCAGTAGCCGTAGGGGCGGTCGGCCGCCCAACCCTGGTAGTAGCGCTCGACCACCCGGTCGTACCCCTGCCACCAGTGGAAGCCGGCGACGGTGAACACCGCCACCACCGTGGCCACACCGGTCGTGCCGGCGAGCAACGCGACACCCCGCCCTGCGGGGCGCAGCGCCAGCACGACGAGGGCCAGCGGCGCGAGCAGCACGAAGCCGTACGACAGGTACAGCGCGAAGCCGAGCAGCACGCCGCCGGCCGACACGGTCACGCGTCCCCGCGCGGCCAGCAGTGCGAGACCGGCGGCCGTCACACCGGTGAAGACACCGTCGGCGGAGGCGCCCACCCAGACCGCTCCGGGCAGCAGCACCAGGAACGGCAGCACCGTCCGGGCGGCCTCGCCCGCGCCGAGGGCCCGCAGGGTGATCGGCACGGACACCACGACGCTCGCCCCGACCAGGACGCAGGCCAGCGCCGCCGCCGTGCCGCCGCCCAGGCCGACCCGGTCCAGCCCGACGAACACCAGCAGGGCGCCCGGTGGGTGGCCGGCGGTGTGGGTGGACCACGAGTCGGGCTGGAAGTCCAGGATCCGGTCGGCGAACCCGGCCAGCATCCGCCGGACGTCCGTCACCCCGGGCACCTCGTGCAGGTACTCCGCCTGCGGGGTCAGCCGCGTCGTCAGCCCCGCCGACCAGCCGTCGACCAGCGCGAGTGCGAGCGTCCAGCCGACCGCCGCCAGGTAGCCGACGCCGAGGAGAGGGCCCCATCGGGCGGTCCGGGCCCACCGCGTTCCGGGTCCGACCACGGCGACCGCGACCGCCAGCGCCACCGGCGTTCCCCAGCCGACGTGCGGGCTCCAGGTGGCGTAGAGCGGCGCCGCGTCGGCGTGCAGACCCACCCCCGCGCGGTTGAGCGCCACGCCCACCGTCACGGCGGCGACCAGCAGGGCCGCCTCGACGCCCAGCACGACCAGGTCACCCCGGTAGCGGGTCGGGCTGCGGTCGGAGCCGGGCGCGCGGAGAGGTGTCACACCGGTTCTCATGTCGACCGGACGGTACGGTCCGGCCCGCGCCCCGTCAGCCGAGTCGTCGGCACGTCACACGATGGTGAGAAGTGTCGCTTCGGTAGGCGGTCCGTCAGGTCGAATCCGGCCCGGGCGGCCCGGGTCGGCCCTAGCGTCGGCGGTATGCCGACACCGATCGACGTGGTGCTGCCGTGCCTGGACGAGGCCGCCGCCCTGCCCGCTGTGTTGACCGCGCTGCCGCCCGGATACCGGGCGATCGTGGTGGACAACGGGTCCCGCGACGGCTCCCCCGAGGTGGCCGCCCGGCACGGCGCGCGGGTGGTGCACGAACCACGGCGGGGGTACGGCGCGGCCGTGCACGCCGGGATCGAGGCCGCCGACACCGAGCTGGTCTGCGTGCTGGACGCCGACGGGTCCTTCGCGCCCCGGGAGCTACCCGCCCTGGTGGCCCTGGTCGCCGACGGGCTGGCCGACCTGGCGGTCGGCCGCCGCCGACCGGTCCGGGTCGGAGTCTGGCCCTGGCACGCCCGGGTGGGCACGGCGCTGGTCACCACGCTGCTGCGGCGACGGGGCGTGCCGCTGCGTGACCTCAGCCCGATCCGGGTGGCCCGGCGGGAGGCGCTGCTCGCTCTCGGAGTCACCGACCGGGCCTTCGGCTACCCGCTCGAGCTGCTGATCCGGGCGGCGGCGGCGGGCTGGCGCATCCGCGAGCTCGACGTCACCTACGCTCCGCGCGCCGCCGGCACCCGTTCCAAGGTCTCCGGCTCCGTGCGGGGCACCCTCCGGGCCACCCGGGACTTCGCCGCGGTGCTGCGCGACATGCGGGAGCCCCGGTGACGGTTCTGCTGGTGGTGGCCAAGGCGCCGGTGCCCGGCCTGGTGAAGACCCGGCTCTGCCCGCCGGCGACGCCCCGTCAGGCCGCCCGGCTGGCCGCCGCCGCGCTGCGCGACACCCTGGACGCCGTCCGGGACACGCCGGGGGTGACCCCCGTGCTGGCGTTGGCCGGGAACCTGGCGGACGCCGAGGACGGCGCCGGGCTGACCGCCGCCCTGGCCACCTGGTCGGTCCTGCCGCAGCGGGGAACGGATCTCGCCGACCGGCTCGCGCACGCTCATCTCGACGTGGCCGAGGCGTTCCCGGGGCGCCCGGTGGTGCAGATCGGAATGGACACCCCGCAACTGACCCCGGCGCGGCTGGCCGCCGCCGTACGCCGGTTGGCGGACGCGGACGCGGTGCTCGGACGCGCCGAGGACGGCGGCTGGTGGGCGCTGGGGCTACGCGACCCCCGACAGGCGGTGGTGCTGCGCGGGGTGCCGATGTCGACCCCGGAGACGGGGCGGTCGACCTGGTCCGCGCTGGCCGGACGCGGGCTGCGGGCCGTGCCGCTGCCCGTGCTGCGGGACGTGGACGACTGGTCCGACGCGCGGGTCGTGGCGGCGGCGGCCCCGGACGGCCGGTTCGCCCGCCAGGTCGCGGCCGTACGTCGCGCCATGGTGGTACGGGCGTGACCGGGGACGGTTTCGCCTCCGCGCTGCGCGACCGGCCCGGGACCGTGTACTGGCTGGTTCCCGCGGACGGGCCCCGCCGACGGCTGCCGGTGGACCGGTGGCATCGGGCGGCCGGCCTGGCGGAAGCGGCGGTGGTCGCCCGCTGCGCCGGTCCCACCCTCGACCTGGGGTGCGGTCCGGGCCGGTTGTCCGTGGCGCTGACCAGGGCCGGGCTGAGCGCGGTGGGGGTGGACGTGTCGGCCCGGGCGGTGGCGTCGACCCGGGCGCGGGGCGCGGTCGCCGTGCAGGCCGACCTGTTCGGCCCACTGCCGGCGGAGGGACGGTGGGCACACACGTTGCTGCTCGACGGGAACATCGGCATCGGGGGCGATCCGGTCGCGCTGCTGCGGCGGTGCCGGTCGCTGCTGCGGCCGTCCGGCACCGTGCTGGTCGAACTCGAACCACCCGGCTCGGGCGTCTGGCAGGGGCAGGCCCACGTGGCCACCGGGTCGCACCGGGGGCCGGTCTTCCGCTGGGCGTGGCTCGACACGGGTGCGGTGGCGGACGCCGCGTCGGTGGCGGGACTGGCGATCGGCGAGGTGTTCCGGTCCGGCGGTCGCTGGTTCGCCGAACTGACCCGCCCGGACCTGACGTGACCGACTTGCGTCGAGCGTGTCGTTCGCAGTGGGAGGCAGGTCCTCCGCACCAGCGGATCGCGCGCCCCTCGCACTAGTACTGGACGTACACGGGGGGTGTGGACCGACCGAACGGATCGGTGATCACCACCATGTATCCGGTGGGGCGGGGGTTGACGGTGGTGTCGCGCACCACCGTCGTCGTGGCGGTGATCGGCACCGGGGGCAGCGCGACGCTCGGGTAGGGCCCGGACGCGAAGAACCGGTGGACCACCACCTGGTGCGGTGCGATCGCGTACCGGTGGGAGACCGGTGCGTTCGTCACGAGGATCTCGTTGTACCCCTGGCCCGGCCGGACGGTGGCCCGGGGCACGAGCTGGACCTCGGGGGTCAGCACCGTGTTCGTGGGCGGGGACGCCGGGCCCCAGCCGGACACCTGCGGGCCCGCCGGTACACCCCCGATCGGCTGGACGTCGCTGCCGGCGGGCAGCGCGTCAGCCGGCAGGTGCGGTTCGGCCGGGTAGCGGACCTCGGCCAGCCAGGTCAGCCGGACGTACCCGGGGAAGCCCGCGGTCGGTCCGTCGACGACGGTGGCCGACCACGTGCCGTCGGGGCCCTCGACGAGCGGGATGCCGGTCTGCACGACGGGCATGTACTCGGGGTCGCTGTTGGCCAGGCGACCGCGCCGCAGCCGGGCCTGTGGCGGCCCGGTGAGCCCGGCGAGCAGGTCGTCGCGGAGTCCGGTGGCGGTGACGGTGACATCGACCCGGCCGTCGCTGCGCGGTCGTACCTGCACGACCGGCGCGGGCGGGCGGTCCGGCACGGGCACCGCGACCGGCGTGAGCCCACACGTCTCGAACGCGGTCTCGACGCCGGCGCTGGTGACCGGAACCACCCGGACGAACTGCACGTTGCGCAGCGACCCGGGTAGCCGGTGGGTGAAGCGCACGACTCCGTCCGGCGCGGCCCGCAGTGGCTTCGGTGTGACGAGGGTGAACCGGCGCCGGTCGGCCAGTTGACCGGAGCGCGCCCAGACCTCGGCTGCCCGCTCGCACCGCGGGCCGGCGCCGGTGCCGCCCAGCCTCCGCTCGTCGCCGAGGTACACCCGGTATCCCCACGCGCCGCCGCTCCACTCCAGACCGAGTTCGCTGTCCCCCACCGGGTTCCGCTCGGCGGCGAAGAGCAGGGTCGGCGCGACGCGCAGCGGCGCATAGGCCCGGGGATCGTGCACCGTCCGGTCGACCTCGGCGGGGCCGGACAGCCGGCCGGCCGCGTCCACCAGATTCGCGATCACGGGGATCACCGCGGTGTCGCCGACGCCCAACTCGCGTACCGCCACGGTCGCGACGACCGACGTCGCGCCGGCCGGCACCGGGATCGCGGGCTGTGGCACGCCGTCCACCGTCAGCAGGGCGGAGGTCACCGGCGCCCCGCCCGGGCTGGTCACGTCCCGGGACGGCAACGCACCCGGCAGGCTCGGTCCGGGCACACCGATCCGGATCCGTAGCGCGCCGGGCGAGCGTGGCTGGAGGCCGCCGCCCGGGGTGGCGGGTCGGAACTCGGCCTCCACGGTCGGCGTGGGCGGTCCGGCGACGGCCGGCGCCGGGGCGGCGACCGTGCTCCGGTCGCTCCACCGGCCGAACTCGTCGGCGCGCCACAGCCCCCAGGAGTTCGACGGGCCGGTCACCGCGAGGTCGGTGACCGCGCCCGCGTCGTCGTGGTGCCGGTCCCAGTGGGCGACGATGGCGCGGGCCCGGTCCACCGATCCGACCCGGATCGTGCCGTGCAACGAGACCGGGGCGGGGCTCAGCCTCGCCAGGCCGAGCATGCCACCGGCCGCCGGGCCGAGCAGCGGGATCCGCTGGGTCCACAGCCGCTCGCCGGTGGTCACCCGCCAGGCGGCGGGCGGCAGGGCGAGCGTGCGGGGGGCGGCGGGCCGGTCCGGGGTGGCCTTGGCCGCGACCGCGGGCACCATCAGCGGCACGGTGGTCCAGCCGTCCGTGGGGTGTGCCGCCCGCAGCTGGGTCACCCGCTGTGTGGCCAGCGCCGACAGTGCGGGGTACCGGCTGTACAGCGCGGACATGACGGTGGTCGGCGGTGGGAAACCGGTGATGAGCGAGCGCAGCGTGCCGGCGTCGTGCGGCCGGTCCAGCGGCAGCAGCCACAGTCCGGCGACCATCCACAGGGTGCAGACCGACGCGCTGGTCGGCGGGTTCACCCGGGTGGCCAGCCCGAGGTGGCGGGCGACGGCCGGGTCGACGGCCGCGGCGAGGAGGGCGTTGAGCGGGGAGATCGTGCCGGAGGCGTCCTCGACCGGGCCGCCCGCCAGACTGACCCTCGCGTCCAGTGGCGGCGTCACGGGGTCGGTGAAGGCCCGCGCCAGCCAGTAGTCGAGGCCGGACGACGCCCCGGACAGCGCCTGCACCCGGTTCACCTCGTCGGCCGGGGTCAGCGGGACCACCGCGCCGTCCGGGCGGTCCGGAGGGCCCATCCGCTTGGCCGCACCCTGCTCCACCCGAGTCCGGGCGGCGGCCACCGGATCGGTCGCCGGTTCCGGGGCGTACCAGGGGCCGGAGCCGACCGGCAGGCCGAAGGAGACCGCCTGGGCGGGGTCGATCACGATGTACGGCGACTCGGTGCTGACGATCTCGACCAGGTCGACCACGCCCGCACCGCTGACGCGCAGCAGCGTGATGTCGGTGCCGCCGAACTCGTACGACGGGGCGGTGCGGGTGGCCAGCACCCGGGGCTCGGCGTCGGGCAGCTCGGCCGTCGGGTCCAGCACGTCGACCCGGAAGGCGCTGCCCGCCTGGGTGAGCAGCCGGACGAAGCAGCACCGCACCGCCCGGAACGTCCACTGCCAGCCCTGGAGCACGAGGTAGTGGACGTCGCCGGAACCGGTGTGCCGGATCCCACCGCCGGTGGCGGCGACCGAGAGGTCGGGGTTGAGCCACACGTGCTGCGTCGAGGTCTCCAGCTTGTCCGGTCGGGTGTAGATCGGCACGACGTCGATGCGGAACGCCGTGAGCGGGTGCAGCGGGAGCCCGATCCGGGGCGAGACGTTCACCCGCAGATGGGTTCCGTCGGGCAGCCAGGGGTCGCTCGTCGTGGTGATCGCCGACGCGCGCAGCAGGTGGCTCGGGGCCACCGCCGACTGCCCGGCGGCCATGGGTTCCGCCGCCAGCGGCTTGCCGGGGGCCGGGTTCGTGGCCGCCACCGATGCCACGCCGCCGGCCATCGCCCCGCCGAGCAGGCTACGACGCGAGAGTCCCTTGTCCGACATCAGATCTCCTGGGCGAAGCGGGGGGTGGTGTTGCACGAGCAGAGCAGGTACGTGGTGGCCGTGGTCGTGCCGCCGGTGGCGAGCGGGCGGTTCTCCTCGATGCTCAGCCGAAGCCCGGCGGAGGGGACCGCGGGCGAGGTCGTGCGCAGCAGCACGCGGCACCCGGAGCCGTCCCGCCAGACCTGGTTGAAGGGGTTCGGAGCGCTCAGCGATCCCAACCGGACCCGGGGCGGGGCGTTCCCGTCGGCGCCGGGCTCCCGGCCCATGTCCGGCCGCTCCAGCGGTTCCGGCGACTCCAGCAGCACCCCGGACAGCAGCCAACCGGAGCCGCTGCGGATCCACAGCGCGCTCGTCCGGGCCCGGGGCGCCGGGCGGAGATCGAGACCGAGGTCGCGCAGTACGCGGGCGAACACCCCGTCGCCGACGCCAGGCGGGGGCAGCGTCGTGGGGGCCGACACCGCCAGGTCGCCCGCGAGGCCGGCCGTGCCGGTGCTGACGAAACCCAGGTCCGTGAACTGTTCGAGCGCGGAGGCGTAGCGGGAGGTGGTGAACACCACGCCGGGCAGGCCGACCCCGCCGGTGGTCTGCCCCTGCCTGCGGAACCAGGTGGCCAGGTCGTAGGTCGCGTTCGGCTCCAGGGACGCCTCCGGCACCAGCGACGCGCCGACGGCCGGGCGCCGGCATGCCCCGCTCGATTCGAGCGCCAGCGTGTGGAGCCGCTGGTCGGGCCGGGCGAGTTGCCAGGCACCGAGCAGCGTGACCAGGCGCGCGGTGACCAGGTCGGGAGGTGGGGCGGCCGCCGGCTGGGTGTCGGTTCGGCGCAGCCGGAGCAGGGTGTCGTACCCGTAGCGTCCGGCCAGCGCGGTGATGTGCTTCCGGGTGAAGCTGGCCGCCACCGGGTCGTCGTGGTACCAGAAGCGGGTGCCGTCGCCGGGCAGGTAGCCCAACAGGTACCGCTCCAGGTAGGTCGGGTCGAACCGGTCGACGGTCCGGAAGATCGGCGCGAAGGCGCTGACGGCGAACTGGGGTGGCACGCTTCGCGTACCGGACTCCGGCGCGGTGCGGAAGTAGTAGTCCGTGCCCGGCAGGGCCTTCTCGCCCTCCGGGCCGCGCACCATCATCGTGTTGCTGATCTTGTACAGGGTGCCGGGTCGGAGCAGGTTCGTCCCGTCGTCCAGCGGCCGCTCCGCCTCCGCCCGGCCCGCGGCGGCGGCCTGCGCCCGGCTCGCGCTGACCGCGGCCGCGTCGTTCTGCGCCGTCAGGTTGATCCCGCGTACGCCCAGCACCTCGACCCGGCTGCGCGCGTGGTAGTACAGCCGGAAGCCGCCCTCCAGCGTGTTCGACGGCGGGGTGTAGCAGTAGACGCGGTGGCTGGGGTCCGGGTTGAGGGTCTGCGCGCGGGTCCACTGGGCGGAGGTGCCCAGCGAGTACACCCGGATGGTGTCCTCGGTGGTGGTCGTCCGCACCCGCAGCCACACCCGGAACTGGGCGATGGGCTCGTCGAAGGTGAACTGCGCGAGGGCGAGCATCGGCGCGCCGGTCGCGATGCGCCATTCTCCCTGGAGCGGATGCGGCAGGAGCAGCCCGCCGGAGAACGTCCGGTCCGGCGTGGCGGCGGCGACCTTGCGGGGCCCGCCGGGATTGACCGGGGCCGGGAGACCGACCGAGGCGAACCAGGACGCCCGCAGCGGTTCGCCGTCCAGGGTGACCGTCACCCGTGCCGCCAACCGCCCACGGAACCGGCTGGCCGACCCCGCCTCCGGCGGAATCTCCCAGCCGGCAGCGGTCCGTCTGGCATCGACGCCGAGCAGCCAGCCGGCCTGCGCGGTGAACGCCGGCCCGCACAGGTTGCGCAGCGGGACCAGCGGGTCCTCCGGCAGGCTCACGCCGCCGTCGGCCAGGGTCTGCAACCACGGGACCGGGTCGGTGGAGAGCAGGCTGAGGTGCCGGGCGGTGGTCAGCGGATTGGGCGAGTTCTGGTCGGCGGCCGGAATCCACCAGGTGGCGTCCGGGTTGCCCGGCACCGTGGTCTCGCCGTCGGCGGTGACGCTGACCATGGTCAGGTGGGTGAGGACGTACTGGTAACGCAGCTCCGACGTCCCGGCCTCACCGGTGCTGGGGTGCGGGTCGACCAACCGGAACGGGCCGAGGTCGCTCGGCGTGCCCTCGGTGCGGGGACCGACGCTGAAGGCCAGCACCGGCACCACGTCCGGCCACACCACCGGGGCGTCGTCGGGGTCGGTGGCCGCCTCGGCGACCGTACGGCCGTTGCGGTCGGACAGCGCGACCCCGGTCAGCGGGCTGGCCAGCGGGGTCGGCGGTGGGCCGGGTTCGTCGCCGAGGTGGAAGTCCACGCAGCCGCCGATGGAGAAGAAGACGAGGTCCACCTCGCCGCAGACGTGGAAGTCGACCATGTGCCGGAGGCCCGGCCCCACCTGCACCTTCAGCGCCGCGCTCGCCGCGACCGAGACCGGGCCGAGGTCGAGCGAGCCGGACAGTCGGCCGTCGGCGGCGAGGACCAGCGACTGTCCCTGTTCGTCCGGGTAGGGCATGGTGCCGATCCCCGCGACCACCGACGCGGACATCTCCAGGCCGAGCGGGCCGAAGCGCAGGTCGCGGTGCCAACCGGCACCCATGCCCACGGAGTAGCCGCCGAGGTCGCGGCCGTCGTCGAACAGGTCGGGCAGGCCGTTGCCGGCGACCATGAAGAACGCCCAGGCGTGCTCGTCGAGGATGTCCGGCAGGATGGTCAGCAGCACCGGCGCGCCCCGGCCGAGCTTGTTGTCGCCGCCCACCCGCAGGAACCAGTCCCGGCTGTGCCGGGGGAAGTGCGCGCCGACGGGCACGGTCAGGTCGAACAGCACCGGCACCCGGTAGCTGCCACGCAGCCCGATGGTGAGCCCGTCGTCGCCGTACGCGAGACCGCCGAGGTAGTTGATCAGGTCGCCGTCGGGCGCGGTGCCGACCTCGCTGAGCCGCGCCCTCGGCGCGAGCAGGGTGCCCTTGAGGCTGGCGTTGACGGCCACGTCCGGCACGCTCAGCGCGAACATCGCCCGGGCGGAGAACGTGAATCCCAGGTCCGGCACGGTGCCCAGCACCGCGCCGATCCCCAGCGTCGTGCTGCCCGGCGCGAAGCGGGTGTCCCCGGCCCGGCGCGGGTCCCAGGAGAGCTGTTGGACGACGATGTCGTCGCCGGGTCGCAGCGTGATCGCGGTGTTGGTGCCGAAGACGCCCAGGAAGCCGAAGACGCCGAGGCCGGTCGGGCCCAGGGGCACTGGCCCGGGCAGGTCGATGGCGAACACGACCAGGATCTGGTTGCCGTCGGGCCCGTGGTCGGCGGTCATCAGGTACGCGTCGGCGGCGAGGTTCAGCGGCGGAACACTCGCCGCCAGCCGGATGTCGGTGATCGGACGGCCGGTCGTGGCGTCGGAAACGATCCTGAGCTGGCCGCGCCCCTCGATGACGTCCAGACCGCCGCCCGCGCCGGGGAAGGCCAGCGTCACCGCGAGCCCGCGCAGGGTGACGTCGAGCGAGCCACCGCTGACGGTGGCCCGGATGGTGGCGCCCTCGACCCGCACCGGCCCGAGGTCCAGCGCGAACGCCAGATCCACCTCGAACCAGTTCGAGCCCTTGCCGGACCGGGTGCCCAGCACGTCGAACAGTGACCCGAGGTGCGCGACCTGCCAGCCGCCCGGGTCCTCGACGTCCACCCGGGCGGAGCGGTAGTCGAGGGTGTAGCGGTCCAGGCCGCTGGCGTTCATGTCGACCCGTAGTCGTACGCCGTGGAAGCGCACCCGCATGGGCCGGGCCGGGTCCATGCTGACGCCGAACCCGTTGCCGCCACCGACCGTGAGCGGCTTGACCACGATGTCGGCGCTGTAGTCGACGGTGAAGTCGAACACCGAGGCCGTGGAGTAACCGATGGTCACCCCGTGCACGACGACCCGACCCTGCTGCGTGAGCACGGCGCTGAGCCCGAGCGCGGCCACGAGCAGGTCGTGCAGGAGCGCGCCGCTGCCGTCGTCGCCCGGACGCGGCGGCGGCTTCGGCGCGTCCGCCATCACCGCCGTGGCCAGCGCCGCAGCGGTGATCACCGCCTTCGGCGCCACGGACGACTGCGGGTCGGCGCGTACGGTGATCAGTCCCTGGTCACCGTCGGCCTCGAGCGCTGCGGTGAACCCGACGACCACCGGGCTCTGCCGGGGGTCGCGGGCGTACCGGACCCGGAGCCGGGTCGGGGCTCCCCCGCCGACGGTCAGCTCCTCCCCGACGGCGGGGACCTTCATGCCGTCGACCGGCAGCAGCGCGACGATCTCGATGAGCGTGGGCAGCAGGTCGCCCAGCCTGGTCGCGGCGGGATCCCGCCACTGGACGACAGCGGTCAGCTCGGGACGGCCGTCCGCCGCCGGCAGTCGTACGGTGGCCGTCGCGTCCACGCCCGCCGGGCTGGTCAGCGCCAGGCTGGCGGTGACCGTGGTGCCGCCGGCGAGCGGAACGCCGCGCGGCACGTACAGCTTCAGCTCCGGGATCGACAGGCCGCGCCACGCCGGGTCGAGGCCGTTCGGCGACACCGCCGGGTTGTCGTCGATCAGGATGACGCCGTCGGTGACGCTCATGCCGACGCCGGTCGTGCCGAACAGCATCGCCGACGGGCTGAGCCGCACCGTGATCAGCTCGTTCTCGGCCAGGTTCTTCGGCAGCAGTCGCATCTTTGCCGACTGGCCGGCTGCCCCGGTCACCCGCACGACCAGTTCGCCGTCCACCCGCAGCCGCCCGGCCACCGGCTCCAGCCACTCCTGCCGACCCGCGCCCGTACCGCTCGAACGCGGCTCCGCGGGCACGAGCGGCGGCGTGGTCGGGAGGTAGAACAGCGCGGCCGTACCCGACAACGCGACGTCGACGCGCCAACTGCTCGGGGTCCCCTGGAGGGTCACCACCACGGGATGTCCGGTGGCCATGGTGAAGCTGAGGAAGCCGGGCAGCGCCGGGCTCAGCGTGACGACGCCCGTGACCGTCGTTCCCGACTGGACCACCACCTGGTTCACCGACCGCAGCAACGTGTCGATGTCCGGCGGAATCACCACCAGAACGGTGAAACTCCGGGAGTCCAGGTATTCCCGCAAGTTCATGAGAAGCCCCATTCGCGTTCGCGGGCAGGGTCAGGACGAGCCGGTCGCCGACCATCCGCTCCGGACGCAATTCGTCAGGAAGGGCGCGAGGAGTCAGCGACAGTCGCCAGCCGATCAGGTGTGATCATTGGAGTTTGCCGATATGAAAATTGAAACACGCCCGTGGTGCCGTTCTCTACTGGCAACCGGACGGTCGCCGCGCCCCGGGGCCCACGGGCGAGCGCGGTAAACGGCGTCCTCAGCGACGCCAGAACTGGCGGGGCGCGAATCCCTCCCGTCGCAGCCAGTGCTCGGTGTAGACGATCCGCTCCGCGTCAACGACCACGAGGGTGTCCTCGGGCGGCTCGGACAGCGATCGTCCCCGCTCGGCGTGCTCGCTCTCCCACCGGAACGCCTCCCAGTAGCGCGCACGGTCCGGGTGACCCGGGTCGAGCACCGGGCGGTGCCGAACAGTTGGGCCCCACGGCTGCTGGCCAGTCCGACCAGCGGCGCGAAGACACCGACGGAGACACGCGGATCGGCCGCGATGTTCCGCATCTTCGGCGAACGCGGCGCGGCGGTGAAGAGCACCGCGAAGCCGAGCGGGTAGTACCGGACCGGGGTGGCCAGCGGCCCGTCCGGACCGGTGGTCGCGAGCACGCACATGTTCTGCGACGACAGCAGGTGGAGAATGCGCTCGTCAAGCCGTTCACGATCGAGCCGCTTGGTTGGCGTAGGCCCGGTCAGCCACGGATTCGTCAACGGCACGCGTCGTCCTCGATCATGGCGAGCACCCTACCCACCTGCCCCGCCCGGCCGGCGGCACGCCAACCAGGTCAGACCGAATAGCTGAAGTCCTCGACGATCATGGATTCAACGGACACCCGCAGCCACGCGGTACCCCGGCTGGCCGGGTCGTCGTGGAGATAACGGCGGAACCTCTCGTCCCAGCGGTTCTCGTCCGCACCGAGATAGCGGGCGAGTTTACGTCTACCGCGTGGGACGTCGAACGGCAGGAGCTCGCCACGCCCGCGCACGATGACCTGCCGGACGACCCCGGTGGCCAGGTCGCACTCGTCGACGATCAGGGCGAGGCGCGGATCGGCACGGACCCGGACGAACAGCTTCGTCCACGGCCCGGTGAGGATCCAGAACGCGCGGTCCTCCCACAGGTACCAGACCGGTCGCACGGTCGGCCCGTTCGTCGCCACGCGGGCGACCAGAGGTCGGGCGAGGAAGGCGTCCACGTCGAACGGGGTGCCGGTCACCTGCTGCGCCTGCTGTCGTCCGCCGGAACACCGGCCACGTACGGCAGCCCTTCCGGGCTCGGCTGGTCAGCGGTTTCGCCGCAGTCGCCGGTCTGGAGTACGGGAACGGTGAAGCGGAGCGCGCTTCCCTCGTCCACGGTCGTGTCGGCCCAGATCCGGCCGCCGTGGTACTCGACGATCTTCTTGACGATCGCCAGGCCGATGCCCGTGCCCGGGTAGGCGTCCTTCGAGTGCAACCGCTGGAAGATCACGAAGATCTTGTCCGCGAACTCCGGCTCGATCCCGATAC
>NZ_BSTB01000026.1:0-100306 GCF_030269285.1 Micromonospora sp. NBRC 101691
AAGATCAAGATAAGCCTGCCGCTCGGCAGACAACTTCACCCGACCCTGAGGAGCCCGCACCCCACGCAACCCGAACACCACAACCCCTGCACACGTCAGGTGTTGCAACCACCACTAGAACCCAAGCAAAAAGCGGTAACAGGGGTCCCCTGCTACCACCAAACCCCAGCCCACCCCGCTCACTCGGTGGTGGCGAGGAGTTCGCGGGCGGCTTCGACGACCTCCACCGTCGGCACGTCGGTGACGAACGAGTCGCGGTGGGGGCACTCGCCGGCGCCCGGTCGCGCCGGGTACAAGCCGGGGGTGCAGTCGACGCCGCAGACCGGGCAGTGCACCGTCCAGGACATGATCGGCCGGTGCCGGTGACGCAGCGGGTGCCCCGTGTTGATCAGGTTGCCGACCCAGTAGACGCCGACCGTCGGCGTACCGACCGCCGCCGCCAGGTGCAGCGGGCCGGTGTCGTTCGACACCACCAGCGCACAGCCCGCGTAGCAGGCGGCCAGCGCGCCGAGGCTGAGCGTGCCGACCTGGGGACGGACCGGCACTCCGGCCGCCGCGACCACCCGGTCGACCACCTCCTGCTCGGCGGGGGTGCCGGTGACCAGCACCTCGTACCCGTCGGTGGTCAGTTCCCGGGCCACCTCGGCGAACCGGTCGGCCGGCCAGCGGCGACGGGTGTCGGTTGCGCCCGGGTGCAGTGCCACCCGGGGTCGGGTCGGCTCGCCGAGCACCGCCCGCGCCTCGCCCCGGTCGGCGTCGGTCACCGCCAGGCTCGGCAGGACGGTGGTGGCCGGGGCCCCGACCAGCGCGGCCACCTCCAGGTAGCGGATCACCTCGTGCTGGTAGTAGACGTACCGGAGCCAACGGTCCAGCGGTGGCGCGTCCTCGGCGCGCAGCCCGGCGGTGACCCGCGCGCCGAGGCCGTTGACTACCGGGTTCGAGTTGGCCCCGCCACCGTGCACCTGCAACGCCAGGTCGAAACGCTCGGCGCGGGCGGCGGCGAGGAAGTCGTCCATGGCGGACTCCGGCTCGCCGGGGTCCCGGGCCCGGATCCCCGGGGCCGGCGGGACCACCAGCACCCGGTCCACCGGGCCCGGCCGGTCGCGGAACAGCTTCGCGTGCCACGGCGCGCCGAGCAGCACCAGCTCCGCCTCCGGGTACGCGGCCCGCAGCGCGTCCAGTGCCGGCAGGACGAAGATGAAGTCACCGAGCGCGTTGGCGCGCAGCACGGCGATCCGTGCGACGTCCGGCACACGCCCGGCGACCGGGCCGAGCAGGGTCGGGTCCACCATCCCCTACGGCCGGTCGGTCTCGCTCGACCCCTCGGAGGGGTCGGGCCGGTCGGCGACGGAGCCGGGCTTGACGTCCGGGTGGTGCAGCTCCCGGTCGGCGGCCGGGTCGACGGAGGTCGTACGCCGCCCGGGGTGGCCGTTGGCGGAGCGTGGCGGCGATGCGGGCCGGGCGAGCGAGGTCGGTTGCCCGACGGTGATGGTGCGCGGCGCGGGGCGGGCCGCCCGGGGCAGCCGGACCCGGAGCAGCCCGTGGTCCATGACGGCGTCGATCGTGTCGGGGTCCACCCGGGAGGGCAGGTCCACGCGGTACTCGAAGCCCCGGGTCTCCAGCCCGCCGGGGATGCCGTGGTCGGCGTTGACCTCGGCCTCCGACCGCGCCCGTACGCAGAGTTCCCGGTCGTCGATCTCGACGGCGACCTCCTCGGGCGCCACCCCGGGCAGCCGGACGACGACCTCCCACCCCTCGGCGGTCTCGGTCAGCTCCACCTCCGGCGGCCCGACGCGGCCACCGACCAGGCGGGCCAGCTCGGCGCGGAGCGACTGCAACTCGCCCATCGGGTCCCAGCTGTGCGACCGGCCGCGCCAGCTCCGGCCGGAGCCGCTGCCCTGCTGCTCGTTCACCGCGTCTCCCCGATCCGCGTCTCCCCGATCCGTATCTCTCCGATCCGTGCGGTGGCCGCCCTGGCGGTCCCGTGCCGTAGCGGGCCAGCGCTCACCGCGAGTCCCCGATCCGTGCCGTGGCTGCCGGAGAGCGCAGTGAGCTGGGCGCGTTCAGGTCGGCCTCCCGGTCGACCCCCACGCCGAGCCGGTCGACCAGTTCACCGCCGAGCCATCCGCTGACGCCGAGGATGGCCAGCGCGACCACCTCGATGGCGATGAGCGCACCGCCGGCCGTCCGTGAGTCGGCGTTGAAGCGCACCACCCAGACGGCGGCGAAGAGCAGGATCACCGCCAGGTTGGCCGCGGCGTGGGTGAGCCCGATCCGTTTGGCCCGCGTGTCGGACGGAATCGCGAGCAGGTCGAAGCTGCCCGCGATCGCGGCGAGCAGCCCCATGACCAGCCCGACGGTGATGTTCCAGTAGGCGATCTCCCCGAACACGGCGGACCCACCGAACGTGTCGACGAAGTCGAAGAAGACGGCGGTCACCAGCAGGGCGAACGGGAACATCACCAGCATCGGGTGCACGGGGTGCCCGAGCACCTTGAGTCGGCTCTCCATCTCCGGCCTCCCTGGGTCTTCCGGATCGCGGATGCCCGTGGGATCCGCTGCGTGGGGCGGTTGCCCCGCCGCCGGTGGACGAACCTCGCCGTGGTCCGCCCGGCGTACGCTGGTCGGCGGCCCTCGGCACGGTTCCTGTCACCGAGGTCAACGCACGGGGAGGGACAACGTGACGACGGAGATCACCTCGACCGAGGAACTACGCGAACTGCTCGGCGAGCCCATGGCCCGTGTGGTCACCAAGGAACGCCGTGTCCTGCACGAGCTGGACCGGCAGTGGCTGGCCGCCTCGCCGTTCTGCCTGATCGCCACCGCCGGCGCGGACGGCACCTGCGACGTCTCGCCCAAGGGCGACCCGCCCGGCTTCACGCTGGTCCTGGACGACCGGACCATCGCCATCCCGGAACGCCCCGGTAACCGGCGGGCCGACGGCTTCCACAACATCCTGGAGAACCCGCACGTCGGGCTGGTCTTCCTGGTCCCCGGCCGGACGGACACACTGCGTATCAACGGCCGGGCGAGGCTGTTCCGGGACGCGCCGTTCTTCGACCGGATGGTCGTGAAGGGACACCGTCCGGCACTCGTCACGGTGGTGGAGATCGAGCAGGTGTTCTACCACTGCGGGAAGGCGTTCCTCCGCTCCGAGCTGTGGAAACCGGAGACCTGGCAGCCGGACGCGCTGCCCTCCCGGGCCCGGATCGCCAAGGCGATCGAGACCCCCGAGGCGGAACTGGCCGACCTGGAGCAGTACTACGGCCCGGCGTACCTCAAGAAGCTCTACGCCTGACGCCTGCCTCGGTCAGCGGAACCGGTCCGGGTTCGGCCGTCGCCGTCGGACGGTGCAGGGCACGCTGTGCTCGGTGGGCAGGGCGCACCGGCCGCCGCCGGGCAGCAGCCGGTCGCAGAACACCCGGTGCCGTACGCCCTGCGCGTCCTCCTCGGAGACGGTCACCTCACCGGCGTCCACGCAACCGGTGACCTGGGCGAGCGCCCGGGCGGCGGTCCGGGCGAAGATCCGCGCCCGGGTCAGGTCAGGCACCACGATCGGCAGGTGGATGACCCAGCGGCCCGGGTTCCGGGGATCGGTCACCATCGGGCCAACTCCCGGGCGGTCGGGGCCTGGACGGTCTGCCAGCTCCGCAGCGCGTTCTTGATGCGGAGGTTCTCCTCCCGCACGGCGGTCAGGGCGGTCCGGGCGACGGCGAGTTCGTCGGCGACCCGGTCGAGGAAGGCGGTGATCTCGGCCGGGTCCAGTCCCCGCCGGCGGACGGTGAATTGGTAATCACGGATGCGCTCCGGGGTCAGCTGCGGATGCCCACGGAGGGCGGCATTGTCGCTGGTCGACGGAGGTCGGAGGTGGTGTCGGCCCCGTCGCCGGGGACGGCGGAGGAGTACGCGCACGGGTGACCGCCTTCCGGAAGTCAGGTGATGTTCGCCGGAGTGGTGTTTCCTGGTGTTCGGGGGTGCCCCTGCTGGCTCGGGTCCGGCCGGGACACCCCCGCCCTGCCGTGCGCGGCGTCGAGCAGCAGCGACGGCGGAGCCGCCCCGGTCAGCCGGGGGAAGATGGGCGGCCGGCCCGGGAGGGGACCGACCACCCCGGCCGGGGCAGGTACGTGGTGGAGCACCGATGCCGCACCCACGAGGCGCCAACCAACCGCAAGCACCGCATCGCTGTCCGTGACGCTATCGACACTGGCACACCTACGTCAAGTGCATCTTGTGCGGCTATTGCAGCACCATCAGCACTGTCACCTGTTTCATTACATGCATTGCCTGCTTCGGGACATCGATCGATACTGGGAGGGCCAACCGACCGCAAGGGACCAGACGTGCCTATCCCACCCACGATGGATGAGCTGCTCGGCAGCTTGTTACGCAAGATCGAGAACGGCTCGTACCCGCCCGGCACCCAGTTGCCGTCCGGCCGGACCCTGGCCGCCGAGTACGACGTCTCGCACTCGACCATCCAGCGCGCCATAGCGACCCTGCGCGAACGGGGTGTTCTGGTCGGGCGGCCGGGGCGGGGTGTCTTCGTCGCCGAGAAGTGACCGCGATCAGATGCGGCACGGGGAGTTCGAGGACCCTCGGCTCGTCACCGTCTACGATGCCGAGTGCCGGTGGGGGCCGGACGACGACTTCTTCCTGGCGGTGGTCGGTGAGACCCCGCAGGCGCGCGTACTCGACCTGGGCTGTGGCACCGGGCGGCTCACCCTCGCCCTGGCCGCCGCCGGGCACCGGGTCACCGGCGTCGATCCGGCCCGCGCCTCCCTCGACGCCGCCCGTGCCAAGCCGGGCGCGGACCGGTTGACGTGGATCGAAGGCACCGCCGCGCTCCTGCCCGACCGGTCCTTCGACGTGGCGGTGATGACCAGCCACGTCGCGCAGTTCTTCACCACCGACGAGGAGTGGGACGCCGTTCTCGCCGACCTGCGCCGGGCACTCGTACCCGGCGGGCGGCTGGTCTTCGACTCGCGTGACCCCGCCGACCGACGGTGGGAGCGGTGGAACCCGGTCGACTCACGACGGCACCCGCGCCTACCGGACGGCCGGACGGCCGAAGCGTGGACCGAGGTCACCGAGATCCGGGGTGACCTGGTCTCCTTCACCCACCACTACCGCTTCCCGCCGTCACCAGCCGATGATCCACTCCAGATACGGGATGTCGGGGTGTCCGGTCGACCGGAAACCCCGACATCCCGCAAGTCGAGTCGATCACCGTCTGCGGACACCGGTCTGGAGCTGCACAGCTCGGCCACCCTCCGGTTCCGCACCGAAGGTCAGATCCGCGCCTCGCTGTACGGACGCGGTTTCGTCGTCGAGCATGTGCACGGCGGTTGGCGGCGCGAGCCCGTCGGGGCGGGTGACGGCGAACTCGTGGTGATCGCCCGTGTCGCCTGACCCGCCCGGCGCTCGTGGGCAGGACGGGGTGGTTCAGCGCGCGCCGAACAGCTCCAGGCAGGGTTCGAGACCGGTCAGGCTGACCGCCGGACGGTCCGTCCGTTCCCAGTTCTCCCTGGTCAGACGCAGGTACTGGGAGACGAGGACCTCGCCGTCGCAAAGGTCACGGCTGATCCCGTCCGGCTGATAGCCCAGTTTGCGGGAGACGGCGAGCGGCGCGGCGTTGTCGACGAACGAGCCGCTGGTGGCGTGCGCGGCCCCGAGACCGGCGAAGGCCAGGTGCAGCACGGCGGCGCGCATCTCGGTGCCGATTCCCCGACCGTGGTACGCCGTACCGAGCCAGGAGCCGGTCGCCACCTCGCGGCGCACCGCGTAGTCCCGGGCCCAGACGTCCTGGACGCCCACCGGCTGTCCCTCGACGAAGACGGCCAGGTCGAGCGACCAGGACTGGGGGGTCCATTCGCCCCGCCGACGCCATTGGTTCTGGACCACGGCACGGGCCCGTTCAGCGGGTGTGCCCTCCGCCCACGACACCAGGAAGCGCCGTTTACCCGGCTCGTGCACACCATGCGCGGCGACCTCCGCCAGCGCGGCCATCTCGTCCTCGGTGGGCAGTCGAAGTTCCAACCGGGCGGTCCGCACCCGCAGTCCCAGCAGGGGCCAGTGGTCGATGAGCACGACGAATTGTGGCCGGTGCGCGACCCAGGGCGCACCGGGTTTTACTGTCACCGTCGCCGCTCACCTGTGCTGCTCGCGCCGCTCACCGCCGCTGCCGCCGCTTACCCCCGCCGCGCCGGGTTCACCGGTTCGGCGTCGGTGCGGGGGGTCGGGTTCCACCTCAGCCACTTCCGTTCGACCTCGGATCGCAGGTCGACGCCGTGGTGTCGGGCCATCACCAGCACCTGGCACAGCACGTCGGCCAGTTCCGCCCGGAACCTCTCGTCGATCTCCTGCTCGGTGAGTCCCTTGTCCCGCGCCTGCCCCGTACGCATCAGAAAGGCCTGGGTCAGCTCGCCCACCTCTTCCTGGAGCTTCAGCAGGAACCAGGTCGCGTCCTGGGTGATCCCGTGCCGGCGGGCGTAGTTGCGGGAAACCGTCTCGACCTGGTCGGTGAGCTCGCTCAGATCCACCCGGGCAGCGTAGACACACCGGAGCCCGGACGCCGACTACCCTCATCCGGTGCGGACCGAGACCGATTCCCGAGCCGGTGGCAGACGGCGGGTGTGGCCGCTGACGGCGATCCAGCTGCTCCTCGTCGCGGCGTACGCCCATGCGGTGATCGCCTACCTCACCACCGATGCCGAGTTCTTCCCGGAGCAGTCGCCACCCGGATGGTCGTGGCCCGCCGTGGTCGTGGTCGGGATCGGCTTCGTCCCGGCACTGCTGTGCCTGGCGGTGGCCCTGCCCCGAATGGCCTCCACACGCCTTCGAGCCGAACGGTCACCCCGGCTCGGGCTCGCCGTGGCCAGCGCCCTCACCGTGCTGATGCTCGTGGTGATGGCCACTCCGCCCGGCTGGGAACTCTTCGACTGGTACGTCAGCTGAGACGGCCCGGTCAGGGGCACATCCAGCAGTAGAGGTGCTCTCCGTTCCCGCGTGCCCTCCGGGCCGGGCTGACAAGCTCGTTGAGCAGCACCAGCATGGCTGCCGGAGGCGGGTGGCCGACAGCCGCAGGAATCCAGGGTCGAACGTCGGCCTGGTCGCCGGATGTTCGCTGATTCGCAATTCCGGCGACCATGCCTGGTCGTTTTTTCACGCCCCGGGGTGTCGGGCGGTGGGCGGTCAGCCCACCAGGCGGTAATAGTAGGGATTGCTACCGCACATGTTCGTGGGTTGGATCGCGTCGTAGCCCCATCCCAACGGAATCGAACAGACCCACCGGCCGTTCACCGGGGTCCGCAGTCGATACTGGTACCGGAGCGACCCACAGGTATTGCTGACCTGCACCCAGTCCCAGGTGTAGCCGCTCGGCACCGAACAGGACCAGGTCAGGTCCAGACTCTGGGCAACCGGCGCGGACTCCTGGACGGAGCTGTTCTTCTGCGCTGCCGGATTTGCGTGCGCGGGAATTGCAGCCGCGCCAATGATCAGCGGGACCACCATGGCGAGTACAGCGATGAATCGACGCAACACGGCTTTCCTTTCGGTCGCTGGGAAACCAACCATCGTTGCCTCGGAATCGTGCCAGACCGAGTGGACGTACGTCTATTTTTCGATATTGGCTTCGTGCCGACCGCAAATCGGACAGACGATCGTCGTGCACCGCCGCTCGGGAAGGAACCCACCGCCGGCCGGAGGCCGGGGCCGGTTGCGGTCCGGCCCCATAATGAGCCGATGTCCGTCGCCGCAGGTGGTACCACATCAGCCGTACGCCCACGTCGCCGCTCCGTCGTTGGCTGGGTGGTGGGCGTCGTGGCCGCCTGGGGGCTCGTCGCCGGGCTGCACCTGTTCGGCCTGAAGCTGGCCAACCTGTGGCTGTTCGGTCTGCTTCTCACCGGGCTGGGCTGGCTGGTGGCGATCGCCGTAACCGGGGCCGCCCTGGCGGCCGTGTGGCGCCGGGGCCGGTCGGTTCCGGCGTTGTCACTGGTGCTGGTCCCCGGGTTGCTGGCCCCGGCGGCGATCGTGGCCGTCGACTGGACGTCCACCTTCGTCCACGGCTTCTACCGTCTCCACCGGGCCGACTTCCAGGCCGCAGCCGCGCTCGCCGACCAGGTCACGGCCCGGCACGGCGACCGGTACGGCCAGGTGCTGCCGAAGGATCTGCGGCACCTGTCGTCCAAGGGACGGGCGGTGCGGATCGGCACCGAGGGCAGCGGGCCGACCGGAATCCTCCTGCCGGTCCAGGTCGGCATACCGGACGGCGCGGCCGGCTACGCGTACTTCGCCGGTACGCCGGGCGACACGGACTTCGACTGCTTCGCGGACCCCTGCCGGGTGCGCTGGTCGCTCGGTGACGGCTGGTACTGGCTGGATTGACCGGGCGCGGGGCACCTAATCGGTTGGTGGCGCACCGCCCGGCCGAACTACGGTGCCAGCCGTGCCCATGCATGACAACGAGATCCGAGCCAGCGTCGGGCAGGTGCGTCGCCTGGTGGCAGACCAGTGCCCACAGTGGGTCGGCCTTCCCGTGGTGCCCCTGCCCGACGAGGTCGAGGGCACCGACCACGTGCTCTTCCGGATCGGCGACGAACTCGCCGCCCGGATGCCCAAGATTGCCGGCGCGGTCGACCAGGCCGACTCCGACGCGCGGTGGCTGCCCCTACTGGCGTCCCACCTGCCGGTCCGGATCCCGGTTCCGCTCCACGTCGGCGAACCGGGCGCGGGGTACCCCTGGCGGTGGACCGTGGTGCCGTGGGTCGCGGGAAGCACGCCGCCCCGGCTCGGCTGCGACGACGTACGCCTGGCCCGCGACCTGGCCGCCTTCGCACGCGCCCTGCACCGGGTGGATCCGGCCGGAGGTCCGTCCAGGCCCCCGGGATCCCGGGGATCGGCGCTACGCCACGTCGACGACGCCGTCCGCCGGGTGCTGCCCCGGTTGGCCCAGCATGACGACGGTTTCGACGTGGCGGCGGCCGAGGCTGCCTGGGACGCCTGCCTGGCCGCTCCCGACTGGACCGGGAACCCGGTGTGGATCCACGGCGACCTGCAACCGGGCAACCTGATCACCGACGGCGGCCGGCTGGTCGGGGTCGTCGACTTCGGCGCGCTCGGGGTCGGCGATCCCGCACCGGACGTGGCCCCGGCGCTGTGGACCTTCACCGGCGCGGCCCGGGAGACCTACCGGGAGGCGGTCGGGTACGACGACGCCACCTGGCGCCGTGCCTGCGGCTGGGCCCTCGCACCGTCGCTGACCGGCATCGACTACTACCGGCACACCTTCCCGCGAATGGCCGAGCACGGCCGCCGGATGGTCCGCGCCGTGATCGCCGAGTCGTCCGAATTCTGGTAGCCGTGGCTAGCGGGTGACGAAGCGGACGTGCGGGTGGCGGCGAAGGCGGATCGTCGCCAGCACCGCCACCAGGGCGGTGGTAACGACGCCGAACAACACGCCGTGCGCCAGGCCCCGGGTCAGGTACTCCGACCCGGTGTGGTCGACGGCGTACGTGCCGATCTCCCGGCTGGACCAGAAGGGCAGGAGCCGGGTGATCGAGTCGGCTGGGTCGATCATCATCTGCACGCCGACCACGACCAGCAGGAGCAGCGTCCCCTCCAGGTCACGCGGCACGGCCGCGCCGATCAGCAGTCCGAACGGCGCGGCCACGGCGACCGTGAGCAGCATCGCCAGCGCGATGGCGCCGATTCGTACCTGGTCGCCGTGGTCGACCGCGACCAGCACGAAGAACGGCACGGCGATCGACAGCCCAAGCGTCCACATCGCCGCCAGCCGGCCGAGGTAGAGGTGATGGCTCCGGTAGCCGGACAGGCGCAACCGGGGCTCGATCGGCCGGCTGGTGCCGCTGGCGAAGAGCGCCGCAGTGCTCACCGCCCAGGCGATCCCGAGAAGCAGGAACCGGATCGACTGTCCGACGTGGTCGCCGCGTCGGACCAGGTAGAACGCCAGTGGTAGGGCGAGCAGCAACACGAGTACGCCCCGGCGACGCAGCATCTCGCGCAGTGCCATGTCGGCGACCGTAACGATCTTCATGCTGCCGTCTCCCGTACGGTCAGGTCCAGCACCTGGTCGACCTGGTCCAGGTGGCTGAGCAGGTGGGTGACCACGACGATCGCCCGGCCCTCGTCGCGCCATCGCCACACGTGCTGCCAGAAGTCGAGGTACGTGCCCCGGTCGAAGCCCTGGTACGGCTCGTCGAGCAGCAGCACGTCGGGGTCGCCCATCGAGGCCATCACCAGGTTGAGCTTCTGTCGGGTACCGCCGGACAGGTGCCGGGCCTGCGTTCCGTCCGCCGGATCCCACTGGAGCGCGGCGGCACCGGCCCGGCCCAGCCGCCGCGACCGGGTCCGGTCCAGGCCCCGACCGGCACCGACCAGGACGAAGTGCTCGTCGGGCCGGAGGAAGTCGTACGTTCCGGCGTCCTGCGGGCAGTAGCCCAGCACGCCGTCGACCACCACCTCACCCGCGTCCGCGGAGAGCAGGCCGGCGCAGACCCGCAGGAACGTGCTCTTGCCGCACCCGTTGGCACCGACGACCGCCGCCACCTCGCCGGCGCGCACGGTCAGGTCGACGTCCCGCAGGACGGTGCGGCGGCCGTACCGCTTGGTCACCCCACGCACGTCGAGCCGGACGCGGCCGGGCGGGCGGCGCGGTGGGCGGCGCGCGGCGAGGCTGTCCGCGACGGCGGCCGCGTACCCCTGCGGCGTGCCGAAGGCCCGCAGCGCCGGTTGTCCACTGTCACGCAGGTGCGTGGCGGCCTCGGCGATGACGTGGCCGGTCACGTCCGGGCCGATCTGGTGCCGGGCCAACTCCTGGCCTAACGCGTGCAACCAACTGTCGTTGTTCACGGCAGTTCCTCCCGGAAGATGGCGTCCACCCGGCCGGCGAACGCGGTCCAGTCGGCGGCCAGCCGGCGCGCGGTCTGCTCGCCGGACGGCGTGAGGCGGTAGTACTTGCGGGCCGGGCCGGTCCCGCCCTCGCGCCATTCGGCCGTGATCAGCCCGGAGCGCTGCAACCGCAGCAGCACCGGGTAGAGCGTGCCGCCCTGGATCTGTCCCAGCCCGGCCTGGTCGAGCGCCTGCGCCAGCTCGTAGCCGTAGGACTCCCGCCGGCCCAGCAGCGCCAACACGCAGACGTCGAGGACGCCGCGCAGCCACTGCCCCCGCCGGTCGTGATCCATGCGAAGCAAGGTAGCACAGCCATCTAGATAGAACCGCCACCTAGTGGGCAGACATTCGTCCCACCGCCGGTAACACGGGAGCATGAAGAAGGCCCAGGTCATGAGCGGCGATTGTGCCGCTGACCTGGGCCTTTCCCATGGAGCCGCCTGACGGAATCGAACCGTCGACCTACGCATTACGAGTGCGTCGCTCTAGCCGACTGAGCTAAGGCGGCAACGATCGTCAAGTGTACGGCACGCACCCCGCCCCGGTCTCCCGGGATCCCCCGTCGCCGTCCCCGCCGAGTCGGGCACCGTCCTCTGCCGGGTGGAGGTGGTTGCAGGGGTCCCCTGCTACGCAAAAAGCGGTAGCAGGGGACCCCTGCAACCACCCCAGCCGCCCACGGCGGAACAGCGGTGAATCGGACAAGGGTGGTGTAACGGTCTAGCAGCAGACAGCGGTACCCATCCGGGCCGGATACGCTCCGCGGCGTGAGTGACGACCGCCCCTCGCCCACCACCCCGCCGGAGGCGACCAGCTCCGACGAGGGTCACCCCCGCCGCCCACGCAGCACCGAGCCCCGCGAACTGGGGTTCACTCCGCGCCGGGCGGTGCCGTGGCTCGCGCCGCTCCTGCTGATCAGCACCGGCATCCGTACGCTGCTCGCGATGTTCTTCGGGGCGTACCTGGACAAACGGGAGCTGCAGAACGCCTTCGGGGACGGGGTGTTCCGCCAGGTCGGGCCGGACGGCGGGCTCTGGCTGGACTACGTCGCCGATCTGGGCGACGGGTTCGACGCCACGTACTCGGTGGCGTACCTGATCGCCCAGCCCGGGCTGGACGTCGACGGGCATCGGTTGCCCCGGGCGCAGACCCTGGTCATGGGCGGCGACCAGGTCTACCCGTCGGCCGGGTACGAGGCGTACGAGGACCGCTGCAAGGGGCCGTACCAGGCGGCACTGCCGCTGGCCACGCCGGGCGGACCGACGCTGTTCGCGGTGCCCGGCAACCACGACTGGTACGACGGCCTGACCGCCTTCCTGCGGCTGTTCGTCCGTTCCCGGGACCAGTACTTCGGCGGCTGGCGCACCGAGCAGTCCCGGTCCTACTTCGCCGTCGAGCTGCCCGCCGACTGGTGGCTGTTCGGGCTCGACGACCAGTCCGGGTCGTACCTGGACGATCCGCAGCTCACCTACTTCGAGGCAGCCGCCGCGCGGCTCGGCCCGCAGTCGCGGGTGATCCTGGCCGTGCCGGCACCGACCTGGGTGCGGGCCGTCGACACCCCCACCGCGTACGACTCGCTCGACTACTTCATCCGCACGGTGATCGCGCCGACCGGGGCGACGGTACGGCTGGTGATCACGGGCGACCTGCACCATTACGCCCGCTACGCGGGACCGGACCGGCACCTGGTCACCTGCGGTGGCGGTGGGGCGTACCTCTACCCCACGCACAAGCTCCCGGAGCAGATCGAGGTGCCTCCGCGCGACACCCTCGCCCGGCGGGCCAGCCGTTCCGAGCCGTACGACCTGGCCGGCCGCTACCCCGACGCGGCGCGCTCCCGACGGCACGGCTGGGGGATCTTCAAGCGGCTGCCGTTCCGCAATCCCGGCTTCGCCGCGCTGCTCGGCACCCTGCACACCCTGCTGATGCTGGCGATGGCCGGGGTGGCGGCGAACCGGGCGGACAGCGCCGAGCAGCGGCTGTTCAGCGTGCCGCTGATCGCGATGCTGCTGGTGACGATCCTCGGGGCCGGTCTCTTCGCCAAGCCGCCCAGCGCGAGCGGCAAGCGACACTCCCGGCACTGGATCCTCGGCATCACGCACGGGCTGGCGCACGTCGCGCTCGCCGCCGGGGGCACCTGGCTCTGGTTGGAACTGCCGTTCCACGACTGGCCGTGGCCGATGCCGGTGGTCGCCGCCGCGGTGGTCTACGGGCCGGTGATCGGCTTCGTGGCGAGCGAACTGACCGCCCTGTACCTGCTGGTCGCGTCGGGCTTCGGGGTGAACGTGAACGAGCTCTTCGCCGGTCAGGGCATCGAGGACGCGAAGTCGTTCCTGCGCCTGCGGATCGATCCGGACGGCACCCTGACGATCTATCCGATCGCCGTCGACCGGGTCTCCCGACGCTGGCAGGTCAACCCGGACCAGTCCCCCACCGCCTCCTGGCTCACCCCGCAGGATCCCCTCACGCCCCGCCTGGCCGAGCCCCCGGTGGTCCTGCGCCCCTGACCCGCCGGCCGAGGCCCGGAGGCAGCATCACGCGGTCATCGCGCGGTGCCCTCCGGACCGGACCGGTCGCGGCTCTCGTAGGCACGACGGGAGCCGCAGACGTCGGCGCGGGAGCACATGGAGCGCGAGCCGTCGGCCTCCAGGCGGACGGTCACCGCGTCTCTCGGGACGCTGTGGCCGACCACGCGGCCCTCTCCTTCCGGCGTGGTGACGCGGGCGCCGATCGCCGGGGCGGACTCCTGGAACCTGGCGTACAGCGGATGTTCGTACTTCAGGCAGCACATCAGCCGGCCGCACGCCCCGGAGATGCGCAGCGGATTCAGCGGCAGGTCCTGGTCCTTCGCCATCCGGATGGTCACCGGCTCGAAGTCGTTGAGGAACGTGGCACAGCAGAGGTCCCGGCCGCAGGAGCCGATCCCGCCCTGCACCCGGGCCGAGTCGCGGGCGGAGAGTTGGCGCAGCTCGACCCGGCAGTGCAGGGTCGCGCCGAGGTCACGGACCAGGGCGCGGAAGTCCACCCGGTGCGGCGCGGTGAAGTAGATGGTGGTCCGGCCGTTGCCGCCGACCTCGACACCGGGTACGTGGTCCACGGCGACCACCTTCATCGGCAGGCCGTGCTCGCGGATCAGCCGCTTCGAGGCGACCTTCGCCTCGGCCTTGCGCTGGCGCAGCAGCTCGTCGCGGCGCAGGTCCTCGTCGGCGGCGAGGCCGGCCAGCTTGGGGAAGCCGTCGGTGTCCTCGCTGACCCACTGGGGTGCCCAGACGCACTCGGCCACCTCGGGGCCGTCGTCGGTGGGCACCAGCACGCGGTCGCCCACCTGCGGGCGGAACTCGCCCGGGTCGAGGTAGTAGAGGCGGCCGTACCGGTTGAAGCTGACCGCGCAGAGCATCCCCATGCCCTCACCCTACGACCAAGTGGCGGCCCCCACCCACCCCGGAGTCGTCACCCGGCCACCCGTTGCAGCCATCGACCGTCGACTAATCGTCCCGCCAGCGGACGTGGAGCGGATCCGACGGGGCGGGGCCGGTCGGCCGGGACCGCCAGGGCACCTCGGCGAGGCTCGGCGCCCACTGACGCAACAGGGTCTCCGCCCCGTCGTACGCGACGGCGAGAACGGCCAGGACCCGGGCGGCGATCTCGGCGGCGGCGCGGGCGGAGGCACCCGCGCCGGGGCCGCCCGCAGCAGCTCCGGGTGCCCCGCCGGGCCCGGCCGGGGTGGGTACGCCGCCGGTCCGCTGGAACGGGCCGGCGGGGTCACCGGGCCAGGGCGGGACGGTCGACACGGGAACGGTCGCGCCACCGACCCGGGGCGCGGTGGCGGCCACCACGGTCACCGCTTCGGCGGAGCCGAGCACGTCGGCGAGGGCACGGGCCAGCGCCAGGCGGCTGCGCTCGGCCCAGTCGGCGAGCGCGTCAGCGTACCCGGCGGTCGATTCGAGCCGGCCGACCAGGCTGTCCGGCCCTTCGTCGAGGTGCCGCAGCAGCCCCGCCCGCGCCTGCCCGTACGCCGTGGCGGCCGGACCGGACCAGGCGGCCTGGTCGGTCAGCGCGGCGCAGGCGTCGTCGTAGTCGCGGACGAACTGCCGCACCGTCCGACCGGATCCGGCCAGCGGGGCCGGGCGCAGGTCGAGGAAGGTCCGGACGGCCTCGCCCGGCAGGGCCTGCATCCGGCGTAACAGCGGCCAGACCGGATGCCCTTCCGGCACCCCGGAGGCGAGCAGCGTGTCCACCCGGCCGAGCAGGTCCAGGCCGGGTTCGGCGAGTCGGTCGAGCAGGTCCATCAGCCGTCACCCGACCGGGGACGGGGCACCCGGGGCGGGAGGTCGGCGGTGAACGGGAAGCCTGATCCGGCCGGGACGCTGTCCACCCCCGCCCGGAAACCCGCCGCGTGCAGCGGGGCGGCGGCCGGGGCGGCCCCGAACCACGGGTCGTCGGCGACCTCGGGCGCGGGAACCGCGGACCGGGACCAGGCGTCGGCGACGTCGCGCGCGGGGGTGGCGGGCCGGGACCACGGGTCGGCGACGTCGGGCCGGGGCCAGGCGTCGGTGTGCCGGTCGGGGGTGTGGGCGAGGCGGTGCCGGGCGGCGGCGTCGGTGTCGGCGTACCGGTCGGCGGCGTCGCGGATCGCGGACGCGGCGGCGGCGAACCGGGCGGCGGCGGCCCGCGCCTCCCGGGCCCGGTTGTCCGTGGCGGTGACCCACTGCCGGTGCAGGGCACGGCCGAGGTCACCGGGACGGCCGGGCCCGTCGGCGCCGAAGGCGGTCGGGGCCGGGCCGGCGGCGGTCGCCGCGTGGGCGACGGCGGCCAGCGTGGCGCTCGCCTCGTCGAGGCGGGCGGCCAGGGCGCGCAGGCTCTCCATCTCAGGCCCCCGCCAGCGGTCGGTACGCGGCGAACGTCTCGTTGTGCAGCTTCTCCCGCGCCCACTGCGCCGCATCGGCCGCCGCGGTGACCGCCGCCTGCACCGAGTTGGCGACGTCCCGGGGGTGGCGGTTGTGCAGCGGGCCGAGGAAACGGACGTCGGTGATCGTGCCGGCGGCGGTGACCACCACCTCGACCAGTCCGTCGGGGGAGCGGACGGTGACCTGGACGCCCGCGACCGCCGCGTCGAACTCGGCCTGGAGAGACTCGATCCGGCGGTACCGCCGGACGGCCTCCTCGATCCAGGCTTCGTCGATCTCCCCCCGCGGCATGGGCGGACTCCTCCCGCAAGCGGTGTCACTGAGGGTGCCGTCGCCGTCACCACGGCACAGGGACCGTACCGCAATCAATCGACACTGTCGATGGCCCGGGGAGCAGGGGAAGTGCGACCCCAGCGGTACCGGATGGGGCTCAGCCCTTCCACAGGGCGAGCATCATCGCCTCCACGGCGATCTTCGGCTTGACGTTGGCCTCGATCGCGACGCGGCACTCCAGCACCGCCTCCAGCCGGCGCAGCGCACCCTCGGCGTCCCACTTCTCCGCGCCGGCGCGGGCCATCGCCACGGTGTCGGTGTGCACCGGCGCGACCGGGGCCCGCAGCGCGGTGACCAGGGCGTCCCGGTAGAACCCGGCCAGGTCGACCAGGGCCCGGTCCAACGCGTCCCGCTGCGCCCGGGTGGCCCGGGACTTCTGCCGCTTCTCCAGGTCCTTGATCTGCCCGGCGGCCCCCCGCATCGCCCCGGCGGCACCCCGGCCGGTGCCACCCGCGCCGAGCGCGGTCTGCAACGCGGCCTTCTCCGCGGCGTCGGTCTCCGCGACGGCCGCCGCGGCCTCCGCCTCGGCGGCCTCGATCAGCGCGGACGCGGCGTCGAAGGCGGCCCCGACCCCGGTCAGCCGGCGCGGCACGGCCAGCACCGCGTCCCGCCGGGCACGGGCCTCCGCGTCGCCGGCCAACCGGCGGGCCCGACCCACGTGGCCCTGGGCGGCGGACGCCGCCCACTCGGCCACGTCGGGGGCGATCCCGTCCCGGCGGACCAGCACCTCGGCCACCGCACCGGGCGGCGGCTGTCGCAGCGGTACGACCCGGCAGCGCGACCGGATGGTCACCGAGATGTCGTCCGGGTGGGTGGACGGGGCACAGAGCAGGAAGACCGTACGTGGGGGCGGCTCCTCGATCGCCTTGAGCAGCGCGTTGCCGGCCGCCTCGGTGAGCCGGTCGGCGTCGGAGATGATCACGACCTGCCACCGCCCGCCGGACGGGGTGCTCGCCGCGCGCAGCACCAGGGCGCGCATCTCGTTCACGCCGATGGAGAGTCCCTCGGGCACGACCAGCCGGACGTCGGCGTGCGTACCGGCCATGGTGGTGTGGCAGCCGGCGCAGGTGCCGCAGCCGGTGCCGTGCACGCACTGGAGAGCGGCGGCGAAGGCGCGGGCGGCCTCCGAACGCCCGGAACCGGGCGGGCCGGTGAAGATCCAGGCGTGGGTCATCCCGGCACCCGGGTCCGGTCCGGTCCGGTCGTCACCGTCCGCATCGGGGTTACCGGCGACACGCAGCACGGCGGCGGCCGCGGCGGCGGCCCGGCGCAGCGTGTCGACCGCCTCGTCCTGCCCGACCAGGTCGGCGAAGACCTCCGACATCAGCGGGGTTGCTCCATCGTCACCAGCTCCGCGTCGGATAACTCCGGCTGCGTCGAGGTGTCCGGTTGCTTCGCCGGCGCCGGGTGCACGATCGCGGACGGGTCGACCAGCATCTCCTTGACCCGGTCGGCCACCTGGGCGGCGATCTCCTCGGCCGGACGGGACGCGTCGAGCACCAGGTAGCGCTTCGGGTCGGCGGCGGCGAGATCGAGGAAGGCGTACCGGACCCGCTCGTGGAAGGCGAGCGATTCGGCCTCGACGTGGTCGGCCTCCCCACCCCGGGCCGCGACCCGGGCCAGGCCGGTGCGCGGATCGACGTCGAGGAGCACCACCAGGTCGGGCTTGAGACCGCCGGTGGCCCAGGAGGAGAGCCAGGAGACCTCGTCGACCGGCAGCGTCCGTCCGGCCCCCTGATACGCCAGGGAGGAGTCGACGTACCGGTCGCTGACCACCACCGCGCCCCGGACCAGCGCGGGCCGGACCACGGTGGCCACGTGGTGCGCCCGGTCGGCGGCGTAGAGCAGCGCCTCGGCGCGCGGCGACGGGGTGTCCGAGCCGGGGGCGCCGAGCAGCAGCGTGCGGATCCGCTGGCCGACCGGGGTGGCCCCGGGTTCCCGGGTGACCACCACCTCGTGCCCCTGCGCGCCGAGGGTCTCGGCGATCCGGGTGACCTGGGTGGACTTGCCGGCCCCCTCGCCGCCCTCGAAGACCACGAAGAGACCGGCGGAGACGAAGGGCTCGGCGGGGGTGAGCGGACGGCCCCGCATCGAGCCCCACAGGTCGGCCAGGACCGGGACGCCCTTCTTGTCGTCCATCTGCCGGAAGGCGCTGATGCCGGCGAAGATGCCGGCCGCACCGGCGGCGAGCAGCAGCAGCCGGGTGGAGGAGATCGAGATGCCGAGGTCGGCGATGCGCAGCTCCCGGGAGCCGCCGACGCCGACCAGGAGGCTGCTCAGCGCGATCGCGAAGATCAGCACCAGCCGGGTGCCGATCTGCACCACGGCGAAGACCCGGCCCCGGACCTCGTCGGCGATCTCCCCGCCGAGCAGGGTGGTGCCGGCGAGGAAGGCCATGCCCGCGCCCGCGCCGACCAGGATCGCTCCGAGCATCGCCATGGAGAGGTGGATGGCGAAGGCGAGCGCCAGCACGGACGCGCTGGCCAGCACGATGCTCATGCCGAACCAGCGACGGCGGGAGAGGTCGCGGACGATCATCGGGCCGAGCCCGATGCCGATCGCCAGGCCGATGAAGATCGCGCCGAAGAGGAGGTAGAAGGCGGCGTCGCCGGCCCCGAGCGAGGCGGCGAAGAAGCGGGCGGTGCCGATCACGATGCCGCCGCCGGCGAACGCGCCGAAGATGCCAAGCACCAGCCCCCGCACCAGCGGGGTGTGGCCGATGAACCGCCAGCCCTCCTTGAACTGGCGGAGCATGCTCTGCTCGGCGCGGGCCTCCCGTTCGTCCTTGCCCTGGCTGATCTCCTTGATGCCGAAGGCCACCACCAGCGCGGTGGCCAGCCGGGAGAAGGCGTTGAACCAGAGCGCGATCTGTGCCGGCTCGGCCCAGTCGGGCATCTCACCGCCGGTGGCGGCCCGGACGCTGGCGTCCAGCCCGGCGATGCTCAGCGCGGCCAGGACCGGGGTGAGGCCGTACGTGCTGATCAGGCTGAGCTGGTTGGCCATCTCCAGGCGGGCACGCGGGATGAGGTTCGGGACCGCCGCTTCCTTGGCCGGGAGCCACATCAGGGTGATCGTCTCGATCAGGAACGTCGCCACCGTGGCCCAGCCGACCACCACCCCGCCGCTGGCCCCGAGCAGCGCGACCAACGGGATGGAGGCGAACAGCAGGAAGCGGAGCACGTCGCAGATGACCATCGTCCAGCGCCGGTCGAACCGGTCGGCGAAGACCCCGGCGAGCGGGCCGAGCACCAGCGCGGGCAGCAGCCGGATCGCGATGACGGTGCCGAACGCGGCGCCCTTGGCGGTGCTCCCCTCGACCTGGTCGGCGGCGAAGATGGAGGTGGCGAGCAGGCCGAGCCAGTCTCCGTAGGAGGCGGCGCTGAGCACGATCCACAGCCGGCGGAACGGCCGGATGCGCAGCACGGAGCGAAGTGCGGCGTAGCCCGTCCGGTCGACCTGGTTCGACGACGACACGCCGGCCGACTCGCCGTTCTTCTGGCTTTCGATGGCCGTACCTCCAGTGGCGGCCCATCCCTGGGCGTCTCCCGGTGTCACACTCTAGTCGCGGTGGGCAGTCATCCCGCTGAAGTGACATCCTGCTGCTCGCGAGCCTAGGGCCTCGGCGCACGGGGCCACCGACCCCGGTCGGACGCGAGGGTGTTTCGCATTACCCGTTCCCACAGTTAGCGTGCTTCCGTGGCCATCGAACGCGACCTGCTCCGCGACCGCCTCGACCGGGCGACCGCCCACCTCGACCCGCCGTTCGCCGTGGTCGACCTGGCTGCCCTCGACACCAACGCCACCGCGCTGGTCGACCTGGCCGCCGGCAAGCCGGTCCGGGTGGCCAGCAAGTCGGTCCGCAGCCACGACCTGCTCACCCGGGTCCTGCGCCGGCCCGGCTGGCGGGGCGTGCTCGCGTTCACCCTGCCCGAGGCGATCCGGCTGGTCCGGGCCGAGGTCAGCGACGACGTGGTGGTCGCCTACCCGACCGCCGACCGGGCCGCCCTGGCCGAACTGGCCGGCGACCCGGAACTCGCCGCGGCGGTGACCCTGATGGTGGACGACCCGGCCCAACTCGACCTCGTCGACGCGGTACGCGCCCCGGGGCAGCGCCCCGAGCTGCGCGTCTGCCTCGACCTGGACGCCTCGTGGCGACCGTTGCGCGGGGTGCACGTCGGGGTACGCCGCTCGCCGGTGCACAGCGCGACGGCCGCCGGCGCGTTCGCCGCCACCGTCGCCGGGCGACGCGGCTTCCGGCTGGTCGGGGTGATGGCGTACGAGGCGCAGATCGCCGGGCTGGGCGACGCCCCGCCGGGGCAGGCGCTGCGGGGCACCGCGATCCGGGCGGTGCAGCGCCGGTCGTACCGGGAACTGCTGGCCCGCCGGGGCGCGGCGGTGGACGCCGTACGGCAACACGCCGACCTGGAGTTCGTCAACGGCGGTGGCACCGGCAGCCTCGCCGCGACCAGCGCCGACCCGGCGGTCACCGAGGTCACCGCCGGATCCGGGCTGTACGGGCCGACGCTCTTCGACGCGTACCGCGCCTGGCGGCCCGTCCCGGCGGCCTTCTTCGCCTGCGCGGTGGTCCGCCGCCCCGCGCCCGGGGTGGCCACGGTGCTCGGCGGCGGGTGGGTGGCCTCCGGTCCCGCCGAGCGCAGCCGACTCCCCCGGCCCTGGCTGCCGGCCGGGTTGCGGCTGGTCGGCACCGAGGGCGCGGGCGAGGTGCAGACCCCGCTGACCGGCGCGGAGGCCGACCGGCTCCGGGTGGGTGACCGGGTCTGGTTCCGCCACGCCAAGGCCGGCGAGGTCTGCGAACGGGTGAACGAGCTGCACCTGGTGGACGGGGAGGCCGTGGTCGCGGCCGTCCCCACCTACCGGGGTGCGGGATGGGCGTTCCTGTGACCGGGCGGACGTCAGCCGGCGTCGGCGGTCACCGCGGCGGCCGGGGAGCCGGTCGGCTCGTCACCGTCGCCGTCCTTCCCGGCGCTGCCGGTCCCCTCCGCACCGCTCACCTCGTCGGCGTGCCCGGGGGCCTTGACCTGGCGGTGCAGGTACTCCCGGATCAGCGCCTTCGCCTCGTCCAGCACCCGCTCGTCCCCCTCCGGCTGACGGCGGAACGCGAGCTTGATCAACGAGTCGGCCGCCTCGACGGCGATCTCCAGGATGAAACGGAGCCGGGGCCCGTCGGTCAGACCGAACCGCTCGGTCAGCACCCGGGCCAACTGGTCGGCGATCACGCCGTTGTTGTCCCGTTGCTCGTCGAGCAGGTGCAGGTCGACCACGTCGCCGAAGTGCAGGGTACGGAAACCGGGAACGGTGCGGTGCATGGTGATGTACTCGTCGATCGCCGCGTCGACACCGTCCCACCAGTCGGTCAGGTCGTCCGAGGCGAACCGCGCGTCGAGCCGCTGGAGATAGGACTCCATCGTGCGCAGGGTCAACGCCTGCACGATCGCCCGCTTGTCCGGGAAGAACTGGTAGACCGACCCGATCGCGACCTCGGCCCGTTCGGCGAGGAGCGTGGTGGTCAGCCCTTCGTACCCCACCTCGTCGACGAGCTCGGCGCAGGCGTCCAGCATCCGCTGGACCCGCGCGACACTTCGCCCCTGCACCGGTACCCGACGCAGCGGACCGGTCGTGGCGGCTGGTGTGGACACTCGACGCCACCCCCCTTCGACGGATGAACATTTCTGCACGTCACGGAAGCGTGACGCTACCGGTACTAACGAGCCGGCCGGCAATGTGGTGTTTACCAGTCACAACGTTCTGATGGTTCCCCTGGCGCACGGAGGCGCACATGACGCGGACGATCCCTGCCGGCACCGCCTGGACGAACTGGGCGGGTAACCAGCGCAGCGTCGCCGGGGCGGTGCCCCGACCACGCGACACCGGCGAGGTCGCCGAGGCGGTACGGGCCGCCGCCGGGGCGGGCGCACGGATCAGGCCGGTGGGCAGCGGCCACTCCTTCACCGCCATCGCCGCCACCGACGGTCACCGGCTGGAACTGGCCGACCTGACCGAGCCGGTCCGGGTGGACCGGGAACGCCGACTGGTCAGCGTACCGGCCGGGATGACCCTGCGGACGCTCAACGACCTGCTCGCCGGGCACGGCCTGGCCATGCCCAACCTGGGCGACATCGACGCGCAGACCATCGCCGGGGCGATCTCCACCGGCACCCACGGCACCGGCGCGCGACTCGGTTGCCTGGCCACCGCCGTCGAGGCGCTGACCCTGGTCACCGGCACCGGGGAGGTGCTGCGCTGCTCCACCGACGCGCACCCGGAGGTCTTCGCCGCCGCCCGGGTCGGCCTCGGCGCGCTCGGCGTGCTGACCGAGGTGACGCTGCGCTGCGTGGACGCCTTCACGCTGCTCGCCCACGAACGACCGGCGCGGCTGGCCGACGTGCTGACCGACCTGCCCGCGCTGGTCGACGGACACGACCACGTCGAGTTCTACTGGTTCCCGTACACCGACCGGGTGCAGGTCAAGACCAACGACCGGGTGGCCGTCGACGACCGGCCGCTGCCGGGGTGGCGGGGCTGGCTGGACGACGAGTTCCTGGCGAACACCGTCTTCGAGCGGGCCTGCCGGCTGGGTCGGGCGTCGCCCCGGCTGGTGCCGACGATCAGCGCGGTCAGCGCGCGGGCGCTTACCGAACGGCGGTACACCGGCCGCTCCGACCGGATCTTCTGCACCCCGCGCCGGGTCCGCTTCGTGGAGATGGAGTACGCCCTGCCGCGTGCCGCGCTGGGCGAGGCGCTCGACGCGCTGCGCCGGATCGTCGACGGGCTGCCGTTCCCGGTGCTCTTCCCGGCCGAGGTGCGGTTCACCGCGCCGGACGACATCTGGCTGTCCCACGGGTACGGGCGGGAGTCCGCGTACATCGCCGTGCACCAGTACGTCGGCATGCCGTACGAGCCGTACTTCCGGGCGTTCGAGGAGGTGGCCCGGGGCCTGGCCGGGCGTCCGCACTGGGGCAAGCTGCACTACCGCGACGCCGCGTCGCTCGCCCCCGCCTACCCGCGCTTCGCGGACTTCCAGGCCCTCCGGGACACCCTCGATCCCGCCCGCGTCTTCACCAACCCCTACCTGACCCGCGTCCTCGGCTCCTGACCGGGCGTCCCGGAATGCGGCATGTCGGGGTGTCCGAGTGGCCGGACGCCCCGACATGCCGCATCTCGCGTGGATCACGGGTGGCGGATCACTCAGGTTTGGCGGTCGCCTTCTTCGGGGCGGCCTTCTTCGCTGGGGCCTTCTTGGTGGCGGTGGCCTTCGCGGCGGTGGCCTTGGTGGTGGTGCTCTTCGCGGCGCTGGTCTTCTTCGCCGGGGTCTTCTTCGCCGTGGGAGCCTTCTTCGCCCCTGCGGTCTTGCGCGCCGTCTTCTTCGCGGCCGGCCCCTTCGCCCGCTTCTCGGCAAGCATCTCGGAGGCCTCCTCGATGCTCAACGCCTCCGGCGTCTGTCCACGTCGCAGGGACGCGTTGGTCTCGCCGTCGGTGACGTACGGGCCGTACCGACCGTCCTTGATGACCAGTGGCTTCTCGGTCAGCGGGTCGACGCCCATCTCGCGCAGCGGCGGCGCGGCGGCCCGCCGCTGACGGGTCTTGGGGGCGGCGAGCAGGGCCAGCGCCTCGTCCAGCGTGACCGTGAACATCTTCTCCTCGGAGTCCAGCGACCGGAACTCCTCGCCCTGCTTGACGTACGGGCCGTAGCGGCCGTTGTTGGCGAAGACCTCGACACCGTCCGGGGCGACGCCGACCAGCCGGGGCAGGCTGAGCAGCTTCAGCGCCTCGTCGAAGGTGAGCGTGTCCGGCGACTGCGACCGCAGCAGCGAGGACTTGCGCTCCCCGCTGGCCACGTACGGGCCGAACCGGCCGGACTTCAGCAGGATCGGTTCACCGGTCGCCGGGTCGTCGCCCAGCTTGCGCTCACCGCCGCCGCCGAGGAACAGCTCGTGCACCTTCTCCGGGGTCAGCTCGTCGGGAGCCAGCCCCTCGGGGATCGGCGCCCGGTCGCCGGGGGTGCCGCTCTCCTCGCCCTCGGCGTGCACCACCGGGGCCTCCCCGGGCACCGCCCGCTGGAGGTACGGCCCGTACTTGCCGACCCGGACGACCACCTCGCGGCCCTCGTCGTCGGTGAAGAGCGGGATCGAGTTGACGCTGCGGGCGTCGATCTCGGTGAGGTTCTCGGTGACCAGCTTCTTCAGTCCGCCGGAACGGGCGATGTCCCGGTCACCGGCGCCGTTGGCGCTGCCGAAGTAGAACGCGGTCAGGAAGTCGACGGCGGCGTGGTCGCCACCGGCGATCTCGTCCAGCTCGTTCTCCATGCTGGCGGTGAAGTCGTAGTCGATCAGGCGCGGGTAGTGCCGCTCCATCAGCCCGATCACCGCGAACGCCAGGAACGACGGGATCATCGCCTGACCGCGCTTGACGACGTACCCCCGGTCCTGGATGGTCTGCATGATCGACGCGTACGTCGACGGCCGGCCGATGCCCAGCTCCTCCAGCGCCTTCACCAGCGACGCCTCGGTGTAGCGCGACGGCGGCTGGGTGTGGTGCTCCTGGGCGGCCAGTTCGTCGGCGGTGAGCGGCTGGTCCTTCACCAGGTTGGGCAGCCGCCGCTCGGCGTCCTCGGCCTCGGCGTTCTCGTCGTCGCTGGACTCGACGTACGCCCGCAGGAAGCCCGGGTCGGTGATGGTCTTGCCGGTGGCGCCGAAGTCGGCCTCCTCCTGGGCGCTGGAGACCGCGCGGATCCGCACCGAGACGCTGGACCCGACCGCGTCGGTCATCTGCGAGGCGATGGTGCGCCGCCAGATGAGCTCGTAGAGGCGGTACTCCTCGGTGGACAGCTCGTTGCGCACGTCGCCCGGGGTGCGGAAGTTGTCCCCGGCGGGGCGGATCGCCTCGTGCGCCTCCTGCGCGTTCTTCACCTTGCCGGTGTAGCGGCGCGGCTCCGGCGGCACGCTGCGCTCGCCGTACAGCTCGACGATCTGCCGGCGGGCCGCCGCGATGGCGGTCTCCGACAGGTTCACCGAGTCGGTACGCATGTAGGTGATGTAGCCGTTCTCGTAGAGCCGCTGCGCGGTGCGCATCGTCTGCTGCGACGAGAAGCGCAGCTTGCGGGCGGCCTCCTGCTGGAGCGTGGAGGTGATGAACGGCGCGTACGGGCGACGGCGGTAGGGCTTCTCCTCGACCCGGGTGACGGTGAACGGTCGCCCCTGGAGGCGGGCGGCGAGTCCGCGCGCCCCGCCGGCGTCGAGGTGCACCACGCCCGCGCCCGGGCGCACCCGGCCGGTGGTCGGCTCGAAGTCCTTGCCGCTGGCGATCCGGTCGCCGTTCAGGGCGATCAGGGTGGCGGAGAAGGTGCGCGGCCCCTCGCCCGGCTCGGCCACCGCGAGGGTGGCGAGGATGTCCCAGTACTCGGCGCTGCGGAAGGCCATCCGCTGCCGCTCGCGCTCCACCACGATCCGGGTGGCCACCGACTGGACCCGGCCCGCCGAGAGCTTCGGCATGACCTTCTTCCAGAGCACCGGGGAGACCTCGTAGCCGTAGAGCCGGTCGAGGATCCGCCGGGCCTCCTGGGCGTCGACCAGGGCGCGGTCGATCTCGCGCGGGTTCGCCACCGCCGCCTGGATCGCCGGCTTGGTGATCTCGTGGAAGACCATCCGCTTGACCGGCACCTTGGGCTTGAGCGTCTCCACCAGGTGCCAGGCGATGGCCTCGCCCTCGCGGTCCTCGTCGGTGGCGAGGAGGATCTCGTCGACCTCCTTGGCCAGCCGGGTCAGCTTGGTGATCTGCTGCTTGCGGTCGGCGGAGACCACGTAGAGGGCGTGGAAACCGTTGTCGACGTCCACCCCGAGCCGGGCCCAGGGCTCCCTCTTGTAGCGGGCCGGCACGTCGGCGGCGTTGCGGGGCAGGTCGCGGACGTGCCCGAAGCTGGCCTCCACGACGTATCCCGGGCCGAGGTAGCCCGAGATCGTCTTGGCCTTCGCCGGTGACTCGACGATGACCAGACGGGTGGTCCTGGCGTTGCTCGGCACGTCTCCTGCGACCTCACTCCTGCTCGTGGCCCGACCGCCTCCGGGCGGCACCGCCGTGTTCCCGGGCCGCCGGCGGTCCGGATGTCCAACGTAACGCGCTGCCCGCGGTCGGGGTTTCGTGGGCGGCGAAGCCACCCGACAGCGGCGGTCGCCCCCCGACGCGGCGCGGACGTATGTGCCGGACGGCGTCACCGTACACCGCGGATCCGCCCTCGGGCGGGCCACTGTGTCGAACGTCGGCCCGGGACCGACGCCGTGCGGGATCACCCGGGGAGGCCGTCCGACCACCCGCTGTCCCCTACCCGACAGCAGGCCAGGCCATGCGTGGGACGCCGGGGCAAGATCGTTCGGACGGCACGGCGCGCGACGGCACCCGGTCCGGTTCGCACTTTCTGCGGGCGCGTCGCTACTATGAGTCACCGGAACTGGGTCGGGCCGGACGGCCATCCCGTCACCGGTGCGGCCACCGGTCGGTCACCGACCAGCTCGGCCAGCCGGGCCAGGCGTCGCCGCCCGCTGATCCGGTAGGCCGGTCCCTCCGCTCCGGCGTCGAGGAACGTCGCGGGAAGTCCGACGGCGGCCAGCGCCCGGCCGACCGTCTCCCAGCAGGGCTCGTCGGCCGGGCCGAGGTGCAGCCGGAAGCCGGACGGTTCGGCGACCCCCGCCGCGGCCAGCCAGAGCCGGAGCCGACGGCCGTTGAGATGGAAGGTGGCGGGAGGCCGCTTGCGCACCGGATCCTCCGCAGCAGCCGGTGGACCCGCCACCCGGTCGTCCCCGTCCGGTCGCCCGCCTGCCCGGTGATCCGCGTCCGGTCCGCTGCCCGCGTGGTCGTCCCCGTCCGGTCGCCTGCCTGTTCGGTCGTCCCCGTCCGGTCGGCCGCCCGCTCGGTCGTCCCCGTCCGCCGTCGCGGCGCGGGGTGCCGGGGTGCCCGGCGGCGGCTCGTCGGCCACCGGGCCGTCGGGGAGCCAGGCCGCCGCGAGCGGGGCCAGGGCACTCGTGTACGAGGTACGGACGCGGTGCCGGTCCCCGGTCGCCTCCCAGCTCGCGTTCAGCCCACGCCGGGCCAGCTCGGCGACGAGCACGTGCACCCGCCATGCCACGTCCACCACGACCGACAGCCGGGCGGTGCCACCCATCCGCACGATCTGGGCCGGCCCGGCGAGCAGCCCGGCCAGGTCGGCGGGAGACGGGTCGGCCGCCTCCGTACCGAACAGGGAGAGCTGCCGGACCGGACCGGGACCGGCCGGCGCGTCGGATGGCGGCGTCAGCGACACTCCGGGACCTCGTCGAAGGCCTGTTTGAGTTCTTCCGAGTTGAGTTTGCTGGTGTCCAGCGCGCTCGCGTCGTACTCCTTGTTGAGGGTGTCCACGGCGGCCCGTACCCCGTCGTAGAACGCGGCCGGCTGGCCGGTGCCCAGCCCTGCGATGCTCTTCCGCGCCCGGCCGTAGGCGTCCCGGACCTTCTCCAGCGAGTCGAGGAAACCGGCCGAGACCTGCTCGCCGTGCTCGGTGTCCGGCACGCCGGCCGCCTCGACCTCGCGGCGGGCGGTCTCGCTGGCCTCCTCGGCCCCGGCGAAGAGGCGGACCAGGTTCTCCCTGGCCTGCGCGGGGGTGGTCTGCGCGGTCATCTGCTGCTGGGTGCTGCTGGTGAGTTTGTTGATCTCAGCGCGCCAGGGGGTGAGGGCCTCGCAGACCGTCGCGGCCCAGACCCGGGGCGTCGGACCGGCACCGCACGCACCGGCCACGAGGACGATCGTGGCCAGGACCACCGTGAGCTTTCCGGCGGTTGCCGCCCGGCACGTACGCATGCGTTGCAGCGTACGGCCTCCGCCGTGATGCGCCACCCACCCGTCGATGCCGACCGGGGCTCGAGCGGCCCCTGAGCCGCCCGACGACGGACCGGCTCCGGTCGCCCGACCGACGCGACCGCCGGGTCCGGTGATCGACCCACCGCCATACCCCGCTCGTCGTCGACCACCGGATCCCGGTCGTCGACGGGACGGCCCGGCTCCCCGGTCGGCGACGTGCCGACCGGGGAACCGGGCGCGACTCAGGCGCGGACCGCTTCCGGACGCTGGTCCGGGCTGCCGGAGGCGGTGCCGCCCGAGCCTCCGTCGGCGTCGGACATCGTCACGCCCTTGCGCTTGCTGAACACCACCGCCGCGACGATGACCAGCGTCGCCACGACCGCGATGGTCACCCGCAGCGGGGTGTTCCGGTCGTCGCCGATGCTCCAGGCCACCACGGCCGGGGCGATCAGCAGCGAGACCAGGTTCATCACCTTGATCAACGGGTTGATCGCCGGGCCGGCGGTGTCCTTGAACGGGTCACCGACGGTGTCGCCGATCACGGTGGCGGAGTGCGACTCGGAGCCCTTGCCACCGAACGCGCCGTCCTCGACCATCTTCTTGGCGTTGTCCCAGGCACCACCGGAGTTGGACAGGAAGACCGCCATCAGCGTGCCGGCGCCGATCGCCCCGGCCAGGTACGACGCGAGCGCGCCCGGCCCGAGGCCGAACCCGACCGCGATCGGGGCCATGATGGCGAGCAGGCCGGGGGTCATCAGCTCGCGCTGCGCGTCCCGGGTGCAGATGTCGACGACCTTGCCGTACTCCGGACGCTGGGTGCGGTCCATGATCCCGGGCAGCTCGCGGAACTGCCGACGGACCTCCATCACCACCGCGCCGGCCGACCGGGAGACGGCGTTGATGGCCAGACCGGAGAAGAGGAAGACCACCGCCGCGCCGATGATCAGGCCGACCAGGTTGCGCGGATTGGCCACGTTGAGCGCGTTCAGGATCTCCGCGCCGACGTCGCCCACCCCGGCGTCGGAGTACGCGGTGCGCAGGGTGTCGGTGTACGAGCCGAACAGCGCGGTGGCCGCGAGCACCGCCGTGGCGATGGCGATGCCCTTGGTGATCGCCTTGGTGGTGTTGCCGACCGCGTCCAGCTCGGTGAGGGTCCGCGCACCGTGCTCGTCGATGTCGCCGGACATCTCGGCCACACCCTGCGCGTTGTCGGAGATCGGGCCGAAGGTGTCCATGGCCACGATGACGCCGACGGTGGTGAGCAGGCCGGTGCCGGCCAGCGCGACCGCGAACAGCGAGAGGGTGATGGAGCTGCCGCCGAGCAGGAAGGCGCCGAAGACGCCGGCACCGATGAGCAGCGCCGAGTAGACCGCCGACTCCAGGCCGACGCTGATACCGGCGAGGATGACGGTGGCCGGGCCGGTCTGCGAGCTGCGGCCGATGTCCTGCACCGGGCGCTTGTCGGTCTCGGTGAAGTAGCCGGTCAGCGCCTGGATGGCGGCGGCAAGCACGATACCGATGACCACCGCGCCGATGGCGACCAGACGCGGGTTCTGGTCGGCGTCGGTGAGACCACCCTCCAGGTCGGCGAAGCTCGCCGGGAGGTACGCGAAGGCGGCGATCGCCACCAGCACCGCCGAGATCACGGCGGAGAGGTAGAAGGCCCGGTTGATCGCGGTCAGGCCGGAACGGTCCGAGGCGCGCAGCCGGGTGATGAAGACGCCGATGATCGCGACGAGCACGCCGATGGTGGAGATGATCAGCGGGAAGACCAGGCCCTCCTCGCCGAACGCGGCCCGGCCGAGGATCAGCGCGGCGACCAGGGTGACCGCGTACGACTCGAACAGGTCGGCGGCCATGCCGGCGCAGTCGCCGACGTTGTCGCCCACGTTGTCGGCGATGGTGGCCGCGTTGCGCGGGTCGTCCTCGGGGATGCCCTGCTCGACCTTGCCGACCAGGTCCGCGCCGACGTCGGCGGCCTTGGTGAAGATGCCGCCGCCGACCCGCATGAACATGGCCAGCAGCGCGGCGCCGAAGCCGAAGCCCTCCAGCACGGTCGGCGCATCGCCCCGGTAGACGAGGACGACCAGCGCGGCGCCGAAGAGGCCGAGGCCGACGGTGAGGAAGCCGACCACACCACCGGTGCGGAAGGCGATCTTCATCGCCGCCTCGCGACCGCCCTGCCGCTCCCGGGCCGCGGCGGCGACCCGCAGGTTGGCGCGGGTGGCGAGCCACATCCCGGCCCCGCCGATGAAGGCGCTGAACCCCGCGCCCACGACGAAGAAGGCCGACCGGCCGATCTTCACCGCGGTCTCGCTGCCGTCGGTGTCGTGCACCGGTAGCAGGAAGAGCAGTACGACGGCGATGACCACGAACACCGCGAGTGTTCTGAACTGCCGGAGCAGATAGGCCGAGGCGCCCTCCTGCACCGCCCCGGAGATCTCCTGCATGTTGGTGGTGCCCTTACCGGCTGCCAGTACCGCCTTGGTCAAGGCGGCGGCGAAGACGAGCGCCACCAGCGCGATGACCGCGGCGATGACGACGTACGACACGTTGGCGCCGGTAAGGGAGAGCTCGCCGCCGTCGGCGGCCAAGATCCCGGACATCTGTGTCCTCCTGTACCGAACACTCGCGCCGGTCGATGGGACGTACCGACCGGACGCCTGGATGCGGACTCGCAAGCGGAGCCAGCCCACCACCGGGACGCGGACAGCGAAGATCAGCTATAGCCGCTGGTGACGGGCGGGACACTTGCTGACAACCCGCGTACTGTAGCCCTATCCAGTGTCGGAGGTCACACCGAGGGTACGCCTCATGTGGATGATCTTCGTCGCTGTGATATGTGAGGAAATCTGATATAGGCGGGCGTCACGACAAGAAGGTCGTGCCCCCGGCAGGGGACACGACCTTCGGTTGTCTGTTCTTCGTCGGGCTTCGGCCGGCTGTCGTTCCTCGGCCTCCGGTTGGCTGCTGTTCGTCGGGGCGTCGGGGCCTTCGGTCAGCGGCCGACGGGCCAGACCATCCGCACCTCGGTGCCGATCCCCTCGTCGACCGGCCGCACCTGGAGGTCCTCGACGAAACCGGCGAGCAGGGCGAAGCCCACCCCGGTGGTCAGCGCCTCGTCGGTCAGCGACTCGTTCGCCAACTGGTCGGCGTCCAGCGCGGCCAACCCGAGACCGGCCTCGATCGGGGCGCGGTCGACCACCCGCACCGCGTACGCCCCGCCGTCCGACATCTCCACCAGCACCGGGGCGGGGATGTCGTACTGCCGGTGCAGCGCGACCGCCCGGGTGCACGCCTCGCCGATGGCGAGCCGTACCTCGTCCAGCAGGTCCTCGCGTACGCCGGCCCGTCGGGCGACCGCCACCCCCACCAGGCGGGCGGTACGGACGTGGACCGGCGCGGGCGAGAAGGAGAGCCGGACCGTCGCCATCACGCCCCCGGGGCGGACGGGTCGGCGGCGATCGCCGCGGCGACCGTCGGGTGGAGCGGGAAGACCTGGTCCAGCGCGGTGATCCGGAAAATCTTGAGCAGCGGCTCCTTGTCGCAGACCAGGGCGAAGGTGCCACCGACCGACCGGAGCCGCTTCAGCGCGCCGACCAGCACCCCCAGACCGGTGGAGTCCAGGAAGTCGACCCGGCCCAGGTCGACCACGACCTTGCGGGCACCACCGTCGATCAGCTCGATGAGCCGCTCACGCAGGCGGGGGGCGGTGTAGACGTCGACCTCACCGCCGACCTCGAGCACCGTGTGCTCGCCCTCGCCGTGGGTCGCCAGCGACAGCTCCATCGGTCCTCCCTCGCAAGAGCCGCAAACTCTCCTGGGCATCTAACCATCTCCGCCGCCGCGCCGAGCAGGTCACCGGTGGCGGGCACCTCCTTACCCCGGGCCCGGGTGGTCGAAAGCCGGTCCCCGGTGCGAGAGTGCCATGGTGACCACCGCCGCCACCGTGTCGACCGGCTCCGGTCCCGGGCGTTCCCCGGCCGAGCTGCTGCGCCGGTTGCGCGCCCGGAGCGTCGCCGACCCGGTCACCCACGTCGAACGTGTGCCGTCCCGGCCCGGGGTGCCGGTGCCGTGGCCGGAGTGGGCCACCCCGGAACTGCGCGCGGCGTTCGAGGGTCGGGGCGTGGTCGCGCCGTGGCGGCACCAGGCCGAGGCGGCGAGCCTGGCGTACGACGGTCAGCACGTGGTGGTCGCCACCGGCACCGCGTCCGGCAAGTCCCTGGCCTACCAGCTCCCCGCGCTGGCCACGCTGCTGGCCGACCCCCGGGCCACCGTGCTCTACCTCGCGCCGACCAAGGCGCTCGCCGCCGACCAGTTCCGTGCCGTCGCCGGGCTGGAGCTGGCCGGGGTACGCCCCGCCTGCTACGACGGGGACACCCCGCGCGCCGAGCGGGAGTGGATTCGCCGGCACTCCCGGTTCGTGCTGACCAACCCGGACATGCTGCACCACGGGATCCTTCCCGGGCACGCGCACTGGTCCGGCTTCCTGCGCCGGCTGACGTACGTGATCGTCGACGAGTGCCACACCTACCGGGGCGTCTTCGGTTCGCACGTCGCCCACGTGCTGCGCCGGCTGCGCCGGCAGTGTGCCCGGTTCCGGGCCACGCCGACGTTCGTACTGGCCTCGGCGACCTCCGGTGACCCGGCGACGGCGGCCGGACGGCTCACCGGGCTGCCGGTGGCCGCGGTGACCGAGGACACCTCGCCGCGCGGCGGGGTGACCTTCGCCCTCTGGGAGCCGCCGCTGCTGCCCGCCACCGCCGACGACGCGGCGCAGGACCTGACGCCGACGCGCCGGTCGGCCCTGCGCGAGACGGCCGACCTGCTCGCCGACACGGTCGCCGAGGGGGTACGCACCCTCGCGTTCGTCCGGTCGCGGCGGGGTGCCGAGGTGGTGGCGAGCACCGCCCGCCGCGCCCTCGACGAGGCGGTGCCGGGGCTCGGCGCGCGGGTGGCCGCCTACCGGGCCGGCTACCTGCGAGAGGAGCGGCGCGAGTTGGAGCGGGCACTGCTCGACGGCGACCTGCTCGGGCTGGCCTCGACCAACGCGCTGGAACTCGGGGTCGACCTGGTCGGGCTGGACGCGGTGCTGATCTGCGGTTACCCGGGCACCCGGGCCTCGCTCTGGCAGCAGGCCGGTCGGGCGGGACGCTCCGGCGGCGAGGCGCTGGCCGTGCTGGTGGCCCGGGACGACCCGCTCGACACCTACCTGGTGCACCACCCGGAGGCGCTGTTCGGGGCACCGGTCGAGGCGACCGTGCTCGATCCGGCCAACCCGTACGTACTCGCCCCGCAACTGGCCTGCGCGGCGGCGGAGGCCCCGCTGACCGCCGACGACCTGGAACTCTTCGGCGACGGGGCGAAGGAGGCGGTGGACGCGCTGGTCGCGGCGGAGGCGCTACGGCAACGGCCGACCGGCTGGTACTGGCGGCACCGGGAACGGCCGGAGGTCGACCTGCGCGGCGAGGGAGGCGCCCCGGTCTGCGTGGTGGAGTCGGCGACCGGACGCCTGCTCGGCACGGTCGACGGCGGATCGTCGCACTTCCTGGTCCACCCCGGCGCGGTCTACCTGCACCAGGGCGTCTCGTACGTGGTGGACCAACTGGACCTGGCCGACGGCTGCGCGCTGGTGCACACCGAGGAGCCGGACTGGTCCACCCACGCCCGGGACGTCACCTCGCTGTCGGTGGTGTCGGTCCGCTCGTCCGTCGACGCCGGTCCGGTCCGGTTGTTCCTCGGCGAGGTGGACGTGACCAGCCAGGTCGTCTCGTACCAGCGGCGGCGGCTCTCCTCCGGCGAGGTGATCGACACCCGCCCGCTGGACCTGCCGGCCCGGGAGCTGCGGACGGTCGCGGTCTGGTTCACCGTCACGCCGGAGGCGCTGACCGGGGCGGGGGTGGAGCCGGCCGACGTACCGGGCGGGCTGCACGCCGCCGAACACGCCGCGATCGGCCTGCTGCCGCTGGTGGCGACCTGCGACCGGTGGGACATCGGCGGCCTCTCCACCGCGCTGCACGCGGACACCGGGGCCCCCACGGTCTTCGTGTACGACGGCCATCCGGGCGGGGCGGGGTTCGCCGAGCGGGCGTACGGAACGGCGGCGGCGTGGCTGCGGGCGACCCGGGACGCGATCGTCGAGTGCGGCTGCGAGACCGGATGCCCGTCCTGCGTGCAGTCCCCGAAGTGCGGCAACGGCAACAACCCGCTCAGCCGGGCGGACGCGGTGCGGATCCTCGACGTGGTGCTGGCCAACCTGCCCGACGGAACGCAGGAATAGATCACCCCCGTTCGGGGCATCTGCCCTGGGAGCGCTTCCATGCATCCGAGGAGGAGTCGTGGCCGACACCATCGCCGAGACCGTCGACCTGCTCTACACGGTCGACCAGGAGAACCTGACCCGCGACCAGCAGATCGCCCTCGGCGCGGCGCTGGCCCAACTCGCCCAGGCCGAACGGCTGGAACAGATCAACGAGCGACTGCGCGCCATCCACCAGGTCCTCAACAGCTGGGCCCTGCGCGCCACCACCGACTCCCGATGACTCCTGCTCCCGCTGCGGAGCACCGGCCGTGACGTGGCGTGCCATCGCGGCGTCGCGGCGCCGATCAGTCGCGGCACCGATCCGATGATCGACTGTGCCGGTGGGTAAGAGGTGTGCGAGAGTCGGGCGCATCGGACGGAAGGAACCTTCATGCAGCTCAACCAGCTTCAGGCCCAGCAGCGGTTCCACATTCGGCAACGTCTGCGGTTCATGGTCAACCAGTACGAGGTCCACGCGGTCGCGCCGGACGGCTCGGAGGGCGGGCTGCTCGCCTTTGCGCAGCAGAAGCGACTCGCCTTCAAGGAGCAGGTGACCATCTACACCGACGACAGCAAGCAGCAGCCCCTGCTCGGCTTCAAGGCCCGGCAGCGGCTCGACGTCGGGGCCACGTACGACGTCACCGACCACCTCGGCAACCCGATCGGGCTGTTCCGCAAGGACTTCGCCCAGTCGCTGCTGCGCTCCACCTGGCACGTCGAGCAGCCCGGCCTGCCCCCGACGACAGGCCAGGAACGCAGCATGCCGGTGGCCCTGCTGCGGCGCTTCGTCGAGTCGCTCTCCTGGTTGCCCTACCACTTCGACTTCACCGCCGGCGGCCAGCCGGTCTTCTCGGTGATCAAGCAGTGGGGGCTGCGCGACCGGTACACCGTCGAGGTGGCCCACCCGCAGATCGACCGTCGCCTCGTCATCGCGATGGCCATCGGATTGGACGCCCTCCAGGGCCGCTGACCCCGCCCCTGGGTGGTCCGGTCGTCCGCTGTCCTGATGTCCTGATGTCCTGATGTCCTGATGTCCTTCAGTCTGGTGCCCTGATGTCCCGGCGTCCTGGTGTCCTGACGTCGTCCTGGGCCCCGGCTCCCGGCGTGCCCGCGTCCCAGCTCAGCCGCGTTCCGGCTCAGCCGCGTACCGGCTCAGCCGCGTACCGGGCCGGCGCGGGAGGTGACGGCGGCCGTCCGGTGCAGCCCGGGGAGCGGGGCGACCGCCACCTCCACCGTCACCTGGACGTCCAGTCCGTCCAGGTGACACTTGGCCAACCGGGCACCGTTGGCGGCGGCGAGTTCGGCGGCCCGACGGCAGGCGGCCCGCTCACCCCGGAAGCTGATGCCCGCCCCGGACAGGGCCGCGAAGTCGGCCGCCACCCGCGCCTGCTGTCGAGCCGCACGGGCCGCCCCCACCGCCGCACCGAACAGCCCGACCAGCAGAAGGACCAGGCCCACCGCGAGCAGCAGTACGCTCGCCCCACCTCGGTCCGCCCGGCAGGGGTGCCGCCCGGCGGCTGGTCCGGCCGTCCCCGTCACCTCGTTCCTCATGCGGATCAGCCGCCCACCCCTCGTCGACACGGAAGTCACGACGCGGGGAGCGGAACGCCGGGCTCGACGGCGGCCACGGCGGTCGCCGCCACCGTGATCCGGGGCAGATTCGCGCCGAGCGTCCGCACCGGGGCCCGCACCGTCACGGTCACCCGGTCCTGACCGATCTCGACGGAGATGTCGGCCCCGGCCGGGGCGACCCGGACGCCGGCCGCCCTCCCGCTCTCGCCCCGGGAGGCGGCGAGCGCCGCCTCCCGGGCCGCGTCCAGACAGCTGGCCTTCGTGGTCGCCGCGCTGACCACCGTCAGCCCGGCCAGGAGCAGCAGCATCAGCGCCGGCAGGCCGGCCGCCAGTTCAGCCGTGAACGAACCCCGGTCACCACCGGTCGCCACCTGCGCAACGAGAGCCTCTCGGTCAGCGCCGGCGACAGATCCTCCGTCAGCGCCGGCCGACCCCTCGGTGACGGCTCCTCGACCATCGCCGGTCGGTGACGTGGCGACGAGTGGGGCACGGGCACGGCCGGCCCGCCGGCGCCCGGTCACTTCAGCGCCCGGTCGATCACCGCAGTCAACGCCGACTGCACGTTACCGCTGGTCAGGACCTTCAGCAGGATGCCAGCGAAGGCGACGGCGGCCAGGGTTCCGACGGCGTACTCGGCGGTGTTCATCCCGGCGTCCCCGCGCAGGCGGGCCCTCAGTTTGCGCACGGTGAGCGTCCTTTCTCGATGGTTGTCAGAGCACGTCGCCGAGGACGGCGACGATCACCGGCACCAGGCCGGCGAGAACGAAGGCCGGCAGGAAGCAGAGCCCCAACGGCAGCACGATCAACACACCCGCCCGGCGGGCCGACGCCTCGGCGGCCACCGCCCGGTCGGTCCGCAGGTCGTCGGCGAGGCGGCTCAGGGCCCCGGACAGCGCCGCTCCGCTCTGCGCCGACCGGACGGCGGCGGTCATCAGTCGGTCCGCCCCGGTCACCGGGGTGAGATGGGCCCACGCCTCCTCCGGTGTTCCGCCCAGCAGGAGGGTGCGGCCGACCCGGCCGAGCCGGTCGGCGAGTGGCCCGCCGAGCGCTTCCGCCACGGCGATGACCGCCCGGTCCACGGGTGCCCCGGCCCGCATCGCCGCCGAAAGGAGGTCGGCGGCGAGCGGCAGGTCGGCGACCTCCACGAGCCGCCGGTTGCGGACCGCAGGCGGCTCGATCTTCCGGAGCAACCGGTCGAGGAGCACCGAGGCCACCACTCCCCCGGCCGCTCCGGCCCACCCGCCGACGACCACCACGACCGCGACGCCGGCCAAGCCGGCGCTGAGTCGGATGACGTCCGGCAGCCGTCGGGAGGTCGCCTTCACCACCGGATTCGACGGGCGTGCCCGGCCGGACCGACGGTGGGTACGCGGGCGTGTCACGGCGACGACCAGCGCCGCGACGAGCAGGAGGCCGGCTGCGGTGAGCGGCGCGTTGCCGGCACCGACCGGACCGGCGGCGGCCACGGGGCCGGGAGCGAGCACGGTGGAACCGCCGACGGAGGTGGAACCACCCGTCGGGACAGTGGCACCCCCGACGGAGTTGGCACCGCCCGTCGGGACAGTGGCACCACTGGCCGGCACCGTGAGGCCGACAGCCAGGATGACGTGATCGTCGGCCCGAACCGTGAGCAGGGCGCGCATCAGGCTGCCCCATCCGGGGTGGTGCCGAGCCGTTCGGCCCAGAGCAGGCCAACGACCTGGAGGGTGGTGGCCGCGACCGCGCAGCCGGCACCGACCGGGGTGTGCAGCAGCACCCGGACCGGGTCGACGCCGATGCCGTACCCGAGAGCGATGCCGCCGAGCGGCAACGCGGCGAGCAGCCAGGCGGTGGCCCGGGCCCCGGCGGCCTGGGCGGCCGCAGCGGCCAGGCCACGGTCCATCGCCCGCATGTCGGCCTCGATCCGCTCCACCAGTTCGGCCAACGGCGCACCCGTCCGGTCTGCCAGGCGGATCGCCGCACGGGTCAGCCGGTCGATCCGGTCGGGGCCGACCGGCCCGACGGTGTCGGCGACGGAGCGCTGCCGCCGGCCGGCCGGATCGGTGCCGCCAGGGACGGCGGGACCGTCGGCGACGGTGCCCGGGACCGGCGGGCCGGGCACCGGCAGGGTGGGCTCGTCGGTGAGGGTGGTCGGGACCGGCAGACCGGCCCGTAGGTCGGCGGCGAGCGCACCGAGCTGGTCCAGCCGATGGCGTCGGAGCCGTTCCGCCGTCCGGATCGCACGACGCCGGAGCAGGGCCCGCACACCGAGAGCGGCGTACGCGGCAGCCACCACGGCGGCCGCCGGCCCGGCGAGCAGCCCGCCGCCGGCCGCTCCGACACCGGCCGCCAGAATGACGCTCCGCCTGCGCGAGAGCGCCCGGCGGCCGGTGAAGCCGCCACCGGCGCCGTCGACCTGTCGGGCGGCTTCGACGACCAGCTCCGGTGAGGTCGGGCCGCTCCCGGCGCCCCCAGCGGCTGGATCGGTGGCCCGCCCCACGGGGACGCCGGCCGGGCGGGACGGATCGCGGCGGTTGGGCGGCCCCGGCGGGGTCCGCCGACCGGTGGCGCGCAACGGGCCGGACCGCCGGAACCCTGGGACGTGGGTGACGTGTCCCGAGTCGGCCGTCGTGTTTCCGTCGGCCGGCAGAGTGACGTGTCGCCGAGACCGGAACAGCGCACGGTACCGGGACCGCCCGGTGCCCGTCGGCCAGCCGATGACAACGGCGGCCACGAGCACCAGCACCACCACCGGCCAGGCCGCAGTGCTCACGACGACGTCCCCGACGAGCCGGGCCACGGTTCGGACAGGATCTGCGGCACCGGCACGCCGCGCTGCTGGAGCAGCACGCCGAGAGTGCGGGCCGCCGGCCCGGGACCACGTCCGCGCACCCAGGCGGGCACGACTGTGACCAGGCGGTCCGGCCCGTCGGGCAGGAGCAGCGAGACCGACTCCAGCACGCGACCGCTGCGCCCCCGCCGCATCTGGAGCAGCACCTGGAGGGCGGCAGCCACCTGGGCGTGCAGGGCCGCGCGGGGCAGCCCGCCGAGCAGACCGAGCGCCTCCAGCCGGGCCGGTACGTCCGACGGGGCGTTGGCGTGCAGGGTCCCGGCCCCACCGTCGTGGCCGGTGTTCAAGGCGGCGAGCAGGTCGACCACCTCGCCGCCCCGGCACTCCCCGACCACGAGCCGGTCCGGTCGCATCCGCAGCGCCTGTCGCACCAGGTCGGCGAGGCTCACCGCGCCCGATCCCTCCACGTTGGAGGTCCGCGCCTGCAACCCGACGACATGCGGATGCACCGGACGCAGTTCGGCGGCGTCCTCGACCAGCACGATCCGTTCGGTGGTCGGCACCAGTCCGAGCAGCGTGTTGAGCAGGGTGGTCTTGCCGGAGCCGGTGCCTCCGGTGACCAGGTACGCCAATCGGGCCGCCACGACGGCGGCCAGCAGCGGGGCCGCCGGCCGGGACACCGTGCCGTGGTCCACCAGCTCGTCGAGGGTGAACGGACGCTGCCGGAACGTCCGCAGCGACAGGTAGGGCCCACTGGTCGCCACCGGAGGCAGGACCGCGTGCAACCGGGTGCCGTCGGCGAGCCGGGCGTCCGCGAACGGGGAGCCGTCGTCGAGTCGCCGGCCCGCGCCGGCCGCGAGGCGCTGCGCCAACCGGCGTACGTCGTCCACGGTGCCGACCGGGACGGCCACCTGCCGCAGGCCGTCACCCCGGTCGACCCAGACCCGCGTACCGTTGACCAGAACGTCGGTGACCTGGGAATCCGCCAGTAGCAGCCCGAGTGGCCCGGCACCGACGAGGTCGTCGTGCACCCGGTCGGCCATCCGCAGCACCACCGTGTCACCGAGGACGGCGGCAGCGGGCTCGGCGCGCACCGCGGAGACGACCGTGGCGGGGGTGACCGGGGTGGCCTCGGCGGCGAAGCGCTGGCGTACCCGGGCGGAGAGTTCACCGACGACGGTGGCCGGGCGGTCCGACGAACGGGGATGGTCCCTCATGCCGCGCCCTCCACCTGCTGGCCGGTCAGATCGGCGACGATGCGCTGGCAGAGGACGGCGAGCGGGCCACGACCGGTCGCCGCCGGAGCCTCACCCCGTTCCAGGCCCCGGGGTATGCCCGGCTCGGGTCGCAGCGTGCCGGCGAGCGGCAGGCCGAGTGCCCGGGCCACCTCGGCGGCCTTGAGCCGACCCGGCGCGGGCCCCCGTACGATCACCGCGAGGTCGGTGCAGTGCGGCGCGGCCGAGGTCACCACCTGGGCCGCGGCGGCGGTGGCCCGCAGTTCGGCGGGAACCACCAGGAACACCCGGTCGGCGGCCTGGAGGGCGAGCACGGCGGCGTCGTCGAGTTGGCGGGGCAGGTCGACCACGACCATGTCCCGGCCCCGGCGGGCGGCGTCGAGCGTGGCGGCCATCGCCGGTGCGGGTAGCGGCAGCGGGTCGCCCCGGTCCCCGGAGAGGACCACCAGGTCACCCCGGCTGGGCAGGGCCTGGACCAGGGCGGGCGGGTCGACCCGACCGTCGGCGTCGGTGAGCGCGGGCCAACGCAGCCCTTCCAGTTGCTCCCAGCCGAGCACCAGGTCCAGCCCGCCGCCGAGCGGGTCGGCGTCGACGAGGAGGGTCCGGAGCCGGGCCCGGGCGGCGGTGACCGCCAGGCCACCGGCAAGGACACTCGCGCCCGCCCCGCCCCGACCGCCGAGCACGGCGACCACCCGGGCCACGGCGTCCTGCTGTGGCGCGCACTCGGCGAACCGGTCGACGAGCCAGGGTTCCGCCGTGGGCAGGGTCGCGACGTGTTCCGCGCCGATCAGCTCGGCGACCTCCCAGCCGGGGTCGGCCGCGCCCGTGCGGCCGACCAGCACCAGCCGGGCCCGACGTGGCAACCGGGCCCGCAGGCACGGTTGTGCCTGGTCGCCCCCGACGAGCACCAGCGGTGCCGGCGACCACCGGGCCCGGGCCGCCGCCGGGTCGGCGGCCACCTCCACCTCCGTACCGCCGGCGGCGGCGAGCCGGAGGAGGTCGTCGAGGAGGTCGACGTCCGCGGTGACGACCAGCGGAAGTCGTCGGCGCGGCCGGACATCGGTACGGGGTGGCATCGCGGCCTCCAGCAGTCAGGCTCGGGGGTGCTGCCGAGAGACTGCGCCGAGAGGTGCCCCTCCCGCTGGTGTGACCGCCGTACCTGTGGACAACCGGAGCGCCTGTGGACAGCGCCCGTCCTGGAAGTCGATCTGCTATGGGGACGACTGTCGGATCGTCTGTCCCCGCAGCCCCCGGCCGTGATCGCGATTGACCGCCCCTGAGGGGTCCATTGACGCATGCAAAGATCACGTCTGGATAATCGTGGACTCGTGCCGCCTTTCCGGGGCTGCACCCGAGCGGAGATCGGCCACCCATGACTCGTGCGGAAGCATCCGGGCCACAGGAGACCGGCGGACGGCGGTTCCGCTCGTCCTGGTTGGCGTACTCGCTGGTGGCGGCGATGGTGGGGGTGGTGATCGGCACGGTGGTCTGGGCGCTCGGCACCGCCACCGAGCCCGTACCCCGGCCGGTGGCCGACCCGTCGGTGCCGGCGCTCCCGCTGCCCACCTTCGTCGGCACGACACCGAGGCCGGCGGCAGCCCCCGCACGGGCCGCCACGACCGCCTCCCCGACCGTCTCCCCGACCTCCGCCTCCCCGTCACCGGGCAGTCCGACGCCGTCCCGCGACCGGCACGTCGCCGCGAGCGGCCGGCCCGCCTCCGCCCCGACCCGTTCCCCCACGCCGGACGTCGTGGAACTGACCCCGCTTCCCGCCGAGGAGGAGCGTGGCCTCCGCTCCGTCGACGGCGGAACGGACACGACGGTCGAGTTCGTCAACCAGCGGAGCGGACAGGTGACCGTCTACTGGCTGAACCACTGGGGGTACCGGGTGCGCGTCGAGCGGTTGTCGCCGGGCGAGTCCCAGCGCCGGGACACCCAGGTCGGTCATCCCTGGGTGGTGACCGACGGCGACGGCCGGGCGTTGGCCGTCTACCAGCCGGTCGCCGCACCGGCCCGCGCCGTCGTCCGGTAACACCCCGCCGCCGTCGGGTGGCAGATCGGGGCGTTCTCCGGTGCGGGCCGGGTTTTCAGGTGGTTGCAGGGGTCCCCTCCTCGGCAGAAAACGGTAGGAGGGGACCCCTGCAACCACTCCACACCCGCCACGGTGCACCGCCCCGCTCGACGGGTTCCTCACCCCTCGGCCAGAACCTCCCGCAGCCGGACGGCGAACCGCTCCGGATCGCCGACGAAGCCGATGTGGTCGCCGGGGAACATGGTCGGCGCCACGCCCAGCCCTGCGGCGAGCGCCCGCGAGGTCCGGTCGCAGAGCTGACCGGTGGACTCCTCCCCGATGCCGACCACGATCCGGGTCGCGCCGGCCCGCAGGGCCGCCAGGTCGGGCTGCCAGCGGGTGGTCGGGATCAGCATGTGCGCGTACTGGAAGTGCTCGTCCGCCACCTCCTGCGGGTCGCGCTCCCCGGCGAACATCGCCTCGGTCACCTCCTCGGGCATCTGGATGTTCGCCACGGCCAGGAACTGCCGCCACGCGCCGACCGGGTCACCGGCCAGGTACGTGGCGACCATCTCCTCGGTACGCACCCGCAGTTCCTCCCGGTCGTCGAGCAGCTCGTCGACGGGAGGCTCGTGCGCGACGACGGTGTGCACCGCTCCGGAGTGGGCCTGCGCGAGCGCCAGCGCGGTGACCGCCCCGCCGCTGGAGCCGAGGACCACTGCCGGGCCGGCGTCGAGGTGCGCCAGCAGCCGGGACAGGTCGTCGGCGCGCATCTCGGGCGTCGAGTCCCGGTCAGGGTCGTCGACCGGGCTGCGGTGGATGCCCCGGGGGTCGGTGGTGAGCACGGTGTGGTCGACGGCGAGCAGATCGGCCAACGGCGCGAACGACGTGGCGTCCATCGGCGCGCCGACCAGCACCACCAGCGGCCCTCGCCCGCGTACCTCGTAGTAGAGGGTGGCGTCGGGGACGCGCAGGGTTCCGACGGTCGGTGCAGTGGTCGCGGTGCGGTTCATCAGGTCCTCCGGTCGTACGGGGCGGATCGTTCGGTCGAAGGGGTGACTCCCGCCGTGGGGCAGAATCGTCGCTCGTGGGGAACATTTCTCGAACCGTCCCGGACCAGCTCGTGCACGTGCCGACCCGTCCGGCCCCGGAGCGGTCCGACGACCTGCCGACCGATCCGGTCCTGGAGCGGGCGCGGGCCGGTGACGACGAGGCGTTCAACCACCTCGTCGCGCCGCTGCGCCGGGAACTGCACGCCCACTGCTACCGGATGCTCGGTTCGACCCACGACGCCGACGACGCTCTCCAGGACGCCCTGCTGCGCGCCTGGCGGGGGCTGGCCGGTTTCGAGGGACGCGCTTCGCTGCGCTCGTGGCTGTACGCGGTGGTGACCCGGGTCTGCCTGGACACGGTGGCCGCCCGGGGCCGACGCGCTCTCCCGGTGGACCTCGGGCCGGCCAGCGACCGCGCCGTCCTCGGCGACGCGCCGCTGGGTCGGGTCGCCTGGCTCGGTCCGTACCCGGATCGAGAGCTGGCGGACGGCCCGGCCCATCCGGACGCGCGCTGCGAGCAGCGGGAGTCCGTCGAACTCGCCTTCGTCGCCGCCCTCCAGGTCCTGCCGGGCAACCAGCGGGCCGCGCTGCTGCTGTTCGAGGTGCTCGGTTTCTCGGCCGCCGAGATCGCCACCATGATGAACACCTCGACCACGTCGGTGAACTCGGCGCTCGCGCGCGCCCGCCGACTCGTCGCGGACCGGGTCGGCCCGGCCAGCCAGCAGCACACGCTGCGGAAGATCGGTGACGCGCGGCTGCGGCAGATCGTCGACGGGTACGCCACGGCGCTGGAGAACGCCGACGCGGACGCCCTGGTCGCCCTGCTGACCGAGGACGTCACCTGGTCCATGCCGCCGCTACCCGCCTGGTACGCGGGCATCCGGGCGGTCACCGACTTCGCGGTACGGGTGCCGCTGACCGGGTGCGGGACGTGGCGCCACCTGCCCACGCACGCCAACGGGCAGCCCGCCGTGGCGAGCTACCTCGACGCCGACGGCACCGGTACGCACCTCGCCTGGTCGATCAACGTGCTGACGCTGCGCGGCGACCGCGTCGCGGCGATCACCTCGTTCCTCGATCCGGGGGTCTTCGGCCACTTCGGCCTCCCGGCCGCCCTGCCCTGACCCGGCAGCTCGTCGGTCCCGCCCAGGCCGGGCCGCTGCGTGCCCGGTCCAGCTACTCCGCCAGGTACCCGGTGGCGGGGTCGATCTCGGCGAGGAAGTCGCGGATGTTCCGCTCCATCTCGGGTCGGCCCATCGCCGGGTCGGCGGGCCCGGAGAGCGTGAAGCCGTACTCGTGCGGCCCGGTGAGCCAGTCGAAGTCGTAGGTGCCGGGCTTCTCGGCACGGGCACGAACGCGGAAGTCGTGTCCGTCCACCGTCAACATGACCGGGTCGCCCTGGTACCTGATGGTCCGCAGGTGCTCGGGCGCGAGGCCCGGCTCCGGCTCGGTCGACATGTCCGCTCCTCTCCGGGCCGGTCGGGCGAGCTGGTGTCGCCCTGTTCGCTCCGACCGGGGCTCCGGTCGTCCGGCGGTCGTTGTGCGTCGGCCTTGCCCCATCCATTCGTACGTGCCGGGGCCGGCGACGAGGGCCGCGCCCACCCCCGATCAGCCGGAGTGAGGAAAGGGACGACCCCCGTCGGGGGGAGACGGGGGTCGTCGGGGAGTTCGGCTCCGGGGGGGATTGAGCCGAACTCGCTCAGCGGTTACGGGGGGTGCAACCGCTGAGAGCCGGTGTTGTACAGATGTGAAAAGTCGTCGTAAGTACAAGCATGCCGTAGCAGACATGCTCACGTCGAGTGGCGTAACCTCCACTCCCTGCGAAATTCCGGCCAGAAGGTGTGACCGTGGTCACTCTCGCTCGTCACCTTGGGAGCGTGTGCGCAGGTGAGTGAGGTTCGCCACCCCCGGGCACCCGCCGACCCTAGACCATCGGGCTAGACTTTCGCGCCGTGGGCCGAGGTGCCGCTTTCTTCGATCTGGACAAGACCGTCATCGCCAAGTCAAGCGCGCTGGCGTTCGGTCGGCCGTTCTACCGCGACGGCCTGATCACCCGACGGGACGTGGTCAAGTCCGCCTACGCCCAGCTCATGTTCCGGCTCGGCGGCACCGACGAGCAGACCATGGCCCGCACCCGCGACTACCTGGCCGCCCTCTGCAAGGGCTGGCAGGTGGAGCAGGTCCGTCAGATCGTCGCGGAAACCCTCCACGAGCTGATCAACCCCTACGTGTACGCCGAGGCCGCCGCCCTCATCGAGGAGCACCAGGCCGCCGGCCGGGACGTCGTCCTGGTCTCCGCCTCCGGCGAGGAGATGGTCCGCCCGATCGGGGAGCTGCTCGGCGTCACCGACGTCATCGCCACCCGGATGGCGGTGCAGGACGGCCGGTACAGCGGCGAGGTCGAGTTCTACGCCGCCGGACCGAGCAAGGTCGACGCGGTCGGCGAACTGGCCGTCGAGCGCGGCTACGACCTGGCCGAGTCGTACGCGTACTCCGACTCGTACAGCGACCGGCCGCTGCTGGAGTGTGTCGGTCACCCCACCGTGGTGAACCCCGACCGACAGTTGCGCAGGCTGGCCACCGAGAACTCCTGGCCGGTGCTGGAGTTCCGACACCCCATCCCGCTCGGTCGCCGCCTGCGGGAACGCCCGGCGGTGCCGGTGGCCGCCGCCGCGCTCGGCGTCGGGGTCGGGGTCGCCATCGGCATCGCCTGGTACGGCAGACACCGCCGCACCCGCGTCACCCCGGTCGCCTGACCGGCGCCCTCTCTTCACCCTCACGCCCGGTGCGCCCCGCGTACCGGGCGTCGCCGTCTCCGGACCGAGCAGAGCCGCCTGCGCAGTGGGCACGGCCGATCCGTCGACGTCGGCGCTCGGCGTCGTCTCCATTGGCCTGGTGACCACGGCCAGCGTCGCCGGGAACGGGTGCCACCTCCAATCTTGAGCAAACGCTCAAACAGTCCTAAGCTCGCTTGAGCGAACGCTCAAACGGGAGGACGGGGCATGACGGAGCAGGCACCACCACCGCGTCGGACTGCGGCGAACTGGATACTCGCCGGACTGATCGGGGCCTTCGGGTTGGTGGTCTTCACGATCGCCGTCCATGACGGGCGGGCCGACAGCGCCCTGCTCTTCGTGGCGCTGCCGGTCCTGCTCGCCGCAGCCCTGGCCCTGACCCCGGGGCGCACCTCGCACGGCCGGGTCTTCGTCACCACCACCATCGCCCTCCTGCTGGCGGCGGTGGCCCTGCACGAGGGCGCGATCTGCGTGGTGCTGGCCGCGCCCCTGGTCTACGCGGTGGCACACGGCGCGATGGCCCTGATCAACCTGGTCCGGCGCTCGTCCCGCACCTACTCGGTGATCCTGGTGCCGCTGCTGCTCGTACCCGGTCTGGAGGGCAGCGGGATCGGGCCGAGGATCGCCCCGGAGCAGTCGGTCGAGGTGGTCCGGGTGGTGGCGCTCCCCGCCGAGGCGGTGGCCGCCGGACTGGCCGCCGGCCCCCGGCCCACACCGGTCCGGTCACCGGCGCTACGGCTGCTGGGAGTGCCCGTCCCCGGGCACGTCACCGGGGCCGGCCTCGACCCGGGCGACCGGTGGACGTTCGGCTACCACGGCAGCGCGCACGGGCCGGGCGGCCACCTCGTCGCCGAGGTCGCGACCACCGCACCGGGACACCTGGCCTTCCGCTTCGTCGAGGACACCTCCATCACCGGACGCTGGTTCACCTGGCAACAGGCCGACCTGCGCTGGCGGGCGGTGGACGCCGGCCACACCGAGGTCCGGCTCACCGTCGCCTACCGGCGGGGGCTCGACCCGTCCTGGTACTTCGGGCCGCTCCAGGACGTCCTGCTCGACCAGGGCGGCGGGCACCTGCTCGACATGCTGGCGCTGCGGTGACCGCCGCCCGGTACCTCTGCCTGGCTCTGCCCCTGCTGGCGGTGCTGGCCGCCGCCCGGTGGGACCGGGACCGCACGGCCCACGCGGCGGCGCTGCTGGCCTTCGTGGCCGCCGCCGTCGGCGTCGCCGCCCTGCACGAGCTGTCCCGGGCCACCGGCTGGTACGCCTTCGCGCCGGTGGACGGGGCGTACCGGGGGCTACCGGTGGACCTCTGGATCGGCTGGGCGGCGCTCTGGGGGCCGCTGCCGGTGCTCCTGCGCCGGGTGCTGCCGCTGCCGGTCGCCCTCGGCCTGCTGGGCTGGCTGGACGTGGTGACCATGCCCGCCCTGGACCCGCTGCTGCGTCTCGGGCCGGACTGGCTGGCCGGGGAGGCGGTCGGGCTGCTCGGCGTGGCGTTGCCGGCGCAGCTGCTCGGCCGGTGGAGCGCCGACCGGCGGCACCTGTCCGCCCGGGTCCTGCTCCAGCTCGGGCTCTTCGGCGTCCTGCTGCTGTGGCTCCTGCCCACCCTGGCCTTCACCCTCGGGGGCGGTTCCTGGGCGCGGCTCGCCGAGCTGCCGGCGTCCCGGCTGGCGCTCGTCGCGCAGGTGGCCCTGCTGGTCGCCACGCCGGCGTTGGCGGCGGTACGCGAGTTCGCGGTCCGGGGCGGCGGGACACCGTACCCGTGGGACCCGCCGGGCCGGTTCGTCACCACCGGCCCGTACGCGTATCTCGCCAACCCGATGCAGGTCGGCGCGGTGGCCCTGATGCTGCTCACCGCGCTGGCCACGGGCAGTGCCGTGCTGGCGGTGGGGGCGGCGTCGGCGGTGGCCTTCAGCGCCGCGGTGGCCGGCCCGCACGAGGACCACGACCTAGACCACCGGTACGGGCAGCGCTGGCGGGACCACCGCCGTCGGGTCCGGCCCTGGTGGCCCCGGTGGCGGCCGTACCTTCGTGGGGAACCTGCGGTGCTCTGGCTGGACGACGACTGCGGGCCGTGCGCGGGGGTCCGGCGGTTCCTCGAACGCCGTCGCCCGGTGCACCTGACGATCATGCCCGCCGCGCGGCATCCGGCGGGGGTGCTGTGGCGGGCCGGGTACACGGGCGGCGACGGTCACCGGGAACGGGGGGTGGCCGCCGTCGCCCGCGCACTTGAGCACCTGCACCTCGGCTGGGCCTGGCTGGGCTGGGTCCTGCGGCTACCCGGGATCGCCTGGCTGGCGCAGCTCGTGACCGATGCGATGATCGCACCACCCCACCCGTGCCGACCGCCAGGAGAGCGATGTCCGACACCAAGCGCCGCCTCGTCGACGGGACGATGACGGCCATCCGCCAGCACGGCATCGCCGGGGTCTCCGCGCGCACCATCGCCGCTGCGGCCGGGGTGAACCAGGCGCTGGTGTTCTACCACTTCGGCAGTGTGGACGAGCTGCTGTCGGCGGCCTGCCGGGCCGGCACCGCCGAGCGGGTCGCCAGCTGGTCGGCCCGGCTCGCCGAGGTGGGCAGCCTGCGCGAGCTGTTGGAGGTCGGGCGGGCTCTGCACGAGGAGGAGCGGGCGCTGGGCAACGTTTCGTTCCTGGCCCAGATGCTGGCCGGCGCGCAGAGCGACGAGCGGCTCGCCGCATCGACCGCCGACGCGCTCCGGCTCTGGGTGGACGAGATCGAGGCCGTCCTGCGCCGGCTCCTGGCCGGATCACCTTTCGCCGAGGTCGCCGACGTCGCCGGTCTCGCCCGCGCCGTGTCGGCCGCGTTCATCGGGCTGGAACTCTACGACGGGGTGGACAGCGCCGGCGCGGAGCGGGCGATGGCCGCGCTCGACCAGCTCGGTGTGCTCATCGAGGTGGTGGACGAACTCGGTCCCGTCACCCGGCAGATCCTGCAACGGCGGATCAACAAGGTTGCCCGCCGGCCGTGACGGCTCGCGCCGCCCCCGTTCCGGGCACCGACACGGCCGACGATCGGGACGGTCAACTCAGGGGGCGGTGGGCGTGGGCCGGTGGGCCAGGGAGGCACCGCCGCGGCCGGTCGGGAGGCGGCGGACCAGGGGGTCGACGCAGCAGGTCGGGAGGGGCGACCAGGAGGTGTCGACGTGGCGGTTCAGGAGGCGGCGAGGATCTCGTCGCCGATGAGGGTGAGCTGGGTGGCGGCCGATTCGGCGGCGGTCATGTAGTGGCGCAGCCACGAGCGCAGCCCGTCCGGGGTGCCGGTGGCGAAGGCTCCGGCCGAGCCGACGTACTCGGGTTCCCGCTCCCGGTGCCCGACGTCCATCGCGACCAGTCCGCGCGGGTCGAAGCCGGTGGAGAGAAGCACCAACCGGGCAGCGGCGCGGGCCACCACGCCGGACGGGCCGGCGAACGGCCGTAGCGCCAGCAGTTCCCCGTGCACCACGGCGGCGAGCAGCAGCGGCGGGACCTTGGTGCCCCCGGCGACCAGTCCGGCCAGGCCGTCCAGTCGGGCGCCGACCACCGGATCGGTCACCGGTCGTCCCAGCTCCGCCTCGGCCACGACGTCCCGGGCGGCGAGGACGTGCAACCTCGCCAGGACCTGCCGGGGTGCCTGCGCCCAACGCTCGGTCAACCCGGGCAGCGCGCCGGCCACCCGCAGCGCCCCCTGGAGCACCGGGTCGGTGACCGTGCCGGCCCGGACCGCCTCACGCTCGTGGGCGTACCCCTCGAGGGCGGCGCTGGCCACCGCGGACCGGAGGCTCACCTCGGCGGCCACCTGGCCGCCGTGCCGGCGCAACGCGCGGTGCCGCATCGCCTGGTCGACGTGGTCGCGGGCCCGGTCGACGGCGGGAGCGATGTCGGCGAGCGCGAGGAGCGGGGCGAGCGGATCGGAGGTCACCCCGTCACGCTAGCGACCGGTCAGGTCCGGCCGACGGCCGACGTGGTTGCAGGGGACCCCTCCTCGGCAAAAAGCGGTAGCAGGGGACCCCTGCTACCACGCGAGCCTCTCGCCGGCACCGGTGAGCGCGCGGGGTGGGCCGCTGGGCGCGTCGGACTGACGATCGTGGTCGCGGGGGCTGGCCGACGAAGTTAACCTCTCTGCAACGAGACGCAGGTCATCCGAGCGACGAGGAGTCACGCCCATGAGCGAGGCCTTGGCCAATTTGCTGAACGAGACGCGGCAGTTCCCGCCGCCGGCCGCGCTCGCCGCGAACGCCAACGTCAAGGCCGACGCGTACGCCGAGGCGGAAGCCGACCGGCTGGGTTTCTGGGAGCGGCAGGCCCAGCGGCTCACCTGGACGAAGCAGTGGGACCAGGTGCTCGACTGGTCCAACCCGCCGTTCGCGAAGTGGTTCGTCGGCGGCCAGTTGAACGTGGCGTACAACTGCCTGGACCGACACGTGGAGGCCGGGCTCGGTGACCGGGTCGCCATCCACTGGGAGGGCGAGCCGGGCGACACCCGCACCATCACCTACGCCGAGCTGCACCGACTGACCTGCCAGGCGGCGAACGCGCTGACCGACCTGGGTGTGGTGGCCGGTGACCGGGTGGCTATCTACCTGCCGATGGTCCCGGAGGCGGCGGTGGCGATGCTGGCGTGTGCCCGGATCGGGGCGACGCACAGCGTGGTCTTCGGCGGTTTCTCCGCCGACGCGCTGACCAACCGGATCCAGGATGCCAGCGCGAAGGTGGTGATCACCGCCGACGGTGGTTTCCGCCGGGGCAAGCCGTCGGCGCTGAAGCCGACCGTGGACGAGGCGCTGGCGAACTGCCCGTCGGTGGAGCACGTGCTGGTGGTCCGCCGTACCGGCGAGGAGGTCGCCTGGTCGGAGAAGGACCACTGGTGGCACGAGACGGTGGAGACCGCCTCGGCCGAGCACACCGCGCAGCCGTTCGACGCGGAGCACCCGCTGTTCATCCTCTACACCTCGGGCACCACCGCCCGCCCGAAGGGCATCCTGCACACCACCGGCGGCTACCTCACCCAGACGGCGTACACCACGTACGCGGTCTTCGACCTGAAGCCGGAGACGGACGTCTACTGGTGCACCGCCGACATCGGCTGGGTGACCGGGCACTCCTACATCGTGTACGGCCCGCTGGCCAACGGCGCGACCCAGGTGATGTACGAGGGCACCCCGGACACCCCGCACAAGGGCCGGTTCTGGGAGATCGTCGACCGGTACAAGGTGACCATCCTCTACACCGCGCCGACGCTCATCCGCACGATGATGAAGTGGGGCGAGGACATCCCGGCGCAGGCCAACCTGTCGTCGCTGCGGCTGCTCGGCAGCGTCGGCGAGCCGATCAACCCGGAGGCGTGGATCTGGTACCGCCAGCACGTCGGCCGGGGTGAGCTGCCCATCGTCGACACCTGGTGGCAGACCGAGACCGGGGCGATGATGATCTCCCCGCTGCCGGGGGTGACCGAGGCCAAGCCGGGCAGCGCGATGACCCCGCTGCCGGGGATCAGCGCGGACGTGGTGGACGACCAGGGCCAGTCGGTGCCGAACGGCGGTGGCGGTTACCTGGTGCTGCGCGAGCCGTGGCCGTCGATGCTGCGTACCATCTGGGGCGACGACAACCGGTTCATCGAGACGTACTGGTCGCGGTTCGAGGGCATGTACTTCGCCGGGGACGGCGCGAAGCGCGACGACGACGGGCACATCTGGCTGCTCGGCCGGGTGGACGACGTCATGCTGGTCTCCGGGCACAACATCTCCACCACCGAGGTCGAGTCGGCGCTGGTGTCGCACCCGTCGGTGGCGGAGGCGGCGGTGGTCGGCGCGACCGACCCGACGACCGGGCAGGCGATCGTCGCGTTCGCCATCCCGCGCGGCACCGTGGACACCGCCGGTGACGCGGGCGAGAAGCTCATCGCGGACCTGCGCACCCACGTGGCGAAGACGCTCGGCCCGATCGCCAAGCCCCGGCAGATCATGCTGGTGCCGGAGCTGCCGAAGACCCGCTCCGGCAAGATCATGCGGCGGCTGCTGCGGGACGTGGCGGAGAACCGCTCCCTCGGTGACGTCACCACGCTCCAGGACTCCTCGGTGATGGAGCTGATCTCCTCCGGTATGAGCGGCGGAAAGTCCGACGAGGACTGACGCTCCGCGTATCCCTTCCGGTGGGTGACGGTCCGCGTGGACCGTCACCCACCGTCGTTTCTGCTGTGGATGGGCACGCGTGTCGGGTGGTTGCAGGGGCCCCCTCCTCGGCAAAAAGCGGTAACAGGGGACCCCTGCAACCAGAGCCGAGCAACGGGCGCGACCCACGTGGGCCGTCTGCTTCGGACGGTCGGGGGAGCCGGAGGAGGCTGATCGGGTGGAGACCGACCGGGGATCTGTCCCCCGGTCGATTTCTGAATTACGTTCACGCCGTCGGAGCCGTTGACGTCCATCGCTGCACGGACGGTGGCGAATCCGGCCTTTTCTCCCCTGTCCAGAAATGGAGTGGCATGCGCCAAACTGGTCTGCAACGTGGGTCGCGGCGACGTCTGTTCGTCGCGCTGCCCGCGATCGCGCTCGCCGCCTCGGCACTGATCGTGCCCGGCAACGCCTCGGCCGAACAGGCCGAAGGGACCCGCGCCGTCATCGGTGCGGACGAGTTCTACATCAACTATGCCGAACCCGCCGTCCAGGCGGACACCCGGGGCCGGGAGGTCAAGGGTGCCGGCGGCATCCACGCGCCGGCGGTCGAGTCGGCTCGCGCGTACGACCGCAAGTACGCCCGGGGCAATCCCATCGCCGCCCGTGAGCTGGCGCGCAACGAGGCCCGGGCGATCCGTACCGGCAAGAGCCCACGCCAGTTCAAGAAGGCTCCGCAGACGCAGACCGCCAAGCTGCTGACCCTGCTGGTGGAGTTCAACAACCAGGCGAACGACGACTTCACCGGAACCATGGTGCCGAAGACGGTCTTCGGGGACCGGAGCTGCGTTCCCGGAACTGTCCAGAACGGGCCGTTGCACAACAACATCCCGAATCCGGCCTCGTACGCCAACGAGGACAACAACTCGTTCTGGGTGCCGAACTTCTCGCCCGAGCACTACAACAAGATGCTCTACAGCAGGACGGGCATCACCCAGCGGGTGCGGACCGACCTGACCGGTCCGGACGGCAGGCCGGGCATCGACATCTCCGGCCGCAGCATGCGCAACATGTACCTGGAGATGTCGAAGGGGGCGTACACGGTCGACGGGCAGGCCAGCCCGTGGATCAAGCTGCCGCGCTCGGAGGGCTGGTACGCCGCGTCCCGCTGCTTCCAGGACGAGAACGGCAACTGGGTGGCCGGCCGCGAGCAGGCGATGAACGGGCACCCGGACAACCCGCTCGGCGCGGGCCGGCTCGCCACCGACGCGGTCAACGCGCTGGCCGCGATGGACCCCGACTTCCCCTGGGCCGACTACGACATCGAGGACCAGGGCGACCGGGACGGTGACGGCAACGTCAACGAGCCGGACGGCGTGATCGACCACCTGGTGCTGGTGCACGCCGGCCAGGGCAAGTCCCGGGGCGGTGGCGCGGAGGGCACCTACGCCATCTGGGCGCACTCCTCGGCGGTGGCCGGCGGCCACCGCATTCCCGGCACCGACCTCCAGGTCTCGAACTACATCGTGCAGCCGGAGGACGCCGGAGTCGGCGTGTTCGCCCACGAGTACGGGCACGACCTGGGCCTGCCGGACCTCTACGACACCTCCGGCAACGCCGACTCGGACATCGACTTCTGGGACCTGATGGGCTCGGGCTCGCACGCCGGTGAGGTGTTCCAGGCGCTGCCCACCCACATGGGCATCTGGGACAAGTGGGTGCTGGGTTGGGCCGACCCGCTGGAGATCCCGGTCGGCGCGGACCCGCGCACGGTGCTGCTCGGGCAGACCTCCCGCACCCCGCGCGGAACCAAGGACGGCATCAAGATCAACCTGCCGGACAAGGTGATCAACCTGGCCACCCCGCACAGCGGGACGAACATGTGGCACAGCGGCAACGACCAGGACTGGGCCGACGTCAAGCTCAGCCGCGAGGTGGCCGTGCCGGCCGCTGCGGACGCGAAGTTCTGGATGTGGAACAACTACACCATCGAGGAGGACTGGGACTACGGCTTCGTCGAGGTCTCCACGAACGGCGGGTCCACCTGGACCGAGCTGAAGGTCTACGACGAGGCCGGCAACCTGGTCAGCACGAACGACAACTACGCCGACCCGAACGGCCGGATGGCCGACTACGGCGGCAAGAGGTACGGCCTGACCGGTGACTCGCACGGTTGGCGGCACGACTACGTCGACCTGTCCGCGTACGCGGGCAGCACCGTGCAGGTGCGGCTGCGCTACGCCACCGACGCCGCGTTCGTGGACCGGGGCTGGTTCGCCGACGACTTCTCGGTCACCGGCGGCGGCGCCACCACCTGGAGCGACGACGTCGAGGGCGGCACGAACGGCTGGACCCAGACCGGCGGTACGTTCACCGACACCACCGGCGCGGGCTGGCGGACCGACGGCGGTACCCGGGTGCAGGCGCACTACTACCTGGCCGAGTGGCGCAACCTCGACGGCTTCGACAAGGGCCTGAAGTACACCTACGACACGGTGTACTCCAACGACGCCTGGAAGGTCGACCGGATCGCGTACAACGCGCCGGGCATGCTGGTCTGGTACCGGGACACCATGCTCGGCGACGTCAACCACGTGACCGCGCAGCTGACCGCGCTGCCCAGCTACGGGGCCAAGGGCGGGCTGCTCATCGTCGACTCGCACTTCGACCCGCTGCGCCGCACCGGCGAGGCGGCCGTGAAGGACCCGTCGACGCTGGACAACCTGCCGAGCCGTCCGCAGTCGTCGAACGCGGCGTTCGGGCTGCGTCCGACGTCCCCGTTCACCGAGTGCCTGGAGGCGGCCGGCGAGCCGTTCAGCGAGTACTGCACCAGCTTCCCGGCGCAGCCGGCCGTGAAGGCCTTCACCGACGCCAAGGGCTGGTACCCGGGCATCGAGGTGCGGGACGGATCGCAGCTGTTCGCCCGGGACAGCGACGCGTCGGTGGTCGTCCCCTCGCGCGACGGCGCGCCGTACACGACCCGGGTGGTGAACCCGGACGGCACCCCGGCGACCGGACTGTACGGACAGGATCTCGGCTTCACCATCCTGGGCACGGGGAACCCCGGTGACCAGGGCGTGAGCTACGGCGTCTCGATCACCATCAAGCGCACCGCACGGGACAACGCGTACGCCTCGGTGTACGTGACCCCGGCCCGGCGCTGACTTCCGGCCGGGACGTTCCCCCACCCGGGGAACGTCCCGGTCCACCGCGTCGGCGTGGGCCGAGCGCGACGGTCGCGGAACGGCGACACGGATACACCGTCTCGACTTGTGACGCTGTCGCATCGCCGTCACAAGGTTGTGCAACAAATCGACGTCAGCGTCTTCCCACCAGTCCCAGCAGTGTCTATGTTCACCACAGGTCCCTCGTTCGGGATCTCTTCCGCCGACCCCCCAACCCCGAACGGGGTCGGTTTTTCCTTCACACCGGAGGTACCACGTGCGCAAAGTCGCAGTGGGTCTGCTCGGTTTGACGCTGACGGCCACCGGCCTGACGGTTGGTGCGACCGCCAGCGCCGCGCCCCCGGCCGCCGCGCCGGGATCGGTCCCGTCGGCTGCCGAGCCCGCCCACGCTGAGCACGACCTGCCCAACCCGTTTGAGAGCAAGCGGCGCGCGCTGCGCCAGGAGGGCCTCAGCGAGGTCCTGTCCGGCCGCGCCAAGGCCGAGCGGATCAACGGCAGCACCGTGGTCAAGGTCGGCAAGACCCAGGCCGCGAGCGGGCCGGCCGCCCGTTCCGCCAAGGGCGGCAGCCAGACCAAGGACCAGTACGTCGAGCTGGCCCGCGAGCAGACCGACCGGATCTTCGTGATCCTCGCCGAGTTCGGCAACGAGCGGCACCCGAACTACCCGGACCAGGACACCGACCCGAACACCGAGGGTCCGCGCCGGTTCGACGGTCCGCTGCGCAACGAGATCCCCCAGCCGAACCGCGCGGTGGACAACTCCACCGTCTGGCAGGAGGACTACAGCGCGGACTACTTCCGTAACCTCTACTTCGGCACCGGTAAGGGCGAAGAGTCGGTCAAGCAGTACTACGAGGCCCAGTCCTCGGGTCGGTACAGCATCGACGGCACTGTCACCGACTGGGTGAAGGTCCGGTACAACGAGGCCCGGTACGGCCGCTCCAACGGCTACCCGTGCCCGGACACCACCTGCAGCAACATGTGGGCGCTGGTCCGGGACGCCGCGAACCAGTGGGTCGCCGACCAGAAGGCCGCCGGCCGCACCGACGCGCAGATCGCCGCCGAGATGAAGTCCTTCGACAAGTGGGACCGGTACGACCACGACGGCGACGGCAACTTCAACGAGCCGGACGGCTACATCGACCACTTCCAGATCGTGCACGCCGGTGGCGACCAGGCCGACGGCGACCCGTGGCAGGGTGAGGACGCCATCTGGAGCCACCGCTGGTACGCCTACGCCAGCGACCAGGGTGTGACCGGCCCGCCGAACTTCCTGGGCGGTGGCACCCAGATCGGCAGCACCGGCATCTGGATCGGCGACTACACCGTGCAGCCGGAGAACGGCGGCCGGGCGGTCTTCTACCACGAGTACGCCCACGACCTGGGCCTGCCGGACGACTACAACCTGTACAACGGCGGCGACAACAACAACGAGCACTGGACCCTGATGGCCCAGAGCCGGCTCGGCGCCAAGGACGACCACGGCATCGGCGAGCGCGGTGGCGACCTCGGCGCGTGGAACAAGCTCCAGCTCGGCTGGCTCGACTACGAGGTGGTCGTGGCCGGGCAGAAGCGCACCATGACCCTCGGCCCGCAGGAGTACAACTCCGACAAGCCGCAGGCCGCCGTGGTGGTCCTCCCGCAGCGGGAGTACTCCTTCGACAACGGCAAGCCGTTCGAGGGCACCAAGCAGTTCTTCTCGGGCAACGACGACGACCTGAACAACACGATGACCCGGACGATCGACCTGACCGGGAAGTCGTCGGCGTCGCTGTCGATGAAGGGCCGCTACAACATCGAGGCCGGGTACGACTACCTCTTCTTCGAGGCGTCGGTCGACGGTGGACAGACCTGGTCCGCCCTGCCGGGCACGGTGGACGGCGAGCCGCTCCCCGAGGTCACCCCGGGTCGCCCCGCGCTGGACGGTTCCAGCAACGACCAGTGGGTCGACATCGTCATCCCGATGGACTTCGCCGCCGGCAAGACGGTGCAGTTCCGGCTCCGCTACCAGACCGACGGCGGTGTCTCCTCGGGTGGCTTCTTCGGTGACGCGATCACGGTGACCGCCGACGGTGGCACCGTCTTCTCCGACGGCGCCGAGAACGGCACGGGCGACTGGACCGTCGCCGGCTGGTCGATCGTCGAGGAGACCTACAAGCGCCTCTTCGACAACTACTACATCGCCGGTCACCGCTCGTACGTCTCGTACGACAAGTACCTGAAGACCGGCCCGTACTACTTCGGCTACGCGAACACCCGCCCGGACTACGTGGACCACTACGCGTACCAGGAGGGTCTGCTGATCTCGTACTGGAACCTGCGGTGGCCGGACAACGACACGTTCGAGCACCCGGGTGAGGGTCGCAACATGATCATCGACGCGCACCCGCGGCCGATCTACAACCTGACCGGGCAGCCCTGGCGGGCCCGCGTCCAGGTCTACGACGCGCCGTTCAGCCTGAAGAAGGCGGACTCGTTCACGCTGCACCACAACAGCCAGCCGCAGTACATCCGCGGCCAGGCGGCGCAGCCGCTGTTCGACGACACCAAGCAGTACTGGTACCCGGAGCTGCCGAACCACGGCGTCAAGCTCCCCGCGACCGGCACCAAGATCAAGGTGCTGGAGCAGGACGGGACCTCCATCAAGGTCCGCTTCTCCTGATCCGACCGGTCATCCGACGGCGCCCGGGGCACCCGCCCCGGGCGCCGTCCCCGTTCCTGCCCCACCTGCGCGTCGCGGACCCCGGCGCGGACGACCCTCCTCCGGTCCGACGACCCGCAGGAGCAGCCCGGATGCCTCCGGGTCCTAGGCTGTCGACATGACCGACCAGCATGACGGGCCGATCGACGAGTCCTGCGTCCTGACCGACGGACCGTGGACGCACCGGTTCGTCGGGGCGAACGGCAGCCGGTTCCACGTGGTCGAGGCCGGCACCGGACCGATGGTCCTCTTCCTGCACGGCTTTCCCGAGTTCTGGTGGGCCTGGCACGAGATGCTGCCCGCCGTCGCGGACGCCGGCTTCCGGGCCGTCGCGGTGGACCTGCGCGGCTACGGCGCGACCGACAAGCCACCCCGTGGGTACGACGGCTACACCCTCGCCGCCGACGTCGCCGGCCTGATCCGGGCGCTCGGCGAACGCTCCGCGACGGTGGTCGGCACCGGGGCCGGCGGGCTGCTCGGCTGGACCGCCGCCTCGTTCCACCCGAGACTGGTCCGGCGGCTGGTGGTGCTCGGCGCGCCGCACCCGCTGCGCCTGCGGGCGGGCATCTTCGCCGACCCCCGGGGCCAGTTCAGCGCCGCCACCCCGACCCTCAAGTTCCAGCTTCCCCGTTACGAGCACATGCTCACCCGGGACGACGCGGTCCGGGTCGAGCACATGCTGCGCCGGTGGGGCGGCCAGCGCTGGGTGGAGAGCGCCGCCTTCGCCCCGTACGCGGCCCGCTGCCGGGAGGCGATGCGGATCCCGCAGGCCGCCTTCTGCGCGCTGGAGACGTACCGGTGGGCGTTCCGTTCGGTGCTGCGGCTGCACGGCTACCGCTTCGTCAAGCTGATGCAGAAGCCGTTGGTCACCCCGACCCTGCAACTGCACGGCGCGGAGGACGTCGCCTCGCTGCCGCGTACCGCCCAGGGTTCCGGCCGCTACGTGATCGCCCCGTACGAGTGGCGGCTGCTCGACGGCGTCGGGCACTTTCCGCACCTGGAGGCACCGGACGTGGTGCTCGGCGAGGTTCTCCGCTGGGCGAAGTCCTGACCGACCCGCCCCGGCATCGGGAACCGCCGGGTCAGATCCGGTGCTCGCGCAGGTCGGCGACCTCGCTGGCCGGAGCCCAGCCCTGGTAGACGCCGAAGTCGAAGACCTCCAGCCCCATCGCCTGCGCGACCGGCCAGCGACCGCCGGTGTACTCCACCCGGAGCCAGCCGTCGTGCTCGGCGAGGACGATGAACGGCTGCCCCTGCCAGGTGCAGGTGGTGCGGATGTACGCCACCTCGTCCACCTCGTCCGCCGGCAGCACCCGCACGTACCGGCCGGACCGGACCTCCTCGAAGCCGTCCCCTGGTTCCGGCTGGTAGATCCGGACGTCGCTGCCGTCCGGGCTGGCCTGGTACTCCCGTCCGCGCCAGCGGGCCACGTAACCGTCGCGCATCACCGCTCCCCGGTCGGACGCCAGAGCAGGGCGTCGGTGTCCAGGGTGGCGATCACCCGCTCGCTGCCGTCCGCGCCGATCCGCCAGAGCTGCGTGCCGTGCGGCAGCCGCGCGCTGTCCACCTTGAACTCCGCCACCACGTCGCTGCTCTCACCCGGGGCGAAACCGTTGCCCCGGAACGGTGGCCGTTCGATCACCCAGCCCTCCATGGCCCGCATCGCGCTCTCGTTCTGCCCGCCGTAGGGGATCCGGTAGAGGCTCGGCCGGTACGCCGGCCAACGCAGCACGTAGATCTCGTCCGCGCCCGGGGAGTACGGGGAGTCGGGATAGCCGAGTCCCAGCGCCGCGTACAGCTTCGCCGGGGTGTTCAGGTGACCGACCTCGCCGGCCCGGTGCACGAAGCCGGAAACCCGGTCGTAGCCCCGTTCCAGGTAGTAGGCCAGTTGGCTGGGGGCGACCGTCTTCTGCATCATCGGCGGACGGTTCGGGTCCTCGGGTGTGGTGGCGTACCGGGCGGGACCGGCCGGCTCCTCGGCCGGCGCGGTGACCGCCGGCTCCACCGGCTCCGGCTCGACGTCGTCGCCCAGCCCGACCTCGGCGGCCCAGTTGGCCAGCGCGACGATCTGCTCCCCGGGCAGCTTCGCGCCGACCGGGGTGCCCGGGTTGACGGCGAACGACCACTGTTCGTCCGGCCACCGTCGGATCAGCTGGACGAACTTGACCTGGACCGTCTCGACCGGAGGGTCGACATGGTCGGCCAGCCGTTCCGGTGAGGTGTAGACGATCACGTACGGCTCGCCGTCGAGTTGCTCGGTCCGCCAGACGAAACCGGTCTCGCCGGGGCGGCTGCCCGGCGCGGCGTCCGGGGCCACGGGCAGCAGCACGCGGGCCAGGAGGAGGGTCGACAGGAACGTGTCGGTGCTGCCGGTACCGGCGGCGGCGAGCAGTTCCTCCTCGACGTCGTTGGCGGCGTGGAAATCGAGCGCCGGGGGCACCGGCGGAGGCGTCCCGGTCGGGTCAACCCCGGGTCCGTCCGCCGGTTCCGACTCCGCCACGCCCGTCTGGTACGCCGAGGCGGCGGGCTCGTACACCGAGGCGGCGGGCTCGTACACCGAGGCGGCGGGCTCGTACGCCGAGGCGGCGGGCTCGTACGCCGAGGCGGCGGGCTCGTACCCGGCGGGCTCGTGCCCCGGCCCGGTCACCGGGTCCGGTTGGCCGACGGTGTCCGACTGGTACCCGGCACCGGCGTCCGGCTCGGCCGGATACCCGACGGCGTCGTGCTCGGCCGGATACCCGGGAGCGACGTCGGCGAGGTCGCGGGACTCCACGACGGTCCCCTCGATGACCAGCGGCGACGGCGACCGGGCCGGTTCGGCGAACCCCGCCGCTTCGGTAGCCTGCTCGGCCCCGGCGTACCCGGCCGGCGGGACCTGGTCGACGTGCGCGTAACCGGCCGCCGCGGCACCGTCGGCGTCGGTGTGACCGGCCGACAAGGCACCGTCGGTGTGACCGGCCGCCAGGACACCGTCGGCGTAGCCGGCCGCCAGGACACCGTCGGTGTGACCGGCCGACAAGGCACTGTCGGCGTAGCCGGCCGGCATGGGCTGGTCGACGCGGACGGTCGGCTCGGCCGGCAGGGGGTCGGTGGGGTGCACCGGCCCGACCGGCTGCGGAATCGACTGGGTCGGCTCCTGGCCCACCGGATCGCTGCCGACCGGCGTCATCGGCCGGGGCAACGGCTGGGTGGGCTCGCCGGGTGCCTGGACGGGCTCACCGGCCGGTTGGGGCGGCATCCGGCGGGGCAGGGCCTGGGTCGGTTCGCTGACCGCCGGCTCCGGTCGCGGCTGGCGTCGGGGCAGGGCCTGGGTCTGGTCGGCGGCCGGGACTCCCGCCGCGACCTGGTTGTGCGGCGGGGTGGGCTGCTCGGCGGGAGCCGGGTCGGTGAACCGGAACGCCCGGGTGGGCTCGTCTCCGGCCTGGTCCGGCCGGTAGGGCCGCCGCCGGGGGAAGGCGCGGCCCGGTTCGCCCAGCCGGGACGGGGGAACGGTCCGGTCCTGGGAACGCAGTGGGGAGACCGGTGCCGGACCGGTGCCGCGCGCTGGCGGCGCCGGTTCGAAGAAGGAGTTCCGGCCGCTGGGCTGGCCGTTGGGCGGCGGGGTCGCTCCCGGGTCGGGGTGCGCCGGGTCTGCGCGGAGTTGGCGGCGCGGGTTGGTCAACCAGCTCGATCCCGGCTCGGGAGCCCCGTTCGACGGTGGGGGCTCGGCCGCACGCGGGTCGGGCTGACCCATCCGGAGCGCCTCGGTCTCCTCGGCGGACGGGTCGGGCAGTCCCCGGCGGGGCGGCGTCGCGACCGGCGGCCGGGTGGCTCCGTACGGCGGTGCCGGCGGCGATCCCCGGGGCGGTTCCGGCGCGGGCGGCTCACCGCCGGCCGCCCGGCTGCGGGCGAGCTGTTCCACCTGCTCCAGACGCGCCCGCGCGCCCAGCGTGCGGCCGGGCAGCCGGACATCACCCCGGGAGAGCTGCGACACGAACCAGGCGGGCAGGTAGCCCTCGATGGGCAGGCCGGGGTTGACCGCCAGCCACCACTCGTGGTTGGGCCAGCCCGCCGCCAGGTCGTGGTACGCGCAGCGCCGGCTCGACCCGCCGTTGGCACCCAGACAGGCCCGGAGCGCGACGTCGGAGGTGAAGGCCAGCACATGGGTCCGGCCGTTGGTGGTCCAGGTACCCCAGCCCATCGGGGCCTGCCCCGCCAGGGCCTCGGCGGAGACCGGCAGCAGCAGGTCCGTCCGGGCCAGGATCCGGAAGTAGAGTTCCTGGTCGTTGGCGCGGAGCGCGTCCCGCATCGCCGCCTCGGCCTCGGTAGCCGGCTCCCAGTCGGTCACGGCCACCTCTCCTCCCGTGAACAGGCCATAGGCATCGCGTACAACCTACAAGGTAGTAACAAGATCACAATGTCTGACCGGCGCGATCCGCATCGATGACTTCGAGTCGATAACATGCCGTCCCGGAGCCGACACGATACGGAGGCGACGAATGCCGCGAGCGACTCCGCGCCCGGTCGCCGCCGCGCTGGCCGCCCTCCTCACGGCCACGCTCCCGGCCGTGCCGGCCGTGGCCGCCCCGGGCTGCGCCGCCCCGCTCACGCCGACCCGACCGGTCACCGAGGCACCCTGGCCACAGGTACGGTACGCCCCCGACCGGCTGGCCCCGCTGGCGACCGGCGCGGGAACGGTCGTCGCGGTGATCGACTCGGGGGTGGACCGCCGGCACCCGCAGCTCGCCGGCCAGGTCCTCGACGGGACGGACTTCCTCGACCCGGGCGACGACGGCAGCCGGGACTGCGCCGGGCACGGCACCGGGGTGGCGAGCGTCGTCGCCGCCGCGCCACGGGCGGGGATCGCCTTCCGCGGGCTGGCCCCCGAGGCGCACATCCTGCCGGTACGCGTCAGCGAACAGCAGATCGTCGACGGCCGGGAGTCGGGGCGTACGGTCAGCGCGGCGGTCTTCGCCCGGGCGATCCGGTGGGCCGTCGACCGGGGCGCGGACGTGCTCAACCTCTCCGTCGTGCTGTACGCCGACCATCCGGCCGTCCGGGCGGCCGTCGCGTACGCGCTGCAGCGGGACGTCGTGGTGGTGGCCGCCGCCGGCAACCTGCACGCCGAGGGCGACCCCCTCCCATACCCGGCCGCCTACGACGGGGTGATCGGGGTCGGCGCGATCACCGCGAGCGGGATCCGCGCCGACTTCTCCCAGGTCGGCGGCTACGTCGACGTGGTCGCCCCGGGCAGCGACGTGCTGATGGCCGCGCCGGGCCGGGGGCACCGGCGGGCGGAGGGGACGAGCTACGCCACCCCGTTCGTGGCGGCCACCGCCGCCCTGCTGCGCGGCTACCGGCCGGAGCTGACCGCCGCCCAGGTCACGCAACGGATCGTGGCCACCGCCGACCCCGCTCCCGGGCGGGGAGCCGGGTACGGCGCCGGGGTGCTCAACCCGTACCGGGCGGTCACCGAGACCGGGGCCGGTACGGCCGGCACGCCCCGACGAACCGAGGCGCTCCCGGCCCGGTGGGTCGACCCGGCGGAGGTGGCCCGGGACGCCCAGCGGGCCGACGCCCGGGACCGGGCGCTGCTGGTCGCCGCCGTGGCCGCCGCCCTGGCCGTCGTCGCGTCGCTGCTGGCGGTGATCGTGCCGCGCGGCTCCCGCCGCCGCTGGCGGCCGGGCTGACCGGGCTGACCCGGCTGATCGGGCTGACCGGGCTGACCCGGCTGATCCGGCTGACCGGGACACGTCACCGCGGCACGGTCCCGGTGGAAGCGTCCACCGGGACCGGCCGCTTCTCACTGGAAGAGGTTGACGTTGCGCTTCTCGGTGTCGAGGTAGTCGGTGGCGGAGTCGTCCACGGCGACCTTGATGTCGCGCAGCATCGCCTGGAGGTCCTGCGAGGCGGAACGCCAACGCCCCTGACGCACCGCGTACGCCTCCCGGGCCTCACCGGTCCAGCTCGCGACCAGTGGGGCGGCGTCCCGCTCCAGCTGGCCGAGCTGCGAGTCGAGCGTGTTCAGCGCCCGCTGGATGTCCGCGCCCGCCTGCTGGAGCGCGGCGAAGTTGACGACCAGCACACCGTTGTTCATCGGATCTTCCCCTCGGTCACGGATCGGTCAGAGCGGCAGCTGGATGCCACGGTTGGTGCCGGCCACCCGGCTGGCGGCCTCGGCGTCGGAGGCGTCGTACTGCGTGCCGGCGGTGCGGATCGCCTGGGCGGTCTCCCGCAGGGCCCGCTGCAACGCCGCCTGGTCCTGCGACCACTGCTGCCGGACCTGCTCGAACGACCGGCCACCGGCCCCGCGCCAGGCCTGCTGCAACACCTCCAACTCGGCCATGAGCTGGGTCAGCATCGTCTGCAACGACTGGTCGACCTGCTCGAACTTCGCGGCGGTCTGCTGCATCACCGCGGCTTCTGCCTGGGTCTGGGACACCCGGACGTCACCTCGTCTCGTGTGGTCGTGGCTGCCCGCCGACGCCCGGTGCGGACGCGTCGGCCGCCCGCCGGGTCGGCGAGCCGCGGCGGGCCAGCGGAACTCGTCGCTGACGGTAGCGGTCGACATCTGCTTCTGCTACCCCGCCCCGGTCGCCTGTGGACGGACGCGCCGCCCTCCCGACCGCTCGAACCCCCTACCATGGGCCGCTGTACCAACCGGTCGTGACGACGGAGGAGGCGCACGGTGACGGTGGCGACGACCGAGCGGCCGGTCCCGACAGCCGGGCGACCGACCCCGACCGGGCTACCGGACGCCGGCGGGATCCCCACCACCGGTTCCGTGTCCCGGCCACCGCCGCCGTCCCGGTGGCACGCGCGCCGTCGCCCGGCGCACGGCGTACGGGCCGGCCAGGTCGTCGCCGCCCAGGTAGCGTTCGCCCTGCTCGTCGCCGCCCTCGGCCGGGGCGTGCCGGCCGCCGCCGGCGCGGTGCTGGTCGCGGCGCTGCTGCTGACGGTCGCCTGGCTGCGGATCCGCCGACGGTGGCTCTTCGAGTGGCTGGGCACCGCCGCCGGTCACCTGACCCGGCGACGGGTCCTGCCGCCGGCCGCCGCCCCGACCGCGCTCCTCGCCCTGGTCGCGCCGGGTGCCTCGGTCCACGGTGCCGAGCTGGCCGGTGACCCGGCCGCCGTGGTCGACGACGCGGAGGGGCTGACCGCCCTGCTCGAACTGACCGATCCGGGCGGACTGCTCGGGGACGGCGAGCGGGACCTGCCCACCCCGGCGGCGCTGCTCCCCCCGGTCGGCCCGGACACGCCGCCGTTGCGGATCCAGTTGCTGCTCGCCGGCACGCCCGCTCCCGCCCCGGGACCGGGTGGCAGCCAGGTGGCGATCTCGTACCGCCAGCTCACCGAGGGACGGGTGCCCGGATCCGAACGGGCGGTGCTGGCCGTCCGGGCGCTGCGGGTCGAGGGCTGGTCCGACGCGGAGCTACGGCGTGCGCTCTCCGGCGCGGTACGCAAGGTGGTCCGGCGCCTCGCCCCGGTCACCGCCCGTCCGCTGGGCGAACAGGCCGTCCTGCGCGTGCTCGCCGAGCTGGCCCACCACGACGGCGGCCAGCCGGGGCGGGAGAGCTGGCAGGTGCTCCGCCTGGGCGGCCTGCTCCAGTCCACCCACCGGCTGCGGCGCTGGCCCGATCCACACACCGAGGCTGGCCGGCGGTTGGTGCCGCGACTGCGGGAACTGCCCGCCACGGCGATCACCGTCTCGCTCTGCGCCGGCCCGTGCGACGGCGACCCGGGCACGACGCCGGTCGAGCTGTCGGTGCGACTGGCCGCCGACACCCCCGGCGACCTCTCCGTGGCCGAGCAGGCGTTGCGCCGGCTGGTCGACGGCCTGGGCGGGGAGGTACGCCGGCTCGACGGCGACCAGCTTCCCGGACTCACCGCCACCCTGCCGCTGGCCCGCGTCGGAGTCGCGGGTTCCACCTCCGGCGCTCCCCGCGACGGGGTGGGGCTGCCGCTCGGCAGCGCCGGTCTGATGATCGGCGCGAACCGGCACGGTCGTCCGGTCACCCTGCGGATGTTCCGCCCGGAGGCCACCCGGATCGTCCTGGTCGGCGGGGTCCGCGCCGCCCAACTGGTGGTCCTGCGGGCGGTGGCGCTGGGCGCCCGGGTCGTGGTGCAGACCGCACGCCCCCGGGCATGGGAGCCGTTCGTCCGGGGCGTGGGCGTTCCCGGCGGCGCGGTCGTGATGCTCCCGCCCGGACGGCATCCGGACGGGGCGACCGGCACGGCGCTGCACCCGCTGCTCCTGGTGGTGGACGCCGGCGGCCCGGTGACCGCCGATCCGGCACCCGGACCGGGGTGGCAGGCCACCCTCGTCCTCCGGGACGAGTTGACCCCGTCCGACGCTGACACCCTCGGCCGGGCCGACCTGGCCGTGCTGCAACCCCTGGACCCGGCGGAGGCCGCCGTCGCCGGTGCCGCGCTCGGCTTGGGTGGCTCCGCCGAGTGGCTGACCCGGATCCGGAAGGACATGGTGGCGGTGGTGAACCGGCGGGCGCTGCGTTGGGCGCTGGTCGCCCCGACCCCGATCGAGGCACAGCTCATCGGTGCGCCCACCCGCCGCTGACCCGCACCGGGTGGGTTCCACCGGTTGGCCCGGCATGGCACCATCGCCGCCATGACCTCTCTGCTGATCCGGCTGGGAAGCACGGTGGTGGCTCTCTGGCTGGCCACCCTCCTGATTCCGGGGATCGCCCTCAATTCCGACTCGGCCGCCGAGACGGTCACCACGCTCGTCCTGGTCTCGGTGATCTTCGGCGTGGTCAACGCCGTCCTCCAGCCGATCATCAAGACTGTGGGCTGCGGGTTCTACCTGCTGACGCTCGGTCTCATCGCGCTGGTCGTGAACGGGCTGCTCTTCCTGCTCACCAGTTGGATCGCCGGCCAGGCCGGGCTGCCGTTCGAGGTGGACGGCTTCTGGCCGGAGGCGGTGCTCGGCGCGCTCCTGGTCAGCGTGGTCACCTGGCTACTCGGCGCCCTGCTCGACCGGGACTGACCTCCGGGCCACCGGGTGGCGCGAGCCGCATCCCGGGAAGTGGCTGTTCAGCATGCCCGTGACCGGGGTTAGCCTGCGCTCGTGCTGAACCTGACCCGCGCCGACGGCTACCGGATCTCCACCGACCCGACCCGCATCGACCTGGACCGCGTCCACCACTGGCTCTCCACCGACACGTACTGGGCCATGGGGCGGGACCGGGAGACGGTGGAACGCGCGTTCGCCAACTCCCTGCCGTTCGGGGTGTACCGGCCGGGTGACGGCGGCCAGGTGGCGGTGGCCCGGGTGGTCACCGACCGGGCCACCTTCGCCTGGCTCGCCGACGTCTACGTGGACCCGGCCGAGCGGGGTCGCGGGCTGGGCACCTGGTTGGCCGGCGCGGTCCGCGACCACGTCACCGGGCTCGGCGTACGCCGGCTCGTGCTGGCCACGAACGACGCGCACGGGGTGTACGCGAAGGTCGGCTTCGCCCCGATGGACCACCCGGACCGCTGGATGCAGCTCGACCGGCGCGACCGGTCGTGACCCCACCACGGCTGGGCTACCTCTACGCCTTCGGGGCGTACCTGGTGTGGGGATTCTTCCCGCTCTACCTGCGCCTGCTACGCCCGGCCGGACCGGTCGAGGTGCTCGCCCACCGGATCGTCTGGTCGGTGGCCGTGGTCGCGCTGCTGCTGGCCGCGCTGCGCCGGATCACCGTCCTGCGGGACCTGCTGCGCCGTCCCCGCGCGCTGGCCGGGATCACGCTCGCGGCCACGCTGATCGGGGTGAACTGGGGCGTCTACGTCTACGGGGTCGACACCGACCAGGTGGTGGAGACCGCGCTCGGGTACTTCGTCAACCCGCTGGTGTCGGTGCTGCTCGGGGTGACCGTGCTGCGGGAGCGGATGCGGCCGGCGCAGTGGGCGGCGGTGGGCGTCGGCGGGCTCGCCGTGGCCGTGCTCACCGTCGACTACGGCCGTCCGCCCTACCTGGCGCTGCTCCTGGCGCTCAGCTTCGGCGGGTACGGCCTGGTCAAGAAGCGGCTCGGGCTGCCCGCCGCGGAGGGCCTGTTCATGGAGTCGGCGGTGCTGCTCCTGCCCGCCGTCGGCTACCTGGCCTGGCTCTGGTCCGACGGTGGGCTGACCTTCGGCCGGATCTCCGCCGGCCACACCGCGCTGCTGGTGCTGCTCGGTGCGGCCACCGCCGTCCCGCTGCTCTGCTTCGCGGGGGCCGCCAACCGGCTGCCGCTGACCGCGCTGGGCATGATGCAGTACCTCACCCCGACCCTCCAGCTCGCCTGCGGGGTGCTGATCCTGCACGAGCCGATGCCGCCGGCCCGGCTGGCCGGCTTCGGGCTGGTGTGGGCGGCACTCGTGGTGTTCACCGTGGACGCGCTCCGGCACGCCCGCCGCCGCGCCGCCACCGCGCCGACCGCCCCCGACCCCAGCGTCGTGGACCACGCCGGTTCCGGCCAGGATGCCGGAGAACGGGCCGGTCCCGAGCCGGACGCCGTTGCCGGGGACCACACCGGTCCCGAGCCGGACACCAGGGAACAGGCCGACGGGACCCCGGACGGCGGCCGTGGGGCACCGCCCCGGCCGGCTCAACGGACGTCGTAGCCGAGCACGGGGGTTCCGTCGGCGCGGAGCAGTTCCAGCCGGACCAGTTCCGCGTCGGTGAACCGGGTCGCCCCGGTGAACCGGACCTCGTCGCCGGGAGCCGCCCGCCAGGACCCGACCTGTTCGGTCGCCCCGTCCGGGCCGTACGCCACCAGCCGGAAGACGTACGCCTTGACGTAGTCGGGGCGCGGATCGTACCCGCAACGCATGGTGATCTCGGTGCCCCACTCGGTGCCGGTCAGCCCGATCTCGGCGCGCACCGGGGCGGCCCCGGCGACCGGCCGCATCGCCACCATCCGGGGCCCGTCGTCGGGCTCCCCGACGGAGCGCAGCGCGGCCACGCCGAAGCCCACCACCAGCGTGAACACGGCGGCGGTCAGCACGGTCACGGCGTACCGCCAGCGGGCCCGGCGCCGCTCGTGCCGGCGCTGCCGGTCCGCGGCGGCGAGCAGCGCCGGCACCCGGGGCTGCTCCGGCGCCGGCACCAGGTGCTCCACCTCGGCCGGATCGAGCCGGCCGAGCAGACCCGGCAGGGCGGCGACCTCGGCGACCGCCGCCCGGCAGGCCGCACAGCCGGCCAGGTGTCGCTCGTACGCGGCCCGCTCGGCCGGAGCGAGGGCACCGAGCACGTACGCGCCGTCGTCGTACGCGAACTCGCAGCCCGTCACTGCGTCACCCCCATCTCGGCCAGCACCAACCGTAGTGATCGCAACGCGTAGTGGGTGCGGGACTTGACGGTGCCCGGCGGCACCCCGAGCCGGGCCGCCGCCTCGGTGACCGACCGCCCCCGGTAGAAGCACTCCACCAGCACCTCCCGGTGGCTCGGGCTGAGCCGGGACAGCGCCTCGGCGATCGTCCACGCCTCCACCGCCCGCTCGGTCTCGTCGACCGTCGGCGGCGGCTCGGGCACCTCGTCGGTGACCACCTCACCCACCCGGGTGGACCGCCGCCGCCAGGCGTCGATGGCCAGGTTGCGGGCGGTGGTGAAGAGCCAGGCACGCACCGATCCGCGTTCCGGGTCCAGGGACGCGGGACTGCGCCAGGCCCGGAGCAGGGTCTCCTGCACCAGGTCCTCGGCCCGTTGCCGGTCGCCGTCGACCAGGCGCAGGGCGTACGCGTGGAGCGCGTCGGCGTGCTCGTCGTGCAGGGCACGGAGCAGGTGGGCTTCGTGGTCGCTGATGGCGGTCTCCTCGCAGTCGCCGCAGCGGGGCGTACGCCGGAAGATACGCGTCATCCACCCGATCGGTTCACTGAGCTGCAGGTGTTCACGTCCGGTTAACGCCGAGGCCGACGCCCGCTCAACCTGCCCTCCTAGCGTCCGGCAGTACGCGCGCCCAGACGTGTCCTGCGCGCACCCACCCTCCAGGAGGCTCCTCCCCATGAGCGACCGACGCCGGCTGCTTCCCCTGCTGGGCGCGAACCGCCACGGCAGCCGCGACTCGATGACCTGCCTGTACCGCTGCGGCAACGCCTGCGACCACCCGGTGCCCAACACCTCCGACAACCCGTACCTCGGTGACATCGTCAGCGCCGAGGTGTCCCGGCGCGGCGTCGTCCGGGCCGGCGCGGTCGGCGCGCTCGTCCTCGGCGTCGGCGGCGCGCTCGCCGGAGCCGGCGTGGCCTCCGCCGCCCCGGCCGGTGCCGCCGCTCCCGCGCTGCCCGAGGTGGAGAACTTCGCCGCCCGCCAGCGGGCCGGCAACGGCGCGCTGACCTTCCGGGCCGTCCCGCCGAACAAGCTGGACACCTTCGTGGTGCCGAACGGCTACGACCACGCGGTGGTCATCCGCTGGGGTGACGAGGTCGTGCCGGGCGCGCCCGATCTGGACGTGCACAACCAGACCGGGGCCCGCCAGTCGAAGCAGTTCGGCTACAACAACGACTTCGTCGGGGTGCTCCCGCTGGACCGGCGCGGCAAGCGCGCGCTGCTCGTGGTCAACCACGAGTACACCAACGAGGACCTGATGTTCCCCGGCTTCACCAGCCAGGACGCGCTGACCGTGGAGCAGGTGCGGGCCGCCATGGCCGCGCACGGGCTCTCGGTCGTCGAGATCGAGCGGGTCGGTGACACCGGCGAGTGGCGCCCGGTGGCCCGGGGCGCGCGTCCGTACAACCGGCGGATCACCGCGCTGGCGACCAAGTTCGACGTGACCGGCCCGGCGGCCGGCTCGGCGTGGCTGAAGACCGCCGCCGACCCGAAGGGCCGGACCGTCGTCGGCACGCTGAACAACTGCGCCGGCGGGATCACCCCGTGGGGCACCGTGCTCTCCGGCGAGGAGAACTTCAACCAGTACTTCGTCGGCGGCGACGCCGTGCCGGCGGACGTGAAGGCGAAGCTCGCCCGGTACGGCATCGACACCGCCAAGCGGTACCCGTCGGGCAGCCGCAAGTGGGAGCGGGCCGACGAGCGCTTCGACCTCGCCAAGCACCCCAACGAGGCGAACCGGCACGGCTGGATCGTCGAGGTCGACCCGTTCGACCCGGACGGCCGGCCGCGCAAGCACACCGCACTGGGCCGGTTCAAGCACGAGGGCGCGAACGTCATCGTCGCCAAGAACGGCCACGTGGTGGCGTACATGGGCGACGACGAGCGGTTCGACTACCTCTACAAGTTCGTGTCGGACAAGAAGTACCTCAAGGGCAACTCCTGGCACGCCCGCCGGCACAACCTGACGCTGCTGGAGTCGGGCACGCTCTACGTGGCGAAGCTCGACGAGACCAGTGCCGGCGAGATCGACGGTTCGGGCAAGCTCCCCTCCGACGGCGCGTTCAACGGCCGTGGCCGGTGGATCAAGCTGGTCAGCGGCAACCGCTCGTACGTCGACGGGATGACCGCCGCCGACGTGCTGACCTTCACCCGGCTCGCCGGGGACAAGGTCGGGGCCACCAAGATGGACCGCCCGGAGGACGTCGAGCCGAGCCTCGCCACGGGCAAGGTGTACGTGGCGCTGACCAACAACACCAACCGGGGTGTGGGCAGCAACCCGAAGGCGGACGAGGCCAACCCGCGCAACGCCAACAAGCACGGGCACATCCTGGAGCTGGTCGAGGACCGGAGCGACAACACCGCCGAGGCGTTCGCCTGGTCGCTGCCGATCGTCTGCGGTGACCCGACCGACCCGTCGACCTACTTCGCCGGGTACGACAAGGCGAAGGTCTCCCCGATCTCCTGCCCGGACAACGTCGCCTTCGACAGCACCGGCAACCTCTGGATCTCCACCGACGGCAACGCACTGGGCAGCAACGACGGCCTCTTCGCCGCGCCGATCGAGGGCCCGGAGCGGGGTCACCTCAAGCAGTTCCTCACCGTGCCGCTCGGCGCGGAGGCCTGTGGCCCGTTCATCACCACCGACGACCGCTCGGTCTTCGTGGCCGTGCAGCACCCCGGTGAGATCAGCGGCGCCTCGCTGGAGAACCCGGCCTCGAACTGGCCGGACGGCGACTTCGCCAAGCCCGGCGTGGTCGTGACCTGGCGCCTCGACGGCAGCCACATCGGCGCCTGAGGTGTATGCAGGGGCCCCTTGTTACCGCTTTTTGAGTAACAAGGGGCCCCTGCTACCACCCGGGTCGGCGGCGCAGTGCTCAGCGCGGCACCCGGTGCTGCGCCTGCTGCTCGGTGCAGTGCTCGGTGTTCGGTGCAGCGCTCGGTGTTCGGTGCAGCGCTCGGTGGGTCAGGGTTCGGTGGTGAGGCCCTCGGCGACGGTCCGGGCCACGGTGAGCAGCTTGGCGCGGACCACCCGGGCGGAGGTCATCAGCTCGCCGGCGGGCATCGCGCAGGCGAGCACCACCCGGCGTTCGATGTCCTTGTCCGGCGCCACGAGCACCGCCGCGCAGGCCACCCCCTGCCGGAACTGGCCCAGTTCCATCTGCATGCCGCGCCGGTCACCGGCGGCCAGGTCGGCCTCGAACGCCTCGACCGTGGTCAGCGTGGTGGCGGTGAACGGACGCATGCCGTACTCCCGCAGGTAGCGGAAGCGCTGCTCGGCGGTGAGCGTGGCCAACATGGCCTTGCCGAGCGCGGTGGCGTGGGCGGCCTCGTCGAAGCCGGGCATCAGGTCCTCCAGGTACGGCGAGCGCGCCCCCTCGACCACCGCCGTGATCGCCACCTGGCCGCCCACGAACCGGCCGAGGAAGTGGCTGTACCCACTGTCCAGGGCTGCCCGGCGTAACGTCTCGCCGACCACGGCGGGACCGCGGAAGGCGGTCACCAGTTCCCGGTACCGGTCGGCGATCTCCAGCCCGACGATGTACGTACCGTCCTCACGCCGGATCACGTATCCCTCATAGGCGAGGGTCCGGACGAGGTGGTAGGTGGTGGCCACCGTCAACTCGCAGCGTCGGGCGATCTGTTTGACGGTCAGGCCCTTCGGGGCGCGACCGACCGCCTCGAGCACTCGTAGCGCGCGGGACACGCTCCGGATGAGATCGGAAGGTTCCGCCAAGGGGTCGCGCACAACCACCTCCGCCGCCGGGGTCTACACCATATGAAAAACAGGCCTCGTAGGAAATGCCTGCCCGATCGAGGATGCCAGATATCCATCGACTGTGTGTGCACCGACAGACACCGTGGGTTGATCGACTGTGATCCGTGCCCGAATTCATCGCGAGTTGACCCGCGCTGGGTAGGTTGGCCGCACCATGACCGACACCGCCTCCGCCGCCCCCGTCCGCCCGGCCCCAGCCCGTCCGGTACGCGTCGGCGTCGGCGCGGTCACCACCACCGTCGCCTGCGTGCTGCCCGTCTTCCTGGTCGGTGGCATGGCCGTGCAGATGGGCTCGGAGCTGGGCTTCTCCGCCACCGGACTGGGCGTGGCCGTCGCCGTCTACTTCGGGGTGAGCGCGCTCGCCTCGGTCCCCTCCGGGGCGTTGGTGGAGCGGTACGGCCCCGCCCGGACAGCCCGCGCCGGCATCCTGCTCTCCGCCGGGTCGCTGCTCGCCGTGGCGACGGTCGCGCGATCGTACCCGGTTCTGGTGGTTCTGCTGGCGGTCGGCGCGGCCGCGAACGCGCTCGGGCAGCTCGCCAGCAACACCACGCTGGCCCGGCACGTGCCCGCCCACCGGCAGGGGCTGTCGTTCGGCGTGAAGCAGGCGGCGATCCCGGTCGCCACCCTGCTGGCCGGTGCCGCCGTACCGGCGGTCGCGCTGACCGCCGGCTGGCGCTGGGCGTTCGCCGTCGCGGCGGGCGCGGCGGTGGCGGCGCTGTTCGCCGTACCCGGTGGGGAGGCCCGCCCGGTACGACGTGCGGGCACCGGTCAGCGGGGACGCCCCCCGGCGCCGCTGGTGCTGATCGGGATGGCCGCGACGCTCGCCGCCGCTGCCGCGAACGCGCTCGGCACCTTCCTGGTCGACTCCGCCGCCGCCCGTGGGCTGGATCCGGGACTGGCCGGTCTGACGCTGACCCTGGGCAGCGCGGTCTGCGTACTGGCCCGGGTGTCGGCCGGCTGGTTCGCCGACCGGCGCACCGGCAGCCACGTGGTGGTCGTCGCCGGGATGCTGGGGGTGGGCGCGCTGGGGCTGGTGCTGCTCGCCGTGGCCGGAACGGTTCCGCTGGTGGTCGGCGTGGTGCTCGGCTTCGGCCTGGGCTGGGCGTGGCCCGGGGTGATGACCTTCGGCGTGGTCCGGCTCTACCCGCAGGCCCCGGCCGCCGCCACCTCGATCACCCAGACCGGCGTGTACGCGGGCGGCTGCCTCGGCCCGCTGGCGCTCGGCCTGCTGGCCGACCGCTCCGGCTACCCCACCATGTGGGGTGCCGCCTCGGTCGCGATGCTCCTGGCCGCCGCGCTCATGCTCACCGCGACCCGGGCCCTGCCGCGCTGACCACGACCGTCACCACTGAGCGGCGTCACCGCCCGTGGGCCGGGGTGGGGTGCGGGTCAGCTGGTGCGGTCGGCCACGAAGTCGCAGAGGGATTCGAGGGCCCGACGGGCGGGGCCGTCCGGGAGCGGTGAGAGCTGCTCCCGGGCCTCCTCGGCGTAGCTGCGCACGGTCTCCCGGGCCCGCTTCAGCGCCGGGCTCTCCCGGAGCAGCCCGAGCGCCTCCGCGTGCAGGTCGTCGTCGGTCAGCGGACCGGTGGCCAGGACCTCCCGCAGCCGCACCGACGCGGCGTCCGCGTCGTCCGAGGCCAGCGCGTAGAGCACCGGCAGGGTGGGAACGCCCTCGCGCAGGTCGGTGCCCGGGGTCTTGCCCGACTGCACCGACTCCGACGAGATGTCGAGCAGGTCGTCGGAGAGCTGGAAGGCCAGGCCGATGGTCTCGCCGTACCCGGCGAGCGCCTCGATGTGGGCGGCCGGAGCGCCGCCGAACATGCCGCCGAAACGGGCCGAGGTCGCGATCAGCGAGCCGGTCTTCTCGGCGATCACCCGCAGGTAGTGCTGGACCGGGTCGTCCCCGGCGCGCGGACCCACGGTCTCGGCGATCTGGCCGTGCACCAGGCGGGCGAAGGTGCGCGCCTGGAGGCGGACCGCCTCGGTGCCCAGGTCGGCCGCGATGTCCGCGGCGCGGGCGAAGAGGTAGTCGCCGACCAGGATCGCGACCGAGTTGGTCCACCGGGAGTTGGCGCTGGGCGCGCCCCGGCGCACCGACGCCTCGTCCATCACGTCGTCGTGGTAGAGCGTCGCCAGGTGGGTGAGTTCCATCACCACCGCCGCCGGCACCACCTGCGGACCGGCCGGGTCGCCGAACTGGGCGCCGAGTGCCACCAGCAGCGGCCGGAACCGCTTGCCGCCGGCCTCCACCAGGTGCCGGGCGGCCTCGGTGACGAGCGGGTCGGCGCTCGCCACGCTCGACCTCAGGTCGGCCTCGACGGCCTCCAGCAGTCCGAGGACGGAGGCTTCGAGCCGGGCGTCGGCGAGGTAGAGACCGAGCGAGTCGAATTGCCCCGTTCCCGGCCGGGTCCGACGACCGCCGGAGCCGGGGGCACCTGTTCGCTGGCCAGCCGCTGTCTCCACGCCCTCAACCATGCCACACCCGCTCGACCTGTTCCGGTCGGGGCAGGCCCGGCGACACCCGCCCGAACACCGAAACGGCCGGTCCCGACCACTGCCGTGGCGTCCGGTGGACCGGAGGCGACGACGGTGGCCGGGACCGGCCGATCGACTGGGTCATCGAATGAACTGCGAGGCCCCGTCCGCCAGGTCGAGCAGCGGGGCCGGAGCCACCCCCAGGAGCACGGTGGCGGCCACGCCGATCATCAGGGCGGCGGCGGTCAGCCCACCCGGCACGGTGACCGTCGGGGTGGAGTCGCCCGGCTCGGAGAGCCACATCATCACCACGACCCGCAGGTAGGGGAAGGCCAGCACCATGCTGGTCAGCACACCGGCGATCACCAGCCACGCCTGCCCGCCGTCCAGGGCCGGACCGAAGACCGCGACCTTGCTCATGAAGCCGCTGGTCAGCGGAATACCGGCGAAGGCCAGCAGGATGAGGGTGAACAGCGCCGCGTAGAACGGCGACCGCCGGCCCAGTCCCGCCCAGCGGGACAGGTGGGTGGCCTCGCCGTCGGCGTCCCGGACCAGGGTCACCACGGCGAACGCGGCGAGCACCGAGAAGCCGTACGCGACCAGGTAGAACATCGTGCCGGCCACCCCGTCCTTGCCGGGGGCGAGCACACCGACCAGCAGGTAACCGGCGTTCGCGATGGACGAGTACGCCAGCAGTCGCTTGATGTCGGTCTGGGTGACCGCCAGCACCGCGCCGATCAGCATGGTGAGCACCGCCACCCCGCCGAGCACCGGGGTGAAGTCCCAGGCGGCCCCGCCGAAGGCGACGTGGAAGATCCGCAGCAGGGCGCCGAAGGCGGCGACCTTGGTGCAGGCCGCCATGAAGCCGGTGATCGGGGTCGGCGCGCCCTGGTAGACGTCCGGGGTCCAGACGTGGAAGGGGGCGGCCGCGGCCTTGAAGAGCAGGCCGATGGAGAGCAGCGCGATACCGGCGAAGAGCAGCACCCGGCTGGAGGTGGATTCGCCGACCGCGGCGGCGACCGTGTTCAGGTCGACCCCAGCCTCCCGGCCCGGCGTGCCGGAGGTGAAACCGTAGATCAGCGCCACTCCGAAGAGGAAGAACGCCGAGGCGTACGCGCCGAGCATGAAGTACTTCAGCGCGGCTTCCTGGCTCAGCAGCCGACGCCGGCGGGCCAGCGCGCAGAGCAGGTAGAGCGGCAGCGAGAAGACTTCGAGGGCGATGAACATGGTCAGCAGGTCGTTCGCCGCCACGAAGATCAGCATGCCGGCGATGGCGAACGTGGTCAGCGGGTAGACCTCGGTGGCCCCGTTCTGCCCGTCCGCCTGCCGGCGGTCGTCGGCCGACTCGGCCCGGACCGCCGCCTGGGCCACGAACGCCCCGCCCCGCTCCACCGTCCGCTCGCCGATCAGCAGCAGCGCCACCGCGGCGAGGAGCAGGATGCCGCCCTGGAGGAACAGGGTCGGCCCGTCCACCGTGATCGCCCCACCGATGGTGATGCCGCGCCGGTCGTTCGCGAAGACCACCGCCACGAAGGCGGCCACCACCGCCACCAGGGCGAGCATGAGCTGGACCGGGTGTCGGCCCCGGCGTGGCACGAACGCCTCGACCAGGACGCCGAACAGGGCCGCGCCCAGCATGATCAGGATCGGCAGGAGCGCCAGATAGTCGATCGAGGGCAACTCGAGCTGCTCGGTCACTTTGCTGCCTCCTGGACGCTGCCGACCGTCGGAGCGGGGTCGGTCTTGCCGACGTCCTGCATGGTCGCCTGGACGGCGGGGTTGATGACATCGGTGAGCGGCTTGGGATAGAAGCCGAGCAGCACGATCAGCGCGATCAGCGGGGCGACCACGACCTTCTCGCGCAGGTTCAGGTCACGCTTCATGCCCTCGACCTCGGTCAGCGCCGGGTTGAGGGTGCCCTGCGTGGTGCGCTGCACCATCCAGAGCACGTACGCCGCCGCCAGGATGATGCCGAGCGTGGCGATCACCGCGACCGGCTTGTTCACCGTGAAGGTGCCGATCAGCACCAGGAACTCGGAGATGAACGGCGCGGTGCCGGGCAGCGCCAGCGAGGCGAGACCGGCGAAGAAGAGCACCCCGGCCAGCACCGGGACCAGCTTGCCCGCGCCACCGAAGTCGCTGATCAGCGCCGAGCCGCGCCGCGCGATCAACATGCCGACCACCAGGAAGAGCAGACCGGTGGCGAGGCCGTGGTTGACCATGTAGAGCACCGCGCCGGTGCCGGCCTGGGTGGTGAAGGCGAAGATGCCGACGCCGATGAAGCCGAAGTGCGCGATCGAGGTGTACGACACGAGCCGCTTCAGGTCGTTCTGCCCGACCGCCAACAGCGCGGCGTAGATGATGCCGATCACGCCCAGCGCCAGCGCCCAGGGCGCGAACCACTTCGACGCCTCCGGGAACATCGGCAGGCAGTAGCGCAGGATGCCGAAGGTGCCGACCTTGTCCATGACGCCGACGAGCAGCGCGGCGGAGCCGGCCGGGGCCGCGCCACCGGCGTCCGGCAGCCAGGTGTGGAACGGGAAGAACGGTGCCTTGATCGCGAAGGCGATGAAGAAGCCGAGGAAGAGCCAGCGCTCGGTACCGGCGGAGATGTCCGCCTGCACCAGCGTCTGCCAGTCGAAGGTCTTCCCGCCGACGACCCAGAGTCCGATCACCGCGGCCAGCATGAACAGACCGCCGACCAGCGAGTAGAGGAAGAACTTCACCGCGGCGTACTGGCGCTGGTGACCGCCGTAGCTGCCGATGATGAAGTACATCGGCACCAGCATGACCTCGAAGAACAGGTAGAAGAGGAAGACGTCGGCGGCGGCGAAGACGCCGATCATCGTGCTCTCGAGCACCAGCAGCAGCGCGAAGTAGGCCGGCACGGACCGCTTCGACTGCTCGGCGTCGTGCCAGGAGGCCAGGATCACCAGCGGCACCAGCACCGCGATCAGCATCAACATCACCAGGGCGATGCCGTCGGCGGCGAAGGTGAACCGGGCGTCCCACTGCGGGATCCAGGTGTAGGACTCGCGGAACTGGAACCGCTCGCCACCGGTCTTGAAGGCCACCCACATGACCACGGTCAGCGCCAGCACCGCCAGCGACCAGACCAGGGCCACCTGCTTGGCGAACTCCGGCCGGCTACGCGGCAGGAAGGCCACGATCAGGGCGCCGACCAGCGGCGCCACGGTCAGCACCGAGAGGAACGGGAAGTCGGACATTATGCGGCCTTACCTCCGTCGTGACTGCGCGGTCCGCCGGCAGCGGCGGCCCCCGGGAAGAGGTCGATCACGCCAACCACCCCGCCTGTACGGCCAGGAACGCCGCCACCACCAGCAGCGCGCCGGTCAGGATCGACGTCGCGTACGACCGGACGAAGCCGGTCTGGAGCCGCCGGAGCCGGCCGGAGCCTCCACCGACCGCTGCGGCGAGGCCGTTTACCAGTCCGTCGATGCCCCGGTTGTCCAGGTAGACGAGCGCCCGGGTGAGGAAGATGCCCGGCTTCTCGAAGACCGCCTCGTTGACCGCGTCGGTGTAGAGGTTGCGCCGGGCGGCGGTGACCAGCACCCCGGCCGGCTGCGGCGTTGTGGCGGTGCCGTTGCGGAACAGCATCCAGGCCAGCCCGACACCGAGCACGGTGACCAGCAGGGAGAGCACCGTGACGACGGTGTGCGACAGGACCGCCTCGTGGTGCCCTTCCTCGCCGCCCAGGCCGGCGGTGGCGGTCAGCCAGTCCGGCACGGAGGTGGAGAGCAGGAAACCGGCACCGACCGAGCCGACGGCCAGCAGGATCAGCGGGATCGTCATCAGGGCCGGCGACTCGTGCGGGTGCTCGATGTCCTCGGTCCACCGCTTCGGGCCGTGGAACGTGAGCACGAAGAGCCGGGTCATGTAGAAGGCGGTCAGCCCGGCGCCGAGCAGCGCCGCCCCGCCGAACAGCCACGCCGTCCAGTCGTCCCGCTCGAAGGCGGCCATGATGATCGGCTCCTTGGAGAAGAAGCCGGAGAACGGGAACATGCCGATGATGGCGAGCCAGCCCATCATGAAGGTGATCCAGGTGATCTTCATGTGCTTCGACAGCCCGCCGAAGCGTCGGATGTCCACCTGGTCCTTCATGCCGTGCATGACCGAGCCGGCGCCGAGGAACATGTTGGCCTTGAAGAAGCCGTGCGCCAGCAGGTGCACGATGGCCAGCGCGTACGCCGCGCCACCGAGCCCCACGCCGAGGAACATGTAGCCGATCTGGCTCACCGTGGACCAGGCGAGCACCCGCTTGATGTCGTCCTTGGCCGCGCCGATGATGCAGCCGAGCAGCAGGGTGAGCGCGCCGACGCTGACCACCACGAGCTGGAGCGTCTCGTTGGCGGAGAAGACCGGGTTGGACCGGGCGATCAGGTAGACGCCCGCGGTGACCATGGTGGCCGCGTGGATGAGCGCCGACACCGGGGTCGGGCCCTCCATCGCGTCCGGGAGCCACGCCTGGAGCGGGAACTGGCCGGACTTGCCGGTCGCGCCGAGCAGCAGCAGCAGACCGAGGACCAGGACGGTGCCGCCGGCCAGGCCGCTCACCCCGTTGAACACCTCGTCGTACTGGGTGGTGCCCAGGGTGGCGAACATGATGAAGATGCCGATGGCCAGGCCGGCGTCGCCGACCCGGTTCATCAGGAACGCCTTTTTGCCGGCGGTGGCCGCGCTCGGCCGGTCGGACCAGAAGGAGATCAGCAGGTACGACGCCAGACCGACGCCCTCCCAGCCGAAGTAGAGCATCACGTAGTTGTTGCCGAGCACCAGCAGGAGCATGGCGGCGACGAACAGGTTGAAGTACGCGAAGAAGCGTCGCCGCCCCGCGTCGTGGGCCATGTACTCCACCGCGTACAGGTGGATCAGGAAGCCCACGCCGGTGATCAGCAGGACGAAGACCGCCGCCAGCGGGTCGAAGAGCAGGCCGAAGTCCACCCGGAAGTCACCGACGGCGATGAAGTCCCAGAGGCTCCGCTCGACCGACTTGTTCTCCAGGCCACGCAGCTGGAAGAAGTAGGTGAGGCCGAGGACGAAGGCGGCACCGATGGCGGCCACGCCGAGCCAGTGTCCCCACCGGTCGGCCCGCCGGCCCAGCAGCAGCAGGATCGCCGCGCTGACCAGGGGGATGGCCACCAGCAGCCAGACGCTGCCGAGCAAACCCGTGGCCTCTGCGTAACGCACAGTTTCTTCCACTGCGTCGGCCCCTCTAGTACTTGAGCAGGTTGGCGTCGTCGACGCTCGCCGAGCGTCGAGTCCGGAAGATCGACATGATGATCGCGAGTCCGACCACGACCTCGGCGGCGGCCACCACCATCACGAAGAAGGCCATGATCTGCCCGTTCAGGTCACCGTTGATCCGGGCGAACGTGACCAGGGTCAGGTTCGCCGCGTTGAGCATCAGCTCGATGCACATGAACAGCACGATCGCGTTGCGGCGGATGAGCACCCCGACCGCGCCGATGGTGAAGAGCACCGCGGCCAGGATCAGGTAGTAGTCGGGGGTCATCCCTGAGCCCGCCTTTCGTTCGCGACTGCGGGGCTCCGCTCCGCTGCACTCCTCGCGCTCACCGGGGCCCGCCTTTCGTTCGCGACTGCGGGGCTCCGCTCCGCTGCACTCCTCGCGCTCACCGGTCGGTCCCCTTCAAGGTCGTCTCCTCCGCCGACAGCTCCCGGACCGGCATGATCTCGGGGATGCTGCGCTCGGTCAGCCGGCCGTCGGGCAGGCGGGCCGGGGTGGCCACCGAGGAGGAGGTGGCGAACACACCCGGGCCGGGCTTCGGGCCGGGGTAGTTACCGGGGGCGAAGCGGGCCTTCATGGTCGTGATCTGGTCGACCTTGTCCTCCCGGCGCCGCTCGATGTGCGCCAGCACCATCGCCCCCACCGCGGCGGTGATCAGCAGTGCCGAGGTCAGCTCGAAGGCGAAGACGTACTTGGTGAAGAGCAGCCGGGCGATGCCCTGCACGTTCCCCTCGGCGTTGGCCTCGTCCAGGCCGACCGGCGTGGTGCCGTCCAGCGCGCGGGCGAGACCACCGCCGATCAGACCGGCAAAGCCGAGGCCGAGCAGGATCGCCGCGACGCGCTGGCCGCGCAGCGTCTCGATCAGCGAGTCGGACGAGTCCCGGCCGACCAGCATCAGCACGAACAGGAACAGCATCATGATCGCGCCGGTGTAGACGATGATCTGCACCATGCCGATGAACGGGCCCGCCTGGAGCACGTAGAAGACACCCAGGCAGAGCATGGTCAGCACCAGCCAGAGCGCCGAGTGCACCGCGTTGCGCGCCCAGAGCATGCCGATCGCGCCGAGCAGCGCCAGCGGGGCGAGGATCCAGAAGGTGATCTCCTCGCCGCTGGACACCTCGCCCGCCGCGGCCAGCACCGTAGCCGTGGTCATGCCCTGTCTCCCTTGCTGCCCTTGGCCGCCTCGGCCCGCTGGGCCGCCTGCTCGGCGCCGGGGAAGGTCACGCCCGGGGTCTCGTCGAGCGCGTACCGGCCGGGGCCCATCGAAGAGCGCTCGGCCCCGGCCGAGGTGCCCGGGTTCTCCAGCGCTCCGACGTAGTAGTCCTTCTCGCTGTCACCCAGCCGCATCGGGTGCGGCGGCTGCTCCATCCCGGGCAGCAGCGGCGCGAGCAGCTGCTCCTTGGTGAAGATCAGGTCCTGCCGGTTGTCCCGGGCCAGCTCGTACTCGTTGCTCATGGTCAGCGAACGGGTCGGGCAGGCTTCGATGCAGAGCCCGCAGAAGATGCAGCGGGCGTAGTTGATCTGGTAGGTGCTGGCGTACCGCTCACCCGGCGAGAAGCGCTGCTCGTCGGTGTTGTCGCCGCCCTCGACGTAGATCGCGTCCGCCGGGCAGGCCCAGGCGCACAGCTCGCAGCCGATGCACTTCTCCAGCCCGTCCGGGTGCCGGTTGAGGATGTGCCGCCCGTGGTAGCGCGGCGCCGGGGTCGGCGGCTTGAACGGGTAGTCGGTCGTGACGACCTTCCTGAACATGTGCGAGAAGGTGACGCCGAAGCCCTTGAACGTTCCGGTGATCCCGCCCACGTCACACCTCCTTCGAGTCCGGGCCGGTGCCGATGTTGGCCGGCTCCCGCTCGGCCACCACCCGCTTGGTGCGCGGGCTCGGTGGCACCTGCAGGTCCATGGGGGGTACCGGGAAGCTGCCGTGCGGGCGCTTGTCGACCTGCTCCTGCGGGGTGAGCTTCCGCTCCGGCTTGCGGCTCGGCCAGAGCAGCACGGCCAGCAGCAGCACACCGGCCAGCACGCCGATGCCGGTCAACCGGCCCCGGCTGTCCCAGTCCTCGATCGAGCGCAGCCAGGCCAGCACCAGGATCCAGACCAGGTTGATCGGGAGCAGCACCTTCCAGCCCAGCCGCATGAACTGGTCGTACCGGAGCCGGGGCAGGGTGCCCCGCAGCCAGACGAAGACGAAGACCAGCAGGACGACCTTGCCGAAGAACCACAGCATCGGCCACCAGCCGGAGTTCGCCCCCTCCCAGAAGGTGGTGATCGGCGCGGGGGCCCGCCAGCCGCCGAGGAACAGCGTCACGGTGAAGGCCGACATGGTGACCATCGCGACGTACTCGGAGAGCATGAAGAGCGCGAACTTCAGCGAGCTGTACTCGGTCTGGAAGCCCGCGACCAGCTCCGACTCCGCCTCCGGCAGGTCGAACGGCGCCCGGTTGGTCTCACCGACGGTGGCGATGAAGAAGATGATGAAGCTCGGCAGGAGCAGGATCGCGTACCAGCCCGGGGCGGAGAACTCCATCCCGAAGACGTTGAGCTGGGAGCCGTGCGCCTGGGCCGCGACGATCCCGCTGGTGGACATCGTGCCCGCGGTCATGAAGACGGCGACCACACTCAGCCCGAGCGCCACCTCGTACGAGATCAGCTGGGCGGTGGAGCGGAGCCCACCGAGCAGCGGGTACGTCGAGCCGGAGGCCCAGCCGCCGAGCACGATGCCGTAGACCGCCAGCGAGGAGAAGGCCAGCACCACCAGCACCGCCACCGACACGTCGGTGACCTGGAGCGGGGTCCGGTGCCCGAAGATGCTCACCATCGGACCGAACGGAATCACCGCCAGGGAGGTGACCGCGCAGATCACCGAGATGGCCGGGGCGAAGAAGTAGACGACCTTGTCCGCCGCCTTCGGGAGGATGTCCTCCTTGAAGGCCAGCTTCAGACCGTCGGCGAGGGTCTGGAGCAGGCCGAGCGGGCCGATCTGGTTCGGACCCGGCCGGACCTGCATGTAACCCACCACGCGCCGCTCGAACCAGACGCCGAGCAGGGTGGCGAGCACCGCGAAGACGAACGCGAAGAGAATCTTGACCAGGACCAGCCACCACGGGTCCTTGCCGAAGTCGGCCAGCGTCGGGTCCTGCGCGAGGTAGACCGCGTTCACTGGGATACACCCCCGGTGTTGAGGAGCGGACCCGGGCGGTCGGCGGCGTCCGCAGCGACGCGTTCGGTCGCGGTGGCCGGCTCCGTCGCGGCGGAGACACGTACCACCGAGCCGGACGTCGCGCCGAGGCTGCGCCGGACGGTCGAACCGGGTGAATTGGTCGGCAGCCAGACGACGCCGTCCGGCATCTCGGTGATGGCCGCCGGCAGGGTCAGCGCCCCCCGGTCGGTCCCCACCGTCACCGCGTCACCGTCGGCGACGCCGAGCGCCTCGGCGGTGCCCTTGCCCAGCCGCACCACCGGCGGCCGGGCGGTGCCGCCCAGGTGCTCGTCGCCGTCGATGAGGCTGCCCAGGTCGATGAGCTGGTGCCAGGTGGCGAGGACCGCCTCGCCGTCGCCCGTGCGGGGCGCCGGCTGCGGCTCCACGGACGGGACCGACGGGCGGTCGGTGCGGGTCGCCGGCAGGGAGCCCAGTTCACGGCGGACGCTGAGCACGTCACCGGTGCCGAGCCGGACGCCCAGCCGGTCGGCGATCGCGTCGAGCACCCGGCCGTCGGACATCGCCGGGGTCTGGAGCACCGCGTCGAACGGCCGCAGCCGTCCCTCCCAGTCCAGGAAGCTACCGGCCTTCTCGACCACCGGGGCGACCGGGAAGACCACGTCCGCCCGGCGGGCCACCGCGCTCATCCGCAGCTCCAGGCTGACCAGGAACGGCACCTCGTCGAGGGCCTGCTCGGCCAGGCGCGGGTCGGCCAGGTCGGCCGGGTCGACCCCGGCCACCACCAGCGCGCCGAGCTTGCCGGCCGCCGCCGCCGCGACGATGCCGTCGGTGTCCCGACCGGCCTGGCTGGGGATCACCCCGGCCGCGATGTCCCACGCCTCGCCCAGCTCGGCGCGGGCACCGGGCTCGGTGACCAGGCGTCCGCCGGGGAGCAGGTTCGGCAGGCAGCCGGTGTCGACCGCGCCCCGGTCACCCGCGCGCCGCGGCACCCAGGCCAGCTTCGCGCCGGTACGCCGGGCCACGTCGGCGGCGGCGGAGAGGCCACCGGGAACGCTGGCCAGCCGCTCGCCGACGAGCAGGATCGCGCCCTCGGCGCCGAGCGCCTCGCGGACCGTGTCGTGCTCGGCGAGCAGCAGCGCCTCCTCGCCCGGCACCACCCGGGCGAGCTTCGCGCCGAGCTTCTCCAGGCCCCGGGTGGCGAACGGCGCCAGCGCGTACACCTTCAGCTTCTTCTTCAGGTACGCCTTGCGCAGCCGCAGGAAGAGGATCGGGCACTCCTCCTCCGGCTCCAGGCCGGCCAGCACGACGGCCGAGGCGTTCTCGACGTCGGCGTAGGTGACCTCGGTGATCCCGGCGACGTTGCTGGCCAGGAACTCGGTCTCCTCACGGGAGACCGGACGGGCCCGGAAGTCGATGTCGTTGGTGTTCAGCGCGACCCGGGCGAACTTCGCGTACGCGTAGGCGTCCTCGACGGTCAGCCGGCCACCGGTGAGCACCGCGGTGCCCTGCCCGCCGTCCCGGGCTGCGGCCAGCCCCTCGGCCGCGACGGTGAGCGCCTCGCTCCAGGACGCCTCGCGCAGCTCGCCGGTCTTCGCGTCCCGCACCAGCGGGGTGGTGATCCGGTCGAAGGCGCGGGCGTACTGGAAGCCCCACCGGCCCTTGTCGCAGTTCCACTCCTCGTTGACCTGCGGGTCGTCACCGGCGAGCCGGCGCAGCACCTTGCCCCGCCGCCAGTCGGTGCGCTGCGAGCACCCGGCCGAGCAGTGCTCGCAGACGCTCGGGGTGGAGACCAGGTCGAACGGGCGGGCGCGGAAGCGGTACTGGGCACCGGTCAGCGCGCCGACCGGGCAGATCTGCACGGTGTTGCCGGAGAAGTACGAGTTGAACGGCACGTCGCCGTCGTCCTCGCCCTCGGCGGCCCCGTACGCCTCGTCCCGGTAGATGTTGATCTCCTCGGCGGAGGACCGGCCCATCAGGTCGATGAACTTGTCCCCGGCGATCTCCTCGGAGAAGCGGGTGCACCGCTGGCAGAGCACGCACCGTTCCCGGTCCAGCAGGACCTGGGTGGAGATGTTCAGCGGCTTCTCGTACTCCCGCTTGTGCTCGTGGAAGCGGGAGTCGGTGCGGCCGGTGGACATCGCCTGGTTCTGCAGGGGGCACTCGCCGCCCTTGTCGCACATCGGGCAGTCGAGCGGATGGTTCATCAGCAACAGTTCCATCACCCCCTCCTGCGCCTTCTTGGCCACCGGGGAGGTGAGCTGGGTCTTGACCACCATGCCCTCGGCCACCGTCTGGGTGCAGGAGGCGACCGGCTTGCGCTGCCCCTCCACGTCGACGAGGCACTGCCGGCACGCGCCGGCCGGGGCCAGCAGCGGGTGGTCGCAGAACCGGGGGATCGCGATCCCCATCTGCTCGGCGACCCGGATCAGCAGCGCCCCCTTCGGGGCGGTGACCTCGATGCCGTCGATGGTGAGGGTGACCGTCTCGGTCTGCTTCGCTACGTCGGTCATCAGTGCGCCCCTACCAGGGTCTTCTCCGACAACTTGGGAGCAGTCCGTCCCTCGATGTAGTCGAGGTAGTCCTGCTTGAAGAACTTCAGCGACGAGGTCACCGAACTGGTCGCCCCGTCACCCAGACCACAGAACGAGCGGCCGAGGATGTTGTCACAGGTGTCGAGCAGGGTGTCCAGGTCCTCGTGGGTGCCCCGGCCGGCGAGAATCCGCCGGTAGACCCGGACCATCCAGTAGTTGCCCTCCCGGCACGGGGTGCACTTGCCGCACGACTCGTGGTGGTAGAACTCCAGCCACCGGTACGTCGCGTAGACCGGGCAGTCCTGGTCGGAGAAGATCTGGGTGGCCGTGGTGCCCAGGATCGAGCCGGCCCCCGCGACGCCCTCGAAGTCCAGCGGCACGTCGAGGTGCTCGTCGGTGAGCAGCGGCGTCGAGGATCCACCCGGCGTCCAGAACCGCAGGTTGTGGCCGGGCTGCATGCCCCCGGCCAGCTCCAGCAGCTCGCGCAGGGTGATGCCCATCGAGCACTCGTACTGGCCGGGGTTGGCGATCCGGCCGGAGAGCGAGTAGATCATCGGCCCGGAGGACTTCTCGGTGCCCATGGTCTTCCACCACTCGGCCCCGCCGAGCACGATGTACGGCACGCTGGCGATGGTGCCGACGTTGTTGACCACCGTCGGGCTGGCGTAGAGGCCGTGCGTCGCCGGGAAGGGCGGGCGCAGTCGGGGCTGGCCCCGGAAGCCCTCCAGCGAGTCCAGCAGGGCGGTCTCCTCGCCGCAGATGTACGCCCCCGCGCCGGAGTGCACCACCAGGTCCAGGTCGAACCCGGAGCCCTGGATGTTCCGGCCGAGGTAGCCCCGGTCGTACGCCTCCCGCACCGCGCTGCGCAGCCGCCGCGCGGCGTGCACGGCCTCGCCGCGGATGTAGATGTACGCGCGGTTGGCCCGGATCGCGTACGACGCGATGATGACGCCCTCGACCAGCGAGTGCGGGTCGTGCGTCATCAGCGGCAGGTCCTTGCAGGTGCCCGGCTCGCCCTCGTCGGCGTTGACCACGAGGTAGTGCGGCTTGCCGTCGCCCTGCGGGATGAAGCCCCACTTCAGGCCGGTCGGGAAGCCCGCGCCACCCCGACCGCGCAGCCCGGAGTCCTTGATGAGCTGGATGAGGTCGTCCGGGTGGGCCTTGAGCGCCTTGCGCAGGGCGGCGTAGCCGTCCAGCTTCTGGTACGTGTCGATCCGCCAGGCGTCCGGCGAGAGCCACCGCTTGGTGAGCACCGGGGTCAGCTTGGCCAGCGTCTCCGGCCGAGGCGTGGTCACTTGTTGGCCTCCGCTTCCTTGAGCGAGCGCTCCTGCGCAGCGGCGTCGTCACCGGCGGGCTTGCCGTCGCCGGCCGGCGCGTTGGTCGCCGCGCCCTCGGCCTCGGCCGCCCGCGCGTCGCGCGGGGCCGGCGGCGCGCCGTCGACCGGAACCTTGGTGCCCGGCGCGTCCGGGACGGCGGTCTTCGCGTCCGGCTGCCGGGTCTCGGCGGCCCGCACCTCGGGCGACTTGTCGTCCGGGGCCTTCACGTCCGGGGCGGTGCTGCCGGAGGCCGCCTTCGGCGTCGCCGGCTCGGGCGCCGCGGCCGGCTTCGCGGCCTCGGCCTTCGCCTTCGCCTCGGCGGCGGCCTTGTCGGCCTCGGCCTTGCTCCGGATCGGGGTGTTCGGGTCGAAGCCGGGCACCGAGATGCCGTGCTGCTGCGCCAGGCGCAGCCCGCGCAGCGTCGGCTCGCCCGGTCCGCCGTCGGCCACCGCGCCCTCCCGCTCGTCGGCGAAGCCGGCGAGCTGGACCGACATCTCCTTCAGGGTGCAGAGGCGGGCGCCCCGGGTCGGCATCGGCCGGCCGCCCGAACGCAGTTCCTCGACCACACCGAGGGCCGTCTGCGGGTCGACCCCGTCGAAGAAGTCGTAGTTGACCGTCATCACCGGGCCGTAGTCGCAGGCCGCGAGACACTCGGCATGCTCCAGGGTGATCTTCCCGTCGGCGGTCGTCTCGTCGTGCCCCACGCCCAGGTGCTCGGCGAGGGTGTCGTAGACGTCCTGACCGCCGAGCACGTTGCACATCGTGTTGGTGCAGACGCTGACCAGGTAGTCACCGGTCGGCCGGCGCTTGTACATGGTGTAGAAGGTGGCCACCGCGCCGACCTGGGCCTTGTTCAGGCCGAGCACCTCGGCGCAGAACTCGACCCCGGCCGGGGAGACGTACCCCTCCTCGGACTGCACCAGGTGCAGCAGCGGGAGCAGCGCGGAACGGGACCGGTCGGCCGGGTAACGGGCGATGATCTCCCGTGCCCGGGCCCGGGTCTCTTCGGTGAAAACACTCATCGGTCACAACCACCCATCACGGGGTCCAGCGAGGCGCCACCGGCGATCACGTCGGCGATCAGGCCACCCTCGGCCATGGCCGGGAGCGCCTGGAGGTTGACGAAGCTCGGCTCCCGGTAGTGCACCCGGTACGGCCGGGTGCCGCCGTCGGAGACCGCGTGCACGCCCAGCTCGCCACGGGGCGCCTCGATCGCCACGTAGACCTGGCCCGGCGGGACCCGGAACCCTTCGGTGACGAGCTTGAAGTGGTGGATCAGCGATTCCATCGACTGACCCATGATCTTCGCGACGTGCTCCAGCGAGTTGCCCATGCCGTCGACGCCGATGGCGAGCTGCGCCGGCCAGGCGATCTTCTTGTCGGCGACCATCACCGGTCCCGGCTTCAGCCGGTCCAGCGCCTGCTCGACGAGCTTGAGCGACTCCCGCATCTCGGCGAGCCGGACCTGGTAGCGGCCCCAGACGTCGCCGTCCGGGTGGGTCGGGACGTCGAAGTCGTACGTCTCGTAACCGCAGTACGGATCGGTCTTGCGCAGGTCCCAGGGGAGCCCGGCGGAGCGGAGCACCGGCCCGGTCACGCCGAGTGCCACGCAGCCGGTCACGTCGAGGACTGCGACGTTCTTCGTGCGCTCGAGCCAGATCGGCTGGCCGGAGAGGAGGTCCTCGTACTCGTCGAGCTTCTTCGGCATCTCCTTGAGGAACTTGCGGATCTTGACGATCGCGTCGTCCGGCACGTCCTGGGCGACCCCGCCCGGCCGGACGTACGCGTGGTTCATCCGCAGGCCGGTGACGAGCTCGAAGATCTCGAGGATGTACTCCCGCTCCCGGAAGCCGTAGAGCATGATCGAGATCGCGCCCAGCTCCATGCCGGTGGTGGCCAGCCAGACCAGGTGCGAGGAGATCCGGTTCAGCTCCATCATCAGGACCCGGATCGTGGTGGCCCGCTCGGTGATCTGCTCCTCGATCCCGAGCAGTTTCTCCACCGCCAGGGAGTACGCCGTCTCGTTGAAGATCGGCGCGAGGTAGTCCATCCGGGTCACGAAGGTCGAGCCCTGCACCCAGTTGCGGTACTCGAGGTTCTTCTCGATCCCGGTGTGCAGGTAGCCGACGACCGACCGCATCTCGCGGACGGTCTCACCCTCCAGATCCAGGATCAGCCGCAGCACGCCGTGCGTGGACGGGTGCTGCGGACCCATGTTGACGACGATCCGCTCGTCGTTGATCGGGTCGGTGCCGGAGACGACCTGGTCCCAGTCCCCGCCGGTGACGGTGAAGACCCGACCCTCGGTCGTCTCGCGCTCGGTGGCGTAGCTCGGGGTGCTCACTGGTAGGACCTCCGCTGGTCTGGCGGTGGGATCTCCGCGCCCTTGTACTCGACGGGGACACCGCCGAGCGGGTAGTCCTTGCGCTGCGGGTGCCCCTCCCAGTCGTCCGGCATCAGGATCCGGGTCAGGTTGGGGTGGCCGTCGAAGAGGACACCGAACATGTCGTACGTCTCCCGCTCCTGCCAGTCGGCGGTCGGGTAGACGGCGGTGACGCTCGGCAGGTGCGGGTTCTCGGCCGGCACGGCGACCTCCAGCCGCACCCGGCGGCGGTAGGTCATCGAGGTCAGGTGGTAGACCACGTGCAGCCGGCGCTCGTCCGCGCCGAGGTAGTCCACCCCGGAGACCGAGGAGCAGAGCTCGAAGCGGAGGGCGAGGTCGTCCCGCATCACCTGGCAGACCTCGGCGATCTTCTCCGGACGGACGTGCAGGGTCAGCTCGCCCCGGTCGACGACGACCTTCTCGATCGCCTCGCCGAAGGCCGGGTACGCCTCCTCCAGCGCGTCGCGGACCTCGTCGAAGTAGCCGCCGTACGGCCGGGCGGCCTCCTCGATCGGCCGACGCGGCCGGACCAGGCCACCGAAGCCGGAGGTGTCACCGGACCCCTGGATGCCGAACATGCCCCGGCCGGCCGGACTGGCCGGCGGGTACTCGGCGGGCGCGGTGCTGCTCGCCCCGGCCGGCGTCACCGGCACCGGGACGCCCCCGTCGTTCGGCTTGTCGTTCGGAGCCGTCATTTGATGCCCCCGTACGGGTGGAGGTGGTTCTGGGCGTTCATCCAGTTCTCGATCCGGAGCTGCTCCTCGCGCCCCTCCCGGACCGCCTGGGTCCACTCGGCGCGACGGGCCTTGTCCTCGCGGTACGACGACGGCATCGAGCCGTACGGGACGACCGGCACGTCACCGCGGGCCTTGCGGGCCTCCAGCATCTTGCGACCGTTCGGGCCGAGCGGCTCGTGCCCGATCTTCTCGCGCAGCTTGAGGACCGCGTCGATCAGCATCTCCGGGCGGGGCGGGCAACCGGGGAGGTACATGTCGACCGGGACGACGTGGTCGACGCCCTGCACGATGGCGTAGTTGTTGAACATCCCGCCGCTGCTGGCGCAGACACCCATCGAGAGCACCCAGCGGGGCTCGGCCATCTGGTCGTAGATCTGCCGCAGGACCGGGGCCATCTTCTGACTCACCCGACCGGCGACGATCATCAGGTCGGCCTGCCGGGGCGAGGCGCGGAACACCTCCATGCCCCAGCGGCCCATGTCGTAGTGCGGACCACCGGCGGCCATCATCTCGATCGCGCAGCAGGCCAGGCCGAAGGTGGCACCCCAGACCGACGACTTCCGCGACCAGTTGACCAGCTTCTCCACCGAGGTCAGCAGGATGCCGGAGGGAAGTTTCTCCTCGATACCCATGTGCGGTTCCTCCCTCAGTCCCAGTCCAGGCCGCCGCGCCGCCAGACATAGGCGTACGCGACGAAGACCGCCACGATGAACAGGACCATCTCCACGAAGCCGAAGATCGGCAGGGCGTCGAACGAGACCGCCCAGGGGTAGAGGAAGATGATCTCGATGTCGAAGACGATGAAGAGCATCGCCGTCAGGTAGAACTTGATCGGGAACCGGCCACCGCCGACCGGCTGCGGGCTCGGCTCGATGCCGCACTCGTACGCCTCGAGCTTGGCCTTGTTGAGGCGGCGCGGGCCGGTGAGACGGGCGGCCGCGATCGAGAAGAGCGCGAACGCCGCGGCGAGGGCGAACAGCCCGATGATGGGTGCGTAAGGCGAGAGCGTCATTGTGGTCTCCTGCTCGTCCTTCCCTGCCCTCGGTGGTTGGCGAAATCACACTATTAACTTCACCTCCGGCAACCTGCGCCGGGGGTGCGGCTAGACCGCTGGGGCCGCCTTCGTCATCGCGTTGATGACCCGGTCCATCGCGTCCCCGCCACGCGGGTCGGTCAGGTTGGCCAGCAGCTTCAGCACAAAGCGCATGAGCATCGGGTGCGGCATGCCGTGCTTGGTGGCGATCCGCATGATCTCCGGTCGGCCGATCAGCTTCACGAAGATCCCGCCGAGGCGGTAGTAGCCGCCGAACCGCGCCTTCAGCTCCGTCGGGTACGCCGACAGCGCCCGCTCGCGCTCCGCGCCCACCGGCCGGGCCAGCGCCTGCACCGCGATCTCCGCGGCCAGCTCGCCGGACTCCATCGCGTACGCGATGCCCTCGCCGTTGAAGGGGTTGACCATGCCGCCCGAGTCGCCGACCAGCAGCACACCCCGGGTGTAGTGCGGCACCCGGTTGAAGCCCATCGGCAGCGCCGCGCCGAGGATCGGTCCCTCGGCGTTCGCCTCGTCGGTCATGCCCCAGTCGGCCGGGGTGTTGGCCAGCCAGTCGGTGAGCAGCCGCCGGTAGTTCGTCTTGCCGAAGGCGGAGGAGGAGTTGAGCACGCCCAGGCCGACGTTGACCCGGCCGTCACCGAGGCCGAAGATCCAGCCGTACCCGGGCAGCAGCGCGTCGCTGCCCTTGCTGCGCAGTTCGAGCCAGGACTCGAGGTAGTTGTCGTCGTGCTTGGCCGGGGAGCGGTAGTACCGCCGGACCGCCACGCCGATCGGGCGGTCCTCCCGCTTGGCCAGGCCGAGCGCGAGGGGGAACCGGCCGGAGACGCCGTCGGCGGCGACCACCAGCGGGGCGTGGAAGGTGGCCGGGGCCTTGTCCGGGCCGACCTCGGCCTCGACGCCGACGACCCGACCGGTGGGGTCGAGCACCGGGCCCATGACGTTCACCCCGGTGCGCAGTTCGGCGCCGGCCGCGATGGCCCGCTGGGCGAGCAGGTCGTCGAAGTCCAGCCGGGTGCGCACCAGCCCGTAGTTGGGGAAGCTGGCCAGGTCGGGCCAGTCCAGCTCCAGCCGGAGGCCGCCGCCGATCACCCGCAGGCCCCGGTTCTGCAGCCAGCCGGCCTCGGGCGAGGTGTCCACGCCCATCCGGATGAGCTGCCGGACCGCGCGCGGGGTCAGCCCGTCGCCGCAGACCTTCTCCCGGGGAAACTCGGTCTTCTCCAGCAGCAGCACCCGGGCCCCGTGCCGCGCCAGGTGGTACGCGGTCGCCGAGCCGCCGGGTCCGGCGCCCACGACGATCACGTCGGCGTCGTGTTCCACCGTCGTCATCCGGGCCTCCTCCCCATACGCTCGTGAAACGCTTCACAAGCCAGTCGGGGAGGAGTCTATGACCGTCATTACCCCCGCCCAGGGTTAGGTGACCCTAACTTGCCTGGAGGGGGGTCCTGGGGACCTGAGTGAGCACTCAGGGATGACCGGGAGTGACCCTGTCCAGGCCCACGTCGAGCCGGATCGCCTCGGGCAACTGGTCGCGCAGCGCCCCGCCGGCCACCCGGTCCAGCGCGGCCAGCACCTCCGCCACCACCTGCCGGACGGTGGCCGGGTCGGCGCCGGCGAGCTGCCGGAGCTGGTCGACGAGTTCGCGCGTGTCGTCCTCGTCGGCAACCGCCCGGTACGCCTCGTCTGCTCCCGTCATGGCGGACAGCCTACGGGGGCAAAGGCCACCAAAAAGGGATAACAGGGAACGTGAGGGTGACTAGTCGCGGACCGCCCGGTGCAGCGCCGCGATGCCACCGGTGAGGTTGCGCCAGGCCACCCGACCCCACCCCGACGCGCCGATCCGCGCGGCCAACGCCGGCTGGTCGGGCCAGGCCCGGATCGACTCGGCGAGGTAGACGTAGGCGTCCGGGTTGCTGGAGACCGACCGGGCCACCGTGGGCAACGACCGCATCAGGTACGACAGGTAGACCGTCCGGAACGCGGGGTTGGTGGGGGTGCTGAACTCGCAGACCACCAGCCGCCCGCCGGGACGGGTGACCCGGGCCAGCTCGCGCAGGGCCGCGTCCGGGTCCGACACGTTGCGCAACGCGAAGGAGATGGTCACCGCGTCGAAGGTCGCGTCGGCGAAGGGCAGCCGCAGCGCGTCCCCGGCGAGCAGTGGCACCTCCGGCCGCACCCGCCGCCCGGCGGCGAGCATGCCCAGGCTCAGGTCGGCGCCGACGGCGTACGCCCCGCTGCGGGCCAGTTCCTCGGTGGAGACCCCGGTGCCGGCGCCCACGTCCAGCACCCGCTCGCCGGGCTCCAGGGCCAGGGCGGCCCGGGTCGCCCGGCGCCACCCCCGGTCCTGACCGAAGGAGAGCACGGTGTTGGTCAGGTCGTATCGGGCGGCCACGCCGTCGAACATCGCGGCGACCTCGTGCGGCTGCTTGTCCAGACTGGCGCGCTGGCCCTGCGGGGTACGGCTCACTCCCCCACTCTGCCAGCCCCACGCACGACGGGGCCGGGCGGGATGGGTGACCATCCCGCCCGGCCCCGGGCGTCTCACCGGACGTCAGTTGGTGGACTTCTCGTCGGCCGGGGTCACCAGCACCACCCGACGGCGGCGGGAGAGCACCAGCAGCGCGCCCCCGACCAGCAGGACGGTGCCGCCGACGCCACCGATCAGACCAGCCTGGACACCGGTCACCGGCAGCCCGCCGTCGCCGCCACCGCTACCGCCACCGGCCGCCGGCGGGACGCTCGGCGAGACGGACGGCGAGGCGCTCGGGCCCGGCGTCGGGGTGGTCAGGTCGACGAAGACGTCGAAGAGCGCGCTGTTGTCGATCTCGTCGACCTCGTCGAACGTCCGGCGCTGGGCCGGTCCGGCGACCTGCGGCTCGCTCTCCGGTTCGCCCTCGACGGCCCGGTCCAGGCCGGCGGCGAAGATGTTGCCGATCCGCAGCACCGGCTCGGTGACCTCCTTGGCCACCGTCACCCGGATGCTGTCCGTGTAGAACTCACCCGGCTTCAGCACCACCGCCGGGTCGTCGCAGAACGCCTGGGCGAACCCGAGGAAGTCCTCCTGGACGCAGTTCTCCGGCAGCTCGGCGAAGCTGACCCCGGCCGGCAGGGTGATGCCGTAGAACAGCCCGGTCGCCCGCCGGCTGCCCCCGTTGTAGACGGCCCAGTCCAGCGGGGCGGTCTCACCCGGGCGGACCGGACGCAGGCCGGTCTCCTCGTCACCGTCGACCTCGACGTCGGCGTAGACGTCCTGGGCCCAGGTGACCAGGTCGTAGCCGGGCTTGGTGACGGTGAGGTCGACCTCGACGGTGTTGTCCTCCGGGTCCGCCTCGGCGGTCGTGGAGGTGATGGTGACCACCAGCGTGCCGGCGGCACCACGCGCACCGGTGCTGAACAGCGGGATGCCGAAGTCCTCACTGGTCCCGGCGGTGAGGTCGCCGAGGACGCACGAGTAGACGGCCTTCTCCTGCTGCTGGCAGCCGTCCGGGACGAAGAAGCCGACCTTCTTCTGCTTGACCTTCCGGGCGTCCACCGTGACGGTGACGTTGCGGGCGTCCGCCGTGCTACGGGTGTTGTCCACGGTGAACTTGAAGGGCTTGGCCTTGGCCTCGGAGACGCCCTTGGCGAGCTGGCCGCTGAGCGGGATGAGCGCCAGGTCGACCTGGTCGGCCGCCTGGGCCGGCATGCCGACCGCGACCATCCCGGCCGTGAGCAGGGTCACGGCGCCGGTTCGGGCCAGCGCCGCGCGGGTGAACAGGTTCATGCGGTCCCTCGGAGTTGCGAGCGTGAGGTGGAAACGGCCCGGGTCGGACCGCGTCTGGAAACGACGGGGGCGGGACGGTCACCCATCCCGCCCCCGTCGCGGTGCGTTATGTAGACGGCCCGCACGGGCCGGTTGAGGACGACCGTCAGACGGTCGACGTCTCGTCGCCCGGGGTCACCAGGACCACCCGGCGACGACGGGCGGCCAGGAACATGGCACCACCGGCGAGCAGCACGGCACCGCCGATCCCGCCGATCAGGCCGGCCTGCGGGCCGGTCACCGGCAGGCCGCCGTCGCCGCCACCGGAACCGCCCTCGGCGGCCACGACGACCGCGTAGCCGTCGGTGTTGTCGCTGGCGTCCACGTCGGCGCCCTGGAGGCCGGTGACGTTCTCCGGCAGCTTGGTGGCCTCCCGGGCGGAACCCCGCAGCGGCTGCGTCGCCACGATCGGCTCGACGCTCACGCTGCCGCCGGTGAGGCTGCCGGCCTTCACGTCCGCGTCGACCGAGAGCAGGTGGTGGAAGTCACCGGCGGAGAAGACGTCGTCGCTCTCGTCGGTGTCCTCGTCGATCGGGACCAGCGGAAGCTGGCGGTAGGTGCAGACGGCCTCGGTGTCGGCGGCGTTGTACTCGCAGTCCGGCTCCGCCTCGGTGAAGGTCACGCCCTTGGGGAGCTTGACCGTGACGGTGAGGCCCCCGGCCGCCCGGTCACCCTGGTTGACCACGAAGTACTGGAGCACGCCGGTCTCGCCGGCGTGCAGGTCGCCGACCACGGACAGCTCGCCGTTCTCGTCGACCTCCACCGCCTGCTTCACGTCACCGGCGAGCACGAGCAGGTCCGGGCCGCTCTCGTCGGTGAGCTCGATCGTGGCGACCTTGGTGTTGTTGCTGGCGTCGGTGTCGTCGGTGGAGCCGATGGCGAAGGTGACCGACCCCTTGTACGTGCCCTCGAAGCCGTCCTGCTTGAAGAGCACCACCGGAAGCTCGACCGTCTCGCCCGGACCCGGCAGCAGTTCCGTCGGCACCTTGCAGTTCCAGCCGCCCACGTTCGGGTCGCAGCCCGGGATGGCCGAAACGGGGACGGCCTTGCTGGTGTCCAACCCCGAGAAGTCCGCGTCGATCGACAGGTCTCGCGGAGTGTTCTCGCCCCGGTTGGTGACCTTGGCGAAGGCGACCTTCCCCTCGCTGCCGGCAGCGACCCGGGTGCCGACCACGTCGAGGGAGAGGTCGGTCTCGGTGCCGGCGGCGTGGGCCGGAACGCCGAGCGCGGTGAACACGCCAGAGGCCAGCAGTGCGGCAGTGCCGACCCGCGCCGCCAACGCTCGGTTACGGAAGATCATCGAGGTGTTCCCCTATGGAAGACGGGAAAGAATGCGCCCGGGCGCGACGTCCACCCGGCACCGCCGAACGGGACGTTAGCGGCCCACGGTCGCCCCCGCCACCCCCTGGGGAGACCCGCAGTGAGCTGCTCGGCTAAGAACCACTTAAGGATTGTCCGAATTGATGCGCTTGCTGGGCGGAATCGCAGGTGACACTGGCCCCAATGGTTACCGCGATCGGCCCGCCCGCCGGACAACCATTGCCCGTTCGGTCGATCCCGCAATAATGACGATGATTACCGACCGTTTACCGGGCATCCACCAAAGGCAGTGAACGGCCGACCCCGCCACCCGGAATCGCAATCGACGAGAAGTGCGACACGACACGGTCGTCGGTCGGGTCCTCGGCCGGCGTACGGTGCACCGCCAGGTGCCGGTAGAGGGTGTCCCGCTGGGCCGGGATCCGGTGGGCCGAGCGGATCATCGCGATCAGCTCGTGCAGGTTGGAGCGGTGCCGGGCGCCGGCCGAGGAGATGACGTTCTCCTCCAGCATGATCGAGCCGAGGTCGTCCACGCCCATGTGCAGGGCGAGCTGACCGACGTCCTTGCCGGTGGTCAGCCAGGACGCCTGGAGGTGCGGCACGGTCTCGAAGAAGAGCCGGGCCACCGCGACCAGGCGCAGGTACTCCAGGGTCGTCGCCTGGGTGCGCCCCTTCAGGTGGTTGTTCTCCGGCTGGTACGTCCACGGGATGAAGGCGCGGAAGCCCTTCGTCCGGTCCTGGACGTCACGGATCATCCGCAGGTGCTCGATCCGCTCGGCGACGGTCTCGCCGGTGCCCATCATCATGGTGGCGGTCGACTCGACCCCCTGCCGGTGGGCCAGCTCCATGACCTCCAGCCAACGCTCGCCGGACTCCTTCAGCGGTGCGATCGCCCGCCGTGGGCGCTCCGGCAGCATCTCCGCGCCGGCCCCGGCGATCGAGTCCAGCCCGGCGGCCTTGATCCGCGCGATCGCCTCGTCCAGGCTCACCCCGGAGACCTTCGCCATGTGCAGGATCTCGCTCGGCCCGATCGAGTGGATCGCAAGGTTCGGGTACGCCTTCTTGACCGAGGAGAACAACTCCTCGTAGTACTCCACGCCGTAGTCGGGGTGGTGGCCGCCCTGGAGCATCACCTGCGTCGCGCCCAGCTCGACCGCCTCGCCGCAGCGGCGCAGGATCTCCTCGGTCGGGTGGGTCCAGCCCTCCTTGTGCTTCGGCGCGCGGTAGAACGCGCAGAACTTGCACGCGGTGACGCAGACGTTGGTGTAGTTGATGTTGCGGTCGATGAGGTACGTGACGATGTTGTCCGGGTACCGCCGCCGCCGCACCGCGTCGGCCGCCTCACCGAGGGCGTGGAACGGCGCCTCGGTGTAGAGCAGCAGCGCCTCCTCGGGCGTGATCCGCCCGCCGTCCGCGCCGCGCTGCAGGATGTCGTCGATCTCCCGGCTCACACTCACACCTGCGAGCCTACGTCGGTCGTTCGATCACCGGCACGCCCCTCCGACCAGGTGACCCAGACCGCACCGACGGACGCACGACAGCACGTGGGTGATCGTGGTCGAACACCGTTCCGACCTGACCCGCCGGACCGCCCACCTCCGTTCCGACCCCGCGCGGCCCGACTGACACCCGCTCCGTCGAGGCATTGATCGACTACGATCGCCGGCATGTCTGCCGAACGATCCGCAGCCGCCCGTCCCGCTCCGTCCGGCTGCCGCTGCCGACCGGCACCCACCGGCGGAACCGTCCTGGCGGGCGCGGCCTGATGGCGACCATTCCCTGGCTCGCCGACGTGCTCCGCTCCGCCGGGGTCCGCGTGGTCGAGCACGGCAACTGGCTCGGGCGGGTCGCCGGCAGTTCGTTCAACCCGATCGGCGTGCTCTGGCACCACACCGCCGCCACCTCCAGCGCCAGCAACCCGCACCCCGCGCTGAACATCTGCGTCAACGGCCGTTCCGACCTGCCCGGGCCGCTCTGTCAGGCGTTGGTCGACTACCACGGTGTCTTCCACGTCATCTCCGACGGGCGGGCCAACCACGCCGGCACCAGCCGGGGCAGTGGACCCATCCCGGCCGGGGACGGCAACACGATGCTCATCGGCTGGGAGATCGACTACAACGGGGTCAACCAGGCCATGACCCCCGCCCAGTACTCCGCCTCGGTGCTCGCCACCGCCGCCGTACTGCGCCGGCTCGGCCGGGACGCCAGCCACGCCCGGGGTCACCGGGAGACCAGCACCAGCGGGAAGATCGACCCTTCCTTCATCGACCTCGACTCGATGCGCGCCGACGTGGCCCGTCAGCTCACCGGTAACCCACCCCTCGACCTGTGGAAGGACGACATGAAGCTGATCCAGTCGCCCGGCCGGGGCATCGCCCTGGTCGGTCCCGGCTACTTCCGGCAACTGCGCAACGACGAGGAGGTGCACGCCGCCGTCGCCCTGGCCGGCAACCCCCTGGTCGGCAACGACCGCCAGTTCGACCTGTGGCGCAGCATCGCCTACGACGGTCAGGTCAAGGCCCCGAGCTGACCGGCCTGACCGGAGCGGCGGGGCTCGGCGAGGATGGCGGGATGCTGCTGCTGGTGCCCGCCGATCCGCTTCGTCCGCACCGCCCCGACCAGCACTTCGCGCCGGAGGCGACGGCGGCCCGGGAGGCCGGGGTACCGGTCGTGGCGGTGGACCACGACGCGCTCACCCGGGGCGACACGGACGCCGCACTGCGGCGCCTGACCGGTGAGGGCGAGGCGGTCTACCGGGGCTGGATGCTCCGCGCCGAGCGGTACGCGGCCTTCGCGGAAGCGCTGGCCGCCCGGAGGGTCTTCCTGCGCACCGGCAGCGGGCAGTACCGCCGGGCGCACGAACTGCCCGGCTGGTACCCGGACCTGGCGGCGGTGACGCCGGCGACGACCTGGACCTCAGGTGACGGGCGTGCGGCCTTCGACCGGGCCCGCACCGAGCTGGGCGACGGCCCGGCCGTGCTCCGCGACTACTGCAAGTCGATGAAGCACCACTGGGACGAGGCGGCCTTCATCCCCGACCTGGCCGACACCGAGGCCGCCTGGCGGGTGGCCCGACGGTTCCGCGAACTGCGCGAGGACGACTTCGTCGGCGGCTTCGTGCTACGCCGCTTCGAGCGGTTCACCTCGGCGGAGGTACGAACCTGGTGGCGCGACGGCCGCTGCGTGCTCGTCGGCCCGCACCCGGACACCCCGGACCACCTGCCCGCCACCGAGCCCGACCTGACCACCGTCGCACCGCTGGTGGCCGCCCTCGGGCTGCCCTTCGTCACGGTCGACCTGGCCCGACGCGACGACGGTGTCTGGCGGGTGGTCGAGCTCGGGGACGGACAGGTCAGCGACCGCCCCACCACCGTCGCCCCCACCCTCCTCCTCCCCCCCCCCCCCCCCCCCCCCCCCCCCCCCCCCCCCCCCCCCCCCCCCCCCCCCCCCCCCCCCCCCCCCCCCCCCCCCCCCCCCCCCCCC
>NZ_BSTB01000027.1:0-98718 GCF_030269285.1 Micromonospora sp. NBRC 101691
ATGGCCTTCACGTTCGCGGTCTGCTCGGCGTTCAGCGGGATCCGCGACTGCGAACCCGGCTCACCGTGCGGCATCAACTTGCCCGTGTCGGGCTTCTCCGCCTGCACCACCGCCACCGGGGTCGCCGGGGCGGCCTGAGCCGACGTGTCCAGCGCGGTGCCGACCGGACCACCGACCACACCACCGGCGAAGGCCAGACCAGCAACACCGAGAACAGTCCTACGCAGCATCGTGTTCATGGGGGAGCTCCATTCAGGGGTCGGCACACCCGGGGGGGGGTGTGCGAGCACCGTCGGGCGCCCAAGGGGGAAGGAAGAAGTTCGGAGGTCCTCGGCGGGGAGCGGGGCTCACCACGCCGGGTCCAGATGTAACGACCACCGGCCGCCCGGCATTCCACCCGGCCACCCGGCCAGGGGAGCAGCGGGCTGCCACCTCGGTCGTCCAGAGGGTGTAACGACCACCGGCCGCCCGGCATTCCGGCCGGCCCCGGGCCCAGCCGGGCCGGACGGACCCTCGGAACCGGACACCGACCCCATGCGGCGCAGAGCCGACCGGCGACGCGCCGGTGGCCGGGCGCGGTCGGGCGGGGAGCGAGGAATGTCGGGTCAGGCCATAGGGTGGTCGCGTGGCGACCCTTCTGCTTCTGCGACACGGCCGGACGACGGCGAACGCCGACGGCGGACTGGCCGGTCGACAACCGGTCGAACTGGACGAGACGGGTCGGAACCAGGCTCGTGCGGTGGGCGAGCGGCTGCGTGCCCTGCCGTTGGCCGCCGTGGTGACCAGCCCTCTGGTCCGCTGCCGGCAGACCCTGGAACTGGCCCTGCCCGGGGCCACCCCGGTCGTCGAGGACGGGCTGATCGAGTGCGGCTACGGCGACTGGGAGGGACAGCCGCTCAAGAAGCTGGCGAAGGATCCCCTCTGGCCGGTGGTGCAGCAGCACCCGAGCGCGGTGGTGTTCCCCGGCGGAGAGGCGATGGCCGCGATGGCGGCCCGCGCGGTCGCGGCGGTGCGCTCCTGGGACGCCCGGCTCACCGCCGAGCACGGTCCGGCAGCGGTCTGGCTGGCGTGCAGCCACGGCGATGTGATCAAGGCCATCGTGGCGGACGCGCTCGGCGTGCACCTGGACCTGTTCCAGCGGATCGTCGCCGACCCCGCGTCGGTGACCGCGATCCGGTACACCCCGATCCGGCCGTTCCTGCTGCGGCTCAACGACACCGGCGGCGACCTGGCCGGACTGGTTCCCCCGGCACGGAAACGGCGACGCCGGACGACCCGGACGGCGGACTCGGACGCCCCGGTGGGCGGCGGCGCGGGAGCCGGCCGGTGACCGTCCCCGGCCGGGTGACGATCGGCTGGCCGGACCGTACGACACTCACCCGGCGGCCGGGACGACGATTCTGCGTCGGTGGGGTGCGCGTCCGTTCCGACGGCCGGATAGGGTCGTGGGTATGACCCACCAGGTGCACGCCTTCGAACCGCCGGAGCGGTTCGTCGCTGGAACCGTGGGCCCGCCCGGGGAGCGGACGTTCTTCCTCCAGGCGCGCGGCGGTGGCCGGGTGGTCAGCGTCGCTCTGGAGAAGGTCCAGGTCTCCCTGCTGGCCGAGAAGCTGGAGGAACTCCTCACCGAGGCGCAGCGGCGCTTCGGCGTCGAGTTGCCCGAGCTGCCGGCCACCGGCACCACCGACAACGACCCCCTGGACACGCCGGTCGACGAGGAGTTCCGGGTCGGCACCCTGGGCCTGGCGTTCGACGTCGACACGTCGACCGTGGTGATCGAAGCGATCGCCGCGGGCGAGACCGAGGTCGAGGTCGCGCTCGGTGAGGACGACGACGAGGACGATGACGACGACGTGGCCGAGCCGGACGAGGACCTGGACCGGCTCCGGGTGCGGCTGACCCCGCAGGAGACCCGGCGGTTCATCGAGCGGGCCCGCCGGGTGGTCAACGCCGGCCGGCAGCCCTGCCCGCTCTGCGGCCAGCCCCTCGACCCCGCCGGTCACCTCTGTCCCCGGCACAACGGCTACCACCGGTGACGTTGTCGGACACTCGCCCCTCCGAGGAGGAGAACGCCGCGTTGCGGCTGCTCCGCGAGGGTGAGTTCGCCCTGGAGGGGCGGCTCGTGGACGCCTCCAACACGACCCTGCGCGGCACCCTCACCCTGGACGGGGTGACCGTCCGCTGCGTCTACAAGCCGATCCGCGGCGAGCGTCCGCTCTGGGACTTCCCCGACGGCACGCTCGCCGACCGGGAGGTCGCCGCCTACCTGGTCTCCCGCGCCACCGGCTGGGACCTGGTCCCCCCGACGGTGCTGCGGGACGGCCCGTTCGGCCCCGGCTCGTGCCAGCTCTGGATCGACGAGCCGGACGACGCCGAACCGCTGGTCGGGTTCGTGCCGACGGACGCGGTGCCGCCCCGCTGGTTCCCGATCGCCGCCGCCCGGGACGACGACGGCACGCCGTACGCCCTGGCGCACGCCGACGATCCGCGCCTGGCCCGGCTGGCCGTGCTGGACGTGGTGCTCAACAACGCCGACCGCAAGGGCGGGCACGTACTGGTCGGCCCGGACGACCGGATCCACGGCGTGGACCACGGGGTGACCTTCCACGTGGAGGAGAAGCTGCGCACGGTCCTCTGGGGCTGGTCCGGCCGGCAGCTTCCGGCGGACGCGGCGCGGATGCTCGACGTGCTCGCCGGTCAGGTCGACGGCCCGCTCGGCGAGGAACTCGCCGCGCACCTGACGCTGAGCGAGATCCGCCGGCTGGCGGACCGGATCGGGGTGTTGCGGGACACCGGTCGGTTCCCCCTGCCGTCGCCGGACTGGCCGGCGGTGCCCTGGCCGCCCATCTGACCTGCGGCGTCACCCCGGAGCCGGCAGGCCGTCCGCACCCCGGCGCCCCGATCCCACCGGCGGCTGTCGGGTTGATCACCAGCACGGGTCCTCGCCGCTGTCGGAACGCTCGTTAGGCTGACGGCATGGAGTCATGGGCGGGGCACGAGGTGCCGCGGCTGCCGGGCAGGGGCGAGCCGCTGACGTTGTTCGACTCGGCGCGTCGTGGTGCACACCGGAGTGATCCGGAGGACACGGCGACCATGTACGTCTGCGGCATCACGCCGTACGACGCCACCCACCTCGGGCACGCCGCCACCATGATCACGTTCGACCTCGTCCAGCGGATGTGGCGGGACTCCGGCCGCGAGGTCGCGTACGTGCAGAACGTCACCGACATCGACGATCCGCTGTTGGAACGGGCCGAGCGCGACGGCGAGGACTGGAAGGTCCTGGCGATGCGGGAGACGGCCCTGTTCCGCGAGGACATGGAGGCGCTGCGGATCATCCCGCCGGCGCACTACGTCGGCGCGGTCGAGTCGATCCCGGACATCGCCGACCGGGTGCTGGTGCTGCTCAAGGACGGCGCGGCGTACCGGCTCGACGACGGCACCGGGGACGTCTACTTCGACGTCGCCGCCACCGGACGCTTCGGCTACGAGTCCAACCTCTCCCGCGAGGAGATGCTGGAGATCTTCCCGGAGCGCGGCGGCGACCCCGAGCGGCCCGGCAAGCGGGACCCCCTCGACCCGCTGCTCTGGCGCGGCGAACGGCCGGGGGAGCCGTCCTGGCCCGGCGGTGAGCTGGGCCCGGGGCGCCCCGGCTGGCACATCGAGTGCACCGTGATCGCGTTGAACCTGCTCGGTGACCGGATCGACGTCCAGGGCGGCGGCAACGACCTGATCTTCCCGCACCACGAGTGTTCGGCGGCGCACGCCGAGCGGCTCACCGGGCAGGCCCCGTTCGCCACCCACTACGTGCACGCCGGCATGATCGGCCTGGACGGCGAGAAGATGTCCAAGTCCCGGGGGAACCTGGTCTTCGTGTCCCGGCTGCGGGCCGACCGGGTCGACCCGATGGCGGTGCGGCTCGCCCTGATGGCCGGGCACTACCGTAGCGACCGGTCCTGGACCGACGACCTGCTCGCCGCCGCCGGGGAGCGCCTGGCCCGCTGGCGTCGGGCCGCCGCCGCCCCCGCCGGGCCGTCCGGCGCGGCGCTGCTGGCCGGGGTACGCCGACACCTCGCCGACGACCTCGACACTCCGGGCGCGTTGGCGCTGGTCGACCGGTGGGCCGAGGAGACGTTGGCCGGCACGGCGGACGACCCGGACGCACCGGCACTGGTCACCGCGACGGTGGACGCCCTGCTCGGCATCCGCCTCTGACGGCTCCCTCGACCCGGGTCAGCCGAGGACGAGGCCCGGGTCGGGGTCGGGCTCCGGCGTCGGACCGGGCACCCGGTACTCCTCGGTGAGCGTGGTCATCGGCCCCGGCCAGGTCGCCTGGGCCACCTCGATCGGCTTGCGCGCGGCGTCGTACGCCACGTGCAGCAGGTGCAGCACCGGCGTGTCCGGCCGGATCTGGAGGGTCTCCGCCTCCTCCCGGCTGGGCTGGCGCGCGCTGATCGTGTCGGCGGCGGTGACGTACCGCCGGCCGGTGGCCTCCTCCGCCTCCTGGTAGAGCGGGCGGCCGAACGCCTCGGCCCGCTCCAGCGAGGTGCCGGTGGTGTCGGCCGGCAGGAACCAGGACGCCCCCACCTCGACCGGGGAGTCCTCGGTGCGGACCAGGTGCCGCCGGACGAGCAGTTCGGTGCCGTCCGGCACACCGAAGGCGTCGGCCACCTCGGGTGGGGCGGGGGCACGGCCCACCGTGACCAGGTGCTGGCGGTACCGGGCGGCCAGGTCGGCGTGGTATCCCCGGAAGCCGCCGTAGCGCCCCCGGGAGAGCCGGTTGAGCCGCCGCCGGGTGCCCCGGACGTACGTGCCCGAGCCGGGTTTGGTGATCAGGACGCCCTCGACCCGCAGCTGGTCGACGGCGCGTTGGACGGTCTGCTTCGCCACCCCGAACATCTCGGCGATGGCCGGGATGGACGGCAGCCGTTCACCGGGTGCCCAGTCCCCGCGTCGGACCCGCGCCTTGAGCTGGTCGGCGATCTGGCGGTGCGGGAACTCGGCGGCTCCCGGGTTGATCTGCACGGCGCGGCTCCTCCCGGCCTCGAACAGCTAGGTTCCTAGGATGCCCTACGGGGTGTGTCCTCCGCCACCCCGGCACGCCTGTGCCCGAAGCAAACGGCCACGGGCCCGGGACGTCGACGTGACGTCCCGGGCCCGTGGCGAGTGGTCCGGTGGAGCTTGTGGCCTACCAGGAGCCGGCGGTCGGGCCGGCGGAACCACCCCGCCGACGCAGGTACTTCTCGAACTCCTGGGCGATCTCGTCCCCGGTCAGCGGGGTGATGCCGGCGTCGCCGACCCGCTCCTCCAGCTCCCGGACGTACTCACCGAGTTCGGCGTCCTGCTCGGCGGCGCTGCGCACCCGCTGCTCCCACTCGGCGGCCTCCTCGGCCAGGTCGGCCATCGGCACCGGCAGGTCGAGCACCTCCTCGACCCGGTGCAGCAGCGCGAGGGTGGCCTTCGGGCAGGGCGGGTTGTTGGCGTAGTGCGGCACGTGCACCCAGAACGAGACCGCGTCGACCTCGGCGCGGGTGCACGCGTCGTGGAGCACCCCGACGATGCCGGTCGGGCCGTCGTACCGGGTGGGGGTGAGCTGGTAGCGCTGGGCGGCCTCGGCGTCCGAGGCGCTGCCGCTGATCGGCAGGGGCCGGGTGTACGGCACGTCGGCCAGGAGCGCGCCGAGCAGCACCACCCGCTCGACCTCCAGGCTGTGGCACAGCTCCAGCACCTGTTCGCAGAAGGTGCGCCAGCGCATGCTCGGCTCGATGCCCCGGATCAGCACCACGTCCCGGTCGGTCCCCTCCGGGCTGGCCACCATGAACCGTGTGGTGGGCCACTCGACCCGTCGGGTGGCACCGTCGGCCATCGTGATCGTCGGTCGGCTGACCTGGAAGTCGTAGAAGTCCTCCGGATCCAGCTCGGTGACCTGGCGGGCCTGCCAGACCTGCTCCAGGTGCTCCACGGCGGCCGTGGAGGCGTCCGCGGCGTCGTTCCAGCCCTCGAAGGCGGCGATGGCCACCGGAGAGCGCAGCACCGGCAGCCCGTCGAACTCGGTCACGCCGTCACCTCACCCTGCTCGTCCCGGCCGGCGCCGGCACCACGCGTGGTGGTGTGGCGGCCCCGCGCGGCGGCGTCCCTGTTGTCCCTCACGTCGCCAGCCTACGTCCCGGCGCCGCATGCGGCCCGTCGGCCGCGCCGGTCGGTGGCCGGCACCGACCGCGCCGGTACGGCGGGACCGGCCGGTGTCCGGTGCGGAACGGGGCAACCCGGGCGACGGCCGGGCAGAATGTGGGAGCGGCGAGTACCGCTCCACCACGACGCGAGTTTCCGCACTAACCTGAACGGGTGCGGACCTCGTTGCTGAATGAGCTGTCAGACCGGATCCTCGTCGCCGACGGCGCGATGGGGACGATGCTCCAGGCGGCCGACCTGACCCTCGACGACTTCGAGGGCTACGAGGGCTGCAACGAGATCCTCAACGTCACCCGGCCCGACGTGGTGCGGTCGGTCCACGAGGCCTACCTCGCCGCCGGGAGTGACTGCGTCGAGACCAACACCTTCGGCGCGAACCTCGCGAACCTCGGCGAGTACGACATCCAGCACCGGATCCGGGAGCTTTCCGAGGCCGGCGCGCGGATCGCCCGGGCGGCGGCCGACGCGTGGAGCACTCCGGAACGTCCCCGGTTCGTGATCGGGTCGATCGGGCCCGGCACGAAGCTGCCGACGCTCGGCCACGCCGCGTACGCGACCCTGCGCGACGCGTACCAGGAGAACGCCGCCGGCCTGATCGCCGGGGGCGCGGACGCGCTGCTCGTGGAGACCTCCCAGGACCTGTTGCAGGTCAAGGCGGCCGTGGTCGGGTCGCGCCGGGCGATGGCCGAGGGCGGGACGACCGTGCCGCTGATCTGTCACGTCACCGTCGAGACCACCGGCACGATGCTGCTGGGCAGCGAGATCGGCGCGGCGTTGACCGCCCTGGAGCCGCTGGGCATCGACCTGATCGGGCTGAACTGCGCCACCGGCCCGGCGGAGATGAGCGAGCACCTGCGTTACCTCTCCCAGCACGCCCGGGTGCCGCTGTCGGTGATGCCGAACGCGGGCCTGCCGCAGTTGACCGCCGACGGGGCGGTCTACCCGCTCACCCCGGAGGAGTTGGCCGACGCGTTGGAGCGGTTCGTCACCGAGTACGGCGTCTCGCTGATCGGTGGCTGCTGCGGCACCACGCCGGAGCACATCCGGGTGGTGTCCGAGCGTCTGCACGGTGTCCGTCCGGCGTCCCGGGAGCCGGTGCGGGAGCCGGGGGTCTCCTCGATCTACCACCACGTGCCGTTCGCGCAGGACGCGTCGGTGCTGATGGTGGGGGAGCGGACCAACGCCAACGGGTCCAAGGCGTTCCGGGAGGCGATGCTCGCCGGTGACTGGCAGTCCTGTGTGGAGGTCGCCCGGGGGCAGGCCCGGGACGGTTCGCACCTGCTCGACCTCTGTGTGGACTACGTCGGCCGGGACGGCACCCAGGACATGCGGGAGCTGGCCGGGCGCTTCGCCACCGCCTCCACGCTGCCGATCATGCTGGACTCGACCGAGCCGCAGGTCATCGAGGCGGGCCTGGAGATGCTCGGCGGCCGGTGCGTGGTCAACTCGGTGAACTACGAGGACGGCGACGGTCCGGAGTCCCGGTTCGGCCGGGTGATGCCGGTGATCAAGGAGCACGGCGCCGCGGTGGTGGTGATGTGCATCGACGAGGAGGGGCAGGCCCGTACGGCGGCGGACAAGGTCCGCATCGCCTCGCGCATCGTCGACGACCTGACGGGTCGCTGGGGCATGCGGCTGCCGGACATCATGGTCGACACGCTGACCTTCCCGATCTCCACCGGTCAGGAGGAGACCCGCCGGGACGCGATCGAGACCATCGAGGCGATCCGGGAGATCGCCCGGCGGTACCCGGGGATCAACTTCACCCTGGGCATCTCGAACGTCTCGTTCGGGCTGAACGCGGCGGCCCGGCAGGTGCTCAACTCGGTCTTCCTGCACGAGTGCGTGCAGGCCGGGCTGACCAGCGCGATCGTGCACGCCAGCAAGATCCTGCCGATGGCGAAGATCCCGGACGAGCACCGCGAGGTCGCCCTCGACATGGTCTACGACCGCCGTCGGGAGGGGTACGACCCGCTCCAGCGCTTCATCGACCTCTTCGAGGGGGTGGACGCGGCCTCGGCGCGGGCGTCGCGGGCGGAGGAGTTGGCCGCGCTGCCGCTGAACGAGCGGCTCAAGCGGCGGATCATCGACGGTGAGCGCAACGGCCTGGAGGCCGACCTGGAGGCGGCGATGGCCGCCGGCACGGCGCCCCTTCTGATCATCAACGACATCCTGTTGGACGGCATGAAGGTGGTCGGCGAGCTGTTCGGCTCCGGCCAGATGCAGCTGCCGTTCGTGCTCCAGTCCGCCGAGGTGATGAAGACCGCGGTGGCGTACCTCGAACCGCACATGGAGAAGGCCGACGACGGCGGCAAGGGCCGGATCGTGCTGGCCACGGTCAAGGGCGACGTGCACGACATCGGCAAGAACCTGGTCGACATCATCCTGTCGAACAACGGCTACGAGGTCGTGAACATCGGCATCAAGCAGCCGATCAACGCGATCCTGGAGGCCGCCGAGCAGCACCGGGCGGACGCGATCGGGATGTCCGGGCTGCTGGTCAAGAGCACGGTCATCATGAAGGAGAACCTCGGCGAGATGGCCACCCGTGGCGTCGCCGAGCGGTGGCCGGTGCTGTTGGGCGGCGCGGCGCTGACCCGCGCGTACGTCGAGGACGACCTGCGGGCGCTCTTCCCGGGCGAGGTGCACTACGCGCGGGACGCGTTCGAGGGGCTGAGCCTGATGGACCGGGTGATGGCGGCGAAGCGTGGTGGCGCGCCGGTGGTGGACCCGGAGCGGGAGGCGGCGCTGGCGGCCCGGCGGGCGCGGCGGGAGCGGCAGCGGGCGATCGTCAACGAGTCGCTGCCGGAGCTGGACGACGCCTCGGTCCGTTCCGATGTGGCGACCGACGTGGACGTGCCCACGCCGCCGTTCTTCGGCACCCGGGTGGTCAAGGGTCTGCCGTTGGCCGAGTACGCGGCCCTGTTGGACGAGCGGGCGACGTTCCTCGGGCAGTGGGGGTTGCGCGGTTCGCGGGGCGGCGACGGACCCTCGTACGAGGAGTTGGTGGAGACCGAGGGGCGGCCCCGGCTGCGGTACTGGCTGGACCGGCTGACCGCCGACAAGGTCCTCGAGGCGGCGGTGGTGTACGGCTACTTCCCGGCGTACTCCGAGGGCAACGACCTGGTGGTGCTGGACGAGAACGGGAACAGCGAGCGGGCCCGGTTCTCCTTCCCCCGGCAGCGTCAGGAGCGGCGGCTCTGCCTGGCCGACTTCTTCCGGCCCCGGGGCGAGCAGTTGGACGTGGTGGCGTTGCAGCTGGTCACCGTGGGCCAGCCGGTCAGCGAGTACGCGGCGAAGATGTTCGCCCGTAACGAGTACCGCGACTACCTGGAGGTGCACGGGCTCTCCGTGCAGCTCACCGAGGCGTTGGCCGAGTACTGGCACCGCCGGGTCCGGTCCGAGCTGACGCTGCCGTCGGGGCGTACCGTCGCCGACGACGATCCGACGGACCTGGCCGGTCTGCTGCGCACCGACTACCGGGGCTGCCGGTACGCGTTCGGCTATCCGGCCTGCCCGGACCTGGAGGACCGGGCGAAGATCGTGGATCTGCTCGGGGCGGACCGGATCGGGGTGCGGCTGTCGGAGGAGTTCCAGTTGGAGCCGGAGCAGGCCACCGACGCGATCGTGGTGCACCACCCGGAGGCGAACTACTTCAACGCCAAGTGACGCCGTCGCCCTGCCCGGGTCGGCTGTGTCCGACAGTTCCGTGCCTGTCGAGTGACCGGACCGGGGAGCCGGTCGCTTGCGGCGGCTGATCCGTCAGGCGGGGTGCGGCCTTCAAGGACGGCAGATCCTGGTCTCCCAGACCGGCTGCTGGGGTTCGTCGTTGTGCACGACGATGTCGACGTGATCAGTCGGGCGCACCGTGGCGAAGTAGAACTGTTGGGCGGGGATGTAACGCTCGCGCCAGCGCCGTTCGACGTCGGCCCGTGATGACACCCGGCGCTCCCGGATCACGGCACGATCCACGGTCTCCGCGAGCGCGGTCGACACGAAGATGCGAAGGTCCCACCGATCGATCAGCTCCGGACGCATGAGGAAGACGCCGTCGAAGAGCAGCACGGCGTCGGCGGGGACAGTCGTGACCGGTGGGGACGACGCGGTGTCCGTGGTGCGGTCGTAGACCGCGTGCTGGAAGCGCCGATCTCCGTCCGGGCCGAGCGGGTCGAGCAGAACCCGGTTCAACGCGTCGTGGTCGTGGGCGTCGAAGTAGCAGCCTTCGGCCGAGTACTCACCGCGTGGGTATCGCCGCGCCCGGGGAAAGAGGAAATCGTCGATCGTGGCGCGGACGACGTGGCGGCCCTGTTCGCGCAGGACGACGGCCAACTCGTCCGCGAGGGTGGTCTTGCCGGCGGCAGGCGGTCCGTCGACGGCGACCCGCGTCGGGTGTGCGACTGCGACGGACCCGACTGCCTCAGCCAGGCGGCCGAGCAACTCGGCGCGGGTGCCTTGTTCCATGTCCTGTCCTCTCCTACCCGCTCGACCGACACCCACCGAAAGCCCGACGACCGTTTCCGGACCCGTGTCCCTTCTGGAGGTCGGTGGTGGGGTGGATCCGTGGGCGTTGTTCTCATGGCTACCTGAGGTGTGATCCGTCCGGCGTGTCGTACGTCTGGGATGCCACAACCGCGTGCGGTAACGGTTGTCCGGCCGCCGTGGTGGCTCCACCACCATCCGGGGCTTCGGTTCGGCGTGCAGCAGGTCGGGCTACCGTCCCCGGTGCAGCCAGGTCAGGAGGTCCGGTGGGGCCAGCTCGGCCGTCCGCCGGTGGTAGCGGCGGAGTTCCTCGGCGCTGAGCAGTGCTGGTCCCGCGCCGGAGCGGCCCTGCCGGAAGAACGCCTGCCGGTCCTTCAACACTCCGGCGGCGTCGGGCACCAGGACCTGGGCCCGTTCGCGCATCGCCCCGAACGTGGCCGCCTCCACCAGGGTCGCCCACCGTTCGGCCGGCACCTCGATGCCCAGCCAGGCGGCGACGCGCCGCATCTGTCCATCCAGGTCGGTCAGCAGGTCGTCGTAGTGCACCAGCAGCACGTTCGGTTCCTGCCGGCGTCGCCACGCGTCGGTCAGGTGCCAGAGAACGCCGGGCAGCGAGTCCATCGCCTCCCGGGGGTCCCGGTCGCTCTCCGTCCAGCGCACCAGCCAGTCGTGCAGCGGAGGCGGTGCCGGAGCCGGCCGCGTGTCGGCGGGTGGCGGTTCCCCGGTGAGCTGGCGCAGTCGCTCCCGGTCGATGTTCGCGCTCTGGTGGTAGAGGGACACCGCCATGTCCAGCGGATGCCGGGCCACCACGACGTACGACACGTGGGGCACGATCGGCAGCCCGTCGAGCGGGGTGTGTGTCTTGACGAAGCGCCGGTGCCGCTGGGCGGCGAGCTGGTCGAACACCTCCTGCTGGGGGGCGACCAGCCAGTCGAGCCAGGGGGAGAGCCGTACGAGCGGGGTGGATAGCTCGGCGGTCTGGAAGACCAGGAGCGCGCAGATCATCTGCATCCAGGTGGTGCCGCTCTTCGACCGGGTGCTGATGACGATGTCGCCGGGCCGGAACGGGAAAGCGAGCCAGCGGCCGCTGTCCTCCTCCTCGGATCGGTAACGCACCGGTGGGCTCATCCGAGCGAGCCTAGGGGAAGCCGGCGCGGTTCCGCCTCCGCGTTTTCCGCTTCCTGATCGCGGCGGCTACGGCGCGGCCCCGTCAGCTGGGCGGTTGTCTGCCGTGTCCGGCGAGGCTCTCCGTCGCCCGGCAGGCCAACTCGCCGGGCACCAGTTGAACCTCGCTCGGTTGCCACACCTCCACCGCTCCGGCGCGGACACGCGCGAGGAGGCATCCGTACCCACCGGATCCGCCGGCTGGATGGCGCAACGCCACACCCACCACCGCGTCCTGGGCGGTCACGTCGACCCGGACCGTGGGGTCGAGCGGGAGCCGGGCGAGCGCCGCCCGGACGGCGGGCTCGTCCGGGGTGGTCGTGGCGAGGGCCGCGCGCAGCTCGCCCAGCGACGGCACCTTCGGCTCGGGGGCCGGTGGGAAGGTCGGCCTGACGGTGGGCGAGGGGCAGGGGACGATACGCGGGGACGTCACGGACGTCGCGGTGAAGCGCAACGCGAAGCAGTAGTCCTCCGTGACCCACTCCGGTTCCAGCCATGCGCCGTCGGTGCCCGAACCGGTGACGAGCAGTACGGCGGTCACCCCGTCGGGGTGGGCGGTGTCCACGCCGGAGACCGCGACGAGGCTGGCGTCGGAGCGGGCTGTCAGGGTCCGGCCGATGTCGTCGGCCGTACGGGTGCGCACGACGGTCGGTGTCCTCAGGTCGGTGACGATCTGGTCCGCCACTTCCCGGGCGCTCGCCTCGGCTTCGGCGGTTCGTTCGGACGGGTCGGCCGGGCCGCCGCACGCCGGAAGAACCCCGGCGAGGACCAGCATCCCGGCGGCCAGGGCGTGTCCCTGCCGCGTCGACCCCAGCCGACCGCCCCGCCGGAGGTTGGAGGAGGTGACCTCGGGAGACGGCTGGTGGTTCGCTGCGGCATCGCCGACCCGGGAACGGTGTCGGCAGCGGCGGAAGGGCATGCGGACAGGGTCGCGTAGGTCCGTTCCGTACCGCATGAGTACCACTACTCAGCGTGCGGCCGTGCCCGGGGCCGCGATCGCGGGACACCCGGCCCGGTCACGTTGGCCCGTTCGGGCCCCACCTCCGGCCCGCCCGGGCCAGGGTCCGGACACCGTCCGCGACCTCGGCCGCAGGATGGCGGACACTCCGTCGATGCGGAGACACCGTCGGTCCCGCTACCGTCGTCAGTGGTAGCCCGTGGGCCGGTTCGTCACCTGGGGAGTACCGATGTCAGCTCGTGTCCGTGCCGTTGTCGACCCTCGGTTCCCCGCCGAATTGGCCCGGCTGCGCCGGAAGCGGGGCCTGTCGTTGCGCGGTCTGGCCCGGGATGTCTTCTACGGCAAGAGTTACCTGCACGATCTGGAGACCGGCCGTGCCCAGCCGACCGGTGACGTGGCCCGGCACCTGGACGACGTCCTGCGGGCCGGTGGGACGCTTGCCGCCATGGTCGTCGACACCCCGGCCGTGACCACCCGCGACGACGATCAGCGCCTCGCGTACGTGGTCTCCCATCCCACGCGGCTGGACGCGCCGGCCGTCCGTCTCCTGGCCGACGTGCTGGCTCATCAGCGCCGCCTCGACGACGCGGTCGCTGCCCCGGCGGTGCTGTCGTGGGCGGTGCCGCAGTGGCGCACGGTGCGGGATCTCGCGGTACGGGCCCGGGGACCGCATGCGCCCGAGTTGCACGCCGTGGCGGCGGAGTGGACCCAGTTCGTCGGCTGGTTGCATGCCGAAGCCCGTAACGACGCCGAGGCGGTGCGGGTGTTGGTCGAGGCCGGTGAGCAGGCCGACGCGGTCGACAGCGGTCCGCTCGCCGCGCAGGTGGAGAACTTCCGCGGCTACGTCGAACGGCAGCGCGGGAACCCGCGAGGGATCGTGCGGCACTTCCTCGCCGCGTACCACACCCCCGGGGCGTCCGCCCTGCAACGGGTGGGCGACGCGGTGCAGGCCGCCCACGGTTACGCGCTGCTCGGTGATCGGGCCGCCGCCGGCCGGCTCCTCGACGAGGCCAGTGACCTCACCACGGCTGCCGAGTCCGAGCCTCCGTTGCCGCTCGCGTACTGGTTGACGCCGACGTTCTCCCGGATGGGACTCGGACTGGCGTACCTGGCGCTGGGAGACAAGGCGGCAGCGGCGGACAATCTCCGCGCCGGGCTGACTGGCCTGCCGGCGGACCAGTGTGACGCGGAGTGGACGCAGGAGTACCGGCGAGCCCTGGTGGTCGCAATCGGCTGAGCCGGATCCATGGCACTGCCCTACTCGTGGGAAGTCGTATCCGGCGTGGAGGCCCTCGTCCAGAGGGAACAGCCAGGCAACGGCAGGGCAGCAGCCGCCACCGGGCGCGGTCACGCCCCGACGACGCCGTCGATGCCCTCGCGGATCAGGTCGGCGTGCCCGTTGTGCCGGGCGTACTCCAGGGTCACGTGCACCATCACCAGCCGCAGCGACACGTCCTGGCCCCAGCGGGCCTGGTGGCCGGTGACGTCGAGCGACGCCGCGTCCCGTTCGATCCGGCGGGCGTGGGCGACCTCGGTCTGCCACGCCTCGAACGCCTCGGCGCGGGTGGCCGCGCCCGCGTCGTACGCCGCCTGGTAGTCGCCGCGGTCGGACCAGACCAGCGGGACGTCCTCGGCGGCGATGACCCGGCGGAACCACGTGCGTTCCACCTCCGCCATGTGCCGGACGAGCCCGAGCAGGGTGAGCGTCGACGGCGGCATGGACCGACGGCGCAGTTCCCCGTCGGTCAGGCCCTCGCACTTCAACGCCAGGGTCGCCCGCTGGTAGTCGAGGAAGGCGCGGAGTGTCTCGCGTTCCCCGCCGGTCAACGGCGGCCCGATGCGGTCGATGGCCACTGTGCTGTCCTTTCCGGCGGCCGCGCCGCCGTCCCGTGGTTCCGGCGCCGAGCGTAGTTCCGGCGTCCCATGACGACCACCACGAGTAGGGAACCCGCACCGGGGCCGGCCCGTCGGCAGGCATCATCCCGAACGGGCCGGGGTACTGCTGGGCGTACCGCCGATGCCGGGGAGGGCACCGTGACACGTACCGCCGCTGGCCGATCCCGGCGCCGGCTCACCGGCCTGGTCGTGGCGCTGGTCGCGGTCGCGGCCTGCGGGGTCGGCCCGGTGGTCGACGACGGGCCGGCGGCACCGGAGCCGGGTACGACGTCGCGGGACTCGACCACCCGCGCGGACTCGCCGACCAGCGTCGAGGCGTTCCGGGAGGACATCGCCGACGCGGTCGGATCGGCGGAGACGTACTGGTCTGCCCAGTTCCGGGCCTCGGGGCAGCGGTTCCAGCCGATCCGGCGGATCCTTCCGTACCAGCGGGAGGGGGAGATCTCCTGCGGCGGGCAGGCGGTGCCCCGCAACAACGCGGTGTACTGCCCGGCGGGGGACTTCATCGCCTACGACGTGACCTGGGCGGTGTCGGCGTTCCGGCAGATCGGCGACGCGTTCCTGTACTACCTGCTCGGCCACGAGTACGCCCACGGCATCCAGGCCCGGCTGCGGGTCCGCCACCAGTACACGATCGAGCAGGAACTCCAGGCCGACTGCATGCCCGGGGCGTACCTGGGCGGATCGGCCCAGGCCGGGGTGCTGCAACTGGAGGAGGGCGACCTGGAGGAGTTCCGGGAGGGCCTGCTCGCCGTCGCGGACGGTCCGGGCCAGCCGTGGTTCGCGGAGGGCTCGCACGGCACCGCCCGGCAGCGCACCGAGGCGTTCTTCTCCGGGTACGAGAAGTCCCTGACCGCCTGCCGCCTGGGCTGACCGGCGGTTGACCCACGTCTCCCCGCCGGGGAGCGGTGCCACCGGCCGGGGGGCCGGCTGCGAGGATCGGCGGGACCACCGCACCCTGGGAGGATCCGCTGAGCAGTCAGCCGCCCGCCGCCGTGCTCTTCGACATGGACGGCACCCTCGTCGACAGTGAGAAGCTCTGGGACGTCGCCCTCTACGAGTTGGCCGCCGAGTACGGAGGCAGGCTCTCCGAGGAGGCCCGGCTCGCCATGGTGGGCTCCAGCATGGCCGACTCGATGGAGATCCTGCACGCCGACCTGGCGCAGCCGTGGCGTGACCCGGCGGTCAGCGCGGCGTGGATCGACGATCGGATCGTGGAGCTGTTCCGCACCGGACTGCCCTGGCGTCCCGGTGCCTCGGCCCTGCTCCGGGCGGTCCGTGCCGCCGGCCTGCCGACCGCGTTGGTCACCTCCAGCGGCCGGCGGCTGGTGGAGATCGCGCTGGACACGCTCGGCCGGGACAGCTTCGACGTGGTGGTCTGCGGCGACGAGGTGGAGGCGACGAAGCCGCACCCCGAGCCGTACCTGACGGCGGCGCGGCTGCTCGGCGTGCCGATCGACCGGTGCGTGGCGATCGAGGACTCGCCGACCGGGGTGGCCAGCGCGTTGGCCGCCGGTGCGGCGGTGCTGGCGGTGCCGGCGGAGGTGCCGGTGCAGGCGGCCGACGGGGTGCACCTGCGGGAGACCCTCGACGGCGTGGACCTGGCGGTGCTGGCGGCCCTGCTCCGCCCGCCGACCGCCCCGCCCGCCGGGTAGCCGACGTCCCCTGTCGCCCGTCAGGTGGTAGCAGGGGACCCCTGCTCCGCAGAAAGCGGTAACAGGGGTCCCCTCCTACCAACCAGCCCTACCGATACCGATCAGTCGCCGCCCGTCAGTCGTGGGCGATGGCGCCGAGGACGTTGATCCGGGCGGCCCGGATCGCCGGGAGGGCTGCGGCGATCACGCCGATCAGCGCGGCGAGCCCCAGGAACACGCCCATCTGCGACCAGGGCAGGACCAGGTCGGTGATGCCCTCCTCCTTGAGGGCCCGGACCACGGCGGCGCCGAGCCCGGTGCCGACCGCCACGCCGAGCAGCGCGCCGAAGACCGAGATCACCACGGCCTCCACGGTGATCATCCGCATGGTCTGCGCCCGCCGCAGTCCGATCGCCCGCAGCAGGCCCAGCTCGCGGGTGCGTTCCAGCACCGACAGGGCCAGCGTGTTGACGATGCCGAGCACGGCGATCACGATCGCCAGGGCGAGCAGGATCTGGATCATCGTGAGCAGCTGGTCGAACGCCCCGGTCTGCTGCTCGACGAAGGCCGCCCGGTCGGCGACCGACACCTCCGGGCTGTCGGCGACCAGTTCCTCCAGCCGGGGCTGCACCTGCCCGATGCTGGTGCCGTCGGCGAGCTGCACCAGCGCCAGGTAAGGCTGCGGGACGGTGAAGTCCGCGGCGCTCTCCCGGGGCAGCAGGTACGAGCCGGGCAGCCGGTCCTCGGGCACGATCGCGACGACCGTGTAGGTGTGCCGGGCGCCGCGCGCGAACTGCACGGTGAGGGTGTCGCCGACCGCCTTGCCCTGGTCCTTCGCGACCGGTTCGCTGAGCGCGACCTGGTCGGGCCGGAGGGTGGCGAGGGTGCCGGAGCTGGCCTTCGCGTGGTAGATCCGTCCGACCGCGGCCAGGTCGGTGGCGGCGTTGACGTACCGCCGTTCGCCGTCGACCTCGGCGACGTCGTTGAACAGCCCGACGGCGGTGCTCACTCCGGGCAGCGCGGCGGCCTTGTCGACCACCGCCGGGTCGAAGGTCGGCAGTTGGGGGCCGGTCTGCGCCCCGGAGATCGTCAGCTCGGCGTCGATGGTGTCCGCTGCCCGGTCGGCGATGCTCGACTTCGCCGAGTCCAGCACCACGGTCACGCCGGTGACCAGGGCGATGCCGACCATCAGCGCGGCGGCCGTGATGGCGGTGCGGCGCGGGTTGCGCCCGGAGTTGAGTCGGCCCAGCTTGCCCGGCACGGACCAGGCGAAGACCGCTCCCAGCAGGGAGACCACCGGCCGGCTGATCAGCGGGGTGAGCAGGGCCACCCCGACGAACGCGAACAGCACGCCGCCGAGGATGGCGGCCAGGGTGCTGCCGCCGGCGTTGTCGGTGAGGCCGAGCGCGAGCAGGACCGCGCCGACCGTGGTGACCACCGCCCCGGCGACGGTGATCTTCGTCAGCGGCCGGTCCGGGGTGGCCACGTCCTGCATCGCCGCGATCGGCGGGATCCGGGACGCCCGCAGCGCCGGCAGCAGCGCCGCCACCAGCGTGATCAGCATGCCCACCGCGAAGGAGCTGATCACCGCCGCCGGGGGCACGGCCAGTCCGGCCAGGGTGAGCCCACCGGCGACCTGCCCGAAGACGTACGCCAGCAGCGCGCCGATGCCGATGCCGGCGGCGAGGCCGAGCACCGAGGCGAGCAGCCCCACCGCGATGGCCTCCAGCACCACCGAGCCGATGATCTGCCGGCCGCTGGCCCCGATGGCCCGCATCAGGGCCAGTTCCCGGGTGCGCTGCGCCACGATGATCGAGAACGTGTTGAGGATGAGGAAGGTGCCGACCAGCAGCGCCACCCCGGCGAAACCGAGCAGGATCTGGTTGAAGAACGACAGCCCCTCCTTCAACCCCGCCGAGGCGGCCTCGGAGGCCTGCTCGCCGGTCTTCACGTCGTACTCGGCGCCGAGGACGCCCGCCACGTCGTCGCGCAGCGCCTCGGGGCGTACGCCGTCCTCGGCGCGCACGGCGATGCTGTTGTACGTGCCGGGCTGGCCGAGCATCAGCCGCTGCGCCACCGGCGTGGTGAACATGACCTCGTGGGCCCCGCCGACGCTGTCCCGGTCGCCGCTGTAGCCGAAGACCCCGACCAGGGTGAACTCGCGCTTCGGTTCGAGGGTGAGCACGCCGACCCGGTCCCCGACGGACACCTTCGCCGCCTCGGCGAGGGCCGCGTTGACCACGATCTCGTCGTCGGCGCGGGGTTCGCGTCCCTCGCGCAGCCGTACCAGGTCGCTCTCGCCGAGCCAGTTGCCGCCCAGCTGCGGCGGGCCGAGGGTGGGCACCACCTTGCCGTTGCTGCCGATCAGCCGGGCGCCCTGCCCGACGACCACACCGGTGGCCTCGGCCACCCCCGGCAGCGCGTCGACCTTCCCCAGGGTGGCGGCCGGGAACGGGGGCGCGGCGAGTTGGCCCTGGGTCTCGTCGCCCGCGATCTTCGGCTTTGCGGTGATGTCGACGTCGATCCCCTCGTACGCGTCGGCGAAGATCGCGTCGAAGGAACGGCCGAGGGTGTCGGTGAGCACGAACGCGCCGGAGACGAACATGACGCCCAGCACCACCGCCAGGCCGGACAGCAGCAGGCGGACCTTCCGGGCCAGCAGGCTCTTCAGCGTCGCCCGGAGCATCAGTTGGTCACCTCGGTCACCGGGGCGTCCAGCTTCTTCATGGTGTCCAGCACGGTGTCGGCCGTCGGCTCGATCAGCTCGGAGACGATCTGCCCGTCGGCGAGGAAGACCACCCGGTCGGCGTACGCGGCGGCCGTCGGGTCGTGGGTGACCATCACGATGGTCTGCCCGTGCTCCCGGACCGAGTTACGCAGGAACCGGAGCACCTCCGCGCCGGAACGGGAGTCCAGGTTGCCGGTCGGCTCGTCGGCGAAGATCACGTCCGGACGGGAGACCAGGGCGCGGGCGCAGGCGACCCGCTGCTGCTGGCCGCCGGAGAGCTGGTTCGGCCGGTGGTCCAACCGGTCCCGCAGACCGACCGTGTCGATGACGGTGTCGTACCAGGCCGGGTCGGGTTTGCGACCGGCGATCGACAGCGGCAGCAGGATGTTCTCCTTGGCGGTCAGCGTCGGCAGCAGGTTGAACTGCTGGAAGATGAAACCGACCTGGTCGCGGCGGAGCTTCGTCAACCCGGCGTCCTTCAGGCCGGTCACCGTGGTGTCGCCGATCGACACGCTGCCCCGGGTGACCGTGTCCAACCCGGCCAGGCAGTGCATCAACGTCGACTTGCCCGAGCCGGACGGACCCATGATCGCGGTGAAACGGCCGCGTTCGAACTCCACGTCGACCCCGCGCAGCGCGAGGACCTGGGCCTCGCCGCTGCCGTACACCTTCCACACCTCACTGGCGCGGGCCGCGACCTGCGCGTGGCGGTCCACCATAACGGTCACCGTTCCCCCTCGAATAGCTTCTGCCGCCGCACCGCCCCCGCTGGTCGGTGCGGCATGATGTCATCCTCGGCCCCCGGCCGGGACGATCCGTCCGCCCGGAGGCGGAACGGGAACGGATTTTCCGCTGCGGGTCGGCCCCGATCCCGTACTCGGGGTGACCCCTGAGCGTGGCCCTTCCCCGGTCGGCCCGGCCGACGCTAGGAGCTGACGTCACGTCAGGGTCAAACGACGCGGCGGACAACCCGTTCCCGTGCGTCACGCTACGTGGTGCCGGCAACCCGGGGAGCCGGTCGGCGCGGTCAGCCCCGGGGCCGGACCAGCCCCGACTCGTACGCCAGCACCACCGCCTGCACCCGGTCCCGCAGGCCCAGCTTGGTCAGGACGTGACCGACGTGCGTCTTGATCGTCGTCTCGCTGACCGACAGCGCCCGGGCGATCTCGGCGTTGGACAGCCCCCGGGCGACCTGCACCAGCACCTCCCGTTCCCGGTCGGTCAGCGAGCCCAGGTGCTTCGGCGGCGTCGACGACGGGTCGGGCAGCAGGTCGGCGAAGCGGTCCAGCAGCCGCTTGAGGATCCGTGGCGCGACCACCGCCTCGCCCGCCGCGACCGTCCGGATCGCGGTGACCAGGTCCTCGGCCGGCACGTCCTTGGCGAGGAAGCCGCTGGCCCCGGCGCGCAGCGCCCCCACCACGTACTCGTCGAGGTCGAAGGTGGTCAGGATCAGCACCCGCACGGGCAGTCGCGCCTCGACGATCGCGCGGGTCGCCGCCACCCCGTCCATCCGGGGCATCCGGATGTCCATCAGCACCACGTCCGGCAGGAGCCGGCGGGCCAGGTCCACCGCCTCGACGCCGTCCCCGGCCTCGGCGACGATGTCCAGGTCGTCCTCCGCCCCCAGCACCATCCGGAAGCCGGTACGCAGCAGCGGCTGGTCGTCGGCGAGCAGCACCCGCACCGGCCGCGTCGTACCCTCGGTCATGCCACACTCCTGCCGTGCCGGGTGCCCGCGCCGGACGCGAGCTGGTCCATCGGTAACGTCGCACTGACCTGGAAACCGCCGCCGGGCCGCCGGCCGGTGCGCAGGACCCCACCGTAGAGGCCGACCCGTTCGCGCATCCCGACCAGACCGTGTCCGATCCGGTCGGGTGTGTCGAGGCCGGGCCCCCGCCCGGTGTCGGTGACCTCCACGTCCAGCGACACGTCGCCGAAGGTCAACCTGACCTGCGCGGTGGCCGGACCGGCGTGCTGGAGCGCGTTGGTCAGGGCCTCCTGCACGATCCGGTAGACGGTCAGGGTCACCCCCTCCTCCAGCGGGCCGGGAGTGCCCTCCACGGTCAGCGTCACCGGCAGCCCCGCCTCGCGGACCTGCTCGACCAGCGACTCGATGCCGGCCAGGCCGGGCTGCGGCGTCAACTCGGCGGCCGGTTCGTCGGTGCGCAGCACGTCCAGCAGGCGGCGCATCTCCCGCAGGGTGGACCGGCTGGTGTCCTCGATGGTGGCGATGGCCTCGTCGGCGGCGTCCGGGTCCCGGCGCAGCACCCGCCGTGCGCCGGTGGCGAGCACCCCCATCACGCTGACGTGGTGGGCCACCACGTCGTGCAGTTCGCGGGCGATGCGGCGCCGCTCGTCGGCGACCGCCTGCTCGGCCAGGGAACGCTGGTTCGCCTCCGCCACCCGGGCCCGCTCCCGCAGCGCCTCGGTGGAGGCGCGGCGGGCGTGCACCGCCCGGCCCACCGAGAACGACACCAGACCGACCAGCAGGTTGTTCAACACCAGGTAGGCGGGGCTCAGCTCGAACACACCCGTCGGCGGTACGAGCACGTTGAGCGCCGCGACGGGCAGCCAGAGCGCCAGCGCGGCGAGGATCGCCGGCCGGGTCGGCCGGTTCGCCGCCATCGTGTACGTCAGCACCACGAACGCGATGCTCTGCGTGGCCGGGGCGTACCCGACGAGGGCGGGCAGGAGCAGGGTCAGCACCGCCGCGCCGACCGCCCACCAGGGCGCCACCCGACGGACCGCCACCGGCGCGGCGCAGAGCACGCTCCAGCCGATCGCCACCGGGAGCTGTCTCGGCCAGAACTCCCGGGGCGTGAGCAGGGTGAACAGGACGTCCACCAGCACCAGGCCGACGGCGAACAGCACGTCCGCGGCGAGCGGGCGTCGACGCAGCCAGTGGGGGAGTTCCGTCACACCACGACGCTATCGGCCCCCGAGCCGCGATGATCGTCGCCGACGGTGAACCCGGTCTCATCCTCCTGGATGAGGCCGGGTCCTCCTCTCATTCGTCCGCGCCGGGTGCCGGGGCGGGCCGGGAGCGGGCGTCGCGCAGCGGGTCGGCGCTCGCCGCCGCCTCCGGGAACGGTGGCGGGGTCCCGCCGAAGGTCGGGCAGTGCGTCTGGTGGCTGCACCAGTCGCAGAGCCGGCTGGGCCTCGGCCGGAAGTCCTGACGCTCGGTGGCCTGCTCGATCGCCCGCCACAGGGCGACCACCGTGCGTTCGAACCGTTCCAGTTCCTCGGCGTCGGGGGTGTAGTCGCAGACCTCCGCGTCGCGCAGGTAGAGCAGGCGCAGCACCCGTGGCACGACCCCCCGGGTGCGCCAGAGCACCAGGGCGTAGAACTTGAGCTGGAACAGCGCCCGCGCCTCGAACGCCTCGCGGGGCGCGCCGCCGGTCTTGTAGTCGACCACCCGCAGCGCGCCGTCCGGCGCCACGTCGAGCCGGTCGACGTAGCCCCGGATCAGCAGCTCGTCGTCGACCACCGCCGAGATCAGACTCTCCCGTTCGGCGGGCTCCAGCCGCTGCGGGTCCTCGACGGTGAAGTATCCGTCGAGCAGGGTGGTGGCGGAGCGGAGGAAGTCGGCCACGGCGGCCGGGTCGTCGCCGGGGAAGAGGCCGGCCAGTTCCGGCTGCTCGGTGACCAGCCGGTCCCACTGGGGGGCGACCAGGTCGCCGGCGGCGGTCGGGGTCCGGCCGGCGGCCGGCAGGTCGAACAGCCGCTCCAGCACCGCGTGCACCAGCGTGCCCCGGACCTGCTCCACCGACGGACGCTCGGGCAGCCGGTCGATGCTGCGGAACCGGTAGAGCAGCGGGCAGGTCTTGAAGTCGGCGGCCCGGGACGGCGACAGCGACGCCCGGACCGTCGGGGGCACCTGCGTCGGAGCCGTCTGCTGCTGGGTGGTCACCGGTTCCGCCGTCATGCCCAGGAAGGTTAGGGCACCGGTGTGACAGGGGCACCTCGTCGCCGCGCCGAACCGACCCGAGGAGACACCCGCCCGGGTCCGTAGCATCGACCCGATGGAGGAGAAGCCCCGCCCGCGCTCCCGGTCCGACCGGCGTCCCGGCCTGGCCGTGGGCCGGGTGTTCGGGGTGCCGCTGCACCTCAACACCTCGATGGTCCTGCTGGCCCTGCTGGTCACCGTCCTGTACGCGGTGTTCGCCCGCCGTCAGCTCGGCCTCTCCCCGTTCGCCGGCTACCTCATCGGCGTCGGATTCGTGGTGTCGCTGCTCGGCTCGGTGCTGCTGCACGAACTCGGACACGCCCTGACCGCCCGCCGCTACGGCATCGGCGTGCGGGGGATCACCCTGGAACTGCTCGGCGGGTACACCGAGATGGAGCGGGACGCCCCGTCCCCCCGGATCGACCTGGTGATCTCCCTCGCCGGGCCGGCGGTCTCGGCGGTGCTCGGCGTCGCCGCCGTGGCGGCCACCCTCGCCCTGCCGGACCGCACCCTGGCGCACCAGCTCGCCTTCCAGCTCGCGGTGAGCAACGTCGTCGTCGCGATCTTCAACATCCTGCCCGGCCTGCCCCTGGACGGCGGGCGGGCCCTGCGGGCGGCGATCTGGTCGGCCACCCGCGACCGGCACCTCGCCACCGAGATCGCCGGCTGGGTCGGGCGGGCCGTCGCCCTGGGCACGGCGCTCCTGGTCGTCGCGCTGACCGTGTGGGACGTGCTGGCGCCGCTGGCGTTGCCGCTGGTGCTGCTGGTCGCGGCGACCCTCTGGCGGGGCGCCGGCCAGTCGATCCGGATCGCCCGGATGAGCCGACGGTTCCCGCTGGTCGACCTGTCCCGGCTGGCCCGTCCGCTGCTCGGGGTGCCCAGCGGCACCCCGCTGGCCGAGGCGCAGCGCCGCCGGGCTGAGAACGGGCCCCCGGACGCCGCGCTCGCCGTCACCGACTCCGCCGGCCGTCCGGTCGCCCTGGTCGACCCGGCCCGCGTCGCGGCGGTACCGCCCGAGCGACGGCCCTGGCTGGCGGTCGACGAGGTGGCCCGGTCGCTGGCCACGGTGCCCGCCCTGCCGGTCGGGCTCGACGGGGAACGCGTGGTGGAGGCCGTGCAGACCCACCCGGGCGCACAGTACGTCGTGACCTCAGGCGAAGATGTCGTCGGCGTTCTGCACATCGCGGATCTGGCGCAGCTCCTGGAACCCAAACGGAAGATGAACACGTGACCGCACACCCCACCGCCCTCCCGGCCGAGAACGGCACCCCGGTGCCCGCCGACCCGCCGGCGCTGCCCCCCGTGCACCGGGGGCCCTTCCGCCCCGGCGACCGGGTCCAGCTCACCGACCCGAAGGGGCGGATGCACACGGTCACCCTGGAATCCGGCAAGGCCTTCCACACCCACCGGGGCATCCTCGAACACGACGCGCTGATCGGACTGCCCGACGGCAGCGTGGTGACCACCTCCGGTGGCGGCACGGCCTTCCTCGCCCTGCGCCCGCTGCTCTCGGACTACGTGCTCTCCATGCCGCGCGGGGCCCAGGTCATCTACCCGAAGGACTCGGCGCAGATCGTCGCGATGGGCGACATCTTCCCCGGCGCGAAGGTCCTCGAGGCCGGCGCCGGCTCCGGGGCGCTGAGCTGCTCGCTGCTGCGCGCCGTCGGCACCGGGGGAGAGCTGCACTCCTTCGAGATGCGCGACGACTTCGCCCAGATCGCCCGCCGCAACGTCGAGGCGTTCTTCAACGGCCCGCACCCGGCCTGGCGGCTGCGCGTCGGCGACGTCGCCGACTGCCCGGAGACCGGTTTCGACCGGATCATCCTGGACATGCTCGCCCCGTGGGAGATGCTCGACATGGTCGAGCGGGCCCTCGTCCCCGGTGGGGTCCTGATCGGGTACGTGGCCACCACCCCCCAGCTGTCCGAACTGGTGGAGGCGTTGCGCGAACGGGGCGGCTGGACCGAGCCACGGGCCTGGGAGTCGCTGGTGCGCGACTGGCACGCCGAGGGGCTCGCGGTCCGACCCGACCACCGGATGATCGCGCACACCGCGTTCCTGGTCTCCGCCCGTAAACTCGCCCCCGGTGTCACCGCGCCGCCCCGTCGGCGCAAGCCGAGCAAGGGCACCGAGGCGTACGTGCAGCGTCGGCAGTTGCTGCGCGACGCCGAGGCGGCCCGACTGGCGGCGGCCACACCGGCCGGGCCGGACGGTGTCGCCCCGGAGGAGACGGACACCCCGTGACGGTGGACCGGAACACCGACCGGAGGGAGGCGGTGGGATGAGCCGGCCGGGTATCGGCGGCGGTGACCTGCCTGCGGTCTTCCCGGACTGGTCGCCGTACCAGGACCTCGAATCGGCGGCGCGTGCCTACCTGCGCGACCCCGACGTGGCGCTGGAGGCGCTCGGCGGGGTGCTGCGCGGCGCGTCCGTGCTGGGCTTCACGCTGGAACGTTTCGTCAACGAGGTCAACGGGGTGTGGCAGGAGGTCGTCGTCTGCGACGGCAGCCGGCTGATCCTGTGGCACGGCGAGGACGTGCCGCCGGGGGAGGGGCCGCCCGGGTCGATGACGTCGTCCCTGCGGGTGGTGCCGGTCTCCACGGTCACCGAGGTCGGCTGCCGACGTCGGCTCACCCGCTCCGACAACGGCGAGATCCGGGTCGACAGCATCGACGTCTATCTGCTGCTGACGTCGATGGACGAGGCGCCACCCGGCGACGAGGCGGTGGGGGCGCCCCGGCACGACGCGCTGCGGTTCGGCAAGACGATCGACGACGGAGGGGCCGGGCAGATCGCTCGACTGGAGGAGTTCGCCCGGATTGTCGCCTCGGTGGTCGGTCGTCCGGTCCTCTGACCGCCGTCCGGCCGGTGATCCGTATCCCCGGCGGCCGGCGGGTCGGCCACCGACGCGCCCGGACCGACTCGTGGGGCGCTGGTGGTCGTCTCGTGGCTCGCTCGAGACCGGCTCGACCCCGGCTCACGCGGCCGGTCCGCCCCGCGAGGCGGGCCGGCGGGTGACCCCGGCCGGCGACCGGATCCGGGCCGGCGGCGGTCAGTCGGCGTCCGGGCCGGCGATCTCGACGCCGTCGTCGCGGACGACGTGGATGCACTCGCCGGGGCACTCCTTCGCCGAGTCGATCACTTCGAGCCGCAGGTGGGCGGGGACGTCCACCCGGTCGCCCGGGGTCATCCGCAACTCGCCGTCGGTGCCCTTGACGTACGCCAGGCCGTCGACGTCGAACTCGAAGACCTCCGGTGCGTACTGCACGCAGAGCCCGTCGCCCGTGCACAGGTCCTGGTCCACCCAGACCTGCAACTGGTCGGTCGCGACCTCCGCCATCGCTGCACCCCCATGCTCATGTGTTCCGCCCCCGACGGTACCCGAACGCCCGGACCGGCCTGCTCCGCGTCCCCGGCGATCAAGGTTCAGGGCGTTGCGTGGGACCGAATCGGGCTCATAGCGGCTAGTGTTAGGGCAGAACGTTCAAGCCCCCCGGGGAGGTGGGACGTGGCACGCAGCGACGACGCGGACTCGCGCGCCGCACGGTGGGAGAAGGAGGCCCACGATCTCTCCACGCAGGTCGCGTTTCTCCAAGAGGAACTCGCTCTGGTGCGGCGCAAGTTGACCGAAAGCCCCCGACACGTCCGGCAGCTCGAAGAGCGCCTGGCGGCCACCCAGGCGCAGTTGGCGCGGCTGACCGAGAACAACGAACGGCTCGTGAGCACCCTCAAGGAGGCTCGCGCGCAGATCGTGACGCTCAAGGAGGAGATCGACCGGCTGGCGCAGCCGCCCAGCGGTTACGGTGTCTTCCTCGCCCGGCACGACGACGGCACCGTGGACATCTTCACCGGCGGCCGCAAGCTCCGCGTGGCCGTCTCACCCTCGCTGGACGCGACCGAACTCCGGCGCGGCCAGGAGGTCCTGCTCAACGACGCGTTGAACATCGTCGACGCGTTCGGCTACGAGCGGGTCGGCGAGGTCGTGATGCTCAAGGAGATCCTCGCGGGTCCCGAGGGCGCTCCGGGCGACCGGGCGCTGGTGGTCTCGCACTCCGACGAGGAGCGGATCGTGCACCTCGCCGAAACCCTGATCGGCTCGCCGATCCGGGCCGGCGACTCGCTCATGATCGAGCCGCGTTCGGCGTACGCGTACGAGCGCATCCCGAAGAGCGAGGTCGAGGAGCTGGTCCTGGAGGAGGTGCCCGACGTCGACTACACCGACATCGGTGGCCTCCACTCGCAGATCGAGCAGATCCGCGACGCGGTCGAGCTGCCCTTCCTGCACGCCGACCTGTTCCGTGAGCACCAGCTCCGTCCGCCCAAGGGCATCCTGCTCTACGGTCCGCCCGGCTGCGGCAAGACGCTGATCGCGAAGGCGGTGGCCAACTCGCTGGCGAAGAAGATCGCCGAGCGGGAGGGCAAGGAGAAGCACACCAGCTTCTTCCTCAACATCAAGGGCCCCGAGCTGCTCAACAAGTACGTCGGCGAGACCGAGCGGCACATCCGGCTGATCTTCCAGCGGGCGCGGGAGAAGGCCGGCGAGGGCACCCCCGTGATCGTGTTCTTCGACGAGATGGACTCGATCTTCCGGACCCGGGGCTCCGGTGTCTCCTCGGACGTGGAGAACACGATCGTCCCCCAGCTGCTCAGCGAGATCGACGGCGTGGAGGGACTGGAGAACGTCATCGTGATCGGCGCCTCCAACCGGGAGGACATGATCGACCCGGCCATCCTGCGGCCCGGCCGGCTCGACGTGAAGATCAAGATCGAGCGTCCGGACGCCGAGGCGGCCAAGGACATCTTCTCCAAGTACATCCTCTCCGGCCTGCCCCTGCACGCCGACGACCTGGCCGAGCACGGCAGCGACCCCCAGGCCACCGTCGCGGCCATGATCGACGCGGTCGTGCTGCGGATGTACTCGGAGACCGAGGAGAACCGCTTCCTCGAGGTCACCTACGCCAACGGTGACAAGGAAGTCCTCTACTTCAAGGACTTCAACTCCGGCGCGATGATCCAGAACATCGTCGACCGGGGCAAGAAGATGGCCATCAAGGAGTTCCTCACCTCCGGGCGCAAGGGGCTGCGGCTCCAGCACCTCCTCGACGCCTGCGTCGACGAGTTCCGGGAGAACGAGGACCTGCCCAACACCACCAACCCGGACGACTGGGCCCGGATCTCCGGCAAGAAGGGCGAACGGATCGTCTACATCCGGACGCTCGTCTCCGGCGGCAAGGGCACCGAGTCGGGCCGTTCCATCGAGACCGCCAGCAACACCGGTCAGTACCTCTGACCGTCGACCAGGGGAGCCCGCGGCGCGACGCGCCGCGGGCTCCCGCTGTTCCCGGCCGGTGCTCCGGGCGATCGACCACGCCGCGACCCGGCGATGCGCCACGCCCACTTCCCGGGTGACGCCGACTACGCTCAACGTGACACCGGAGCACGTTGGCGAGCGAAGCGGGTAGGTCGATGAGCGTACGACGGATCATGGGCACCGAGGTCGAGTACGGGATCTCCGTTCCCGGCCAGGCCGGGGCCAACCCGATGGTCACCTCGTCGCAGGTGGTCAACGCCTACGGCGCGCGCCCCGAACTCAACCGGGGTGGCCGGGCGCGCTGGGACTACGAGGAGGAGTCGCCACTGCGCGACGCCCGCGGCTTCACCTACTCCGGAGCCGCCTACGACCCGGCGGAGGCGCTCGCCGACGAGGATCTCGGCCTGGCCAACGTCATCCTCACCAACGGCGCCCGCCTCTACGTCGACCACGCCCACCCGGAGTACTCCACCCCCGAGGTGACCACCCCACGGGACGTGGTCCGCTGGGACAAGGCGGGGGAGCGGGTGATGGCCGAGGCGGCCCGGCGGGCGGCCACCATCCCCGGCACCCACCCGATCCACCTCTACAAGAACAACACCGACAACAAGGGCGCCAGCTACGGCGCGCACGAGAACTACCTCATGCGCCGGCAGACGCCCTTCGCCGACATCGTGGCGTACCTGACGCCGTTCTTCGTCACCCGGCAGATCGTCTGCGGCGCGGGCCGGGTCGGCATCGGCCAGGACGGCGGGCAGAGCGGTTTCCAGATCTCCCAGCGGGCCGACTTCTTCGAGGTCGAGGTCGGCCTGGAGACCACCCTCAAGCGGCCCATCATCAACACCCGGGACGAGCCGCACGCCGACGCCGACAAGTACCGCCGGCTGCACGTCATCATCGGCGACGCCAACCTGTCGGAGATCTCCACCTACCTGAAGGTCGGCACCACCGCCCTGATCCTGACCATGATCGAGGAGAAGGCGCTCGGCCCGGACCTGGGCATCGCCGACCCGGTCAGCGAGCTGCGCGCGGTCAGCCACGACCCGTCGCTGACCCACCGGATGCGGCTGCGCGACGGCCGCCGGTTGACCGCCCTGGACCTCCAGTGGGCGTACTACGAGCGGGTGCGGTCCTTCCTGGACGACCGGTACGGCTGCGACACCGACGAGCAGACCGACGACGTGCTGAACCGCTGGGAGAGCGTGCTGGACCGACTCGGTCGGGACGTCATGCTCTGCGCCGACGAGCTGGACTGGGTGGCGAAGCTGCGGCTGCTGGAGGGCTACCGGGAGCGGGAGAAGCTCGGCTGGGGCTCGCACAAGCTCCAGCTTGTCGACCTCCAGTACTCCGACGTGCGGCCGGAGAAGGGCCTCTACCACCGGCTGGTGTCCCGCGGGTCGATGAAGACGCTGCTGACCGAGGAGGAGACCCGGACGGCGATGACCGAGCCGCCGGAGGACACCCGGGCGTACTTCCGGGGTCGCTGCCTGGCCGAGTACCCCTCCGAGGTGGTCGCGGCGAGCTGGGACTCGGTGATCTTCGACGTCGGCCGCGAGTCGCTGGTACGGGTGCCGATGATGGAGCCCGAGCGGGGCACGCGGCGACACGTCGGCGCGCTCTTCGACCGCTGCGAGAGCGCGAAGGACCTGCTGGAGACGTTGACCGGCGGCTGAGTCGGCGGTCGGTGACGAAAGCCGGTCGCGCGGCCGGTTTTCGTCGCTCCCGCGAGGTAAGTTTCTGGCAAGCGATCGTGGAGGAGGCACCACATGGCTACTCGTGACGGCGGCGGCCAGTCCCAGTCGGGCAAGGGGCGCCAGGGCGAGGAGATCGAGGACGTCACCACCGAGGCGAACCCGGAGGTCGCCGAGCGGCACGCCGAGATCACCGAGGACGTCGACGACCTGCTCGACGAGATCGACTCCGTCCTTGAGGAGAACGCCGAGGAGTTCGTGAGGGGTTATGTTCAGAAAGGCGGGGAATAGAACGTATGTCCGATTCGCCGAGTGCGACGGACAAGCCGTGCCCGCAGTGCCAACGGGTGCTACCTCTCACCGAGTTCCACCGGAATCGCCGTCGGGCCGACGGCCTCGCCTTCTACTGCAAGGCGTGTGCGGCGGCCCGATCGGAGGCGAGTCGTCGTAAGCGCGGCATCGCGCCGCAGCGGAGGTCGTCGACGCCGGTGGGCGACGGGCTGAAGTGGTGTCCGGACTGCGAGCAGATCAAGCCGCTGGAGGACTTTCCCGCCACCTCCACCAAGGCCACTGGCCGGCACAGTTACTGCAAGCCGTGCCACAACGCACGCGGTAAGGAGACGGCACAGCGGCTCTACGGCGGGAGTCGCGAGTACCACCTGCGGCGGCGGTACGGCATCGGGCAGAAGGAGTTCGACGAGCTTCTGGCCGAGCAGGGCGGGGTCTGCGCGATCTGTGGCACTTCCGCGCCGCAACATGTGGACCACGATCACCGCAACGGGTGGATACGCGGGATACTCTGCTTCAACTGCAACGGTGGTCTTGGTCAGTTCCGTGACGACCAGTCACGGCTGGCCGGGGCGATCACGTACCTGAGAGGAACCACGTGGCAGCGGGTTTTGATCCATCCGGGCGTCTACCAGATGTGTTCACCAACGCGGGGACGTCCTCCTTCACCCAGTTCCTGAGTCGGGTGGCGCCGGAGCTGCTGCCCGGGCGTCGGCCGCTGCCGCCGGGCATGGCCGCCGACCTCGCGCCGCACGCGACGACCATCGTGGCCATCGTGGCCGACGGTGGCGTGGTGATGGCCGGCGACCGGCGGGCCACCATGGGCAACCTGATCGCCCAGCGGGACATCGAGAAGGTGCACCCGGCGGACGCGTACTCGCTGGTGGGCATCGCCGGCACCGCGGGCATCGGCATCGAGCTGATGCGACTGTTCCAGGTGGAGCTGGAGCACTACGAGAAGATCGAGGGCGCGATGCTCTCGCTGGACGGCAAGGCCAACCGGCTGGCCGCGATGATCCGGGGCAACCTGGGCGCGGCCATGCAGGGCCTCGCGGTGATCCCGCTCTTCGCCGGCTTCGACCTGGCCGCGCCGGACCCGTCCCGGGCCGGTCGGATCTTCAGCTTCGACGTCACCGGCGGCCCCTACGAGGAGACCGGCTTCGACGCCATCGGCTCGGGCTCGATCTTCGCCCGGTCGGCGCTGAAGAAGCGGTTCCGTCCCGGTCTCTCCATCGCCGACGCGACCCGCCTCGCGGTGGAGGCGCTCTACGACGCGGCCGACGACGACACCGCCACCGGCGGCCCGGACCTGACCCGCCGGATCTACCCGGTGGTGATGACCGCGACCGCGGAGGGAACCCATCGGCTGACCGCCGAGGAGACCGCCGCCCTCGCCGAGAGCGTCGTGGCGGGCCGGATGGAGAACCCGGGCGGCTGACCCCGCTTCCCGTCACCAGCAACCAGAAGCCGCCAGCACAGCGCCTGAAGGAGAACCGCCGTCGTGGCCATGCAGTTCTACGCCTCGCCCGAGCAGATCATGCGCGACCGCTCCGAGCTGGCCCGCAAGGGCATCGCCCGGGGCCGGAGCGCGGTGGTCCTGAGCTACGCGGGCGGGGTGCTCTTCGTCGCCGAGAACCTCTCCAGCGCCCTGCACAAGGTCAGCGAGATCTACGACCGGATCGGCTTCGCCGCGGTCGGCAAGTACAACGAGTTCGAGAACCTGCGCCGGGCCGGGGTACGGATGGCCGACTTCAACGGCCTCAGCTACGACCGGCGGGACGTGACCGGCCGGGCGTTGGCGACCGCCTTCGCGCAGACCCTCGGCGCGATCTTCACCGAGCAGTCGAAGCCGTTCGAGGTGGAGATCTGCGTGGCCGAGGTGGGGGCCACGGCGGAGCAGGACGAGCTCTACCGGCTCACCTACGACGGTTCGGTGAACGACGAGCCGGGCCGGATGGCGATGGGCGGCCAGGCGGAGGCGATCTCCGGCGTGCTCAAGTCGGAGCACCGCCCGGAGATGTCACTCGCCGAGGCGGTCAAGGTCGCGGTGAAGGCGCTCGGCAGCGTCGGTGGCGAGGGGGGCGCGGCGCGGACCATCGCCGCGAACCAGCTCGAGGTGGCGGTGCTGGACCGTGGCCGGGTCGGGCGGACCTTCCGCCGGATCACCGGGGCGGCGCTGACCGCGCTGCTCGACGGTGGCGAGGAGCCGGCCGGGTCGGCCCGGGCGGAGACGCCGAAGCCGCCGGCGGCCCCGGCGGGGAAGCCGACCACCTCGGCCGGCTCGGCCGACCTGGAGGGGCAGGCCTCGGAGGCCGCTCCGGAGGAGTCCACCGGCTCGGCGGAGGCGTGATCCGGGCCGGCGACTGAGATGTCGCCGACGGGTCGGGCGGGCCGGTGACGGCCCGCCCCGGGGCGCCTTCGACCGTCACCGCGCTGAGACCGGTTCACCGGCCAGCTTCAACGGCCGCCACCAGGCCCGGTTCGACCGGTACCAGTCGACGGTGGAGGCCAGCCCGGCCGTCAGGTCGACCCGGGGGGCGTACCCCAGGTCCTGGCGGCTGCGGGTGGTGTCGAGCGAGTAGCGCCGGTCGTGGCCCTTGCGGTCCGCGACCTGGCGTACCCGGTCCCAGCCAACCCCGCAGGCGTCGAGGATCCGGCCGGTCATCTCCCGGTTGGTCAGTTCGGCACCGCCGCCGAGGTGGTAGACCCGTCCGGCCCGGCCGTGCCGCTGGGCGAGGGCGATGCCGTGGCAGTGGTCGTCGACGTGCACCCAGTCGCGGACGTTCCGGCCGTCGCCGTAGAGCGGCACCGGTTCTCCGTCGACGAGGTTGGTGACGAAGAGCGGGACCAGCTTCTCCGGGTACTGGTAGGGGCCGTAGGTGTTCGACCCGCGGGTGACCACCACGTCCAGACCGTGGGTGCGGTGGTAGGCAAGCGCCAGCAGGTCCGCCGCCGCCTTGGAGGCGGAGTACGGCGACGAGGGGTCCAGCGGCGTGGCCTCGGTCCACGAGCCGGTGTCGACGGAACCGTAGACCTCGTCGGTGGAGACCTGCACGAATCGCCCGACCCCGTGGCGCAGGGCCGCGTCGAGGAGGGTCTGGGTGCCCAGCACGTTGGTGCTGACGAAGGTCGCGGCCCCGACGATCGACCGGTCCACATGGGACTCGGCGGCGAAGTGCACGACCAGGTCGTGCCCGGCCACGGTGTCCTCGACGAGGTCGACGTCCCGGACGTCGCCGTGGACCACCCGCAGCCGGGGGTCGGTGCGGACGGCGGCGAGCGCGCCGCGCGTACCGGCGTAGGTGAAACTGTCCAGGACGGTGAGGGCGGTCGGCACGATCTCCGGCTCGGCGCCGCGCAGCAGACGCCGTACGTAGGCCGAACCGATGAAGCCGGCGCCGCCGGTCACGAGGATCCTCACGGTCGGCCAACTCTACGCCCGACCACGGGCCGGCGGGCGGGGACGGTCGACCCGGTGCCGCGCCGACCTGCCGGGGGGCGACCGGACGGGCGTCCGGCGCGGATGGTGGCGGTCCGACGACCGGGGGCGACAAGCCCGCCGTCGAGCGCTGCCCAATTCGGGCCGTGGGGGGCTAATGTCTCATCATGGAGCGGCGAATCTTCGGTATCGAGACCGAGTACGGCGTCACCTGTACCTACCGGGGCCAGCGGCGGCTTTCCCCTGACGAGGTCGCGCGTTACCTCTTCCGTCGGGTGGTGTCGTGGGGCCGGTCGAGCAACGTGTTCCTGCGCAACGGTGCCCGCCTCTACCTCGATGTCGGTTCGCACCCGGAGTACGCCACGCCGGAGTGCGACTCGGTGGTCGACCTGGTCGCCCACGACCGGGCCGGCGAGCGGATCCTGGAGGGTCTGCTGGTGGACGCGGAGAAGCGGCTGCACGACGAGGGCATCGCGGGCGAGATCTACCTGTTCAAGAACAACACCGACTCGGCCGGCAACTCGTACGGCTGCCACGAGAACTACCTGGTCTCCCGGCACGGAGAGTTCGGGCGGCTGGCCGACGTGCTGATCCCGTTCCTGGTCACCCGGCAGTTGATCTGCGGGGCGGGCAAGGTGCTCCAGACCCCGCGCGGGGCGGTCTACTGCCTCTCCCAGCGCGCCGAGCACATCTGGGAGGGGGTCTCGTCGGCGACCACCCGGAGCCGGCCGATCATCAACACCCGGGACGAGCCGCACGCCGACGCCGAGCGGTACCGCCGGCTGCACGTGATCGTCGGTGACTCGAACATGAACGAGGTCACCACGCTGCTGAAGGTCGGGTCGGCGGACATCGTGCTGCGGATGATCGAGGCCGGCGTGGTGATGCGGGACCTCACCCTGGAGAACCCGATCCGGGCGATCCGCGAGGTGTCGCACGACATCACCGGCCGGCGCAAGGTGCGGCTCTCCTCGGGCAAGGAGATCAGCGCCCTGGAGATCCAGCAGGAGTACCTCGCCCGGGCGACCGAGTTCGTCGAGCGGCGCGGCGGCGACCAGACCGCCAAGCGGGTGGTGGAACTGTGGGGCCGGGTGCTGCGCGCGGTGGAGACCGGTGACCTGGAACCGGTCGCCCGGGAGATCGACTGGGTCACCAAGCTCCGGCTGATCGAGCGGTACCAGCGCAAGCACGACCTGCCGTTGTCGCATCCCCGGGTCGCCCAGATGGACCTGGCGTACCACGACCTGCGGCGTGGCCGGGGCCTCTACGCCCTGCTGGAGCGGCGGGGCCAGGTCGACCGGGTGACCACCGACCCGGAGATCTTCGAGGCGAAGGAGACGCCGCCGCAGACCACCCGGGCCCGGCTGCGGGGCGAGTTCATCCGGCACGCCCAGGAGAAGCGGCGGGACTTCACCGTCGACTGGGTGCACCTCAAGCTCAACGACCAGGCGCAGCGCACCGTGCTGTGCAAGGACCCGTTCCGGGCGTACGACGAGCGGGTGGAGCGGCTGATCGCCAGCATGTGACCAGGGTGGGTGTCCTGGCGGGTCCCACCGGGGGCCGCCGGGACACCCCGGTACGCTTGCCGGGTTATGGTCAACTCCTCACCGCCGGATCGCGAGCGCCTGAACTGGGCGGAGCGGCGCCGGCAGAAGATCCGTGACGAGATCGAGCGGAACCGGCGCGGCGAGTACACGGTGCCGACCTGGGTGCTGGCCCTCGCCCTGGCGGCGATGGTGGGCGGCTGGCTGGCCCTGATGTTCCTGGCCTGAGCCGTCCGGTTTCCGGGCCGTCCGGTGGCCGTTCCGTGCCGTCCGGTCGATGTCCGCGTGCTGTCGTCGGTGTCCGCGTGCGGCGGTCAGCCGGCCAGGCGGGCGGCGTACCGGCCGGCCGCGGCGGCGGCCAGGAAGTACGCGTGGTCGGCGTCCAGGCCGCGTCCCATCGTCGACAGCGGCACGACGCTGGCCCGGAGCGCGGCGTCCAGCCCGTCGGTGTCGACCCGGACGATCCGGTGCCGCGCGGCCAGCGGCGTCAGCGCCGCCTCGACCTCGGCGTCCAGCGCGGGGGCGAGGCCGTCCGGGACGACCAGCTCCGCCGGGGCGAGCGCGACCCGGCCGTACGCGGTGAGGCTGTGGTGGGACACCCCCCGGTGCCGGGGACGCGGGTCCGCGTCGGAGATCCGCAACGAGCCGACCGGCCGTCCGCCGAGGACGGCGACCGCGTTGACCGCCTCGCCGACGGCCACCCCGGAGTAGCCCCACCGGGTGCCGGTGCCCAGGTTCCCCGGCCCCTGGGCGACGACGGCGACGTCGGCGTGCAGGACGTGCCGGGCGGCCAGCAGCCCGGTGTGCAGGGTGCTCGCCTCCAGGTCGCCGCCGAAGGCCTGCCCGACGCTGATCGTGCCGGCCAGGTGCCCGCGCAGCCCGGCGAGGGTGCGGGAGAACCAGGCGGGCAGCGCACCGCCGTCGGTGAGCAGGTAGGCGACCCGGCAGCCGGGACGGTCGGCGTGCACGCCGGCGAGGATCGCCGGGAGCGCGGAGTGCAGGTCGGCGGTGACCACCGGCATGCCGGCCAGGTCGTCGGCGTCGGCGAGCAGCGGGTGGTGCGGGGACGCCTCCTCGTCGACCCCGAGCAGGATCGGTTGCAGCGGCGTGTAGCGGGCCTTGACCAGGTGCCCGGCGTCGCGGGTGGCAGCCTGCGGCGGGTCTTCGGGCAGCCGGTCGGGCAGGGCGACGACGAGCGCGTACCCGCCGGTGCCGAGTCCCATCAGCAGCGCGCCGACGTTGAGCAGCACCCGGTCGCCGGGCTCCGGCTCGCCGACCAGCTCCGGGTAGGCCAGCGCCCGCATGGTGGCCCCGTCGGGCAGGACCACGTCGAGTTCCGTCGCGCCGTGCCACCGGCGCCGTAGTGCCGTGACCGTCGCCGTCCGCCATCGCACCATGACCGGCACGCTATCGGCGTCCGGCCGGTGGTCCGCGCCCGGGTGCCCGTCGTCGGCAGCCGTGGCTGGTCAGGTCGCCGACGGCGGCTCGTCGGGGCCGAAGGCGGGGTCGGCCGTCCCGGGGCTGGCCCGGGTCGGGTCGAGGAAGACGTACCGGATCTCGGGGTAACGCCCGGTGAGTTGCCGCTCGGCCGCGTCCGCCGCCGCCTCGATGTCCGCGCCGGTCGCGTCGTCCGAGAAGTCGACCTTCGCGGCGACCAGCACGTCGGCCGGACCGAGCTGCATGGTGAGCAGGGTGTCGACCCGCCTTACCGTGGGCAGTCCGGCGAGTTCGTCCTCGATCTCGCGCCGGATCCGCCGTGGCACCGCCCGGCCGACCAGCAGGGAGACGTTGCTGTACGCCAGGATGGTGGCGACGACCAGGAGCAGCAGCCCGATCAGGATCGAGGCGATCCCGTCGTAGAGCTCGTCGCCGGTCAGCTGGGACAGTCCCACGCCGAGGGCGGCCAGCAGCAGCCCGACCAACGCGGCGCTGTCCTCCAGGAAGACCGCCTTGACGGTGGTGTCCGCGGTCATCCGCAGGAAGTGGCGCGGGCTGGTACGCCAGCGGCGTGACTCCCGCCGGACCTGGCGCGCCGCGCGGGCCAGCGAGACCGACTCGATGACGAACGAGACGGCGAGCACGACGTACGACAGGACGTAGTCGCCGCGGTGCTCGTGGACGAGGATCGTGGTGACCCCGTGGGTGACGGCGAAGCCGGCCCCGGCCACGAAGGTGAACAACGCGGCGAGCAGCGCCCAGACGTAGCTCTCCTTGCCGTACCCGAAGGGGTGCCGGGGGTCGGCGGGGCGGGCGCCCCGCCGCAGGGCGGTGTAGAGCAGCACCTCGGTGGTGGTGTCGGCGAGCGAGTGGACGGCCTCGGAGAGCATCGCCGCCGAGCCGGAGAGCAGCCCGGCGACGAGCTTCGCCACGGCGATGGCGAGGTTCGCGGCCCCGGCCACGACAACCGTGCCGACACTCTCGGTCCTGGCTGCGGCTTCCGCCATGGGCCCACCCTATGGTCGGTGCCCGTCGCCCGCCGGCCGTCCGCCCGCGCCGGCGGCGCCGGCGGCGGTAGGCGGTAGGCGGTAGGAAGGGTCCCCTGCTACCAACCCGGCAGCCGGCACCGCCGCCAGCACCCGGGCGGGGCGACCGGTGGCGCCGCGCCGCGCGCGTGGGTGCGCGGTCTGCGGGGGTCGGCGGGCTGCTAGCGTCTTGCACGTGTCGCGGACCCGTACCGAGCGCCTGGTCAACCTGGTGATCTGCCTGCTGTCCACGCGACGGTTCCTCACCGCCGCGCAGATCGCCGCGACGGTGCCCGGCTACGAACACGATCCGGACGACGTCCGCGACCACGAGGCCTTCCAGCGCAAGTTCGAGCGGGACAAGGCCGAGTTGCGGGAGCTGGGCGTGCCGCTGGAGACCGGCACCGCCAGTGTCTTCGACACCGAGCCGGGTTACCGGATCGCCCACCGTGAGTACGCGCTCCCCGACATCCCGCTCGAACCGGACGAGGCCGCCGCGGTGGGCATCGCGGCCCGGCTGTGGCAGCACGCCGGGCTGGCCGCCGCCGCCTCCTCGGGGCTGGCGAAGCTGCGTGCCGCCGGTGTCGACGTGGATCCCCAGGCCACCCTCGGCCTGGAGCCGATGGTCACGGTGGACCCGGCGTTCGCGCCGCTGACCGCCGCCGCGCGGGACCGGCGCGAGGTGAGCTTCGACTACCGCACCCCCGACGGTGACGCGCCGGCCACCCGCCGCCTCCAGCCGTGGGGCGTGGTCTGCTGGCGTGGCCGGTGGTACGTGGTCGGCCACGACCTGGAGCGGGAGGCCACCCGCTGCTTCCGGCTCTCCCGCGTGGTCGGCGCGGTCCGGGTCACCGGCCGCCCCGGCGCGTACACCCCGCCGGAGGTCGACCTGATCAGTCACGTCGCCCGCTGGTCCGGGCCGGTGGAGCGGACCGGCCGGGCCACCGTCCTGGTCGCTCCGGGGCGGGCCGCCGGGCTCCGCCGCTGGGCGGTCGGAGGCAGCACCGGGCCGGACGGGGACCGACTGGTCCTGCCGTACGCCGACCCGGAGTCGCTGGCCGGGCAACTCGTCGGCTACGGCCCGGACGTGCGGGTGCTGGGCCCGCCGGAGGTGCGGGAGGCGGTCATCCAACGACTGAAGGAGGTCGCGGCCCGGCACGACGAGGTCGCGACGAGCGGAGGTGCCCGGTGAGTCGTACCGTCACCCGCCCGACCGGTTCGCGTGCCTCGGCCGACCGGCTGGCCCGACTGCTGAACCTGGTGCCGTACCTTCTCGCCCGGCCGGGCATCGAGATCGCCGAGGCGGCGGGGGACCTCGGGGTGACCGAACGGCAGCTCCGGGAGGATCTGGAGCTGCTCTGGGTGTGTGGGCTGCCCGGCTACGGCCCCGGTGACCTGATCGACATGGCGTTCGACGGCGACCGGGTGACCATCACCTACGACGCCGGTATCGACCGGCCGTTGCGGCTGACTCCGGACGAGGCGTTGGCGCTGGTCGTGGCGTTGCGGATGCTCGCCGAGACGCCGGGGGTGGCCAACCGGGAGGCGGTCGAGCGGGCCCTCGCCAAGATCGAGGACGCGGCCGGGGACACGGTCGGCGCGCCGGTCGCCGTGCGGCTGCCGGGCGACAGCGAGCGGGTCGAGGCGCTACGCGCTGCGGTGGAGGGCGGTCGGGCGCTGCGGATCACCTACTACACGGCGGCCCGGGACGAGACCACCGAGCGGGTCGTCGACCCGCTGCGGATGCTGATGGTCGGCGGCCGGGCGTACGTGGAGGCGTGGTGCCGGCGGGCCGAGGCGGTCCGGCTGTTCCGGGCCGACCGGATCGACGCGGTCACCGAGCTGGACGAGCCGGTGGCGGTGCCGCCCCAGGCCCGTTCCCACGACCTCACCGGCGGGGTGTTCCGCCCGTCGGCGGACCTGCCGCTGATCACCCTGCGGATCGGCCGCCGGGAGCGGTGGATCACCGAGTACTACCCGTGCGAGCGGGTGGAGGCGGGCGAGGGGGACCACTGGCTGGTCTCGTTGCGCGTCACCGACCTGGGTTGGGCCCGTCGTTTCGTGCTCGGGTTGGGTCCGGAGGCGACCGTGGTGGCCCCGGTGGAGCTGGCCGATCAGGTGCGTGCCCAGGCCCTGGCCGCCCTCGACGCCTATGCCACCCCACCGGTGGAGGACACGGCCGGCTCCCTCGCCGGGGTCGCCGATCCGGCCGCCGGCGGGCCGGACCCGGCCATCGGCGGGCCGGCCTCCGCCGTGGAGGTGCCGGCGGTCGTGGCCGGGGTGCCGGGCGCGGCCAGCCCGGCGGGTGACCCGGGCAGGCAGTAGGCTGACCGCCGTGGTGAAGTGGATCGTGCTCGCGGTGGTGCTCGTCCCGCTGGTCGTGCTGGCGCTCGCCGTCCGGCCGGTGCTGGCCCGCCTGCCCCGGCTGCGCCGGGCGGCGCTGACCCTGCAACAGCGGCAGGCGCAGGCCGAGGCGCTCCAGTCGACCGCCGAGGTGCTCCAGGAACGGGCCGAGGAGTTGCAGCAGCAGATCGCCGTCGCCCAGCAGCGGGTCGAGCTGATCAAGGCGCGGCGCGGCGGCTGACCGACGCTCGACGCTCACTCGTGAGCTGCGGGGAGGGTAGCCCGGGACGGTTGACGGGACACCGGGGGTTGGTCGAGACTTCACCGGCCGGACCGCACAGCCAGTGGCCCGGCGGGTGGCAGAAGCGCGCAGCGCACGTACGATGGGCTGCGACACACCACCCCGACACACAGAGCGACTGGAGCTTCCCATGGGTGCCCTCAAGCCGTGGCACATCGCCGTACTCGTGGTCGTGCTGATCCTGCTCTTCGGCGCGAAGCGGCTCCCCGACGCGGCCCGTTCGCTGGGTCGGTCGTTGCGCATCATCAAGGCGGAGACCAAGAGCCTGCACGACGACAACGACCGCGACCTCGCCGAGAAGGCGGACGCCCAGGCCGGCTACCAGCCGCTGCCGCCGCAGGCCGCCCAGCAGGCGCCGTACGCCCAGCAGACGCCTTACCCGCCGCACCCGCAGCAGGCGCCCCACACCGGCCAGCCGTACCAGGCTCCGCCGCAGCAGCCGGTCGTCGACCCGGTGCAGCGCGTCCGCGAGAACTGACCGGAAGGCCGGACAACCGTGCGCTTCGGTCTCCGCAAGCGCGGTCCGAGCAACTTCGAACGGGCCGCCGACGGCTCGATGACGCTGGTCGAGCACTTCCGCGAACTGCGTAACCGGCTTTTCCGGGCGTCGCTGGCGATTCTGGTCGGCTTCGGCTTCGGCCTGTGGCTGGCCGGGCCGGTGCTGAACATCCTCCGCAAGCCGTACTGCGACCTGCCGAAGTTCCAACAGGCCGGCGCGAGCTGCGACTTCGTCCAGCTGGGCCCGGCAGACCTCTTCCTGCTCAACCTGAAGATCGGTCTCTGGGTCGGCCTGATCATCGCCGCCCCGGTCTGGCTCTACCAGCTCTGGGCGTTCATCGCCCCCGGCCTGCACCGCAACGAGCGGCGGTACGCGTACGTCTTCACCGCGCTGGCCGCCCCGCTGTTCGCGGCCGGCGCGCTGCTGGCGTACTTCGTGACCGCGAAGGGCCTGGAGTTCCTGCTCAACGTCGCGGGCAGCGAGATCCAGACGACGTTGGACATCACCCGGTACGTCTCCTTCGTCACCAACCTGATCCTGCTGTTCGGGGTGGCGTTCGAGTTCCCGTTGATCGTGCTGATGCTCAACTTCGTCGGACTGGCCAGCGCCCGACGCCTGCTGGGCTGGTGGCGGATCGCGGTCTTCCTGTTCTTCGCCTTCGCCGCGGTGGTGACCCCGACGCCGGACCCGTTCGGCATGACCGCCTTGGCGCTCTGCCTCTGCCTGCTCTACTTCGCGGCGGTCGGGGTGGCGTTCCTCAACGACAAGCGCAAGGGCCGGGGCAAGGAGGTCTACGCCGGCATCGACGACGACGAGGTCTCCCCACTGGAGTCCGACCGGGAGCCGGTCACCGCCGGTGAGCGGGTGGAGGCGAGCGCGCCGGTCGCCGCCCCGGAGCAGATTCCCGCGCCGGCGCCGATCGACCGCCGGTACGACGACATGACCTGACCGTCCGCACCACGCTGAAGCGGTAGCAGGGGTCCCCTGTTACCGCTTTTTGCGTAACAGGGGACCCCTGCTACCACCAAGCTCAGGTCGTGGAGACCGCCGGCACCGGCCGACCAGCTGACCGGTGGGTCAGCCGGAGACGGGCGGGTCGCGCTACCGTGCTCGCCGTGACCGCAGACGATCACCCGTCCGCCGCCCCGTCTCCCGGTGGCCCCGTCGCCGTGCTGGCCAACCCGACCGCCGGCCGGGGGCGGCACCGCGGGATGCTGCCCCACCTGCTGGACCGCCTGGCCACCGCCGGACGGCCGGTCCGGCTGCTGGAGGCACGTAGCGCGGAGGAGGCCGAGGCGGCGTGCCGCGCGGCGGTCGTCGAGGGCGTGTCGGCGCTGCTGGCCGTCGGCGGTGACGGCACCGTGCACCGGGCGCTCCAGGCGGTGGCCGGGACGACGGTGCCGTTCGGCCCGGTGCCCGCCGGCACCGGCAACGACTTCGCCGCCGACACCGGGTTCCCGGCCGACCCGTCCGCCGCCGTGGAGGTGGTGGTCGCCGCCCTGCGGGACGGCCGGAGCCACCCGGTCGACCTGGCCCGGATGACCGGTGCCGACGGGGCCGTCCGTTGGTACGGTGCCGTCCTCGCCGCCGGCTTCGACGCGATCGTCAACGAGCGGGCCAACCGGATGCGCTGGCCCCGTGGCCCCCGCCGGTACGACCTGGCGATCCTGGTGGAGCTGGCCCGGCTGCGCCCGCGCCGCTACACGCTGCGTGTCGACGGGGTGGCGCAGGAGACCGACGCGGTGCTGGTGGCGATCGGCAACTGCGCCAGTTACGGCGGCGGGATGCGGATCTGCCCGGACGCGGACCCGACCGACGGTCTGCTGGACGTGGTGGTCGGCGGCCGTTTCGACCGGCGCACCCTGATGCGGGTGAAGCCGCGCATCTACCGGGGTACCCATGTCCGGCATCCGCTGGTGCGCACCTACCGGGCGCGCACCGTCGAGCTGGCGGCCGAGGGCATCACCACGTACGCCGACGGGGAGCGGTCACTGTGCCTGCCGGTGACGGTCACCGCGGTACCGGCGGCGGTGCGGCTGCTGCGCTGACCGGACCCGGACCCGCTGCTGCTGCCCGTCGCCCCCGGACGCCGCACCGGGCCACGGGCACGCCGACCTCGGGGCGGCCGGCGCCGCCACGCCGCGAGGTCCGGAGCGGCTGGCGCTGCCACTCGACCAGGCGTTCAGGAGGGTGGGGCGGCGCGGACGATCCGGTCCAGCCATTCGGCCAGCAGATTCCGTTCGGCCGGGGTCAGGTCGGTGGCCACCTCGGGCAGGACCGCGCGCAGCGCCACGGCGTGCCGTACCGGCCGGTCGACCCGGCGGGGCGCGCGGGCGGCGACGGTGTCGGTGGCCACCGCGCCGACCACCGCCTCCCGGGCCAGCGTGGACAGGGCCGGGTCCCGCTGCGTGACCGGGGTGCGGAGCAGCGTGAGGGTGACCCCGCAGCACGTGGAGTGGACGAGGTCGGCGGCGCGGTCGACGTCGGTGCGCAGCCGTCCCGCCTCGGCGATCCGGGTGACCAGGTGGCGCAGGATGTCCCGGGCCACCCGCGCGGCGGTGGGGACCGGGTCGGGGCGTGGGTCGCCGTACATGAGGCCGTGCACGGCCGGATGGGTCAACCCGAACTCCACCTGCATGTCCCAGCCGCGTCGCAGGTCGTCGACGGGGTCGGCGGCGGGTGCCCGGGACGCCTGGGCGTCCAGGTACGCGGCGAGGCGGTAGCTGGCCGCGGCGTCCAGCAGTCCCCGCATGTCGCCGAACTGCCGGTAGATGGTGGGGGCCTGCACCCCGGCGGACCGGGCCACCGCCCGGGTGGAGACTGCCTCCCGGCCGCCCTCGACGAGCAGGGCGGCGGCCGCTCGGACGATCCGGTCCCGGGGGACCTCGGGGCTGCTCATGGCAGCGACGATAACGCCGCCCTGTTAGCGGCGTTCGACAGCACTGCTGTCATGATCGTGTTAGCGGCTTCCGGTGGCCGGTTCAGCCGCCCAGGGCCAGGTCGAGCACGGCGCCGAGCCCGTTCGGCCGCCCTACCTCCGCCGGGGGTAGCACCAGCACCGCGCAGCCCGCCCCGACCGCTCCCGCGTCCGCCGGGGTGTCGCCGACCATCAGCGCCCGCTCCGAATCGACCCCGACCATGCCGCAGGCGCGCAGGAAGATGCCCGGGTCCGGCTTGCAGCGACCCACCTCGTACGACAGGGCGAAGGCGTCGACCAGGTCGGTGAGGCCCCACGCGTCGAACAACGGGCGCAGGTCGAAGCCGATGTTGCTGACCACGGCCACCTTGACGCCGGCCGCCCGCAGCGCCGCCATGGTCGGGGCGGCGTCCGGGTAGGGCACCCAGCCGTCCGGACCCAGCACCCGGTCGTAGAGGGCGTCGGCGAGGCCATCGATCCCGGCGTCGACCGTCGCGGCCAGACCGGTGTACGCCGCCCGGTGGGCGTGCGGGTAGAGATCCCGCTCCGACCAGACCTCGGCCAGCCGGGGCGGCACCCGGTGGGGCAGCGGCCCGCCGGCCCGGCCGGCGGTGAGCAGCCGGTCGGCCAGGATCGTGGCCCGCATTCGTTCCAGGGTCGCCCCGCAACTCGCCGCAGCGGCCAGCACCCACTCCCGAGCGTCCTCCACCTGGGCCAGGGTGCCGTGGAAATCGAACAGGACCGCCTCGATCCGGCGGCGGGGAACCTCCCGGGGGTCGATGGCGCGGTTGGCACGGGGGTCGGGCGCATGGGCATGATCCGGCACGGGTGCACCCTACCGACCGCCCCCGACGGGTCCGGCGGACGGCCTTGCCGGGGCCGTCCGCGGAACCGGGCGGGGGCGCTGGGTGGCCTTGGCGGGTGTGCCGGGCGGCGACGCATTAATCTTGGTGGCATGTCGAGCCCCGCCGAGCGGTACGCCGCGGCGCGCCGCCGGGCCGCGCAGGCCTCCCTCTTCCCGGCCCTGGACGAGTTCGCCTTCGACCTGGGGTTCGACCTCGACGACTTCCAGCGCGAGGCGTGCCAGTCCCTGGAACGGGGCAGCGGGGTCCTGGTCTGCGCCCCGACCGGCGCCGGCAAGACCGTGGTGGGCGAGTTCGCCGTGCACCTGGCGCTGCGCGGCACCCCGACCCGACCGGTGTCGCCCGACGAGCCCCGCCGCAAGTGCTTCTACACCACCCCGATCAAGGCGCTGTCCAACCAGAAGTACCACGACCTGGTCGACCGGTACGGCGCCGACCAGGTCGGCCTGCTCACCGGCGACAACGCGATCAACGGGGACGCGCCGGTGGTGGTGATGACCACCGAGGTCCTGCGGAACATGCTCTACGCCGGATCGGCCACCCTGGAGGGCCTGGCGTACGTGGTCATGGACGAGGTGCACTACCTCGCCGACCGGTTCCGGGGCGGGGTCTGGGAAGAGGTGATCATCCACCTGCCCGCCTCGGTCACCCTGGTCTCCCTCTCGGCGACCGTCTCCAACGCCGAGGAGTTCGCCGACTGGCTGGTCACGGTCCGGGGCGAGACCGCCGTGGTGGTCAGCGAGCACCGACCGGTGCCGCTGTGGCAGCACATGCTCGTCGGCAAGCGGATGTTCGACCTGTTCCACGACGCCGACGCGGCCCGCAAGCACGACGTACACCCGGAACTGCTGCGCTACACCCGCGACACGCTGCGCCGCCTGGAACTGGGGGAGGTACGCGGCACCGGCGCGGACCGGCGACGCGGACCCCGCTGGCGGGGCCCGCTGCGCCCGGACATCGTCGACCGGCTGGACCGGGAAGGGCTGCTCCCGGCGATCCTGTTCATCTTCAGCCGGGCCGGCTGCGACGCGGCGGTGCAGCAGTGCCTCGCCGCCGGACTGCGGCTCACCTCGCCCGAGGAACGCGCCGAGATCCGTCGGGTGGTGGAGAGCCGGGTCACCGCCATCCCCGGCGAGGACCTCTCCGTCCTCGGCTACTGGGAGTGGCTCGACGGGCTGGAGCGTGGCCTCGCCGCCCACCACGCGGGCATGCTGCCGGCCTTCAAGGAGGTCGTCGAGGAGCTGTTCGTCCGGGGCCTGGTCAAGGCGGTGTTCGCCACCGAGACCCTCGCCCTGGGCATCAACATGCCGGCCCGCTGCGTGGTGCTGGAACGGCTGGTCAAGTACAACGGCGAGGCCCACGTCGACCTGACGCCGGGGGAGTACACCCAGCTCACCGGACGGGCCGGTCGGCGCGGCATCGACGTCGAGGGGCACGCGGTGGTGGTCTGGTCACCGGAGACCGACCCCCGGCACGTCGCCGGTCTCGCCTCCACCCGGACGTACCCGCTGCGGTCCAGCTTCCGGCCGTCGTACAACATGGCGGTGAACCTGGTCGGCAGCGTCGGCGCGGAGCCGGCCCGGGCGCTGCTGGAGTCGTCGTTCGCGCAGTTCCAGGCGGACCGCTCGGTGGTCGGCCTGGCCCGCCAGGTGCAGCGCAACACCGAGACCATCGAGGCGTACGGCGCGGAGGCGGTCTGCCACCAGGGCGACTTCGACGAGTACTTCGCGCTGCGGGTGGCCATCGGCGACCGGGAGCGGTCCCTGGCCCGGCAGGGGCAGACCCAGCGGAAGGCGGCGGCGGTCGCCTCGCTGGAGCGGCTGCGGGTCGGTGACGTGATCCGGGTGCCGTCCGGGCGACGGGCCGGTCTGGCGGTCGTCATCGACCCCGCCACGGGCGGGTTCGGCGAGCCCCGGCCGCTGGTGCTCACCCAGGACCGCTGGGCGGGACGGATCAGCGCGGGCGACTTCACCACCCCGGCCGAGGTGCTCGCCCGGATCCGGGTGCCCAAGCACTTCAACCACCGTTCCCCGGCGGCCCGCCGGGACCTCGCCGCCGAGGTCAGCGCCACCGGCCTGGACCGGCACGGTGGGCGGCGCGGCGGCCGGTCCCGGCAGACGGCGGGGGAGGACCACCGGCTCACCCAGCTCCGCTCCGAACTGCGCCGCCACCCGTGCCACGGCTGCCCGGAACGGGAGGAGCACGCCCGCTGGGCGGAGCGCCGCCGTCGGCTGGAACGCGACACCGAGGAGCTGCGCCAGCGGGTCTCCGGCCGGACCGGCTCGCTGGCCCGTACCTTCGACCGCATCGTCGCGCTGCTCACCGCCCGGGGCTACCTCACCGCCGACGGGTCGGTCACCGACGCCGGTCGGATGCTGGCCCGGATCTGGACCGAGGCGGACCTGCTGGTCGCCGAGTGCCTGCGCCGGGGCGTCTGGGACGGGCTCTCCCCGGCCGAACTGGCCGCCGCGGTGTCGGTGGTGGTCTTCGAGGCCCGGCGGGACGTCGACGAGCGGGCCTCGGTGCCGCGCGGCGCGATCGTCGACGCGGTCGACGCGACGCTGAAGCTGTGGAGCGAGATCGAGGCGGACGAGGCGTCCCGGGGGCTCAGCGTCACCCGGGAACCCGACCTGGGTTTCGTCTGGCCGATCTACCGCTGGGCGCGGGGCGAGGTGCTGGCCAAGGTGCTGGCCAGTGGCCACCAGCTCGACGGCGAGATGCCGGCCGGGGACTTCGTCCGCTGGGCCCGGCAGGTGGTCGACCTGCTCGGGCAGCTCGCCGACTCCGGCGGGGCGTCCACCGAGCTGCGCGCCACCGCCCGACAGGCGATCGCCGCCGTCAAGCGCGGTGTGCTGGCGTACCACACCACCGCCTGATCGTAACCGTACGTGATTGCCGGGCGGCAATCGACGCATCGAAAGGTCACCGCAACGGCACCCCCCGGGTAACCCGGGGGGTGCCGTTGTGCCTGGTAGAGACGTCCCCGATCATTGCTTCGGCGCAGGCTGCGCGCCGGTGGAGCTTCCGGGGAGAAGACCATGGCAACGATCAATCACTTTGAGTACGGATGGATCACGCCCGCGCTCAGTTACGCCCTGTCCGTGCTCGGCTCGTTCCTCGGGCTGGTCTGCGCCGGCCGTATCCGCACCGCCCGTACCGCCGGCCAGCGGGCCTGGTGGGGGATCCTCGCCGCCTGGGCGATCGGCGGCACCGCCATCTGGACCATGCACTTCATGGCCATGCTCGGGTTCGCGGTCGAGGGCACGCGCATCCGGTACGACGTCCCGCTCACCGTGGCCAGCGCGGTCATCGCCGTGGTGGCGGTCGGCACCGGGCTGGCCATCGCCGGCACCGGACGGGTCTCCGCCCTCCGGATCCTGGCCGGCGGCCTCCTCACCGGTGCCGGGGTCGCCGCGATGCACTACACCGGCATGGCCGCGCTACGACTCCACGGGGACCTCGACTACGACCGCACCCGGGTCGCCCTGTCCGTGGCGATCGCGGTGGTGGCGGCCACCGTGGCGCTCTGGCTGGCGGTGACCGTCCGCCGGCTGCTCGCCCTCGTCGGCTCGGCGCTGGTGATGGGCGTCGCGGTCAACGGAATGCACTTCACCGGCATGAGCGCCCTCACCGTGCACCTGCACGACCGGCAGGGTCAGCTTCCCGGCGCGGGCGTGAGCACCCTGCTGGTGCCGATCGTGCTGGCGGTGATCCTCGTGGTGGTCGGACTGGTCTACGCGTTGCTGGCCGCCCCGACCGAGGAGGACCGGGCGGGCGCGGCGTACCTGGACGCCCGCCGGGAACCGGCCCCGACCCCCGCAGAACCGGCCACCCCGCCGGACCCGGCCGGGCTGCGCGCCCACTCCACCCGCACCACCCTCGGCCGGCCCGGCGGCACCCCGTTCCCACGCCGCCGCGACGACGCTCCCCGCTGACGCGTCCCACGTCACCCCGCGCCAGGGGCGGCTGCGGTGGTAGCAGGGGCCCCCTACAGGGCAGAAACGAGGAACAAGGGGCCCCTGCAGGCACGCCGGCAGCGCACGCCGGCAGCGCACGCCGGCGGGGCGCGGTGTGCAGCGGCAGGAGCGTCCAGCGGCGTCAGGGGTGGTTGGCGAGGGCGTCGACCAGCCGTCGCACCGGGCTGGCCAGGTTCCATCGTTCGGCCAGCTCCAGCAGCCGTTCCGGGTCGACCGGAGCCGCCGGCAGTGCCGTGGCGATCGGAGCGAGGGGCACGTCCCGGGCCACCCGCACCACCGTCGGCGCCACGGCCAGGTAACCGCGTGCCCCGTCGAGCTTGGCCCGCAGACCGGGGGCGAAGCCGGAGCCGGGCTCGTCCAGCGCGGCGAGGATGCCGCTGACACTGCCGTACCGCTCGATGAGGCGGGCGGCGGTCTTCTCCCCGACGCCGGGCACGCCGGGCAGGCCGTCGCTGGGATCGCCGCGCAGCGCCGCGAAGTCGGCGTACCGGTCGGCGGGGACGCCGTACCGGGTCCGCACCGCCGTGTCGTCGCAGTCCTCGAGTTTCGCCACGCCCCGGCCGACGTAGAGCAGCCGCACCGGCCGTGCGTCGTCGACGAGTTGGAACAGGTCGCGGTCCCCGGAGACCACCTCGACCGGCGCGGGTTCGGTGGTGGCGAGGGTGCCGAGCACGTCGTCGGCCTCGTAGCCGTCGGCGCCCACCGTGGCGATGCCGATCGCGGCGAGCACGTCGAGGATCACCGGCACCTGTGGGCCGAGCGTGTCGGGGACCACCTCCCCCTCGCCCTCGGGAGCGAGCCGGTGCGTCTTGTACGACGGCAGCAGCTCGACCCGCCACCGGGGCCGCCAGTCGTAGTCGAGTGCGCAGACCATCCGGTCGGGCCGACGGGTGCGGACCAGCGTGGCGAGCATGTCGAGGAAGCCGCGTACCGCGTTGACCGGGCTGCCGTCGGCGGTCCGCGCGCTCGACTCCGGGACGCCGAAGTAGGCGCGGAAGTAGAGGCTTGGGGCGTCGATGAGGAGGAGAGGTCGCTGAGCCACGTGGACAGCCTGGCACAGCCGTGCCGGACGGTGGTGGGCGGCGCACCGCCTCCCGCCCGGCACGGCCGGTGCCGGCCGGGAGGCGGTGCGTGGGGCTGGCCGGTTCAGTGTGCGGCGCCGGCCACCGGCACCACGTCGAGCGCGCCGAGGCGGGCCGGGCGGACCACGACCAGCAGTACGACGATCGCGCACGCCATACCGCCCGTCACCACCAGCGCCATCGCCACGGCCCCGGTGCCGAGCACGCCCACCAGCGGCGCCGCGACCGCGCCCACGCCGAACTGCACCGCGCCGAGCAGCGCCGACGCGGTGCCCGCCGCCTCGCCGTGCCGGGACAGCGCCAGCGCGGGGGCGTTGGGCATGGCCAACCCGGCCGCCGCCAGCACCACCCAGAGGGTGGCCAGCAGGGCGGGCAGCCCGCCGAGACCGGTGGCCGCGAAGACGAGCATCCCCAGCGCGGCGACGGTGCCGGCGACGAGGGAGAACAGCAGGATCCGCTGCGGGGTGTACCGCCGCAGCAGCCGGACGTTGAGCTGCGTGGCCAGGATCAGACCCACCGCGCCCGCGCCGAAGGCCAGGCCGAACTCCTGCTCGTCGAGGCCGTACTGGTCCTGGAGCACGAACGACGACCCGGACACGTACGCGAACAGCGCCGCCATCGCGAGACCGGCGACCAGGACCAGGCCGACGAAGACCCGGTCCCGCAGCAGCGTTCCGTACGTCCGCACGGTGTCGACCATCCGGCCGGAGCGCCGTAGCGCCACCGGCAGGGTCTCCCGCAGGCCGAAGGCCGCGACGGCGAGCAGGGCCACCCCGAAGATCGCGAGCACCACGAAGATGCCCCGCCAACTGGTCCAGCGCAGCACCTCGCTGCCGAGCGTGGGGGCCAGGATCGGCGCGACGCCCATCACCAGCATCAGCCGGGAGAAGAGGGTGGCGAACGCGGCCCCGCTGAACAGGTCGCGGACCACGGCCATCGCGACGACCGCCGTGGCGGCCGTGCCGAGACCCTGCAACACCCGCAGCGCGCCGAGCACCTCCACGGAGGGGGCGATCACGCAGAGCAGCGACGCCAGGACGTGCAACGCGGTGCCGGCCAGCAACGGCGTCCGGCGGCCCAGCGCGTCGGATAGCGGCCCGATCACCAGCTGCCCGAGCGCGAGCCCGGCGAGCGTGCCGGTGAGGGTGAGCTGCACCGCCGCCGAGGTGGTGCTCAGGTCGTCCACGATCGCCGGCAGCGCCGGCAGGTACATGTCGATGGTCAGCGGCCCGATCGCGATGAGGGACCCGAGGACCAGGACGAGCCGGAGCCGCTGCCCGGGGCTCATCAGCTCGCCGGGGGTCGGCGCGGGTGGTGTCACGGCCTCCCGGGTGATGCTCACCGGACACCGCCTGTCTGATCGAGTGCGCTCATGTCTGCGACCAAATGCCGACGGCGGCCCGGCATTCCCGACCGGTGCCGGATGGTGCGCAGGGTCACACCCGGCACGCTACCGGTCGGGACCGCCTCGGGACGGCGTCGACCCGCTGGTCTACCCGACCGGTCACCCGGCCCGGCACTGGTAGCGGAAGATGGTCCGCCCCTGGGTGGGGTTGGGCTCGGTGATGTCGATGACGGCGGTCTCCGTCGTCGTGCCCGTCCCGCTGACCGCCCACTTCAGGTGCAGCGTCACCGTCCGCTGGCCCCGGGACACCCGCTGGCTGAGCAGGCCGCCCGGCTCGGCCCCGCCGCGCAGCCACCGGTACCGGATGGTGCCGGCCCGCCCGTTGGTCTCCACGGTCGCCACCACGTCCACGGTCACGTCGCAGCGCTCGCCGGGCGGCTCGGCCACGGTCACCCGTACCGAGTGGACCTCCAGCGGGCTCAACCGTTCCCAGAGGTGCAGGCCCACCGCGGCCAGCAGGGCGAGCGTGAGCAGCGTCGAGAGGACCGAGCCGATCAACTTCCAGCGGGAGCGGCGCGGCCGGGCCGGCGGTGCCGGCGGACGCTGCCAGCCGGGTGCCACCGGCGGCCCGGCGGGTACGCCCGGCCCGAAGCGCACCTCGGTGCCGGGGGGCGGGGTGGAACCGCCGACGGGCTCGTACCGGCCGGTCGGCGCGTACCCCTCGGTGGTGGGGCCCGGGACGGCGGGGTCGGCGGTCGTCGGGTACGGGGCGGCCGACCGGTACGTCCGGCCCGGCGGTGACGGCGGGAGCGTCGGTACCCGTGCCGACACGAACGGGTCCACCGGCGGTGACGTCGACAGCGCGGCGGTGGGGGCGTCGTCCGGCAGTGTCGTGGTCGGTACGCCGACCGTGAGCGCCTCGATGGGCTCGGTCCCGCCGGGAGAACCGACCGGACCGCCGGGCCCGACCCCGGTGGGCGCGACGGCCGTCGGGATCGCCTCGGTCGGCGCGCTGCCGTACCAGGCGTTCTCGGGTGGCAGGGCCGGCCAGGCGGCCACGGTGGGGTCCTCCTGCGCGCTCCGGTGCCGGTGGGCGGCGACGGCGGTCAGCAGTCCCGTCCGGCCGTCGGAACCCACCGGCAGCGGGATGTCGCGCAGTTCCCGTACCGCCTGGGCCAGGTCCTGTTCGCCGCGCGCGGCGCACCGCAGCAGCAGGTCGCTGCCGGACTGCGCGCCGCACCAGCGGGCGACCAGCCAGCGGACCAGTTCCGCCCACGCCCGCCGGTCCGTGGCCGGGTCGGCGGGCACGCCGTGCAGGGCCGGCAGCAGGGCCGTCTCGGTGAGCGTCACCGCGCCGAGAGCGGTGACCACCACCGTGCGGCCGTGCACCGCGCCGTGGCCGAGCCCGGCGGCGTGCAGCGCGACGAGGGTCCGGGCGGTCTCCGCCGCGATCGTGGCCACCGCCGGCAGGTCGAGACCGGGGCCGTCGGTCTCCGCCAGCTCCGACAGCGTCGACCCGGACGCCCCGGTGGCGACCAGCCACAGCGCGCCGTTGTGCCGGATCGGCTCCGCGGAGCCGAGCAGGCCGCCGTGACGCAGGGTGGCCACCGCGCGGGTCGCCGTGGTCACCCGGTCCGCCAGCGCCGGGTCGGGGGCGGCGATCCGCAGCACGAGCTGCTCGCTGCCGTCCGGCGTCAGCGCCCGCCACCACGTCCCGCAGACGCCGGCGTGCGCCGGCCCCACCACGCGCGCCCCGGTGGGCAGGGTCGGTTGGGTCATCGGGTACGACCTCCCGTGGTCGTCGGGGTCCGGCCGGGCGGGACGGTGCGGTGTGGAGGGGGCACCGCCGGTCAGCCCGGCGTGCAGTACGGCTGGAAGGTGACGTACACCCGGACCGGTTTGGCGGTGTTGCCGGCGGCGTCGGTGGCGGTGACGTCGACCGGGATGCGGGGGGTCGACCGGTCCACCGGCAGGCCACCGAGGGTGCCCCGGTGGCCGCTGCGGCCGTACGACATCGCCACGGTCGAGGTCTTCCCGCCCACCGTGTACCGGAAGCTCACCCGCAGCGACTCCGGCGGGGTGCGGTCGTCGTCGACGGTCGCGGTGACCGTGCTCGACGTCGGGCCGTACGGGCAGCCGGCCGGCTCGATCGTCTGCGGGCTGGCGGCGACCCGGCCCAGGGCCGGTGCGGTCACGTCCGGCGGCGGGGGCGGGGTGGTGCTCACCAGCGGGCCCGGCGTCGCCGACGGGGTCCGGCTCGGGGTGGCGGTCGGCGTCGGGGTGACGCTGGCCGTCGGCGCGGCGGTGGCCGACGGGGTCGTGGTGGGCGTCGGGACCGGTGTGGGCGTGGGCGTCGTCGGGCCGGGCGTGGGGTCCTTGGGCGCGGCGGCCGACGTCGCGACGACCGGGACCGACGGGCCCGGCTCCACGGCGAGTTCGACCGCCGGCTCCTCACGGGAGGCGTAGCTGTAGCTCATGCCCCCGGTCACGAGCAGCGCCGTGACACCGCCGGCGACCAGGGCCTTGCGGCCCCAGCCCCAGGCGCGTCCCCGGTCGTCGGCGAGGACGGTGGCGGCGACCGCGGTGCTGCCGTCGCTCGGCTGGTGGGACGGGAAGAGCAGGGCCAGCAGGGCGGCCCGTTCGGCCAGCCGGGTGCGCCCGCGCTCCTCCCACTGCGGCCCGTACGCCCCGACCGCCACCGTCTCCAGCCAGTCCAGGAAGGTGGCGGCCGGCTGTGGGCGTTCCTCCGGCGCTTTGGCCAGGCCCTGCCGGAGCAGGTCGTGCACGGAGGCCGGGGCCGCGTCGGTGGGGATCGGCGCGTGGGCGTGCTGGTCCCGCAGGTCGATCAGGCCCGGCCCGGTGTACGGGGCGTGCCCGGTCAGGCACTCGTAGAAGACCGCGGTGGCGGCGTAGATGTCCGACGCCGGGGTGGCCGCCGCCCCGCGCCACTGTTCCGGGGCCATGTAGCGGGGCGTGCCGGTGACCGACCCGCCCGCCTCCCGGCCGATCGGCATGGCGATGCCGAAGTCCGCGAGCTTGCTCTGACCGGCGGCGGTGACCAGCACGTTCTCCGGCTTGTAGTCGCGGTGCACGACCCCCCGCGTGTGCGCGGCGTGCAGCCCGAGCAGGGAGCCCTTGAGAACGTACAGCGCGGACTCCGGCTCGGTCGGGCCGTTGGCGCGCAGCATCTGACGCAGCGAGACCCCGTCGACGAGTTCCATCACGATGGCCGCGCCGTGTGCCGTCTCCACGTACTCGTAGAGGCGGGCGACGTGCGGGTCGTCGATCGCGGCGAGGAGTTCGGCCTCGGCCCGGAAGGCGGCCCGGAACGACGGGTCGTCGCCGACCTTCCCGACCAGGTACTTGATCGCGGTCGGTGTGCCGGTGGCGTCGTGTACGGCGAGGACCACCCGACCCGACGCTCCCGAGCCGAGTTCGCGCCGGTGCGTGTAGCCGGAGACCTGCCAGTCGTGGGCGTTCACCGGGCTGCCTCCAGGGGAGCGCCGTGCCCGGGACGGCGGTCGGGACGACCGGCGACGCCGGTCCGGCCGGGCATCCGCCGGGGCACGGGCGGCGACACCGGCGACGAGGGTACGCGGCAGCGGAGCAGCCGGGGTACGGCCGGTCCGTCAGTGCGGGCGAGCGGTTCGGGTGACGGCACGACGACAGAGGTAGCAGAGCAGGGCAACCCGGCGTGCCGCCCCGGTCACCGGTGCCGGTCCGGCCAGCCGGCCGGGATCCGTTCCAGCACCCCGTCGGCGAACACCTCCCGCAGGCCGAGCGGCTTGAGGTGGACGTACCCGATGTGGCAGTCACAGACGGCGTTGGGGCAGGCCCGGGGGGCCAGGGCGGCCCGCCACGAGCCGTCGTAGAGGTTGCCGATCGGCGCGGCGACGAAGTGGCAGCGGCGGACCGTGCCGTCACCGTTCACCGACACCGCGGTCTCCCCGGCGTGGCAGGGCCGGTCCAGCGACAGGTGCGGGCGGACGCTGTACCCGAAGAGCGGGTCCAGCGCCGTCCAGGCCGCCTCCTGCCCGGCGTCGTACCGGTGCCCGTCGGCGGCGTTGACCCAGAGGTAGACCTCGTCGGGCAGGGCGGCGCGCAGCGCCCGCGCCTCGGCCAGGTGCTCGGGCAGCCCGACCACCCCGACGGAGAAGCGCACGCCCAGCTCGCGCAGCCGCTCGCAGCGGGCCAGGAAACGTTCCCGGGTCACCTGGCCGGGGTGGTACGTGGTCCACAGGGCCACCGTCGCCGGATCGGCCTCGGCCAGCCAGTCCGGCCGGGCGGCCAGGTTGGTCTGGATCGCCACCCGGTCGACGTGCGCCAGGTGGGACAGGCGGACCATGGCGTCGCGGTACCAGCTGCGGGTCAGCCCCTCGCCCCACGGGGTGAACAGGACCGACAGCCGGACGCCGTCGGTCGCCGTCACCCAGTCGACGAACCGGGCCAGGTCGGCCCGGTCGGCGCGGAGCAGCTCCGGCGGGTCGTGCCGCTTCGCGAACGGGCAGTACGGACAGTCGTAGTTGCAGCTGGCCAGCGGGCCCCGGTAGAGGATCGACAGGTTCACCGGAGCGCGTACCCATTCATGGCCTGCCGCACCGGCGCGGAGACCAGCCACGACCCGATCGCGTCGGAGCGGGCCAGCCCGGCGGCGGTGAGTCGGGTGCCGTCGTCGGTGGCCCAGCCGCGCCGGGTCAGTTCGGCCAGCTCGGGGAAGTCGTCGGCGGGAGCGCTGCCGAACCGTTTCCGGTACGCCCCCGGATCGACCCCCTCCGCGCGCAGCAGCGACTGGATCAGCCAGCGACGCCGTTGCTCGGCGGCGTCGAGGTGGTACCCCACCTCGGCGTGGTCGAAGTCGTCCGCCGGACGGGCGAGGTAGTCGTCGAGGACCGCCCGGACCTCGGAGACGGCGACCGCGTAGTCGAAGGAGTAGTGCAGCGCGGTGGTGTACGACCGGGCGCCGCAGCCCAGCCCGACCATGCCGTCGTCCTGGCAGCAGTAGTCCGGCCCCTCCGGTGTCGGCACGTCGGCGCGGCGGAACTGCCGCATCGACTCCTGCCGGTAGCCGGCCGCGCCGAGCAGCTCCACCGCCTCGGTGTAGCGGGCCAGCCGTTCGGCGTCCCAGTCGGCGCGGGTGTGCGCCCGCCGGCCCAGCCCGGTCAACGGCCGCACGTAGAGCGGGTAGAGGTACAGCTCCTCCGGCCGCCAGGTCAGCGCCGTCTCCAGGCTGGTCCGCCAGGTCTCGGCGGTCTGCCCGTCGATGCCGTAGATCAGGTCGAGGTTGAGCACCGGCGTGCCCGCCGCCCGGATCGTGTCGAGTGCGCGGTCGACCTCGGCGCGGCGCTGCGGCCGGCCCGCCGCGCGGGACTCGACGTCGAGGAAGCTCTGCACCCCGATGCTGACCCGGGTGACGCCCCGCTCGGCGAGCACGGCGAGGCGGTCCGGGGTGGCGGTCGCCGGGGAGGTCTCCACCGAGATCGGCAGCCCGGCCAGCGGCCCGCCGGCGGTCTCCTCCGCGATGTCGAACAGCTCGGCCAGCTCACCGGCCTCCAGGTAGGTGGGGGTGCCACCACCGAACGCCGCCCGGACGAACCGGGCGTCGCCGAGGGCGTCCCGGACCCGCCCGGCCTGCCGGCGGAGCTGGCGTAGATAGGCACTGACCTGCTCGACCGGTGGGTTGGCCCGGGTGAACAGGTTGCAGAAGCCGCAGCGCATCTCGCAGAACGGCAGGTGCAGGTAGAGGAAGAGCGCGTCGCGGGGCTGGGCCGCCCAGACCTCCCGCAGCGCCGGGCGGGGCCGCAGCGGCCGGTACGCGGTCTTGTGCGGGTACGCGTAGAGGTAGCCCTGGTAGGGCGAGCCGTCGAGGGTCACGAATCTCCCGGGTCGAGGGTGAAGTGGGCGTACGGCACCGTCCAGACCACCTCGTGGCCGAACCGGTGGCCGGTGTGCCCGTCCTCGCCGTAGGCGGTGCCGTGGTCCGAGCACATGATCACGAAGGTGGGTCGGCCGCGCCCGGCGACCAGCGCGAAGAGCCGGTCCAGGCGGCTGTCCACGTACTCCAGCGCGGCGGCGTGGCTGGCCCGGTCGTCCGTCTCGGCACCCGGCAGGTAGTGCCGGTTCGGCTGGTGCAGCGCGGCCACGTTGAGGAAGCTGAACAGCGGGCGGCCGGCGGGCACCCGGGCGACGATCTCGGCCAGCCGGTCCAGTTGCGCGTCCACACAGTCGGGCGCGGTCACCCCGAACCCCGGCTCCCAGTACGCCTCGGTGAAGAGACCGGGCAGCACCGCCCCGAGCGGGCTGCGCAGGTTGAAGAAGCCCACCCCGCCGAGGCAGACCGTGTGGTAGCCCTCGGCGCGTAGCGCGGTGGGCAGGTCGGGGGCGTCGAAGACCCAGGTGGCCGCCCCGGCCGACTCGCTGCCGGGGAAGCGGGCGGCGAAGAGCCGTTCGTGCGGCCCCGGGGCGGTGGGGGTGGGCAGGAAGCCGGCGAAGAACGCGTGGTGGGCGGCGTACGTGAAGCTGGCCGGACTGTGCCGCCGCTCCCACCGTCCACCGGGCAGCACCCGGGCCAGCGCCGGGGTACGCCCGGCGCGGACCAGGTCGTCGGCCACGTCGAAGCGGAGCGTGTCCAGCGTGACCAGCAGCAGGTCGTGGGAACCGATCAGGTCGCGCACGCCGCCTCCCGCCCCGCCCGGCCGTGCGGGACGCCCACCGGCCCGCCGGCCGTCCCGGACGCGGACCGGTCCCCGGCGGACGCGGGCCGCCCACCGGCCGGACGCCAGCCGCCGAGCAGCGTCTGCACCTGGGTGGCGTAGGTGTCCCGGCCGTCGGCCAGCACCCCGGGCAGCAGGTCGCCGAACGCGTTCACCTCGGCGACGGCGTGCCGGTCCCAGCCGACGGTGAACATCAGGTCGACGCCGACGTGCAGGGTGTCCGGGAAGCAGGCGGCGGCCCGTGCGCAGGTCGCCATCGCCGCCGCCCAGTTGGCCGGTCCGGCCGCCGCCCGTACCGCCGCCAGGTCGCCCCGGGCGTTGCCCAGGTGCAGGTTGGTGATCGGGCCCCGCCCGGCCCGGACCACGGCGTGGGTGGGGCGACCGGCCACCACCACGACCCGCAGGTCCACCACCCGGTCGGCCAGCCCCGCCTTGGGCAGCCACCGTTCGACGTGCAGCCCGTCCGGGGCGAGCCGGTCGACGATCTCCGCCACCTCGGCCTCGTCGGTGTACCGGCGGACCCGCAGCGAGTTGAACAGCCGCCCGTCGTCCCGCTCGACCGGGGTGGTGGCGAGCACCCGGGACCCGTCGGCCGCGAGGGCGAGCACCCCGGACGCCGACGAGCCGTGCGCCGGCTTGACGAACACCCGCGTCCAGCCGGCCCGGCGCATCGCCGCCCGCAGCCCGGCGTAGCCGGTGACCTCGCCCAGCGCCGCCGGCACCGGCACCCCGGCGGCGTCGAGCGTCGCGTGGCAGCGCCGCTTGTCGCACATCGCGAGAATGTCGGCGGGCTGGTTGAGCAGGGTCGCCCCACCGGAGGCGAGCCGGTCCAGCGCCCGGCGCAGTCCGGCGTGCGCGGCGGCCAGGCCGACGATCTCGCCGTGCCGGGCCGGCTCGGTGGCCCCCCGCAGCAGCCGGTCGACCTCGGCGTCCTCGCCGGGGGAGTCGACCCGCACCAGCGTGCCCGCCGGCGGCGGGGCGGCACCGGTGAGCAGGTCACGCCAGGGCAGCACGGTCGGCCGGGGCAGGCCCGCCCCGACCGCCGCCTCGGCGAAGAGCCGGACCCGACGGTTGTCGGGGTTGCCGACCACCGTCAACGACAGACTCCCGTCCCGGCCCTCGGCCCGGGAGGTGTCGGACACGGGCTACTCCCCGACGGCGGTGTAGCGGTACACCTCGTCGTCGTCCTCGTCGGGCTCCTGCCGGTCGGAGACGTCGACCTCCACCCCGGGCAGCCGGGTGACGAGCCGCTGGGCGGCCTCGTCGGAGAGGTAGTGGTGGTGGAGGTCGAGCCGGCGCAGGTGGGTCAGCGGCTGACCGGCGAGCAGCGCGTCCACCCCGGCGTCGGTCATGGTGCCACGGGACAGGTCGAGCACCTCCAGCCGGGCCACGACCGGCGCGGCGGCCACGGCGGCGGCGACCTCGTCGGCGATCTCGGCGTTGCAGAGCGCCAGGTGCCGCAGGACGGGCAGGCGCTCGCCGGCGAGCACCGGGGCGAGATCGGCCACGGTCGCGTCGCCTCCGTAGTCGTCCACACCCAGCCACAGCTCCAGGTGGGTCAGGGCGGGCAGATCGCAGTCACCGACCGCCCGGACCAGCGTGGCCGGCAGGCCGCCGGACTCGAACGCCAGCTCGCGCAGGGCCTCGTGCCGCACCGGCTGCAACGTCAGCCCGTCCGCGCCGCGCACCCGCAGCACCTCCAGCGCCGGGTACGCCTCCAGCAGCCCGGTGATCTCCCGGTGCCGGATCCAGGAGATCTCGCACTCCTCGAAGGTCATCTCGCCGAGGAAGAGCGCCCGCAGCCCGGTCAGCCGGGGGGCGAGGGAGACCAGCAGCTCGACCGGGGCCGTCGTCTCGTAGGCATTGCCCCACCGCCCGACGACCAGCGCGCGGACCGCGTCCGCCGGCACCCGCGACAGCAGCGCGTCCAGTTCCGCCGCCAGCTCCTCCGGCGAGGAGTCGTAGTCGGGGGCCTCCACCCGCCAGGCCACCGCCGACGGGTCGGCCGGCAGCTCCCCCTCGCGGCTGAACCGGACGATCGGCAGACCGTCGAACGTCGTCACATGGGTACTGATGGTCACGCCAACCTCCGGCTCGCACATCCACGGCGACGGCACCGTAACAGTCGCCGCCGACAGCCGGCCGGGGTCGGTCCGCCGCCCCACCTGCTGAGCCGCGTGTCAGGGTCGCCCCTGCCGGAGGGCCGGGCCGCCGGCTCGTATCCTGTCCGGCGACACCACCTGTAACGGAAAGGAGTCGCCCGTGAGCAACGGGGTCGAGACGCGCGAGTTCCAGGCCGAGGCACGCCAGCTGCTCCAGCTGATGGTCCACTCGATCTACTCGAACAAGGACGTCTTCCTGCGGGAGCTCGTCTCGAACGCGTCCGACGCGCTGGACAAGCTGCGGTTGGAGTCGATGGTCGACAAGGAGCTCGACGTCGACACGTCCGACCTGCACATCGCCATCGACGTCGACCGGGAGAAGCGGACCCTGACCGTCCGGGACAACGGCATCGGCATGTCCCGCGACGACGTGGTCACGCTGATCGGCACGATCGCCAAGTCCGGCACGGCCGAACTGCTGCGGAAGCTGCGGGAGTCCAAGGACACCTCCGCCTCGCAGGACCTCATCGGCCAGTTCGGGGTGGGTTTCTACGCCACGTTCATGGTCGCCGACCGGGTGGAGCTGGTCACCCGTCGGGCCGGGGAGACCGAGGGCACCCGGTGGGAGTCCACCGGCGAGGGCACCTACACCATCGAGTCGGTCGACGACGCGCCGCAGGGCACCTCGGTCACCGTGCACCTCAAGCCGGAGGACAGCGAGGACAACCTCTTCGACTACACCGCCGACTGGAAGATCCGCGAGATCGTCAAGCGGTACTCCGACTTCATCGCCTGGCCGATCCGGATGACGGTGGAGCGCACCGACGCCGAGGGGAAGACGACCACCGACGTGGCGACCCTCAACTCGATGAAGGCGCTCTGGGCCCGACCCCGCAGCGAGGTCGACGAGGCCGAGTACAAGGAGTTCTACAAGCACCTCAGCCACGACTGGGTCGACCCGCTGGAGACCATCCACATGCGGGGCGAGGGCACCTTCGAGTACGAGGCGCTGCTGTTCCTGCCCTCCCACGCGCCGTTCGACCTGTTCGCCCGGGAGGGGCGGCGCGGCGTCCAGCTCTACGTCAAGCGCGTCTTCATCATGGACGACTGCGAGGCGCTGATGCCGGACTACCTGCGCTTCGTCAAGGGCGTGGTGGACGCGCACGACCTGTCACTGAACATCTCCCGGGAGATCCTCCAGCAGGACCGGCAGATCCGGGTGGTCCGCCGCCGTCTGGTCAAGAAGGTGCTCGCCACGGTCCGCACCATGATGACCGAGCACCCCGACCGGTACCGCACCTTCTGGACCGAGTTCGGTCGCGCGGTCAAGGAGGGGCTGATCGACGACACCGAGAACCGGGACACCCTGCTGGAGATCACCTCGCTCGCCTCGACCCGGGACGAGACCGAGCTGACCACCCTCGCCCAGTACGTCGAGCGGATGAAGGACGGTCAGAGCGACATCTACTACATGACCGGCGAGTCCCGGTCGATGATCGAGAACTCGCCGCACATGGAGGCGTTCCGCGCCCGGGGCTACGAGGTGCTGGTCCTCACCGACCCGGTGGACGAGGTCTGGGTCGAGCGGGTCGGCGAGTTCGACGGCCGGCCGCTGCGGTCGATCGCCAAGGGCCAGGTCGACCTGGACACCGAGGAGGAGAAGAAGGACGCCGAACCGGAGCGGGAGCAGCAGCGCAAGGACTTCGAGGCGCTGCTGACCTGGATGGGCGAGCAGCTCTCCGAGCAGGTGAAGGAGGTCCGCCTCTCGTCCCGGCTGACCACCTCCCCGGCGTGCATCGTCGGCGACGCGCACGACATGACCCCGACGCTGGAGAAGATGTACCGGGCGATGGGGCAGGACGTCCCGTCGGTCAAGCGGATCCTCGAACTGAACCCGACCCACCCGCTCGTCACCGGGCTGCGCGCGGCGCACGAGCAGGACGGCGACAAGGAGGTGCTGACCGAGACGGCCGAGCTGCTGCACGGGATGGCACTGCTCGCCGAGGGCGGGGAGCTGGCCGACCCGTCCCGGTTCACCCGCATCCTCGCCGACCGGCTGGCCCGGACGCTGTAGCGACCGTACGGGCGGGGTGGTCCCCACCCCGCCCCCGGTCAGCGTGGGGAGACCATGGCCGCGTAGTCGGCGGCGGTGAGCGGAGCCGTGGAGAGCGAACCGTCGGCCCGGGGCACCCCGAGCCGCTGGCCGCCCTGCACGAAGGTGACCCGGTCCACGTCGGCTCGGCTGGTCAGGGTGCAGACGATCTGGCCGAACGCGAGCACCTCGTCGTTGCGTCCGGTGCCGGCCAGCCGCTCACCGACGGCCACCGTCGCCCCGCCGTCGGCCACCCGCACGTCGGTGACCACGTTGACCCCGGTCAGGGCGCTGGTCAGCCGGTCGTCCTGCTCGCCGGCGACCGGCCCGTCCAGCAGTAACTCGATCTGCTCCCGGGCGGTCGGCAGGGCCCGGACGCGGCGGTTGACCATCACCAGCCGGTCGTCCCGGACGTAGCAGAGCCGCTGGACCACGGTGCCGCTCTCGGTGGCCGCCGGGGCCGGGGACCCGACCGCCGGGAACGGCCCCTGCGGCGGGGTCACCTCCCGGGGCACCTGCTCGGCGGATACCCCGCAGCCGGCCAGGGCGAGCACTCCGGCCGCCGCGACCAGGGCCGCCCGCCGGAGGCTCGGCCGTCGTGGCCCGCCGGGCCGGCCCGGGGCGGGGTGCCGTCGCGCGTCGCTGCTCAGCACCGGGGCTCCCGCAGGTCGACCCGGAAACGCGCGCCGCCGCCGGGCCGGTCCACCACGTACGCCCGTCCGCCGTGTGCGGCGGCGTGCTGCGCCACCAGCGCCAACCCCAGGCCGGTGCCGTCGCCGCCGCCCCGGGCGTGGGCCCCACGCCCGCGTACGAAGCGGTCGAAGACCACCGTCCGGTCCTGCGGGTCGACGCCCGGTCCCTCGTCGTCGACCTCCACCCGGTACGTCCCGTCCTGCGCGGTGAGTCGGACGGCACAGGGGCCGCCGCCGTGGCGTACCGCGTTGTCCAGCAGGTTGCCCAGCAACTGCTCGACCCGTCGCCGGTCGACCAGCCAGGTGCCCGGCCCGGTGACGCGCACCAGCGTCTCGGGCAGCCCCCGTCCCCGGCACACCTGCCGGGCGAGATCACCCACCGCGACCGGGGTCCGCTCCGCCGGCTGGTCGCTGCGGGCGAGTTCGATCAGGTCGTTCACGAGCGTCTGGAACCGGGCGATCTCGTCGGTGACCAGGTCCGTCGCGGTCCGCGTCCGGTCGTCGAGGTGGTCCCGCCGCCGGTGCAGGACGCTCGCGGCGGCGGCGAGCGTCTGCAACGGCGACCGGAGTTCGTGGCTGACGTCGGCGGCGAACCGGCGATCCCGCTCCAGCCGCCGGGACAACTGGTCGACCATGTGGTTGAAGGACGTGGTGAGCCGGGCCAGGTCCGGCTCGGTCGCCGGATCCAGCCGGGCGCTGAGGTCCCCGGCGGTGATCTCCTCGGCCGCGTCGCCGACCCGGCGCAGCGGGCGCAGCACGTACCGGGTCATGTGCCAGCCGATCCCCGCGCCGGCCACGGCCGTGGTGACCGCGACCGCGGTCAGCACCAGGGCCACCGTGCGCAGCGTCTCCTCCAGCTCCTGCAACGAGTCGACCTCGTAGTAGGCGGTGGTGGGGGAGAGCGGCACGCCGACCACCACGGCCGGCTGCCCGTCGGCGCGGATCCGCTGCACCGCCGGGGTGCCGTCGGCGACCAGCCGCTGCATCCGCTCCGGGATGCCGGTGGTGACCCCGGCGTCGACGTTGCGGGCGTACCAGATCCCGTCGCGGCGCAGCACGGCCCGCCGGTCGCCACCGGTGTCCAGCGACCGCAGGACCTCGATGATGTCCGGCCGTTCGCCGGTCAGCCCGGCCTGCACGATCGTGGCGTCGAAGTACGCGGCCCGCACCGCCGTGCGTTCCCGCTCGGCCAGCAGCGAACTTCGGGTGAACTGGTACGACGCCAGCGCGATCGAGGTGGACAGGGCCAGTGCGCCGGCGGCGAAACCGGCGGCCACCCGAGTGCGTAGCCCGGCCCGTCTCATCGCTGCAACTTGTAGCCGAGCCCCCGGACGGTGACCAGGTGGCGGGGCGCGGCGGTGTCCCGTTCGATCTTCTGCCGGAGCCGGCCCACGTGCACGTCGACCAGACGTTCGTCGCCGACCGTGTAGCCCCACACCCGTTCGAGCAACTGCTGCCGGGACAGCACCCGACCGGGGTGCTGGGCCAGCTCGCAGAGCAGCCGGAACTCGGTGCGGGTGACCGCCACCGGCGCGCCGCCGAGCCGGACCTCACCACCGTCGGGCCGGATCTCCAGGTCCCCGAAGACGAGCGTCGGGACGGTCGTGGTCACCCCGGCGGCGGCCCGCGCGCGTCGGCGCAGCGCCCGGAGCCGGGCGGTCAGCTCCTTGACGGCGACCGGTTTGACCAGGTAGTCGTCGGCTCCGGCCTCCAGCGCGGCGACGATGTCGTGGGTGTCGTCCCGGGCGCTGACCACGACGATGGGCACGTCGTCGGAGCGGCGGATCTCCCGGATGCACTCGAAGCCGTCCACGCCGGGCAGCATCAGGTCCACCAGGACCGTGTCGGCGGGCTCGGCGCGCTGCGTGCGCAGCCCCTCCTCGGCGGTGGCGGCTCCGCGTGCGGCGTAGCCCTCGTCCTCCAGCGCCAGCACCAGGGACAGCCGGATCCGGTCGTCGTCCTCGATCACCAGCACTCCCGTCATGCCGGCCATCATGACCCGCCCGACCGGGTCGACCGCAAACCGGGCGGGGGCAGGGGATGTTTGTCATCGATCCGTCACATGTTCGGGAGACGACCGCCACACCTCCCCGGGAGGCTGGGCCGTGGCTGACCCGCGACGGGCACTCGGGAGGTGCGATGAACGGGAACGGGCCGGGCGTGGGGGACAACCACGGCACGGATCACATGGAAATCACCGTCACCGAGCCGCTCGATCTGACCGGGGTGCGGAAGCTGGGCCCGGTGGTCGACGCCGTCGTCGCCCGGCGGCCGACCCGACTGGTGATCGACATGTCGGCGTGCGCGCACGTCGACGCGGCCGGCATCGGCCTGCTGCTCGACACGCACCGGCGGATGTGGCGACTCGGCGGAGCGCTCACCCTGCGCTCCCCGTCGCCCCGGATCCGGAGGTTGCTCCAGGTCGCCCGGGTCGACCAGGTCTTCCACGTCGTCGCCGAGTCGGATCCGGTCGACACTTCCGGTTCCGAAACCGGCTCCGGCAGCCCGCGCGTCGCCGGTGCCGCCCCCGTCGGTGCCCCGTCGTCCGCCACGGCCGTCCCGGTCTCGCCGGTCCGGGCCCGGGCCACCGTCCCCGTCCGCGCGCGGTGAGGGCCGTCACGACGTCCGGCCGCCGGCACCGTGGCCGGACCCTCCACCCCGAGGGGCGGGCATGACCGTCGTACCCGGACTGCGCTCCGGCACCGTCAACCTGATCTGCGACCGGTGCGGCAACTCCGTCGAGGCGGTGCCCGCCGTCCTCCCGGAGCCCGAGGTCGTCTGGACCGTGCTCAACGACCACGGCTGGGAGGGTTCGCCCTTCGCGGTCGGGCCGCACCGCTGCGCCGGCTGTACCGTCGCGTCCCTGGTCGCGCCACCGCCGGACGCCGACGGACCGGCGGACCCGACGGACGGGCCGCGAGCCTGGCGGGTGGACGTCGAGGAGTTGCCCGAAGCGGTCGTGCTCACCCCCAGCGGCGACATCGAGGTGCTGGTGGCGGACGTCCTGCGGGAGGCGCTCGTCGCCGCGCTCTCCGGGGACCGGGACGTCGTGCTCGACCTGTGCCGGGTCGGGATGCTCGACTCCACCGGCCTCGGCCTGCTGGTCCGGGCCCATCGGGAGGCCCGGCAGCAGGGCCGGTCGTTCTGCCTGGTGGCACCCTCCCGGTTCGTCCTCACCGTGCTGCACACGATGCGGCTGGAGTCGGTCTTCCTCGTCTTCGACCACCGGTCACAGGCGCTGGCCTGCCTGGCCGCCGACCGTCCGGACCTGTCCACGTCAGGCCGGTAGGCTCCGCCCGGACACCGCACGCCGGGGTTCCGGGCGGTCGCGCCGCCGTCGGCCGCCACTGGCGTCGGGGTGCGGGTCGGACCGCTGGCGTCGGGTGCGTGTCGGACCCCTGCGCTAGACATGTACCGGCGGGGCGACGGACCCGGGCGGGGGAGACACGACGGTGGAGTTCAGCACACGCGACGCGCTCGGCTGGCGGATGGCCAGCCTGTTGCTCCGGCCCGGACACGTGCCCCCGCCGCAGGACGTCGCCGGAGTCGTCGAGTGGTTCGGCGCGATGCAGGCACAGGACGTGGCCAGCGGCCTCTGGTCCCTCGGCGTACGGTTGCCCGGCTCGACCGTCGCCGACGTGCAGGAGGCGCTGGAGCGGCGGGAGGCGCTCCGCACCTGGCCGATGCGGGGGACGGTGCACCTGGTGCCGCCCCGGGACGCGCACTGGATGCTCGCGGTGCTGGGCGAACGGGCTCTGGCCGGCGCGGCGCGTCGCCGGGAGGTCCTCGGGCTGAGCGAGCAGACCGCCGACCGGGCCGTGGAGGTGCTCGGCGCGGCGCTGGCCGGTGGCGGCCGGCTCACCCGGGAGGAGTGTCGGCACGTGCTCACCGAAGCCGGCGTCGACGCTGCCGGGCAGCTTCTCTACCATCTCCTCTGGTACGCCAGCCAGCGCGGCGTGCTCTGCATCGCCCCGCACGTCGGCAACGAGCAGACCTTCGTGCTGCTCGACGAGTGGGTGCCCGACCCGCACCGCCCGGAGCGCGACGAGGCGCTGGCCACCATCGCCCTGCGCTACTTCCGCAGCCACGGCCCCACCACCCGGCAGGACTTCGCCGGCTGGACCGGGCTGACCGCCGCCGACGCCCGACGGGGCATCGCGGCGGCCGGCGACGCCCTGACCACCGTCCGGGTCGAGGGCGTCGAGATGGTCATGACGCCCGAGCTGCGCGACGCCGGCCCTCCGTCACCCGTCGACGACCTGTGGACCCTGCCCGGCTTCGACGAGTACCTGCTCGGCTTCAAGGACCGGTCGTTGATGGTCGACCGGGAGCACCTGTCGGCGATCATCCCCGGCGGCAACGGCGTGTTCCAGTCGACGGTGGTCCGCGCCGGCCGCGTGGTGGCCACCTGGAAGCGTACGACCGGGCGCAGACAGACGGTGGTGCGGATGACCCCGCTGGTCACCTTCGACGCGGCGGAGCGGGGCCGGGTCGAGGAGGCGTTCGGGCCGTACGGGCACTTCGTCGGGCAGCCGCTGCGGATCGACTGGCCTTGAGATCGCCGGGGCCCGAGGGCCGTGTGTCGGCGAAGCGGAGCGGCCGGGAGGGCCTGTCAGACCTCCGGAACCGGTCACCTTCGCCGAGGACCGTCCGGATCTGGTCGGCGCGTCAGGTAACGACACCGGCACCGCTGCTCGGGGAGGTGCAGGCTGCCGCCGCTCGCTGTTCCAACTCCACCCGTATGTCGTCGGCGACGTAGCGCTTCGGTGACGTTGGCGGAGACCTGGCGGGCCGGGATCTCGTCGAGCTGCTCGGCCACGTCGTTCGGTACCGAGATGGTGAATCGCCGACTCACACACGGGAGTGGACCCGAGGATGAATCGGCAGGTGGAGTCGACACCCCAGCGAATGTCGAGCCGACCCACCGGCCGCAACCCCTTCACCGAGCGCGATGGACCGCGCCTTGCATGATGAAACGGACGATCCGGCCCGCTCGGCCTGGTCGAGACGTAGTTTGTGGCAGCTCAGATGTACGACACGCCGAGCGAATGACACCTCAGGTAGCCACGAAGCCTCGGGTACCCGTATCGGGGCGGGCGCAAGCGCCGCAGGCACCCGGTCGGCGACCGGGGTGGCATCAGCCGTGCCGGACATGGCGTGATCGGCGCTGCCTGCCGGCTTCAGGCCAGCCAATGTGCCTCTTCGCGGTGCTGTCATGGCTCCGGTCACAGCGGGGACAAGCGTCCTTGACACGATCGGGGGTGTCAAGCATCCTTGTCGTGACAAGGTCACTTGACACCCAGGGGTGTTCATGAAGAACGACCTCCGTGAGCTACGGCTCGCCGCCGGGCTGTCCCAGCGTGAGTTGGCCCAGGCGCTGGGCGTCTCCCGGCAGACGATCAACTCCATCGAGACCGCCCGCTACGACCCCTCCCTGCCGTTGGCCATCGCCATCGCCCGTCACTTCCACCGCACCGTAGAGGAGATCTTCCATGTCGACTGAGGGACCCACGCCGATGCGGAAGGCGGTCGTCGTCGGCGTCTTCCTGGCGATTCTGGCGCTGCTGGTCGCCGTGGGCCTGCTGCTGCGGGAACACGCCCCCGGCAACATGGGGGTGGGCTTTCTCCAGGGGGCGGCGGTCGGGCTGCTCGCCGTCCTGGTGATGGCATGGCGGCTGAGCAGGCGTCCGGAACGCGCGACGGTGTTCGAGCGGGCATGGTCGCAGACCGGCGACGAACGGGACGACGCCATCCTCACCCGGGCCCTGGCCGTGCTGGGCCTGGCCGCGTTCCCGCTGACCGGGGCGGCGGCTGTCGCCATCGGGCTCGGTGCCGCAGCGCAGATGGCGATCGGATTGCTGCTCCTGGCCGAGATCCTCGTGGGGGCGACCGCCTTCGCGGTCATCAACCGCCGGAGCTGAGCGGCGTGGTCGGAGCCGTCAGTCGCACTCGTCCGGCCTGGGGGGTTGGATCCCGTCGGGCAGGCTGGTCCTGTTGTCCATGGAGACACACGTCAGGTCCGCCTCCCGGAGGTCCGCGTCCAGCAGCTCAGCGGCGCGCGGACAGACACCGAGCTGACACAGGCCGGTCTGATCGGCCCTGGTCGGTGCCCGACCGCGTAGGTGGGCACCACGTAGGTCCGCCCCGCGCAGAAGACTGCCCCGCAGGTCGGCACCGCGCAGGTCCGCGCCGGTGAGCGTTGTCGGGGAGAAGGCGTAGGCATCGACCGTGCCCCGACGGAGGCCGACCAGTAACCGGGCCGTGCGGAGGTCTGCCCCGCTCAGGTCCGCGAGCGACAGGTCCGCGCCGCTGAGTACCGCCGCGATGAGGACCGCATCGGTCAGGTGAGCCCTCCTCAACTCTGCGCCGCTCAGGTCCGTTCCGGTCAGGAAGGCTCCGCTCAGGTCCGCGCCGCCGAGCCGGGCACCGCGTAGATCCGCGCCTCGCAGGTCCGCGCCGTGCAGATCGACTTGCTGGCCCGACCGGTCCTGGACGGGGTCGCGCTGGCCGAGCACGTTCAGGGCGGCCTGGATGTCCACCGGTGGCACCCGTTTCGGGTCGAACGTGTCCCGGCCGGTCGTCGGCGTGGGGGCGTGCACGCGGACGAAGGCGCTGAGCACGTCGACGATCGTCGGCTGGTCGACTGTCGAGTCCCGCATGATCCGTTCCAGCGAGTAGATCCCGCCCAGCCGTACGTCGATCTTGTCCTTGCCCGGCTCGCCGAGCTGCTCGATCGCCGTGGCGAACCGCTCGGTGATCTGTCCCTCGGCGGTCAGCCGGTGCTGCTCGCGGTTGGCGGAACTGGTCTCCTGGTTGGCCCGGTACGTGAGGTAGAGGCCCACCGCGAGGACGAGCACCGACACGACCTGGCCGACGGCGATCCACCGCTGCCACGGGTCGGGCTTCACCTCCACCGCGCCGAGATCCAGCCGTACGGGTGCCCCGTCGGTGCGCGGTCGAGGTCGGGCGACCCGGTCACGGAAGCGGGAGGCGGGCTGCGTGGAACCTCGGGTTCTCACCGGCATGCTCTCCATTAGACACACCTCGTGCACCGCCCGTCGGCGCGATCATGCTGCCGGGGCACGTCCTCGCGGGTCCGGTGATTTGCCTGACCTGGGTCAGATAATCTCGGCGGGTGGAGACTGACCTGATCGAGCGGGTACGCGACTTCAACCGCTTCTACACCGAGCGTCTGGGCCTGCTGACCGATCACTACCTCGGTCTCGACCGCCCTCTCGGGCCGTCCCGGTTGCTCTGGGAGATCGGTGACCGCAGCGCCGTCCGTGAGTTGCGCGACCGCCTCGGTCTGGACTCCGGGTATCTGAGCAGGCTGCTGCGGACCCTCGAAGAGCAGGGCCTGGTCCGCGTCGTTCCGCACCCCTCCGACGGTCGTGCCCGGGTCGCCGAGCTCACCGACGCCGGCCGACGGGAACGCGGGATCCTCGACGACCGGTCCCGGGCCGGCGTCGTCGCCCTGCTCGGCGGGCTCAGCCCACGCCAGCAGGAGGAACTGGTGGCCGCCCAGCACCAGGTCCGGCGGCTGCTGCGGCTGGCGGCGGTCACGGTCACCCCGGTCGTGGCGGACGACCCACAGGCCCGGTGGTGCCTGCGCCGGTACGCCGCCGAGCTGGCCGCACGGTTCCCGGAGGGCTACGACGAGGCGACGTTGACCCCGCCCGAGGACCTGGACGGGACTCTCCTGCTCGCCCGCGAGCACGGCAGAGCCGTCGGGTGTGGCGCGTGGATCCGGCTGGCTCCCGGCGTGGCGGAGATCCGTCACCTGTGGACCGACACCACGAGCCGGGGCCTCGGCCTGGGCCGACGTCTCCTGGCACACCTGGAAGCCGACGCCGCCGCGCACGGCGTGGGCATCGTCCGGCTGGGCACCCACCGCTCACTCGGCGAGGCGACTGCTCTGTACCGCAGCAGCGGATACCGGGAGATCGCCTCCTACAGCCCCTCGCCGTACAACCAGCTCTGCTTCGAGAAGCGCCTCTAGTCGCCCAGGAAAAGGGGGTGCCCGGCCCGGGTGGGCGGCGTGCCGGGCACCGGCATGACGATCGTCGCCCTGCGCCGCGTGGCGTACCCAGCCCGGCAGTTGCCACCCGGCGCGAACCGGCCGCCTCCTACGGCTGCCGGCTCGGTGACAGCCTCGGTGACCGACGCGGCGTCGCGGTGAGAATGTTGCCGGCACGGCTGACTCGGCGGGAGGGCGAGCCTGGCGGCGGAACTGTGGTCGCGGCGGGCTTTCAGCGCAGGACGGAGGGGCAATCGAACCAGATGTCCCCGCTGGCGGTCTCCGTTCCACTGGTCACCGTCACGCGCGCCACGTGGGTGCGGTCCGCCGTGCAGTATCCGTTGACCAGTGGGCCCTCGTAGACGTCGAACTCGACGATCGGCGTCAGGCCCTGCCACGAGTAGTGGTAGTCGCCGGTGCCACCGGAGGCCCATGCGGAACACGTGAACTCCCGCCAGTTCCCGAAGCCGAACGGGCTGTCGCAGTGGCCGCCAACGCGCAGCGAGGACGCGGTGGCCGGAACGGTGCCCAGCGTGGCACCGAGCACGGTTGCGACCGCGCCGACGGCAACCTTCGTGAACTGACCCATGCTCACTCCTTTCGGCAGCGCCGAGCTGGTCGGCGTGGTGGGTGGTGCCGGCCGTCGCCCTGCACCGCCGCGGACGTACCGAGTGCTCTCCCGTGCCCGGTGTTCCGCCCGCGCGGCAGGGACCCGGGAAGCCGGCCGGCGACGGCGGCCGAGGTGCACGAGCTGCTGTTCACGGCGGCGCTCAGTCGTGCCGCAACTCTCCGATGATCTTCTTCACCAGGTCGACGGACTCGCCCTCGTTCAACGCTAGGCGGTCGATGCCCTGCCAGGTCTGCTCGTAGGCCGCCAGGTCGTCGGGCTTGTCGAGGTAGAACGCGCCGGTGAGCGACTCGCTGTAGACCACCGAGGGTTCGGCAGCCGTCCGACCGCCCGGGGTCGCCGGGAAGTCCAGGATCACGAAGGAGCCCGCTGCCGCGCCCGGTGGCGGCCCGGCGGCCAGCGGAAGGACGCGGATCGTCACGTTGGGCAGGGCGCTGACGTCGATGAGCCGCTGGAGCTGTGCCGTCATCGGCGCCGCCCCACCGACGACGCGCCGGAGCGCCGCCTCGGAGAGGATCTGACACACCCGGGGCGCGGCGGGGGCGCGACGGTCCACCAGCGACTGCCGGTGCAGGCGGAACTCGACCGCGCGTGCCCGTTGCTCCTCGCTCGCCTGTGGCCGGTCGAGCCGCTGGACCTCCTGCGCGTACTGGCGGGTCTGGAACAGGTCGGGAATCAGCGACTCCTCGTGGCAGCGCAGGTGGGCGGCGGCGGACTCCAGGCCGACGTACAGCTCGAACCAGCTCGGCACCACGTCGCCGTACGCGTGCCACCAACCCTTGGACCGGGTCTCGACGGCGAGTTCGCGCATCGTCTCGGTCATCTCCGGCGACACTCCGTACAGTTCGCACATCGCCCTGACGTCGAGAACCCGGACCGATCCCATGCCGGACTCGATACGCCAGATCTTCTGCCGGCTGTATTCCAGTGCCTCGGCGGCGGCGTCGAGTGTCACGCCTGCCTCGGTACGGAACTGGCGCAGCAGTCGACCGAGCTGTCGACGCGGCACGGTCGACCCGATGTCTTCCGGCATCCGGATACTCCTTGATTCTGTCTGGCGACACTGCGTGACGTTGCCCTGCAACGTGTATAGGCTCGGGAAAGGTAAGTCAAGACGCGCTGCCACGACGCAGCGACGGAGTGTCGTGCTGCTGCGCCGAGCTGTCATCGCGCGCGGGCGACCACCTCCTCCGGTGTGAGTGGAGCGGGCGGATGGTGGGTCAGGCACATCGGCGTCCGCACCTTCACGAACGAGAAGCCCTCCCCGGCGGCGTAGAACTCCCCGCTGCCCAGCAGCCCGATGTCCGGTAACCGTCCGCCCTTGGCCTGGGCGAGTCCCCGGGCCGCCTCGATCTGCGCGGGGGAGTTCAGGAGCCCGAAGAACTGGGTGGTCGCGTTGCCGGAGATCTGGTTGTGCAGCCCCTTCGGGGCCTGGGTGGCGAAGACCAGCCCCAGCCCGTACTTCCGGGCCTGCGAGGCGAGCGCGATCGAGCTGGCCGTGCACGGTGTGTGCCCGGTCGACGGGGCGAGGGTCTGCGCCTCGTCCATGACGAACAACCCACCCAGCGGCCGGTCCCCGGCCGGGTGACGGCGGATCCACGCGAACAGCGCCATCTGGAGCTGGTTGACGAAGCTCTGCCGCTGCGCGTCCGAGACGAGCCCGACAAAACTGATCACCGACACCCGGGCCCGCCGCCCCGCCGACGGCGTGAGCAGCGTGCCCGGATCGGCCGGGGTGCCGGCGCCTCCGAACAGCGGGTCGGTCACCATGGCCGCCTTCAGGGTCTCGGCCACCTCGTGGGCCAGCTTGTCGGCGCGGGCCATCCGGCTCACCCCGTCGGGCAGGGCGGCGAGGAACTCGGTGAAGCCGGGCAACCCCACCAGACCGCTGCGCGCGTAGGCCTGCAACGCCTCGGTCAGCACCGCCCGGCCCTGCTGGGCGAGCTTCGTCGTGCCGGCCACCCCGGCCCGGGGCGCCAGCGCCTCGACCGTCGAGCGGATCGCCTGGTCGAACTCGTCGGGGGAGTCCCGCAGCGGGGCGAAGTCGGGCAGCGGCTGGAAGCTCAACGGTCGCCCGGCGGTGACCCGCGGCGTCCAGACGACCACCTCGGTGTGCTCCAGGTAGTCCCGGGCCCGTTCCCGGTCACCGGGGAGCCAGCCGGCCGGCGGGTGCGGCCAGGGGTCACCCAGCCGGGCCAGGTCGTTGTTCGGGTCCAGCACGATCGCCGAGACCCCCTGCCGGGCACACTCCTCGACCAGGCGGCGGATCAGCACCGTCTTGCCGGACCCGGAGCCGGCGAAGACCACGCTGTGCCGTCGCAGTGAGGCGAGATCCACCTCGAACGGACGCGCGCCGTCCGTCGTGTGTCCGAGCCGGACCGCGCGGGCGGCCCGGACGTCGGCGTCCGTCCGGCCGCCGCCGGCCGGCGCCGGTCCGGCCCCACCGGTGACCGGCCCGCCGGGGTCCGCCGTCTGCCCGCTGTCCGTGGGCCCGGTGCGGTCCGGCACCGTGCGGTCCACCGGCCTGCCGTGGTTCACCGGCCCTGCGCTGCCCACCGGTCCGCCGCGGTCCGCCGGTACTGCGGTGTCCGTCGGCCCGTCGGGGTCGACCGGCCCGGCGGCGTCCGAGGTCGCCCCGGCCGTCTCCGGCGATCCGGCGACCTCCGGCGGCCCTGTGGTGTCCGTCGGTCCGACGCCGTCCACCGGCCGCTCGGAAACGGGCGGTCCGTCCGGGTGGTCCGGTCGGCCAGCGCCCGGGTCGCCCAGCACCGCGCCGAACAGCGCCGTGCCGCTGACCGGTCGCCGGGCGAGCAGCCAGTCCGGGTACGCCGGGTCACCCTCGGCGGCCAGGGTCCGCAGCGCGGCCAGAACCCGCAGGTCGGCCTCGCCGACCGGGAGCGTGACGCCACCGGCGGCGTGGAACGCGTCGAGCACCTCGCCGGTGCGCCGGCCGCTCGGCCACGGACCGTTGCGCAGCAGCACCAGCCGCCGCTGCGGCACCGCCCGGTCCAGCCCCGCCAGGGTGCAGGCGGCCCGGATCCGGCTGAGCACGGCGATCGCGTTGCCGCTGCCGATCGCCCGGAAACACCAGTGCGCCTCGTTCTCGGTGGCCTCGTCGAGCACCTCGACCAGCCGGCCGTGCAACGCCGGTCTCCGTCCCGGCGGCGGGTCGTGCCGGTACGTCGCGCCGGTCGTCGCCTGCTCGCCGATCCAGGCGGCGAGTCCGGCGCCCAGCAGCTCCGGCATCCGGACGTCCTCGGTGGCCGGGTCCAGCGCGCCGTCGACGCCGACCGTCCGCACCAGCTCGGCGAAGCGTTCGTCGAGCCGGTGCAGCCCGACGCGGGCGACCCGCGTAGGGGCCGGTTGCGGCGTGGGCCCGGCTGCCGGCACGTCGATCAGCCGGGTCAGCTCGGTGACCTCGTCGCGGTCCCGGCAGGCGGTGACGTGCCGGTCCACCCGGCGCAGCAGAGCCCGGGGGGTGAGGTTCGGCGCGTCCGCGAACGCCTCCGGCGCGATCGGCCAGGTCGGGTGGGGCGGGGTGAAGCGCACGTCCCGGTACGCGGCGGTGAACCGCTTCTCGACCAGCGCCCGCCCGATCTCCGGGCTGGGAATGCGGTCGGGCAGGACGGCGATGCGGAACCGGTCGGCGACCGGGGTCGGCGCGCTGCGGGTCAGCAGTTCCCACGTGTCGGGCAGGCAGGAGAGCACGGTCAGGGTGCGGCGGGTGACGTCGCGCAGGGTCAGCAGCCCGTCGGCGACCGGCCCGACCGTCCGGGCGTGCGCGTCCTCCAACCCCTCGTGCCGGGCGAACAGCGAGGTGCTGGTCTGCGCGAAGAGCGTGTCGAGCTGGTCGACGGCGATGACCGTCGGCTCCAGGGTCAGGGCGGTCAGCCGGGAGATGTCCTGCACGATCTGCTGGGGCGAGCGGACCGCCGGGCCGAGCCCCCAGAACGCCCGCGCCGCCGGGTCCCCGGGCTCGGAGATGAGGTGGGCGTACCCGACGTCCTGGGCCTCGAAGTCGAGGGAGCCGTGCAGCACCAGCGCCCGGGCGGTGTCCTGCGTGTCCCGGCCCACCTCCCGGTCGTAGTTCCGCAGGGCCCGGACGAACGTGTCCAGGTCGGCGCGGGTGACCGGCCGCCGCCCGGCGACCGCGTCCCGTACCTCGGCGGGGATGCCGAACTGGGCGGTGAGCCGGCGCAGAAGGGTGGTGAGCTGGGTTCCCCAGCCGAAGGCGTCGCGGCCCATCCCCTCCACCAGGGCGAGCGCGACGCTCTCCCAGAACGTCCTTCCGTTGATCATGCTGACCAGGAAGAAGTAGCCGCCCCGGCGCTGGATCTGGTCGCGTACCGCACCGAGCAGGTGGGTCTTGCCCGAGCCGGCGCGTCCCTGCATCGCCACGCCGAGGGGCTGGCCGACGTCGGCGGTGCGCGCCCGCCCCACTCCGTGCAGGATTTCCCGGACCACCCGCTCGTGCAGTTCCGGCACGTCGTAGGGGGAGGGTCGCCAGACGTCGTCGGGGGTGGCCGCCGGATTGAAGCTCAGGGCCTCCAGGGCGGCCTGTTCCGCCGCGCCGATCATGCCGGCCCGATCGACAGCGCGTGGTTCGCCTCGTTCCCGATGAGCACGGCCGCCGCCCGGTCCCGGGCGGTCAGCGACTTGGAGTTGGCCACCGGGATGATCCGGACGTCGTCCTGGCGCGCCAGGGCGCGCAGCGCGGCGTCCACCGTCTCCCGGTCGTACTCGTCGAGCAGTTCGCGCAGGTCGGCCAAGCCGACCCAGGCCCCCGGGGTGACCGCCAGCTCCCGGTAGGCCGCCCGGACCAGGGCCTGCGCGTCGTTGGCCGGTCCGGGCGCGGCCGGGTCGGCGGCGTGCGGGGCCGGCACGGCACCGGTCGACGTGGTGGTGCCGGCCGGCGGCGTCGTGGTGGCGTCGTCGCCCCGCTCCGGGGTGTCGGCGCCCATGCCCGGGGCGTCCTGGCGGAAGAAGTCGGCCTGGCTGGTCCGCAACCGGCCCAGCCCCCGGTCGACGTTGGCCAGGACGGTGAGCAGCGACCGGGTGGCCGACCCGCTCTGCCGGGGTGGACGTGCGGTGTGCAGCCGTCGGGCGACGTGCCAGCCGTGCTCGGTCAGCTCGTGGGAGAAGGGCCGCTGCGACCGGTCGGTGCTGACCAGGCCGAGCTTCACCAGTTTGGTGTTGTCCGCGCCGGTGAGCGTGAAGCCGGCCAGCTCCCGCAGCTCGGTGTTGGTCAGCTCGCGCGCCTCGACCATGAGCACGACCAGGGCGTTGATCTGGTTCGGCGTCAGGTTGGGCAGGGCGTCAGCGGTGGACATGGTGCCTCGTCTCCTCGTTTCGCACTCCGGCCGGGCGTCGTCCGGCCAGCAGGTCGCGGATGGTGCCCACGACGGCGTCCACGTCGGAGAGCACCTGGTCGTTGGTGAACCGGAGCACGTCGTGCCCGAGCAGTTGCAGCTGGGCGTCCCGGTGGCGGTCGTCGGCGTAGCGCAGCCGCTCCCGGTGCTCCGGGCCGTCCACCTCCACCACCAGGCCCTCCACCGGCCAGAACAGGTCGAGCCGGTACGGCCGGGCCAGGGTGTGCCAGGTCAGGGTGTGGTTCCAGCGGCGTCCACCCGCCCAGCGGTGCCGGGCCAGGGCACGCTCCAGCGCCTGTTCGGCGGCGCTGTCGGCGCGGGGCAGGCCGGAGGTCGGCGGCACCCGCAGCGTGGGCGTCGACGGTGGGACGGCCGGGCCCGGCGTGTTCGACCACCCGCCGGTGGGGTCGGTCGGCGGCTCGACGGGCGCGGCGGCGAGCCGGGTCAGCACGTCGGGCAGGGTGATCCGCACCGTGCGGACCCGGTCCACCGTCCGCAGCGGCGGCCCGGTCAGCCAGACCGCGCACCGGCCGTGCTGCGTGAACCACTCGGCGGCGGCGATGACGGCCCGCTCGTCGGCGGGGGTGAGTCCGTCGGGCATCCGGGCCAGCAGGACGACCGACCGGCGGTGGTAGGCGTCGGCGAGAACCCGCACGAGCCCGGCGGCTCGCACCTCCGCCGGGAAGCGGGTGCCGGCGTCGGATCGCCGGTCGGTCGTCGCGCCGTCCAGGGCGCGCTCGGCCAGTTCGGTCAGGAACGGACCGAATCCGCGGGAGCGGGCGGCCACCCGGGCCGTCAGGGCCCGGACCGCCCCGGCGCCGAGCGCGCCGGGACCGTCGAGCCGGTCGGCTCCGGGCAGCCAACGGGGGAACAGCGCGACGGCGGCCCGGTCGGCCGCGTCGAGCAGCGTCGCCACCTGCGTGGCGGCGGACACCCCGGTCACCGGACGGAACCGCAGGACCGCCGGGGCGTCGGCGGGCAGCGGGTCCAGGGCGAGGTCGACCAGTTGCGGGTCCGCCCCGGCCAACTGGCTGACCCGGTACGCCGGCAGGGGGGTCCACCATGGACCGTCCACCGTGTACGTCATGTCGTGACGATACGTCCGCGTCCGGATGCGTGCGGTGGCACCCCGGTCGTTGCGGCGTGCCCGGCGGTGGACGTCTGTGTCCCGTCCACCGCCGGGCGTTCCCCCACCGCCGGACGGGCGCTCCAGGCCCGCCCGGCAGGACCGGGCCCGCCCCGGACCGGTCGTGCCGGTCCGGAACGGGTCGGCCGGTCAGCCCTGCCGGAAGGACTGGCGGACGACGCCGCCGACCACCGCGCACCAGGTGCTGGTGTCGACCTTGCCGTGGCTGGGCAGGCCGTGCAGCCGCTGGAGGTCCTGGAGCGCCTTCTTGGTCACCCAGTCGTACTCGCCGGTGACGGTGACGTCGGCGTACCCCTTGACGTTGAGGATGTACTGCACCGCGCTGATCGGCAGGCCGGTGGCGTCCCGGCCCAGTTCGGGGGCGAGGGTCTCCCAGGTCGGGCCGGTCAGGGTGGCGTCGACGTCGACCGGGATGCCGTTGCGGGCCTGCCAGTCCTGCACGGCGGCCACGGTGGCGGCGTCGAAGGTGCCGGTGACGGCGACCGGGTAGCCCCGGTGACCGAGCAGGTACTGCGCGACCCGGACCACCGGCCCGCCGACGAACCGCCAGATGTCCGGCCAACGGCGGGCCGGCACGTCGGCCAGGTCGGTGCCGAGCGCGGTGAAGACCCGCCGCCGCAGGGTGGGGAACTCGCGGTAGAACATCGCCCCGGGGCAGAGGGTGGCGCGGAAGTCCCAGTGGCCGAAGATGTCGTGGGCGTGCAGCCCGTACCGCTGGCAGATCGCGGTGCAGAGCCGGACGAGGGAGTCGAGTAGCTCCTGCGGGGGCTTCTCGGTGACGTAGGTGCCCTCGTTCTCGATGCCGATGGACCGGCCGTTCTCGCCCGGGCAGTGGGCGGAGACCATCTGTCGCTCGCCGGCCCGCAGGGTGTCCAGGCTGCCGCGCCGTCCCTCCAGGACGTACCCGCCCCGGCTGACGGTGAAGTGCTGTCCGGTGTCGGACCAGCCGTTACCGTCCATGTGCAGGTCCTGGCAGCTCTTGGCCAGCCGGACGGCCTGCTCCTGGGAGAAGTCCGGGGTGTTCGGGTAGGCCATGTGGTGGACCATGATCTTGTTGGTGGGGATGGCGCTGACCGCCAGCGGGTCCTTGGGCGGCCGGGCACCCCACTCGTCGCAGCCGAGGATCCAGTCCAGGTCGTCGCCGGGAGCGGCCTGCGCGGCGGCCGGCAGCGCGAGTTCGCTCCCGACCACGGCGACCGCTGCCGCGCCGAGGCCGGCCCGGAACAGTGTCCGGCGGTCCAGTTCGGGGTGGTCGAAGAACATGGGCATCTCCCTCGCAGCCGGTGACGGCACGAGGCATGTAAAGGAACTCCACAACCCTCGCGCGAGATGGAGAATATTGCCGACCCGTCGACAGCGCTAGTACCTGTTGCGAAGTGGAGATCGCCTGGTCCGGCGTCGGCGACGAGACCGGCGATCACGCTCTGGGGTCCTGGACCACCACATCTGCGGACGAGGCGGTCACGGAAGCCGCGTGGCGCTCGTCCGCGTCGACCGGCAGTGTGGCGACGGCATTCGGCGCGGCGGCACCGAGGCGTACGGTGCGTTCGGCGAGCGCGGCCTCGGCGGGGTCGTGGCTGGCGATGACCACCGCCGCGCCGGCGAGGACGCGTTCGGCGAGCAGTTCGTGGACGCGCTGCCGGTTGCGGGTGTCGAGGGCGGCTGTCGGCTCGTCCAGGACGTAGATGTCGGCCTCCTGGACGAGGGCCTGGGCGACGAGGGCGCGCTGGCGCTGGCCGCCGGAGAGCTCGCGGAGCCGCCGACGGGCCAGGTGGGTGATGTCCAGCCGTTGCATGATCTCCGCCACGGAGGCGCGGTCGTCGCGGCTGAGGCGGCGGCGCAGCGTGAACCGTCCGATCTGCACGCATTCGGTGACGGTCAGCGGAAGGGCGTCGATGTCGCTGGTGCGCTGGGGCAGCAGGGCGAGGCGGGCCCCCGGCCGGCGGCGGACCCTGCCTTCGGTCGGTTCCTCGACGCCGGCCAGCAGGTGCAGCAGTGTGCTCTTGCCGGAGCCGTTCGCGCCGGTCAGAGCCAGCATGGACCCGGACTCGACGCGCAGGTTCACGTCGCGCAGTACGGGGATGCCGGCGTATCGGAAGCCGACATGCTCGGCGGTCAGGACGTCGAGGCTCAACCCGCCCCCTTAATGGTAGTAGTTTTCAATGTCAGTATAGTCGGCCGGGTGATGTCGTCCCTGGTCGAACCGTTCACCGTGTCCTTCGTCGTCCGCGCGCTCGTCGGCGGCGTGCTGTTGGCCGCGGTGTGCGCGCTGGTCGGCGTGTGGGTGATCGCCCGCGGAATGACCTTCCTCGGGGAGGCGATGAGCCACGGCATGCTCCCGGGAGTCGCGATCGCGTCGATCCTCGGCGGCCACCTCGTCGTCGGGGCCGCCGCCAGTGCCTTCGCCATGGCGGTCGGTGTCAACGTCCTGCGGCACAGCCGCGAGTTCGGGCGGGACACCAGCATCGGGCTGCTGTTCGTCGGGATGCTGTCGGTCGGGGTCATCGTCGTGTCGCACTCGCGGTCGTTCGCGACCGACCTGACGGCCTTCCTGTTCGGCGACGTGCTGGCGATCCGCTGGCCCGACCTGCTGATGCTGGGCGTCGCCGTCGCGGTGGTCGCGGCGGTCTCCGCCGTGTGCTACCGGCCGTTCCTCGCCCTGACCTTCGACGCACGCAAGGCGCGGACGCTCGGCCTGCGGCCGGGTCTCGCCAACGCGGTGATGCTGGCGCTGCTCACCATCACGATGGCGGTCGCCTTCAGCGTCGTCGGCACCCTGCTCGCCTTCGGCATGCTGATCGCGCCGTCGGCAGCGGCCATGCTCGTGGCGCGACGGCTGCCCGCCCTGATGCTGACCAGCTTCGTGATCGGCTCGGCCGCCACCGTGATCGGCCTCTGGATCTCCTGGTACGCCGCGACCGCCGCCGGTGCCACGATCGCCGCTGTCGCCGTGCTGATCTTCTTCGCGATCCTCGGGACACGCCGGGTCACGACCGCGGTGCTGCGTCGCCGGTCGGCGAGTCCCTCGCCCACCGCTGTCCCCTCGCTGGAAGGAAGTTCGTGATCATCACCAGCGCCAGGCGCCTCGCCTGCGCCACCGCCCTGAGCGTCACGCTCGCGATGTCCGCGTGCGGCTCGACGAACGAACAACAGGCCGTCGACGAGAAACCACACGGCTACGTCGCCGGCGCCGAGGAGTTGTCCGAACCACAGTCGGCCGTCGCCTACGCGACCCGCGGTGCCCGACGGCTGTACCTGCTCGACCTGGCCACCGCGTCGGAAAAGGAGATCAGCCTGTCGCACGGCGCCGAGCGGGTCACCGAGGACGGCCGTTTCGTGTACGTCGGCGACGGTGAGCGCAGGCTCGAGATCGTCGACGCCGGGGTGTGGACGGTGGACCACACCGACCACGTCCACTACTACCGCGCGCCGGCCCGTTCGGTCGGCACCCTGACGCTCGACGCCCCGATCAGGACGGTCGCGGGCTCCGAGGCCCACACGACCATCGGTACGGCCGACGGAAAGGTCACCGTGCTCGACCGCCGCGGACTCGAAGCCGGCAAGGTCGCCACCCTGGCCACGATCGACGCCAGCAGCTCCACGGCGCTGGCCGTGCCGTACGCGGACCAGCTCCTCGTCGCCGTCGGCGACGATCCGGCCCGACCGGCGAACCGCATCACCGCCATGAACGAGCGCGGCGAACCGACCGGCGCCCTGGAGGTTCCGTGTGCGGCCCCGCGCGGCTGGGCGGTCCTGCGCGGCGGCGCGGTCATCGCCTGCGAGGACAATCTCGTACGCGTCAAACTCGAGGACGAGAAACTCACCGCCACGGTACTGGACAGCCCACGCACCCCGGTTCCTGCGGACGCCTTCGGGTACCGCCCGCGAAGCAACGAGGCCGCGGTCGCCGACCGCGCCGGAATCTGGTCGGTGAATGCCGCCAAGGCCACCCTGCGGTATCTTCCGGCCACCGGACGCGAGCTGGTGGCGGCGGCGTCACCGGCGGACGGCAGCACGGTGCTCGCCGTCGACACCTCCGGCACGCTGCTCAGCTACGACCTCGCGACCGGAGAGCTCCTCGCGCAGAAGTCCGTGTCGGCCTCGAACCTGACGCTCGATGTCAACCGCGCCTACCTGGCCGAGCCGGCTGCCCGGATCATCCACGAGATCGACTACCGCGACGACCTGCGCACGGCCCGCACCCTACGGGTCGCCGAGCGACCTGATCTCGTCGTGGAGGTCGGCCGATGAGGGCACCCAGACTCCTGACGGCGCTCGCCGTCGCGGCTGTCCTGCTGGCCGGCGGAACCGCCTGCACCTCGCCGGACCGGGCGCGCATCGTGGTGACCACGAACATCCTCGGCGACGTCGTCGCGCAGATCGTCGGCGACCAGGCCGAGGTCAGTGTGCTCATGAAGCCGAACGCCGACCCGCACTCGTTCGCCGTCTCGGCACGGGAGGCGCACGCCATGCAGACGGCCGACCTGCTCGTCTACAACGGTCTCGGGCTCGAGGAGGGCGTGCTGCACCACGTGGCGGCCGCGAGATCCGAGGGCACCCCCACCGTCGAGGTGGGTGCGCGGATCGATCCGTTGACGTACCGGGACGGCGACGCCGCCGGGCTTCCCGATCCGCATTTCTGGACCGATCCGGCGCGCGTCGTCACCGCGGTTCGGCTGCTGACCGACGAGATCGTCACGCACGTCGACGGCGTCGACGCCGAGGTCGTCCGTAAGCGTGCCGACTCGTACGCGGGCGAGGTCACCGGATTCGACGCGAAGCTGGCCGAGCGCTTCGCCGGCATCCCGGCGAAGCGTCGGGTCCTGGTCACCAACCACCACGTCTTCGGCTACCTCGCCGAACGCTACGACCTCACGGTCGTCGGCGCGATCATCCCGAGCGGGACGACCCTGGCGTCGCCGAGCGCCTCCGACCTCGCCTCGTTGGTCACCGCCATCAGGACCCACCAGGTGCCGGCCATCTTCGCCGACACCGCCCAACCCGCGCGCATCGCCGAGGTGCTCGCCGCCGAGGCCGGCATCACGGTACGCGTGGTCGGGCTGTACTCGGAATCACTGAGCGACGTGGACGGCGACGCCGCCACCTACCTGGACATGATGCGCTTCAACTCCGAGGCGATCGTCGGCGGCCTGAGCGGCTGACCCCCCGGTGGCATCCATCCGGGCACCCTCCCGTACTTTAAACGAAAATGATTTCCACTTCTATGAAAGGAAGCAGTAGTGACTCGACGCAGAAGCCACGGCCTGGCCGCGCTGATGGTCGCCGCGCTGGCGCTCACCGCCTGCGCCTCCGAGACAGGGGACGAGAGCGCGTCCCCCGCCGCGTCGTCCACCACCGCCTCGGTGAAGGAGCCGGTGGCGATCACCTACGAGGGCGGCATCTACGTGCTCGACGGCGAGACCCTGAAGGTGGCGCACACCGTCGCCCTCGACGGGTTCAACCGGTTGAATCCGGCCGGCAACGACACCGGTGTCTTCGTCTCGACCGAGGCCGGCTTCCAGGTGCTCGACGCCGTCGCCGGCAAGATGACCGACATCACCTACCCCGGCGCGAAACCCGGTCACGTCGTGCTGCACGGCGACCGCACCATCCTGTTCACCGACGGAACCGGCGAGGTGCACAGCTTCGACCCGAAGGACCTCGTCAACGGCAAGCCCACCGGACGCCAGTACAAGACCGCCCAGCCGCACCACGGCGTAGCGGTCGAGCTGGGCGACGGCACCCTCGTGGTCACGCTCGGCACCGAGGAGTCTCGTCCCGGCGCGATCGCGCTCGACCGGGACGGCAAGGAGATCGCCCGCAGTGAGGAGTGCCCCGGCGTTCACGGCGAAGCCGTCGCCCAGGGCGAGGTCGTCGGGTTCGGCTGCAAGGACGGGGTCCTGCTGTTCAAGGACCGAGCCTTCGTCAAGGTCAAGAGCGATCGCGCGTACGGCGCCGTCGGCACCCAGGTCGGCAGCGACGCCTCGCCCGTCCTGCTCGGCGACTACAAGATCGAACCGGACGCGGAGCGTGAGTTCCCCGAGCAGTTCGCGCTGATCGACACCGCCGCGAACTCGCTGAAGGTGGTGCCGATGCCGGAGGGGGTCAGCTACAGCTTCCGCTCACTGGCTCGCGGCCCCAAGGGTGAGGGCCTGCTCCTCGGCACCGACGGCAAGCTGCACGTGATCGACCCCGTCGCCGGCAAGATCACCAACGCATGGCCCGTGGTCGCCGCCTGGAAGGAGCCGATGGACTGGCAGCAGCCGCGCCCAGCCCTGTTCGTCCGGGGCGACGCCGCCTACGTCACCGAGCCCGCCGCCAAGAAGGTGCACCGGCTCGACCTCACCACCGGCAAGCTCGTCGGCTCGGTGGAGCTGGCCGCGACTCCGAACGAGATCAGCGGAACGCTGGCGGCCCACTGAGTTCCCGGTTCCCCGGCGGCCGAGGCGGTCCTCACCCGGCCGCCGGGGAACCGGGCCGCCTCCACCTGTGTCTGGTCACGAACGCCCCACAATCGCAGAGTCGTCTTCGGGTGCCTGGCGAACCGTACCCGGGCGGCCCCGGGACGGCACGGGTCGCCCCGACCGGTCAGGCCGCCCGTAGTCCCGACCCGGGCACCCGCCGGGGCATCCGCGCCTCGTCGGAGGAGGAGCCGTCGGCCGGGGACTCCCGGACGGCGTTCTGCTGGGCCAGCCGCATCGCCTGTTCCGCCTGCCGCAGGGCCGGGCACGGCCCGGACTCGTCGGGGCAGCCGAGGTTCCCGCACCGACCGGACGCGTCGAGTTGGTGGGCGCTCGCCACGTCGAAGCCGAGCCGCCACAGCAGCGGATCGGTCACGTTCTCGGGCAGGCCGACCCGCTGGCTGGGATAGTTGTGGGAGGCGCTGGGCACGGGTACCCCTCTCGTCGACGTCCACCTGATGGTTCACCACCTCCACCAAAGCTAAACCCCGCGCGCACCCGGGCGGGTTGCGAGCTTGCTCACCGGTCCGAGCGGGAGCGTGGCCCAGCCGGCCGCACCGCCACCAGCCGGGCGGCAGTCATCCCCGCACCCGCCAACCTCCGGCCGCACCACCGCCAGCCGCCCACCCGACCGGGTCGGGCGGCTTCTCCACGTGGGAGAGCCGCGTGCCGGTCGCTGGACCGGGGGACTGCCGGGGTGACCAGGAAGGGGCATCCGCCCACGACCTGCTCGACGAGCTGGCGGAGCCGTACAGCTGGTGTGATTCGGTGGTCACGGTCAGTATGTGTTTGTCGACAACGGGAAGGTGGCCGACTGATGCCCGATCGTTCCGCCTCGACCGTCTCCGGTCAGCGTGACTGTGCCCTCTACCGGTTCTGGGTGCGTCATCCCGAGACCGGTGGACGTGCCCTCGGATACGTCGGCGAAACCGGCCGGCTGCCGTTCCAGCGGCTGATGGAGCACATCTACCAGCAGCCGTGGGCCGACACCATCATGGCCTGGGAGGTCGACCCCGTCACCTTCTCGGACAAGACTTCCGTGCTGGCCGCCGAGCGCAGAGCCATCGAGACGGAGCTGCCGCTGTACAACGTCGACGGCAACCTGGCGAACCCGGGTCGGATCCCGCCCGGCCGGGCCGTCCTCCAACGGCAGGCCCGGGATCCGGGCTGGATGCAGCCTCAGCGCAACGTGCGAGTGCCCCGTCAACGGGCACCCCGAACAGCCGGCCCACGTCCCGCTCGTCGTACCGCGCCCCCGCCGCAGCTGGTCCGCTGGTGGACGAGACACCGGACCACCGTCGCCGGGTGGGCCGGGCTGTGGCTGTCGCTGTGGGTTCTCCTGTGGTGGCTCGGCCGGAACGCCTGGGCGGGTTGGGACGAGCCGCGTAACGCCGCCGCCCTCGCCTCCGTCGCCTGGGCTGTCGCCCTGTGGGGCCGCCTGCGCACCGGCAACCGTCGCCCACGCCGACGTACCCGGCGGACGCGGAAGAGGATGCGCGGATGACCTCGTGGCAGGTCGTCACCACCAGCCGTGCTGCCGCTGCATCCCCGCCACCAGGATCAACAGGATGATGCCCAGTCCGAACCACCACCGGGACGCGACCCGGATGGGCTTGAGGCATGTCCGGAGCGCCGCGTAGGGGTCACATACAGGTGGCACGTTCCCTTGATGGCACCTACTCCGGCAGCGGCGCGCTCACGAAGCGTCGGCACACCGTCATCAGACAGTTGTCCGACACGAGACGGCGAGGTGGCACCGCTCCCACCATTCGGTTCCGGTCGCCGGAAGTGGCTGTGGTCACGGGTGGATGATCGCGTCTGGCCGGGGAATGGAGCGCCGGGGCAGCAAAGCTGCTGCGAGTTCACAACGCGGTGTGGCCGGCGGCGCGCCGGGTAACCGCCGGCCAGGGGAGTGGGGCCGCCGGAACCGGAGGGGGACATGGTAGTCGCCATCATCGGCCTGGCCGTCGTCGTCCTGGTGACGGTCCTGCTGGTGGCGAGCGTCCGGGTCGTGCCGCAGCACCAGCGCGGCGTCGTCTTCCGCTTCGGGCGGGTACACGACCGGATCCGTCAGCCCGGCCTGCACCTGATCGTGCCGGTCGCCGACCGGATGGTCCGGGTGAACGTGCAGACCGTGCTGACGCAGGTTCCCGCGCAGGGCGCGATCACCCGGGACAACGTCCCCCTCACCGTCGACGTGGTCGTCCGGCACCGGGTGGTCGACCCGGTGAAGGCCCTGGTGGACGTGCACGACTACCCGTCGGCTCTGTGCCAGGTGGTGCGGACCGTCCTGCCGTCGGTGCTCGGCGGGGTCGATCTCGACACCGTGATCGGCGACCGGGAGCGGGTCAACGCCGCACTGGGCACGGCGGTCGGCGGGCCGTCCGGGCGGCCGTGGGGTGTGCTGGTCGAGCGGGTCGAGGTGCGGGACGTGGTCCTGCCCGAGTCGCTGACCCGGGCCATGTGCCGCCAGGCCGAGGCGGAACGGGAGCGGTGGACCCGGCTGATCGCCTCGGACGGCGAGGTCCGGGCGTACCACCGGGGCGGCCCGGCCCGCTGAGCGCCGATGCCGGACGGGTCACCGTCGTCACCCGTCGTCGGTGTGCCCGTCGAGGTAGACCCACGCCCCGTCCTCGCGGCGGAACCGGCTGCGTTCGTGCAGTGTGCCGGGGCGGCCACGGTCCCGGTAGTGGGCCCGGAACTCGACCGTGCCGGTGGTGTCGAAGAGGCCGCCACCGTCGGTCGCGAGCACCTCGAGCCGGGTCCACCGCAGCCGGGGGTCGAGGTTCAGTCCGGCCGGCCGGGTGCGTGGATGCCAGCTGCGGAGCAGGTGGTCGACGTCGCCGACGGCGAAGGCGGAGAACCGGGACCGCATGAGGGCCTCGGCCGTCGACGCGCTGGTCTCGGCGCGGTGCAGTGGTGCGCAGCACTCGCCGTAGCCACGTCCCGTGCCGCACGGGCAGGCCGAGGTGTCCGTCGTCTTCCGTTCCGCTCCGCGCCTGCCCACCGGGCCATTCTGTCCGAGCGGCCCGTCGGCTCGGACACCGGGCGTCGGCCCGCCGGCCGGACGGTAGGTTGCCGGGCATGGTGGAGACGACGGTCGACCCGGGCGGGGCGACGACCGGCCGGGTCGTGGAGATCTGGACCGACGGGGCGTGCAGCGGGAACCCGGGACCGGGTGGCTGGGGCGCGGTGCTGCGCTACGGGGCGCACGAACGGGAGATCAGCGGGGGCGAGTCGACCGCGACGACCAACAACCGGATGGAGCTGATGGCCGCCATCCGGGCCCTGGAGAGTCTCACCCGCGCGGTCACCGTACGGATCCACACCGACAGCACCTACGTCCGCAACGGCATCACCGGCTGGCTGGCCTCGTGGAAGCGCAACGGGTGGCTCACCGCCGCCCGCCAGCCGGTCAAGAACGCCGACCTGTGGCAGCGGCTGGAGACCGCCTGCGGTCGACACGAGGTGACCTGGCACTGGGTGAAGGGGCACAGCGGGCACCCGGAGAACGAGCGGGCCGACGCGCTGGCCAACCGCGGGATGACCGAGGCCCGGGCGGCGTCGCGCGACGGTTCACGCTGAGCCCGCCCGGGATCCCGGTGCCGACCGTGGTCGGCTACCGGAATGCGGGCCAGTGCTCGGGCCTTCAGGCCGGGGGTGAAGGCCCGCGCTGGGAGGGCTGCCAAGGCCGGAGCAGTGCCCTAACCGGGCCGGTTCTGCTGCTCGATGTACTGCTTCACGACGCTCAGCGGTGCCCCGCCCACGGAGCCTGCGAAGTACGAGCCCGACCAGAGCTTGTTGGCCCGGTAGTAGTGCTGCATCAGGTCGGGGAACTCCTGTCGCAAGCGGCGCGAGGAGACGCCCTTGAGGGAGTTGACCAGCCGGGCCACCGCCACCTTGGGAGGGAAGTTGACCAGCAGGTGGACGTGGTTGTTCTCGCCGTTGAACTCCACCATCTCGGCCTCGAAGTCGGCGCACACGTCCCGCATGATCGCCTCCATGCGGGAGAGGTGCCGGTCGGCGAACACGTTGTGCCGGAACTTCGTCACGAAAACCAAGTGGACGTGCATTGCGAAAACACAGTGTCTACCAGTGCGGATGCCTGCAAGATCAGCCATAAACCAACATGGTGCGGTGTCTTTCGTGCAGCTCCGGTACAACTTCCGCGCCTATCCGACGCCCGGCCAGCAGATCGAGCTGGCGAAGGCGTTCGGGTGCGCGCGGGTGGTGTTCAACGACGGGCTGCGCGCACGGCAGGAGGCCCGCGAGCAGGGCTTGCCGTACGTCTCGGACGGGGACCTGTCCAAGCAGGCCATCACCCAGGCCAAGCTGACCCCGGAGCGGGAGTGGCTGGGCGAGGTCTCCGCCGTCGTCCTGCAACAGGCGCTGGCCGATCTGAACGTGGCGTACCGCAACTTCTTCGCCTCAGTTACCGGCAAGCGCAAGGGACGCCGGGTGGCCCCGCCAAAGTTCCGCTCGCGGAAGGACAACCGGCAGGCGATCCGGTTCACCGCCAACGCCCGCTTCAAGGTGCTGGACAACGGCCGGCTCCGGCTCCCGAAGATCGGCGACCTGGACGTCCGCTGGTCACGGGGTCTGCCGTCCGACCCCAGCTCGGTCACGATCGTCATGGACGCGGCGGGCCGGCACTTCGCCTCGTTCGTGGTGACCACGACGGACGAGGCGCTGCCCGAGCTGGACTCCGAGGTCGGGATCGACCTGGGCCTGACGCACTTCGCAGTGCTCTCGGACGGCACGAAGGTCGCCGCGCCGAAGTTCCTGCGCCGCGCGGCGCGCAAGCTCAAGCGGCTGCAACAGGATCTGACCCGCAAGCAGCGGGGCAGCAACAACCGCAAGAAGGCCGTCGTGAAGGTCGCCCGCGCTCATGCTCGGGTCGCCGACACCCGGCGGGACTGGCAGCACAAGCTCTCGACACGGATCATCCGCGAAAACCAAGCGGTGTACGTCGAGGACCTGTGCGTCGTCGGTCTCGGCCGGACCCGGCTGGCGAAGTCCGTCCACGACGCCGGATGGTCGTCGTTTGTCGGCATGTTGGAGTACAAAGCCGCCCGCTGGGGGCGAACCTTCGGGAAGATCGACCGGTTCGCACCGACGACACAGACGTGCTCGGTATGCGGCCGGATCGACGGACCCAAGCCGCTGTCCGTCCGGTCGTGGGCCTGCCTGTGTGGCGCGGTCCACGACCGGGACGTCAATGCGGCGATCAACGTGTTGGCCCAGGGACGCTGGGACAACTCAAACGCCTGTGGAACTCGGGTAAGACCGGCACTTGTGCCGGCACCGCGGCCGACCTCGCGTCGAGAAGCAGGAATCCGCCCGGACGCCGCGTGTTCCACGCGCAGCGTGGAGGGAATCTCCGCCCTTTAGGGCGGAGAGATCGTCAATCGTACCGCGTCGGGTCGGTGCTGCCGGAGACGTCGTCGACGTCGTAGCCGGCCCGGCTGGTCATGGTCGCCGGCTGCCCCTCGTCGGGCGCCGGCCCGCCGAGGTCGTCGCCGGTGTCGTCGGTGCTCCGCAGCGATTCGCCCGGTGGTCGGAGCGACGCCTCGAAGGCGGTGGCGCCGTCCGGTTCGTCGGTGGCCGCGCGATCCCTGTGCTCGTCGGTGCCCATACCGCACTCCTGCCCGCGCCGTCGCGGCGCAAACGTCGACCCGCCGACCGGTCCGCCGGGCGGTCGCCGTCAGCGTTGCCGCCGGTCGTCGATCTCGGTGTGGTCCTCGCCGGGCCGGGCGCCGATCGCCTCCTCGGCGGCCCGACCGTCGGTCGCCTCGTCGCCCAGGTCGAGGTCGCTGCGGGGCATGTCCTCGACACCGGTCACCGTGCCGCTGCCGCGCCGGGGACCGGATTCGCGGGAGTCGCCGGTCCGGCCCGGTCGTACCCCGGTCGCGTCGATCCGGCCGCCGGCGGTCTCGCCGGGCAGGTGGTCGGCGCGGGACCGGGCCACCCGTGGTACGTCGTCGCTCATCTCACCCTCCGTCCACTCGACGGGCGCGTCGGCGGTGCGACGCCACCCTGACGGCCTTGCGGGGCGGATTCCCGTCGGGCCGGCCCGGAAACCACCGGACGTGCCGCCGCAGGCGTCCCGTACGTCTGTCGTTCCGCGATAATTGACCATTCGGCTGACAACGGAATCGCAGCGTCATTCGACGGCGCCGGCGGCGATATCTAATCGTTGCCGATACACGACAACCAATCCGGCCGTTACCGGAACGATTCATTGGCCGGCCGGAAACAGCTCTATGGTCGGACCCGGGCGTCCCGAGCCCCCGGGGCAGGCCGACAGAGGAGGCGTCGGCCTGCCCCGGGTCTCGACGTCGACGGTCTTTTTGCGCGCCGCCGTACGCGGTCACCCGGACCGCCACTCGTCCGAGGGCAGATGGGATCCGGCCTGTGGCCCCATCATCAGCATTCCGCCGTCCACCGGCCAGGACGCCCCGGTCACGTACGCCGCGGCAGGGGAGGCGAGCAACGCCACCACCGCCGCGACCTCCCGGGCGTCCCCCGGCCGCCCCACCGGCACGCCGGGACGGTCCCGGGTGAACGGGTCGACGTCCTCCTGCCCGGTCATCGGAGTGGCGATCTCGCCCGGGGCGACCGCGTTGACGGTGATCCCCTCCGCCGCCAGTTCCTGCGCCATCACCTTCGTCAACAACCCCAACCCGCCCTTGGCCGCGCAGTACGCCGCCGAGCCGACCCGGGGCGCGTGCTCGTGCACGCTGGTGATGTTGACGATCCGCCCACCGCGTCCGGCGGCCCGCATCCGCCGCGCCGCCCGTTGACCACAGAGGAACGGCCCGTCCAGGTCGACCGCGAGCACCTCCCGCCACTGTTCCCACGCGGTGTCCACGAAGGGCGTGGAGGCACCGGTCCCGGCGTTGTTGACCAGCACCCCGATCCCACCGAGCCGGTCGGCCAGCTCGTCGACGACCGACGCCGCCCCGGGCAACCGGGTGAGGTCCAGGTGGGCGGTCTCGGCCCGGCGGCCGGTCGCGCGCACCTCCTCGGCGGTGCGTTCCGCCCCGTCCGCGTCGGAGCACCAGGTGACGCCGACGTCGAAGCCGGCCCCGGCCAGGGCGGCGGCGCAGGCCCGGCCGATGCCGGAGTCGCCGCCGGTGACGACCGCGATCCGGGGATAGTTTTCATAACGGTTTGGCATGCGGTACCCGTACCCTCGGCCACCGCACCTACTCCCACCTGCGCCAAAAGGACCGCCGGCGAGCCGCCGGGGCAGGGCCACCGGGCGGGGGATTGTCTGCCGAGATCCGCTCTGGGATCCTCCACACCGGACGCTGCCGGTGGCGGTCGCCAATCCGGCGCCGGACCCGGGCGGCAGGAGGGACCCCTCGTGAAGCGCAGACGTCGCCACCTCTTCGTAGGACTCGCGGTCGCGGCCCTGGTAGCCACGACCGGCGCCGCGGGCATCCACCTCGCCGGCGCCGAGGTCGCCCCGGCGGCCGCCCCGGTCGGTGGGGAGATGCCCGGCCGGCTGGGCGCCCACCTCCAGCGGCTGCACCAGTCCGTGCCGGGCAACACCGGCATGGCGCCCGAAGGCCCCGGGTACGCCGCCCAGCAGGAGTTCCTGGAGCGGGCCTACCCGGCCGCCGGGATCACCGTCGCCCAGATGGACCGCTCGCGGGACGCGTACGCCAGAGCCGAACGGCGCGGCGGCGCGGCGCGGGGCGGGCCGACCAGCCGGTGGACCAACATCGGCCCCAGCGAGGCGCTCTACCCGTTCACCGAGTTCCGCAACGCGTGGAACTACGTGCCGAACGAGTACGTCGCCGGTGGCCGGGTCACCTCCATCGACATCGCCCCGGACTGCAAGCCGCTGCTGTGCCGCGCGTACGCCACCCCGGCCGGCGGCGGCGTGTGGGGCACGCTGAACATCCTCGCCCCCCAGCCCAACTGGATCTACCTCGGCGGCCCGCTCGGCATCAACGCCGCCGGCGCGGTCGTCATCGACCGCAACGACCCGACCGGTCTGACCGTCTACGTCGGCACCGGCGAGGCGAACACCTGCGCCTCCGGCTGCGTCGCGGGCGTCGGCCTGTACAAGTCCACCAACGGGGGCCTCACCTGGCAGGGCCCGCTCGGCAAGGACTCCCTCGCCGGCAAGGGCATCGGCGAGATCACCATCAAGCCGGGCGACCCGAAGACCCTCTACGTCGCCACCACCACCGCGCTGCGCGGCATGTCCAGCTCCTGCTGCACCGGGGGGACCCGTCCGGTGCCGGACGCCGCCAAGTGGGGGCTCTACAAGTCCACCGACGGCGGCAAGCGGTGGACGTTCCTGCACAACGGCTCGGCCAACGCCACCGAGTGCACCGGCAACGCCGCCGAGTACAACAACACCACCGCCTGCTCGCCGCGCGGGGTCCGCTACGTCAAGCTCGACCCGCGTGACCCGCAGGTCGTCTACGCCTCCTCGTACGCCCGGGGCGTCTGGCGCTCGCCGGACGGCGGCGCCACCTGGACGCAGATCAAGGAGTCGCTGAACCGGGCCGTCTTCCAGACGCGCGCCGCGATCGACGTCACCGCGCTGCCGAACGGCAAGACCCGGATGTACGTCTACGAGGGCAACATCGGCAACCCGTACTCGCGGCTGTTCCGCAGCGACGACGTGGCCGGGGCGACCCCGACCTTCACCGACCTGACCAGCTCCAACCCGGCCGACCCGGGCTACGCGACCTACAACCAGTGCACCGGCCAGTGCTGGTACGACGTGTTCGTGCACACCCCCAAGGGGCACCCGGACATCGTCTACACCGGCGGGTCGTACGTCTACGGCGAGACCGTGGCGAACAAGCGCGCGGTGGTCCTCTCCACCGACGCCGGGGTCAGCGGCACCGACATGACCTACGACGGCACGGACGAGCTGCACCCCAACGGCATGCACCCCGACCAGCACGCGCTCGTCACCAACCCGCGCAACCCGTACCAGTTCTTCGAGGCCGGCGACGGCGGCCTGGTGCGCTCCAGCGGCCAGTTCGTGGACCGCTCGGCGTGGTGCGACAACCCGGACCGTGGCCTGGTCACCGACGCGCAGAAGGCACGCTGCCAGCAGATGCTCTCCCGGATTCCCGCGAAGATCGAGGGGATCAACAAGGGCATGACGACGTTGCAGTACATCAGCCTCTCGGTGAGCCCGCACGACCACACGCTGTTGCAGGGCGGCACCCAGGACAACGGCACCTGGGAGAACAAGGGGCAGCGCAAGCAGTGGGTCAACACGATGATCGGTGACGGCGGCGCCTCCGGTTTCGACGTCGGCAAGCCCGAGTTCCGGTTCCACACCTTCTACGACGCCACCCCCGAGGTGAACTTCGCGGGCGGGGACATCGGCAGCTGGATCTCGGTCTCCGACCCGATCTTCGGCCACCCGGGCACGCTCTTCTACGCCCCGCACATCAGCGACCCGAAGGTCAGCGGCACCATGTTCGCCGGCACCGGGCGCACGGTCTACCGCACGAAGACCTTCGGCCTGGGCGACCGGACCATCGAGGAGGCGAACCGGATCTGCAACACCTGGACCGGCACGTACGAGGCGCAGTGCGGTGACTGGGCGGAGCTGGGCACCACCCGACTCACCGACGCCGCCTGGGGCGACCGGGCCGGCGGCGCGGTCTCGGTGGTCGAGCGGGTCGCCAGCAACTCGTCGACCGCGTACGCGGCCACCAGCACCGGCCGGGTGTTCGTCAGCCACAACGTGGACGCCGAGCCGGCGTCGGCGGTGACCTGGACCCGGATCGACACGGCGAACACCCCGAACCGCTTCGTCACCAGCATCCACGTCGACCCGGCGAACCCGAACCGGATGTGGATCTCCTACAGCGGCTTCGGCTCGAACACCCCGGGCACGCCGGGGCACCTGTTCGAGGTGACCGTGGCCGGTTCCGGGGCCACCTGGGCGGACCGGTCGTACGACTTCGGCGACCAGCCGGCCACCGACCTGGTGCGCGACGACGTGACCGGCGACCTGTACGCGTCCACCGACTTCGGTGTGCTGCGGCTGGCCCGGGGCGGCACGAGCTGGGTCCCCGCCGCCGCCGGCATGCCGAACGTGGAGGTCGCCGGGTTGACCGTCGTGCCCGGCAAGCGGATCCTCTACGCCGCCTCGCACGGGCTCGGCGCCTGGCAGCTCACCCTCCGCTAGGCGGTGGACGATCATCGGTGACAACCGGGTGAGGGGCCGCGGACGCGGCCCCTCACCGCTGCCCGAGGGTGCGCTGCGCGTCTGGCGCACCCTCGGCGCCGCCTTCGTCCTCCTGGTCTTCGTGCCGCCCCTGGTGCTGCTGGTCTCGGGCTCGCTGACCCAGCCCGGCCTGCCCCCGTCGCCCACGCCCCAGCTGGTGCCGGACCCGCTGACCACGGTCGGCTACGAGCAGGCCGTCGAGCTGGGCGGGTTGCTGCGGGCCTCGCTCAACTCGGTCCTGGTCGCGGTGGTCGCCGTACCGCTGAGTGTGCTGGTGGCCTCGCTGGCCGGCTTCGCGATGGCCCGGCTCGCCCCGCGTACCACCGGCGTCGTGGTCGCGGCGTCCCTGGTGGCGCTGATGGTGCCCGCGACCGCGTTGCTGGTGCCCCGCTTCGCGATCTTCCGGGTGCTCGGGCTCACCGACACCCTGGTCCCGCTGGTCGCCCCGGCGCTGGTGGGCACCTCGCCGCTCTACGTCCTGGTCTACTACCTGGCGTTCCGGGCGCTGCCGGCGGAGTTGTACGACGCCTGCCTGGTGGCGGACCTGAGCCCGGTGCGGACCTGGTGGCGCGTCGCGTTGCCGCTGGTCCGCCCGGTGACCGCCGGCCTGACCGCGCTGACCTTCGTGCTCACCTGGTCCAACTTCCTCGACCCGCTGGTCTACGTCTACGACCGCGACCTGTTCACCCTGCCGCTGGCGTTGCGCTCCCTGTCGGTGCTGGACCCGACGAACTTCCCGGTCTTCCTGGCCGGCGCGGTCGTCGCCACGGTGCCGGCGCTGGTGGTGTTCGTCCTCGCCCAGCGGCGGTTCCTGCACACCTCCGACCGGAACGGACGATGATGCGACCGAAGGCGCTGCTCGCGCTGCTGCTGTCCGCCCTGCTGCTCGCCACCGGGTGTGGCTCCGGCTCCGACCCGTCCGACGGCGGGCCGGTGCGACTGCTGGTCTTCGGCGCGCCGGAGGAACTCGCCGCCTACCGCACCCTGATCGGGGCGTACGAGAAGAAGCACCCGGACGCGGACGTCCAGCTCATCGAGGCCAGCGACCGCAAGGACCTGTTGGCGCGGCTCTCCACCTCGGTCGCCGGGGGCGCGCCGCCGGACCTGTTCCTGATGAACTACCGCTTCTACGGCCAGTTCGCCGCCAAGGGCGTCATCGAACCGCTCGACGACCGGATCGCCGGTTCGGAGGCGCTCGACCCGACCGACTACTACCCGGTGGCGATGGACGCCTTCAAGTGGGACGGCAAGCAGCTCTGCCTGCCGCAGAACGTCTCCAGCCTCGCCGTCTACTACAACCGGACGCTGTTCACGAAGTACGGCGTGCCCGAGCCGAAGGCGGGCTGGACCTGGAACGACATGGTCGGCACGGCCACCATGATGACCCGCGACGCCAACGGGACGGTGGTCAAGGGCACCGAGAGCGAGGGAGCGGCGCTGCGGCCGGTGGTGCACGGGCTCGGCGTCGAGCCGTCGATCATCCGGCTCGCCCCGTTCGTCTGGTCGGCCGGCGGCGAGATCGTCGACGATCCGGCGAAGCCGACCCGGTTCACCCTGGAGGGCCCGGCCGCCCGGGAGGCGCTCAAGAACCTGGTCGACCTGCGCCAGGCGTACGGGGTGACGCCCACCGACGAGGAGGTGGAGGCCGAGGACGACGAGTCCCGCTTCGCCAACGGCCGGCTCGCCATGCTGATGACCTCCCGACGGGCCACCACGAACTTCCGCACCGTCAAGGGGTTCGAGTGGGACGTCGCCCCGCTGCCGGTGTACGGCAAGCCGGTCGGCGTGCTGCACTCCGACGCGTACTGCATGCCGACCGGAGCGAAGCACAAGGCCGCCGCCTGGCGCTTCCTGGAGTTCGCCATCGCCGAGGAGGGGCAGCGGATCATCGCGGCGACCGGGCGTACCGTCCCGTCGCACGTCGAGGTGGCCAACTCGCCGGCGTTCCTCGACCCGGCGCAGCCGCCGCGCAACGCGAAGGTGTTCCTGGACGCCATCCCCACGGTCCGGGCGCTGCCCACCGTCTCCACCTGGCCGGAGATCGAGGACGTCAGCTACGGCATCCTGGAGAACGCCATGTTCCGGGGTGACCGCCTCGACGACGTGATCCGCCAGCTCGACGCCGAGACCCGGCCGATCTTCGCCCGGGGCGAGCAGGGGTGAGCGCGACAGGTGTCACGCTGGCCGGCGTCTCGGCCGCGTACCGGGGCACAGAGGTGCTGCACGCCGTCGACCTGGCGGTGGCGCGCGGGGAGCTGCTGGTGGTGCTCGGCCCCTCCGGCGCGGGCAAGTCCACGGTGCTGCGGGTGGTGGCCGGGCTGGAACCGGTGACCGGCGGGCGGGTGTCGATCGCCGGCCGGGACGTCACCGCCCTGCGGCCGGGGCGGCGCAACGTCTCCATGGTGTTCCAGTCGTACGCGCTCTTCCCGCACCTGACGGTCGCGGAGAACATCGCCTTCGGCCTCGAGGTGCGCGACGTGCCCCGCACCGCCGCCCGGGAACGGGCGAGGGCGGCGGCCGAGACGGTGGGCTGTGCCGACCTGCTCGGCCGTCGCCCCGGGCAGCTCTCCGGCGGGGAACGGCAACGGGTGGCGCTGGCCCGTGCCCTGGTCCGGGAACCGGACGTGTTCCTGCTCGACGAGCCGCTGTCCAACCTCGACCAGGCGTTGCGGGTGGAAATGCGGGCCGAGCTGCGGGCCCTGCACGACCGGCTCGGCGCGACCATGGTGCACGTCACCCACGACCAGACCGAGGCGCTGGTGCTCGCCGACCGGATCGCGGTGCTCCGGGACGGCCGGGTCGAGCAGGTGGGCACCCCGGACGAGATCTGGCATCGCCCGGCGAGCGTGTTCGTGGCCCGGTTCGTCGGTTCCCCGGCGATGAACCTGCTGCCCGCCGACGCGCTCACCCCGGCCGGCGACCCGCCACCGGGAGCGGGCGGCGACACGCGGCTCGGCTTCCGTCCCGAGGCGGTCGGCCTGGCCGATCCGGCGGCCGGCGAGGGGGGCGCGGCGGTCGTCGACCGGGTCGAGGTGATCGGTGAGGACGCCTACGCGTACCTGACCGTGCCGGGCGGGCACCCGGTGGTGGCCCGCGTCCCGGCGGCCCGGCGTCCCGCGTCCGGCGCCGCCGTCCGGGTCACCGTGCGCTGGCCGGACGTGCACGTCTTCGACGCCACCTCGGGGCGACGGGTCGACCCGGCGTGAACCCCGACACCCGTTCCCGTCGGCAGTTGCGGCTGATGCTGGCGCCGTACCTGGTGGGTCTGGTCGGCCTGGTGCTGCTGCCCGCGGCGGTCACCCTGGTTCTCGCGTTCACCGAGTACGACCTGCTGCGCGCGCCGCGCTTCGTCGGGTGGGACAACTTCATCGAGCTGGTCGACGACCCGGTGTTCCGGGTGTCGCTGACCAACTCGCTGGTCTTCGCCCTGGTGGCGGTGCCGCTGCGGCTGCTGCTGGCGCTCGGTCTGGCGCTGCTGCTGCACCGGCGCGGCCCGGCCGTCGGCTCGGCCCGTACCGCGGCCGTGCTGCCCACGGCGGTGCCGGAGATCGCGTACGGGCTGCTCTGGCTCTGGCTGCTCAACCCGCTCTACGGCCCGATCAACCAGGTGCTCCGGCTCGGTGGGGAGAACGGGCTGACCGTGTTCGGCCGGACCCCGCCGCAGTGGCTCACCGACCCGACCGACGCGCGGGCCGCGATCGTCCTGATGAGCCTGTTCACCATCGGGGAGACCTTCGTGGTGCTGCTCGCCGCCCGCCGGGCGCTCCCCGCCGACGTGTACGAGATGGCCGCCATCGAGGATGCCACCGGCTGGGACGTGTTCCGCCGGATCACGCTGCCGCTGATGGCTCCGGTGCTGGCGCTGCTGCTGGTCCGGGACGCGATCGGCAGTCTCCAGTTCTCCTTCGTCCCCGCGTTCGTGGTGACCGACGGCGGCCCGCCCCCGTACGCCACCACCTACCTGTCGCTCTTCGTCTACCGCAACGGCTTCGAGTACCTCCGGTACGGTTACGCGGCGGCCGCGACCCTGGTGATGATCCTGCTGACCGTCGCCGCGGTGGTGCTCCAGTGGCGGCTGATCCGCCGCTACCGGGGCTTCTACCGAATCTGACCCCCACCCCCCGGTCTGCTCCCGTCGATCATGAACTTTGGGCACCACCCGAAACTCCCAATCATCACAAACAAGGCGCCACAACTCCATGATCGACGGAGTGGGCGGGGGCGG